>NZ_JBIVTZ010000056.1:0-1209 GCF_044756945.1 Streptomyces sp. NPDC091387 | reverse complement strand
GACACACCGTCCACGGTCTCGATCAGGTGACCAGTCGTCGTACTCATCAGGCTCACTCCTTCGGGGAGATCCACACCTGATTCATGACACTCCCCCGGCCGAACCGTCTCGAGGAGAGGTGATCCACGAGCCCCCATGACCTCGGCCTGCGTCGCCATGGGCCGCTGCAGCCCCCGACTCACCGGCTTTCTGTGTTGCCGGGTCGGTCAAATGAGCTTTGTAAATAGGGTTGTTGAGGGGTAATGACGTGTGCGGAGAGCCAGCCGTCGAAGGGGATGTCGAAGGCGTTCATGGCGGTTTTCCAGCGCATGGTCCAGCGGGCCCGGCCCTTGCCGGTCGGGTTGAGCGACATGATCTCGGTGTCGAACCGGAGGAACGGGGTGAACTCCTCCGGGGCGTTCTCCCAGGGCCGGACGATCGCCGGGTACTTCTTGCCCCACTGGTCCGCGAACTCAGCGAACCGTTCGAGTGCGGGTCCTCGGTGTAGACGGGCCTGAGGAGTTCGGCGATCCTGTCCCAGTCCTGGCGGGCTGAACAATGGGAGGAGTTCCGCAGTGGTTCAACCACGAGGGTCCGCACGGTCGTCTGCGGCCAGACGGTCCGACGGCGTCGGGCAGGCCCTTGAGCCCGTCGCAGCCGGACATGAGGACGTCGTTCACGTTGCGGCACTCTGGCCGCCCTGGCCAGGCTCGTCACCGGACGCGGATGCTTCCGCGCGAGCAGAGGGAAACGGTCGCCGAGGGTGCTGAGCATCCTCGGTGACGCGGTGCTCTCTGCGCGAGTATCGGGCTCTTCACTCGGAGTTCCGGACGACCTGGCGGTCCGGAGCCCCGCACGCAGGAGGGCGCCTCCGCGCCTTCCTGACGCAGGCTGTCGACGCATGGCCTCCGCCACCGGGGCCCGACCGGCAGCCCGGTCCGATCTCCTTGATCCGACGCGCCCGCCCTCGTAATGTCTAGCTTTAACGGCGGCTGCTGGAGACGTACCGGGGGCCGTAGGGCTCATGGACGGTCCGGGACGCGGCCCGTCCGTCCGTGTCCCTCTCGCCGGGCCGCGTGGTCCCGCCGGGCCGGCCGGCCCGGCGGGACCACGCGTGCTCAGGCCGGGGGCTGGCTGTCGCTGGTGGTGACGCGTACGTGGTCGACGACGAGTTGCTGGGGGAAGGTGGTGTTGTTGTCGGGGTCGCCGGGCCAGTAGCCGCCGACGGCG
>NZ_JBIVTZ010000055.1:0-1452 GCF_044756945.1 Streptomyces sp. NPDC091387 | reverse complement strand
CAATGCCGTTGCTTGAGGGGTGCAAGTAGTTCCTCTCCCGGGCACGGTGACTGCCGGGGTGCTGGTTCGTTGACCGGGCATGCATCCGTGGATCGGGTTATCTGATGATGTCCGGCTCGGGTTGGTCACCGAGTGGATTGTTCCTGAGCTGGTGGACGAGGTGCTGGCCGCGTGCGGTCGGCGGGATGCCAAGCCCCGTCCCCTATCGAGTCGGTTCATGGTCTACTTCGTGATTGCTCTGGCGCTGTTCCAGCAGGACTCCTACGACGATGTTGCGGAGAACCTCGTCGGGGCCCTGGGCGAGATGGACCAGTCGGTCCCGAACAAGTCGTCATTCACCAGGGCCCGGAAGCAGCTTGGGGCCGCGCCGCTGGAAGGAGTGTTCCGCCGTGTCGCGGGGGCGATCGCTCCGCCCACACTCGAGGCGGCGTTCTGGCGCGGGATGAGAGTCGCCGCAGTCGACGGGTTCTTGCTGGACGTGCCGGAGAACGATACGACACGTGCCGTTTTTGGCGGGCAGGTGGACAGTGCCGGGCGTCCCATCGGGTTCCCGCAGGCCAGAGTGGTGACGCTGACCGAGACCAGTACGCACGCCACGATCGACGCGCGAATAGGCAGCTTCAGGAGTGGTGGTGGCGAGCCCGCGCTGGCGACAGAGATGGCCGACAGTGCCGCCGGCATGCTGGTGATCATGGACCGTGCCTTCCCCGGTGTCGCGCTGTGGAAGGCATACACGCAGGCCGGAGCACACTTGCTGATCAGAGCCCGCACCTTCGTCGCCGCGAAGCCCGCGGAGGTCTTGCCTGACGGGACCTATCTGACCCGGATGAATCTCGCTGGGCAGCGGCGCTCCCATCCGGGCGGGGTGACAGTGAGGGTGATCGACTACCAGGTCGACAGCGGCGAGACCGTCAGGCTGCTGACTGACCTGCTCGATCCCGGGGCCTGGCCCGCCGAGGAGCTTGCAGCTCTGTATCACGAGCGCTGGGAGGTTGAGTCCGCTTTCCGGCAGCTGAAGACCTTTCAGCGGGGAAAGGCCGAGGTGCTGCGGTCGGTGTCTCCGGAACTGGTGCGGCAGGAGATCTGGGCACACCTGACCCTCCATCACTGCCTGAATCGGATCGTCCTGCGGCTGGCAGACGGCGAGGGTCTGGACCCCGACCGGATCTCGTTCGTCAAGGTCCTCAAGCACACACGACGCAGCGTCGTCCTCCAGGCGGGCCGGTCGACCCGCCATCTGCGGCAGTTCATGAAGCGGATGGCCACGAAAGTCGTGCGTAAGCTCGACAACGGCCTCCGGCGGCTACGCGAGGCGGACCGGTACACCCGCCGTCCGGTGTCGCAGTACATCGTGCGCAAGAAAGACCAGGCCAGGCGAGGCACGCGACGGGTTCCCGAGAAGATCATCACCCTTGCGCCCGCGATACTTCAGTAGCTCAAGCAACGGCATTG
>NZ_JBIVTZ010000054.1:0-1467 GCF_044756945.1 Streptomyces sp. NPDC091387 | reverse complement strand
AGCCGACCACGAAACAAACCCCACTGACGCCCCTGCCACCCCACCACAGCAGCACCATCGCCCACCCAGCACAACACACCCTCAGATATCAGACGCTGTTGTCTTTCCGAGTCTGACGACTGTGTTTTCGCTGGTCAGGGGTAGGGGCGGCGTCGGTGTGGGAGTGATGGGGTGTCGTTTCGTCGCTCTCGTGGAGGCCGTGGATGCCGTCGGTTGTCGGACTGCTGGAACAGCACGAGCTTGCCGCTCGTCGTCGTGTGGACGGGCTGCGTGAGGAAGCGGACCGCATCCAGGCCGAGGTCGCGGTGGCCGAGCAGGAGTGGTCGGAGTGGACGATCGCCCGCGAGCGTGTCGGTGCGGTGCTGTCCGCGCCAGGCGGTGACTCAGCCGGCGTGGTCACCGAGGTGCCAGAGGGTGTTGTGACTGGAGCCGAGGTGGAGGCGTCTGCACCTCTGGTGGTGAAGGCGAGGTCGCAGGTTCCGATGTGGCGCGAGGGGCTGGCCGGGACGGCACTGTCGGTGGACTACCAGCGCATCCTGGCCGCGATCGAGGATCGGGGCCGTCTCGGTCAAGGGCCGCTGACCTGTCAGGAGATGGCCACTGCGTTCGGCCTGGACGTGGTGCCTGCCAAGGTGGAGGGGCTGCGGTCGAAGGCGAAACGCCTGGTCGCGCGGGGCTGGCTGGCCGAGCCGGCACCGGGCCGGTTCACCCTCGCGCGGAGCGTGAGCGGGCCAGGCGGCGGGGCATGATCATGGTCATCGACCAGTAGATCATCGCCTCGGCGCTGCTGGTGGATCGTTCGAAGTCACGCACCAGACGGCGGCTTCGCATCAGGTGGGCGAAGAGCCGCTCGACGATCCACCGCTTGGGCAGCACCACGAAGCCGCGCATGGCCTCGCTCCGCTTGACGATCGCCAGGACCAGCGCGAGCGCGGCCAGGCAGTGCTTGACGAGGCTGCCGGTGTAGCCGCCGTCGGCCCAGACGAGTTCCAGCCGGTGGTGAGCGTCGGTCACCCGCTCAAGCAGCACCTTCGCGGCAGCGCGGTCGCCGATGTCCGCCGCGGTGACCATCACGCCCAGCAGCAGGCCGAGGGTGTCGACCACCACGTGCCGTTTGCGGCCGTTGATCAGCTTGCCGCCGTCGAAGCCGCGGCTGTCGGCGCCGACGACGGCGTCCGCCTTGACGGACTGCGAGTCGATCACGCCGGCCGTCGGTTCCGCATCTCGCCCCGACTCCTCGCGGACCCGGCCGCGCAGCCGGTCGTGGAACTCTCTGACCAGCGCGTGGTCGCGCCAGCGGCGGAAGAACGCATAGACCCGGTCCCACGGCGGGAAGTCGGCCGGCATGGCCCGCCACTTGATCCCGTTGTCGCAATGCCGTTGCTTGAGCTACTGAAGTATCGCGGGCGCAAGGGTGATGATCTTCTCGGGAACCCGTCGCGTGCCTCGCCTGGCCTGGTCTTTCTT
>NZ_JBIVTZ010000053.1:0-1475 GCF_044756945.1 Streptomyces sp. NPDC091387 | reverse complement strand
GGGTCTATCAGGAATCAGGTGTGGTTCGTCTGTTTGGCCTACAGGTTTTTCGGTGGGCTGGTCGGCCTACACTCGTCCGGCGGTAAGGCGGCCGTCGAAGAGGACGTCGAACTCGTTCAAGGCGCTTTTCCAGCGGTTGTTCCAGCGCTGGCGGCCTCGCCCGGTGGGGTCGAGGGCGAGGGTGGCGAGGTAGAGGCGTTTGAGCGCGGCTTGCTCGTTGGGGAAGTGTCCGCACGCCTGGGCCGCCCGCCGGTAGCGGGCGTTGAGGGACTCGATCGCGTTGGTGGTGTAGACGACCTGGCGGATCGCGTCGGGGAGACCGAGGAAGGGAACGAACTCGCTCCAGGCCCGCTCCCAGGTCCCGGCGATCGACGGGTAGCGCTTGCCCCACTTGTCGTCGAAGTCCGTCAGCCGTGTCCGGGCTTCGTCCTCGTTGACGGCGGTGTAGACGGGCTTGAGGTCGCGGGCGACGTCGGCCCAGTCGCGGCGCGAGGCATACCGCAGGCTCGCGCGCAGGAGGTGAACCACGCAGGTCTGGACCACGGTCCGGGGCCAGACGGCGTTCACCGCGTCGGGCAGGGCGGACAGCCCGTCGCAGACCAGCATCAGCACGTCACGGACGCCTCTGTTCTTGATCTCGGTCAGCACTGTCTGCCAGTACTTGGCGCCCTCACCGCCGTCGCCGGCCCACAGGCCGAGGATTTCGCGGTAGCCGTCGGCGGTGACCGCGATGGCCACGTAGACCGGCCGGTTGGCGACATGGCCGTCGCGGATCTTGACGTGCACGGCGTCGATGAAGACGACCGGGTAGACCGCGTCGAGCGGGCGGGTGCGCCATTCCGCCATCGATTCCAGGGCCTTGTCGGTGATCGTGGAGATGGTCTCCTTCGTCGTCGTCATCCCGTACGTCTGGGCGAGATGGGAGACGATCTCGCCGGAGGTCAGGCCCTTCGCCGTCAGCGAGATCACCAGATCGTCCAACGCACCTGTGCGGCGGGCGTATTTGGGCAGCAGACGGGGCTGGAAGGTGCCCAGCCTGTCCCGGGGCACCTGCACCGTGACGGCACCGACCTCCGTCATCACCTTCTTGCTCCGGTAGCCGTTGCGGGTGTTGCCGCCCGAGCGTGAGCCGCGGCCGCCGCCCCGGCCGGCCCCTTCGGCCAGGTGCTGGTCCATTTCTGCTTCCAGCGCGGACTGCATCAGGTGCTGGGCGAGCTCGGGCAGCACCCCGCCCTCGCCCATCAGCCGCAGCCCCTCTCCGCGGACCTTCTCGGCCGCGAGCGCGGCCAGCTCCTCCAGCAGCTCGCTGGACAGACCGTTCTGCGATACCGGCATCGACTTCACGTCGGCACCCTCGACGCCATCGCCGGCCTCGGCAAGCGACACACCGTCCACGGTCTCGATCAGGTGACCAGTCGTCGTACTCATCAGGCTCACTCCTTCGGGGAGATCCACACCTGATTCATGACACTCCC
>NZ_JBIVTZ010000052.1:0-1557 GCF_044756945.1 Streptomyces sp. NPDC091387 | reverse complement strand
GTCAGGAGTGGCTGCCACGGAAGCGGCGAGGGTGGCGAGATGGCCGGCCATCCGCTCGATCCGCGCCCGATCGAACAGATCCGTCCGATACTCCAGCGCCGCCAGTACCTCACCGCCCGACTCCGCCGCCGTCAGCTGAAGGTCGAACTTCGCGTCCTGGCCGCCCACCCCGACCTGCTCGACGTCGAGTCCCGGCAGGCTCCACGCGTCCCCGTCCGGAGTGTTCTGGAACACGAACAGGGTCTGGAACAGCGGGTTGCGCGACAAATCGCGGTTCGGGGCCAGCTCGTCGACGAGCCGTTCGAACGGCAGGTCCTGGTGGTCGTAGGCGCCCAGTGCCGTGTCCTTGACCCGGTTGATCAGCTCGGCGAACGTGGGGTCGCCGGACAGGTCGGTCCGCATCACCAGCGTATTGACGAAGAAGCCGATCAGGTCTTCGGTCTCCGCGCGGTTGCGGCCCGCGATCGGGGTGCCCACCGCGATGTCGTCCTGGCGGCCGTAACGGGCCAGCACGACCTGGAACAGCGACAGCAGCGTCATGAACAGGCTCGCGCCCTGCCGTCCCGCCGTCGATCGCAGCTGCTCCGCCACCTCGGCCGGCAGCGAGAAGTACACGGTGTTCCCTGCGGCGCCCTCGCGCTCGGGAGGCCGTACGTGGTCCGTGGGCAGTTCCAGCACCGGCACGCCGGCCAGCCGCTCCCGCCAGTACGTCAGCTGCTCGTCCAGGAATTCGCCGGTGAGCCGGTCACGCTGCCAGACAGCGAAGTCCGCGTACTGCACCGGAAGTTCCGGCAGCGACACCTCGCGCTCGGCCAGCGCCGCGGCGTACAGCTCACGCAGCTCCCGCGCCAGAATGCCGGAGGACCAGCCGTCAGACACGATGTGATGCAGCGTGATCAAGAGGTACTGGTCGTCCTCCGCGACACGGACCAGGTCCACGCGCAGCAGCCGTCCGCCATCCAGCTCGAACGGGCGTCGCGCTTCCGCTCCCATGATGTCCTGCGCGGTCCGCTCCCTGTCCGCAGGTGTGGCGACGGCCCGAACGTCGTGCACCACCGGGGTGACCGACCACGGCGCCTCCACGATCTGCGACGGGCGGCCGGAGTCGTCGGTGACGAAGCGGGTCCGCAGGATTTCGTGCCGGGCCACCAGAGCGGTGAACGCGGTGCCCAAGGCGCTGGCGTTGAGCTCGCCGCGGATGCGCAGGCCGAAGGGCACCAGGTACTCGGCACTTCCAGGCGTCAGCTGATCGAGGAACCAGAGACGCTGCTGGGCGAAGGACAGCGGCAGCGAACCGTCCGTACGGTCGACCGGTACGAGCGGCGCCTCGTCGGCCGTCGCCAGCTCACGCATGGCGGCAGCCAGAGTCGCCGGGGTGGGTGAAGTGAAGAGGGTGCGGACCGGCACGTCGATGCCGAGCTGCTGCCGGATCCGGGACGTCACCTGCGTCGCGAGCAGTGAGTGTCCGCCGAGTGCGAAGAAGTTGTCGTGGATGCCGATGGTGGTGATGCCGAGGATGTGTGTCCAGATGGTGGTGATGAGGTGTTCGGTGGTGGT
>NZ_JBIVTZ010000051.1:0-1558 GCF_044756945.1 Streptomyces sp. NPDC091387 | reverse complement strand
ATGGGTGCGGACAAGGCTGTTCACGTCGAGGACGACGATCTGCACGGCACGGATGCGATCGGTACGTCGTTGGTGCTGGCGAAGGCGGTCGAGAAGACGGGGTTCGACCTGGTGATCTCGGGGATGGCGTCGACGGACGGCACGATGGGTGTGGTTCCGGCGCTGCTCGCGGAGCGGCTGGGGGTGCCGCAGGTGACGCTGCTGTCCGAGGTTTCGGTGGAGGGCGGGGTTGTGCGGGGCCGTCGGGACGGTGACACGGCCTCTGAGCGGTTGGAGGCGTCGTTGCCGGCGGTGGTGTCGGTGACCGACCAGTCGGGCGAGGCGCGGTATCCGTCGTTCAAGGGGATCATGGCGGCGAAGAAGAAGCCGGTCGAGTCGCTGGATCTGGATGATCTGGGGATCGGGGCGGACGAGGTGGGTCTGGGCGGTTCCTGGACCGCGGTCGACTCCGCGGCTGCGCGTCCGGCCCGGACCGCGGGCACGATCGTCAAGGACGAGGGCGAGGGCGGCAAGGCGCTGGCGGAGTTCCTGGCCGGCCAGAAGTTCATCTGAGCCGCTGCTGTCCCCTCACTTCCCCCGCTACCTCGCACACGCAGGAGATTGAAGACCCATGACTGAAGTTCTCGTCTATGTCGATCACGTGGACGGTGCCGTCCGCAAGCCCACGCTGGAGCTGCTGACGCTCGCCCGCCGCATCGGTGAGCCCGTCGCCGTCGCTCTGGGCAACGGTGCCGCGGACACTGCCGCCACGCTCGCCGAGCACGGCGCGGTCAAGGTGCTGACCGCGGATGCCTCCGAGTTCGCCGACTACCTCGTCGTGCCGAAGGTCGACGCGCTCCAGGCCGCCTTCGACGCGGTGTCGCCGGCCGCTGTGCTGCTGCCGTCCTCCGCGGAGGCCAAGGAGATCGCGGCCCGCCTCGCGGTCCGTATCGGCTCGGGCATCATCACCGACGCCGTCGACCTGGAGGCCGGTGACCGGGGCCCGGTTGCCACGCAGTCCGCGTTCGCCGCCTCGTACACCACCAAGTCCCGTGTCTCCAAGGGTGTCCCGGTCGTCACGGTCAAGCCGAACTCGGCCCCGGTCGAGCCGGCTCCGGCGGCCGGCGTCGTAGAGGCCCTCGCGGTCTCCTTCTCGGAGCAGGCCACGGGGACGAAGGTCGTCTCCCGGACCCCGCGTGAGTCGACGGGGCGTCCGGAGCTGACCGAGGCCGCGATCGTGGTCTCGGGTGGCCGGGGTGTCAATGGTGCGGAGAACTTCGCGGTCATCGAGGCGCTCGCGGACTCGCTGGGTGCGGCGGTCGGTGCCTCGCGTGCGGCGGTCGACGCGGGCTGGTACCCGCACACCAACCAGGTCGGGCAGACGGGTAAGTCGGTCTCGCCGCAGCTGTACATCGCGTCGGGTATCTCGGGTGCGATCCAGCACCGGGCGGGCATGCAGACGTCGAAGACGATCGTCGCGATCAACAAGGACGCGGAGGCCCCGATCTTCGACCTCGTCGACTACGGCGTCGTGGGTGACCTCTTCAACGTCGTGCCCCAGCTGACCGACGAGGTCACC
>NZ_JBIVTZ010000050.1:0-1677 GCF_044756945.1 Streptomyces sp. NPDC091387 | reverse complement strand
TAGCCTCGATCGTTCATGAGTCCTCGTCGGTTTGCTGACGGGGGTTCTGTGCTTGCGAGGGGCGGAATTGTGTGGGCTGGGGCAGGTTGGCGGCCCGGCTGTCGTGTCGGGTGGGCGCCGGGGTTCCACGGTTCCGGGATGTTGCTGTGGCTCGTCGGGACGGTCGGAGTTGCTGGTCAGCCGGGGTTCGGCAGGGCTGTGAGTCGCTCGATCGCGCGGGTGATCACATGGGTCCAGGGCCATCGGGCGGTGAAGCGGAGCCAGCGGCGTCGGCCGGTGGTGACCCGTTGAGCGGCGGCGGAGAACAGCCGCAGTCGAAGCCGTTTGGGCTCCCAGCGGCGGGTTTCTGCGGTCATGGCGAGCATCGGCATCCAGGCGAGGAGGTCGAGTGCGAGGGAGACGATCTCCAGCCAGATCCGGTTCTGGGCGGTGTCGTGCAGGGGCAGATTGCGCAGGCCGGTGTCGCGGGCGTTTCGTATGCGGTCCTCGCAGCGGGCCCGCCGTCGGTGACGTAGTTCGAGGTCGGCGAGCTGGCCGCGCTTTGTGTTGGTCGCGAAGCAGGTGAGCCGCAGTCCGTCGAGGTCGGTGAAGCGCAACTGGGCGCCGGGGTGGGGCCGTTCCTTGCGGACGATCAGCCGCATGCCCTTGGGCCACGTGCTCAGGTCGGGCATGTCGGTGATCTCCGCGACCCAGGCGCCGGGCCGCTCGGTGCCGCCGGAGTCGTAGGCCGGTGTCCACGCCTTCTTCGGGATCTTCAGCACTGCCTGGTGAATGGCGTCGGTGATGGTCATGCCGACGGAATACGACAGCCACCGGCCCGGTTTGGAGAGCCAGTCGAGGAAGGCGTGGGTGCCGCCGGCGGAGTCGGTGCGGATCAGCGTCTTCCGGCCCCGCCGCAGGTGCTTGGGGAGTTGGGCGAGGGCGAGTTGCGCTGTTTCGATGTGATCGCTCGCGGTGTTCGAGCCGGCGTTGCCGGGCCGCAGCAGCGCGGCGACCGGCTCTCCGGAACCGTCCTGGCCGTGGTCGACGAACGCGACGAGCGGGTGGTGGCCGTAGGTCTTCTTCCAGGTCGCGGTGGCGTCCTGTTTCTCGGAGTGTGCAAGCACCAGCACGCCGTCGATGTCCACGATCACCTGCCCGTCGGCGGCCGGACTGTTCGCCCCGGCCAACTCCCAGACTCGCGCGCGTGTTTCGGCCCGTGCCGACCGGATCGCGGTGAGGGCCTTCGGTCCGGCTGCCGCAAGGGTGTCGATCAGTCGGGAGACAGTCGGGTCGGACGCAACCGGGCCGAACATTTCGGGCTCGGCCCGCAGCATGGCGACATCGGCCAGGCAGTCCCCGCCCAGGGCCGTCGCGAGTGCGACATCCAGCAGGACCTTGCCGGGGTCGTGCACCGTCCGAGACTTCTGCCACGGAGCCAATGCCGTCGATATCGCGGTGTCCAGGCCCACCTTGCGGACCGCCTCGACCAGCAACACCGCCCCCGCCTGCGAGACCGTCCCGCTGCCACCGCCCTCGACGCGGACACGCGGGTAGAACCCGATACGCTTACTCACCTGGAGAGTGCTTCTTTCCTGCGGCTGACTGGACCCTAGACAAGTCCCATCGTTGCAGGTCAGGAGCACTCTCCGCTTATTTGATCAAGCGTCGGACAACCCACCTCGTGAAAGCCCGAGG
>NZ_JBIVTZ010000049.1:0-1865 GCF_044756945.1 Streptomyces sp. NPDC091387 | reverse complement strand
TGAGAGGGCGGTATGCGAGTTTTTGCCTTGCATCTGACTCTGCTACGGGATTGGCGTGCAGACCAGGGCTGTTAACGAGCGCCGGTTGCACGGCGAGGACGAACAAATCGACTGGGATTCGGCCTGGCGGGCGTGTTGCCGCGGCCTGGTGCCCCCTGGCATGGGACCGAGCCAGAGGGCCATCCCGGCGCCCTGGCTCTGCGACATACTGCGGTCATGAGTAGAGAGGATTCGACACGGCTGGCGAGAGCCCTCATCGAGTTCCGTGAGGCCGAAGGCATCTCGGAGCGTGAACTCGCGCGCCGCACCTGGCTGAGTGAAGCGACCATCAGGACCTTCGAACGCGACCTTGGGGACCTGCCCACCCCGACTGTTGCCCGAAGCTTCGAGGAAGTCCTCGGCTGGACTCCGGGCAGCATCAAGACCGCGCCGTCCGAGGCGATGGGCCGTGAGGCGTCGGTCGACTCGGCCGTGGACCTCGAGTAGGGGCGCTCGTCAGGGCTGAATTCCGGGCGGTCGTGGCCTGGTGAACAGTCCTGGCTCGGTTTCGGCCAGGATTCCGCGGTCGGTCAGCCGCTTGAGCTTGAGGCGGACGTTGTTGATGTTGTTGGGCGCGACCGCCACGTCCATCGCCTCGCACACGTGCCGCGCACGCAGCGGATGGTCGGCCGCGGTGAACACCGCCATGATCTGCTGGTAGGCCGGATGGTCCGGCAGTTTCGGTGCAGGCGGCGCAGGCGGCTCGGGGTCGGGCAGCTCCAGCAGTGTCTTACGGGTGATCCGGACTTCGTCGGCGGCCCGGCGGAGTTCGTCGAGCTGGGCCGTCAGCTGCGTGATCTGTTCCCGCATCGTCTCGGCCTGCGCGCTGATCTCCCGTTCCCGTTCCTCCAGCCGCGCCAGTACCGCGCCGAGGGTCAGTTCCCCGCCCGTCATGCGGTGCGCCAGGCCGGCGTGGTTGCTCCGGTCAGCCGGCGCAGTATCACCGCGGTCATCGCCCAGTAGACCCGCGACTCCGAACTGCTGGGCAGGTGCTCGTAGTCGCGCACCAGCCTGCGGTGCAGCATCAAGATCCCATAGGCGCGTTCCACGACCCACCGCTTGGCCTGGGGAACGAACCCGGTCTGCGCGGGATTGCGTTCCACGACTTCCACCTCGATGCCCACCTTCTGACCGTGCGCGACGACGGCGTTCTTGAAGCCCTGGTCGACCAGGGCCTTCTGCACGGTGTCGGTGTCGGCGGCGACCTTGTCCAGCAGCGCGATGCCGACGGCGTTCTCGTGCGCAGACGCGGCCGCCACGACTACCGCGATCACCAGACCCAGAACGTCAACGGCCAGGCCGCGCTTGCGGCCCGGTACTTTTTTTGCCGGATCGCGCCCCGTCGACTCAGCGGGCACTCCGGCCGCCGCGTGCACGCTCTGGGTGTCGAGCACCACCAGGCTCGGGTCCGCCTTCCGACGCGCCATTTCCCGCACCTGCCAGCGCAGCAGGTCGTGAATGGTCTGGTCGATGCCGTCGTTACGCCAGGTGTAGAAGTAGTACTTCACCGCGCCGGGCGGCGGAAAGTCGTGCGGGAGCAGCTCCCACTGGCAGCCGGTGCGGCCCTGGTAGAGCAGCGCGTTGACGATCTCCCGCATCTCGTACCGGCCCTGATGGCCACTGGCTGAGGGATGCGCGGCCTTCCACGCGGCGATCACAGGCTCCACCAGCGCCCACTGCTCGTCACTCACGTCGGTCTTGTAGGGCTTGCGCTCGCTCACGGTGCCCAGCCCAACATGCCCATGGCCGCCGACCGGCCGGGATGCCGCTGCGCCACACGTTCAGGTGACGACAAAACTCCTATCCACTCTCATTCTGCCCTCTGA
>NZ_JBIVTZ010000048.1:0-3895 GCF_044756945.1 Streptomyces sp. NPDC091387 | reverse complement strand
ATGTCGCAATCCACACCGAACCCGGAAGGCCCTCACTTGTTCAAGATCACCCAGCCGTGGGATCCGTCACCAACCTCCGTGGACAGAACACCTAGCCCCTCGAACTGTCTCCGCCCCTCGTGCCGGTTCTCCCGCATGCTCGCCTTCGACGACGCCGGCGGATTCGGCTTCCTGGACTTCTGCTCGCTTGCCTGCGCGCAGTTCACCGAATCGGCACTGAAGGTGGCGAAGGCTGACTACTCGCCTGCCATCGAGCACCGCGCGCACATGCTTGACGTGCTGTCCACGATGTTGGATGCGCGCTCCGAGCCCCTGGACCTGACGGGCGGCGAGCATGGCAGGCGCTAACGTCGTCGGCACAGCTGCCGTCGACGTCGTCCCATCGACCCAGGATTTCCACCGCCGGCTAGCAGCAGCCGTTATCCCTGCCGCGAACCGTGTGGGGCAGCAGGCCGGCGACGCCATCGGGGACGCTATATCACGCAACATCGTGATCAGTCTCCCGGCTGCCGTCACACGCGGCGGAAGGGCGGCGCAGACAGCCGCAACGCGACAAGGCGACGAGACGGGCGGCGCGTTCGCGCGCAGCCTCCGGCGACACCTTGAGGCCGCCTTCAAGGCGCTCCCAAAGCTTGATATCAGGGCCTCCAGTACTGGCGTCGATGCGGAGTTGAACCGTGTTCGCGCCCGCATGGAGACGCTGCGCAACAAGACGATCGGCGTCGACGTCTCGACCGCTGACGCCGAACGCGAGATCATCAAAATCGACGCTGAGCTGAAGCGTCTGGGCGCGCAACACGCAGACGTCGACGTAAGAGCCGACACTGCGACCGCCCGCGCGGCACTGGCAGCGATTCGTGCAGAGATCGCAGCCGTTGACGGCAAGGACGTAGACGTTCGTGTCGACATCAACACCTCTGGTGCGATGTCGGCCCTCCTGGGCCTCGGTATCCAGATCGCGGCTCTAACGGCCATCCCGCTGGGTCCGATCCTGACGGCCGGCTTGGGCGGAGTAGCCGCCATGGCAACCGCCGCTGGTGCCGGCGTCGGAGCACTGGCACTCGTCGCGATCCCCGCGGTAAAGGGCATCTCCGAGGCGCTCCAGGCGCAGACGGCAGCTGAGAACGAGGCAGCCAACGCCACGGACAACGGGGCAGCCAGCAACACGGCAGCTGCTCGGAAGGCACTGTCCATGGCAGGCGCTCAAGCGTCTCTTGCGTCGGCCCACCGGTCAGCAGCGAACGCCATCGTCAACGCCAACCGGCAGGTTGAGACCGCCGAACGCGCTGTAGCCACGGCAGTTCAGTCCGCGGCCGACGCAAGGCGCAACGCCGCGGAAGCCGTGGAGCGGGCAGAGAGGCAGCTCACCGACGCTCAGCGAAGCGCCCGAACCGCCGAAGACGATCTGACACAGGCCCGTCGGACGGCAGCTCAGCAACTGCGCGACCTGAACGACCAGTTGCTAGACGGGATGCTGGACGAGCGGGAGGCCACACTACGTATCCAGACGGCCCAGCAGTCGCTGAACGACACGATCAGTCGAGCCCGCAACGGCAAGGGCACGCAGCTTGACATCGACGTCGCCCAACTCGCCTATGACCGAGCTGTCCAGGGTGCCAAAGAGCAGAAGAAGTCGAACGATGAGCTGAAGAAGTCGGCTGACGCCCAGCAAAAAGCCGGCGTCGAAGGCTCTGACGCTGTCACGGCTGCACAGGCCCGACTCACCGACGCCCAGCGCACCGTCAAGGATAACGTTGACGCAGTCGCGAAAGCCCGTCAGGCGGCCGACAAGGCAGCCACGGACGGGGCGCGAGGAGTTGCCGACGCCCAGCAGCGCGTAGCCGATGCCGTCAGGCAGGCGAGTGAAGCTCAGGTGTCAGCGGCGGAGTCCGTAGCCAACGCTCAACGGGGGCTTGCGTCAGCGCAACTGTCCTCGTCGAAGTCCACCGCTACCGCCAAGACAGCCGCGGACAAGTACCGCGAGGCACTCGACAAGCTCACGCCGTCAGGGCGGCAGCTGTTCAACGCGATAGCGGGATCCAACGGTCTTACGTCCGCCTTCAGGACGTGGCAGACGGCGTTGCAGCCGGAAGTCCTCCCGCTATTCACGCGCATGGTCAACGGCGCAAAGAACGCACTTCCTGGGCTGACGCCGCTTGTGCTGGGTGCAGCATCGGCAATTGGGACGCTCCAGGACAAGGCGAGCCGCCAACTGAAGTCCCCGTTCTGGCAAGGGTTCAGGGCTGACATAGCCGCGAACGTCAAGCCTGCCATCGTGGGAATCGGAACGGCGCTGGGCAACACCCTCAAGGGTATGGCGGGCATGGTTGCCGCCTTTTTCCCACATATGGATGGCATCGTCTCTCGCTCCGACCGGATCACGGGGCGCTTCGCCAGGTGGGGCACGTCGCTCAAGGGTAGCCCCGCGTTTGAGAAGTTCCTCGACTACGTGAAATCTACCGGCCCCGGACTCGCTGAGTTTCTCGGCAAAATCATGACGTCGATGCTGGACTTCAGCAAGGCGATAGCGCCCCTCTCAACGACGATGTTCGCCATCGTAGGCCCGTTGTTCACCGCGATCTCGTGGTTGTCGACGAACATGCCTGGACTCATCCAAACTCTGTGGCTGCTCTTCGCCGTTTCGAAGGCTGTTCGTCTCGGGATGATCGCGTTCGGCGTCGCTATGGGGATCTACAACACTATCGTTGCCCTCTCAACGCTGGAAACGTTCACGTTCTCGGCGGCGTTGGCGACAACGGGAATCGGTCCGCTGATCATGGTCATCGTTGTGGCCGTTGCGGCACTCGTTGCGGGGATCGTCTGGGCCTATCAGAACGTCGGCTTGTTCCGCACGGCTGTGGACACGGCCTGGAACGGTATCAAGACCGCGACACTTTGGCTCTGGGGAACCATCCTGGAGCCCATTTTCTCCGGAATCTGGAGCGGTCTGAAGACCGTCGGCGACTTTACGATTTGGCTATGGGACAAGGCCTTTGGTCCGGCCTTCAAGCTCATCGGAGCTGCCGCAAAAGTCCTGTTCACGGGGCTTGTCGTGGCGATGCTCATTCCGGCAGCTGTGGCCTTCAAGGCACTCGGTGCAGCTGGGAAGCTGGTGTGGGAGAAGATCCTCAGTCCGATTTTCTCGGCCATGGGGGCGGGGGTAACCCTGCTATGGGTCAAGGCAATCAAGCCCGCGATGGCGAACGCAAAAGCAGCGTTTGAGGTCGTCGGCCAGGTCATCAAGCTGCTGTGGTCCAAGACGGTTCAGCCGGTATTCGACTGGATCGGCAGCAAGGCTAAGTGGCTGTACGAAAAGGGCATCAAGCCGCACATGGACGACATCCGCACGATGATGGATCTCGTCGTGCTCGGTTTCAAGAACGCCAAGGACGGTATCAAGAAGAACTGGGATCAGCTGAAGCAGATCGCGAAAGCCCCGGTAAAGTTCGTCATCGATCACGTCTACAACAAGGGCATCGTTCCGCTCTGGAATGGTGTCGCAAAGGTCACCGGTGCCGACCCGCTGAAGAAATTCGACGGCTTCGCGACCGGCGGCATCATGTCCGGCTATTCCCCGGGCCGTGACGACCGCGTTATCGCCGTTGGTGGCGGTGAGGCTGTGATGCGCCCTGAATGGACGCGCGCAGTCGGTGCGGACCGGATCAACTCCTGGAACGCAGCAGCCCGTTCAGGCGGCGTTGGCGGCGTTCAGCGCGCCATCTCTGACGGAATGCCAGCGTTCAAGGACGGCGGTGTCGTCGGCAGCGTTACCGGCTGGGTCAAGGACAAGGTAAAAGACCTAGCCTCGATCGTTCATGAGTCCTCGTCGGTTTGCTGACGGGGGTTCTGTGCTTGCGAGGGGCGGAATTGTGTGGGCTGGGGCAGGTTGGCGGCC
>NZ_JBIVTZ010000047.1:0-4440 GCF_044756945.1 Streptomyces sp. NPDC091387 | reverse complement strand
ACCAGCCGACACCAACGGCCGCCACACCACCTCATGCAACCCACCACCCACACCCGAACCCACACCACTCAACTGCTCCACCGACACCGGACGGAGCGTCAGTCCGTCGACCGAGAGGACCGGTGCTCCGGACGCGTCAGCCATCGCCATGGACACGGTGTCGTCGCCGGCCCCGGTGAGGCGTACGCGCAGCGCGGTCGGACCGGAAGCGAACAGGCGGACCCCCTCCCAGAAGAAGGGGAGCGCGGGACGGTCGTCCCCCGCCGAGTCCGATTCGAGCTCGGCAGCACGGAGGCCGAGGGCGTGCATGGTGGAGTCGAGAAGCGCGGGGTGCAGCCCGAACCGCTTGGCGTCCGCGTGTACGGAGTCGTCGAGTTCGACCTCCGCGAAGATCTCCTCTCCGGCGATCCAGGCCGCCTTGAGCCCTTGGAAGACGGGGCCGTATCCGTAGCCACGCTCGGACAGGAGGTCGTACATGTCGGCGACGTCCACCCGGTCCGCGCCCGGCGGGGGCCATTCGGTGAGGTCGAAGGCCGGCGCCGGCTCACCCGCACCCGCACCCAGCACACCGTCCGCGTGCAACACCCACCCCGCACCCACGCCCTCGCTCTCCCGACGCGAATGCACCCGCACCGAACGACACCCAACCTCGTCCGGACCACCCACCACCACCTGCAACGCCACCCCACCACGCTCCGGAACAACCAACGGCGCCCGCAACGTCAACTCCTCCACCACCCCACAACCCACCTCATCAGCAGCCCGCACCACCAACTCCACAAACGCAGCCCCCGGCAACAACACCGACCCCAACACCACGTGATCCGACAACCACCCCATCCCCTCCACCGACAACCGACCCGTCAACACCACACCACCCGAATCCGGCAACGCCACCGCCGCACCCAACACCGGATGATCAACCACCACCTGACCCAAACCACCAGCATCACCACCCCCCACACACTCCAACCAGAACCGCTCACGCTGAAACGCATACGTCGGCAGATCAATGCGCTGAGCCCCCGAACCCTCAAAGAACCGCAACCAGTCCACAGACACACCCGCCACATGCAACCGACCCAACGCCCCGACAGCCGCAGCCACCTCCGGACGCCCCTTACGCACCAACGAAACGAACAACGCCGACTCCGCATCCAACGACTGCTGCGCCATCCCACTCAGCACACCGTCCGGACCCAGCTCGATGTAGGACGTCACACCGCGCGACACGACGAACGACACCGCGTCCGCGAACCGCACCGCCTCCCGCACATGCCGCACCCAGTAAGCCGGCGTCGCGACCTCCTGCGACACCTCGCCCGTCACGTTCGACACCACCGGAACGGACGGGGCGGTGAACGACAGCCCGGCCACCACCGCGCCGAACTCCGCCAACATTGGCTCCATCAACGGCGAATGGAAGGCGTGGGAGACGCGCAGCACACTCGTGCGGCGCCCCTGCTCCTCGAACGTCGCGACCAGACCGTGAACCGCCGCCTCCGTACCCGAGACGACCACCGCACGCGGCCCGTTCACCGCAGCCAGCGCGACCCCGTCGTTCAGCAGCGGAAGCACCTCGGCCTCCGTCGCCTCCACCGCCACCATCGACCCACCGGCGGGAAGCGCCTGCATCAACCGACCACGCGCCACCACCAGCTCAGCCGCATCACTCAGCGACAACACACCCGAGACGTGCGCCGCCGCGATCTCACCCACCGAATGGCCCACCAAGAAGTCCGGACGCACCCCCCACGACTCCACCAGGCGGAACAGGGCCGTCTCGACCGCGAACAGGCCGGCCTGGGCGAACATCGTCCCGTTCAACAGGTCGGCGTCCTCACCCCACACCACCTCACGCAACGAACGACCCAACCGAGCATCCAGCTCCACCAGCACCGCGTCGAACGCCTCCGCGAATACAGGGAACGCCTCGTACAGCTCCCGGCCCATACCGAGCCGCTGCGCACCCTGACCCGTGAACAGGAAGGCCGTAGCACCAGCCGGACGCACCGATCCCCGTACCACCGAGGCCGACACCTCGCCCTCAGACAGCGCCGTCAGGCCTCGTACCAGCTCCTCACGATCCGAAGCCGCGACCACCGCACGGTGCTCCAGCACCGCACGCGACACCACCGACGAGAAACCCACATCCAGCAATGAGACAGAAGCGTCCATGCCCGCCAGAAGCTTCGCCGCCTGCCCCGCCAGCCCCGCCTCACTCCGCGCCGACAACACCACCGGCACCAACGGCACCTCGACCGACGAAACCACCGCAGGAGCCTCCACCACCGGAGCCTGCTCCACGATCACATGCGCGTTCGTCCCACTCAGCCCGAACGACGACACACCCACCCGACGCGGACGATCCCGCTCCGGCCACACCCGCGACTCCGTCAACAACTCCACCGCACCCGCAGCCCAATCCACCTGCGGCGTCGGCACATCCACATGCAACGTCCTCGGCAACACGCCGTGCCGAATCGCCTGCACCGCCTTGATCACACCACCCACACCCGCAGCCGCCTGCGCATGACCCAGATTCGACTTCAACGAACCCAACCACAACGGATCACCCTCCGCCCGACCCTGCCCATACGTCGCGAGGAGCGCCTGCGCCTCGATCGGGTCACCGAGCCTGGTCCCGGTACCGTGCGCCTCCACCAGATCAACATCGGCGGACGACAGCCCGGCGTTCTCCAGTGCCGCGCGGATCACCCGCTGCTGCGACGGACCGTTCGGAGCCGTCAGCCCGTTACTCGCACCGTCCTGGTTCACCGCACTGCCCCGCACCACCGCCAGCACGTCATGCCCCAGCCGCCGGGCATCCGAGAGACGCTCGACCAGCAGAACACCGACACCCTCGGACCACGCGGCACCGTCCGCGGCACCCGCGAACGACTTGCACCGACCATCCTTCGCCAACCCACGCTGCCGACTGAACTCGACGAACATGTCCGGGGTGGACATCACGGCCACGCCGCCCGCCAGCGCCATCGAGCACTCACCCGACCGCAGCGCCTGTGCTGCCAGGTGCAACGCCACCAGCGACGACGAACACGCCGTGTCGATCGTGAGGGACGGCCCCTCAAGGCCCAGCGTGTAGGAGATGCGGCCGGACACCAGGCTGCCGCCCGTGGTCGCGGCGGCCTCCGTCCCCTGGCCGTAGTCGTGGTACATCAGGCCGGCGAAGACGCCCGTCCTGGTCCCCTTCAGGGAGCGGGGATCGATGGCCGCACGTTCGAGGGCTTCCCACGACGCCTCCAGCAGCAGGCGCTGCTGGGGATCCATGATCAGGGCCTCGTTCGGGCTGATGCCGAAGAAAGCCGGGTCGAAGTCTCCCGCGTCGTAGAGGAACCCGCCCTCGTTCGCGTAGGTCTTGCCCGGGACTCCCGGCTCGGGGTCGTACACGCCCTCGATGTCCCAGCCCCGGTCGAGCGGGAACCCCGACACCGCGTCGCGGCCGGCGTCGACCAGATCCCACAGGTCCTCGGGCGAGGTCACTCCGCCCGGGTAGCGGCAGGCCATGCCCACGATGACGATCGGCTCGTCGTCCAGGTCGCGCACGGCGGGGCTGCTGCTCGGCCGCTCCGCCTCCCGCACCCCGCTTCCGTCGAGTTCGCCGTCGATGTACCCCGCCACGGCTCGTGAGGTCGGATAGTCGAAGACCAGCGTGGCGGGGAGCCGGAGCCCGGTCGTCAGGTTGAGTACGTTGCGGAGTTCCACCGCGCTGAGCGAGTCGAAGCCGAGCTCCTGGAAGGGCCGGTCCGCCTCGATCGCCTGGGCCGACGCGTGGCCCAGCACCTTGGCCACGCGGTCACGGACCATCTCCAGCACCTTGCGTGCCCGCTCGTCGGCGGCGAGACCGGCCAGGCCGCGCGCCAGTTCCTGTCCGTCTCCGGCCCCGGCGCCGGCCACAGCGCGTGCGGCGGGTCGCCTGGTGGTGGGGACGAGGTCGCGCAGGAGTGCGGGGATGGTGTCGGTACGGGTACGGAGTGCGGCGACATCGATCGGGAGGGGCACCAGGGCGGCCCGGCCCGAGGCGAGACCCGCGTCGAACAACGCGAGACCCTGCTCCGGCTGCAACGCCGGGAGCCCCTGACGCCTCATCCGCTCAAGATCCGCCTCACCCAGCCACTCACCCATCCCCGCACCCGCCCAGAGCCCGTAGGCGAGTGACGTCGCCGGCAGCCCTTCCGCGTGGCGGTGTACCGCGAGCGCGTCCAGGAACACGTTCGCCGCCGCGTAATTCGCCTGCCCCGCCGCCAGCACAGAACCACCCGCCGACGAGAACATCACGAAAAACGCCAACCCGAGATCCCGCGTCAGCTCATGCAAATACCAAGCCCCATCAGCCTTCGCACCCAACACCCGATCCAGCCGAGCCCCATCCATCGACCCAACCAACCCGTTATCACCCGCACCAGCCGCATGCACCAC
>NZ_JBIVTZ010000046.1:3331-5182 GCF_044756945.1 Streptomyces sp. NPDC091387 | reverse complement strand
AACACAGTGGACGCGAGCAACTGAGGACAAGCCCTCGGCCTATTAGTACCAGTCAGCTCCACCCGTTACCGGGCTTCCACATCTGGCCTATCAACCCAGTCGTCTACTGGGAGCCTTAACCCCTCAAGAGGGTGGGAATACTCATCTCGAAGCAGGCTTCCCGCTTAGATGCTTTCAGCGGTTATCCTTTCCGAACGTAGCCAACCAGCCATGCCCTTGGCAGGACAACTGGCACACCAGAGGTTCGTCCGTCCCGGTCCTCTCGTACTAGGGACAGCCCTTCTCAATATTCCTACGCGCACAGCGGATAGGGACCGAACTGTCTCACGACGTTCTAAACCCAGCTCGCGTACCGCTTTAATGGGCGAACAGCCCAACCCTTGGGACCGACTCCAGCCCCAGGATGCGACGAGCCGACATCGAGGTGCCAAACCATCCCGTCGATATGGACTCTTGGGGAAGATCAGCCTGTTATCCCCGGGGTACCTTTTATCCGTTGAGCGACAGCGCTTCCACAAGCCACTGCCGGATCACTAGTCCCGACTTTCGTCCCTGCTCGACCCGTCGGTCTCACAGTCAAGCTCCCTTGTGCACTTACACTCAACACCTGATTGCCAACCAGGCTGAGGGAACCTTTGGGCGCCTCCGTTACTCTTTAGGAGGCAACCGCCCCAGTTAAACTACCCATCAGACACTGTCCCTGATCCGGATCACGGACCCAGGTTAGACATCCAGCACGACCAGAGTGGTATTTCAACGACGACTCCACAACCACTGGCGTGGCCGCTTCAAAGTCTCCCACCTATCCTACACAAGCCGAACCGAACACCAATATCAAACTATAGTAAAGGTCCCGGGGTCTTTCCGTCCTGCTGCGCGAAACGAGCATCTTTACTCGTAGTGCAATTTCACCGGGCCTATGGTTGAGACAGTCGAGAAGTCGTTACGCCATTCGTGCAGGTCGGAACTTACCCGACAAGGAATTTCGCTACCTTAGGATGGTTATAGTTACCACCGCCGTTTACTGGCGCTTAAGTTCTCAGCTTCGCCGACCCGAAAGTCAGCTAACCGGTCCCCTTAACGTTCCAGCACCGGGCAGGCGTCAGTCCGTATACATCGCCTTACGGCTTCGCACGGACCTGTGTTTTTAGTAAACAGTCGCTTCTCGCTGGTCTCTGCGGCCACCCCCAGCTCACCGAGTAAATCGGATCACCAGTGATGGCCCCCCTTCTCCCGAAGTTACGGGGGCATTTTGCCGAGTTCCTTAACCATAGTTCACCCGAACGCCTCGGTATTCTCTACCTGACCACCTGAGTCGGTTTAGGGTACGGGCCGCCATGAAACTCGCTAGAGGCTTTTCTCGACAGCATAGGATCATCCACTTCACCACAATCGGCTCGGCATCAGGTCTCAGCCTTAATGTGTGACGGATTTACCTACCACACGGCCTACACCCTTACCCCGGGACTACCACCGCCCGGGCTGGACTACCTTCCTGCGTCACCCCATCGCTTACCTAATACAAGTCTGGTTCATCGGCTCCACCACTACCCTCAACTCCGAAGAGATCGGGCCGGCTTCACGGACTTAGCATCGCCTGATTCAGTATTGGGCGTTTCAAAGCGGGTACCGGAATATCAACCGGTTGTCCATCGACTACGCCTGTCGGCCTCGCCTTAGGTCCCGACTTACCCTGGGCAGATCAGCTTGACCCAGGAACCCTTAGTCAATCGGCGCACACGTTTCTCACGTGTGTATCGCTACTCATGCCTGCATTCTCACTCGTGAACCGTCCACAACTCGCTTCCGCGGCTGCTTCACCCGGCACACGACGCTCCCCTACCCATCCCA
>NZ_JBIVTZ010000046.1:1925-3235 GCF_044756945.1 Streptomyces sp. NPDC091387 | reverse complement strand
TGGAATGACACGACTTCGGCGGTACGCTTGAGCCCCGCTACATTGTCGGCGCGGAATCACTTGACCAGTGAGCTATTACGCACTCTTTCAAGGGTGGCTGCTTCTAAGCCAACCTCCTGGTTGTCTCTGCGACTCCACATCCTTTCCCACTTAGCGTACGCTTAGGGGCCTTAGTCGATGCTCTGGGCTGTTTCCCTCTCGACCATGGAGCTTATCCCCCACAGTCTCACTGCCGTGCTCTCACTTACCGGCATTCGGAGTTTGGCTAAGGTCAGTAACCCGGTAGGGCCCATCGCCTATCCAGTGCTCTACCTCCGGCAAGAAACACACGACGCTGCACCTAAATGCATTTCGGGGAGAACCAGCTATCACGGAGTTTGATTGGCCTTTCACCCCTAACCACAGGTCATCCCCCAGGTTTTCAACCCTGGTGGGTTCGGTCCTCCACGAAGTCTTACCTCCGCTTCAACCTGCCCATGGCTAGATCACTCCGCTTCGGGTCTTGAGCGCGCTACTAAATCGCCCTATTCGGACTCGCTTTCGCTACGGCTTCCCCACACGGGTTAACCTCGCAACACACCGCAAACTCGCAGGCTCATTCTTCAAAAGGCACGCAGTCACGACTGCATGTGCAAGCACATACAGCGACGCTCCCACGGCTTGTAGGCACACGGTTTCAGGTACTATTTCACTCCGCTCCCGCGGTACTTTTCACCATTCCCTCACGGTACTATCCGCTATCGGTCACCAGGGAATATTTAGGCTTAACGGGTGGTCCCGCCAGATTCACACGGGATTTCTCGGGCCCCGTGCTACTTGGGTGTCTCTTAAACGAGCCGTTAATGTTTCAGCTACGGGGGTCTTACCCTCTACGCCGGACCTTTCGCATGTCCTTCGCCTACATCAACGGTTTCTGACTCGTCTCACAGCCGGCAGACCGTGAAAAAGAGATCCCACAACCCCGCATGCGCAACCCCTGCCGGGTATCACACGCATACGGTTTGGCCTGATCCAGTTTCGCTCGCCACTACTCCCGGAATCACGGTTGTTTTCTCTTCCTGAGGGTACTGAGATGTTTCACTTCCCCTCGTTCCCTCCACACTGCCTATGTGTTCAGCAGCGGGTGACAGCCCATGACGACTGCCGGGTTTCCCCATTCGGACACCCCCGGATCAAAGCTTGGTTGACAGCTCCCCGGGGCCTATCGTGGCCTCCCACGTCCTTCATCGGTTCCTGGTGCCAAGGCATCCACCGTGCGCCCTTAAAAACTTGGCCACAGATGCTCGCGTCCACTGTGCAGTTCTCAAACA
>NZ_JBIVTZ010000045.1:0-5448 GCF_044756945.1 Streptomyces sp. NPDC091387 | reverse complement strand
CGGCTGACCGCTCTCATCCAATCGAGTCGTTTACTCAGCGAACCCAGTCGTTTGGCCTTCCGTCTCAGTGAACCTAGGCGCGTAGGTGATCGCGCTGGGGGTGTTGGGTGGCTGTACCGGCTGGGGTGGATCTTCCGGGACCGTGCGTCGACCTGTCGTACGTGGACCTCGTACGCGAGCGGCGACGGCGTCCGCTGCTGGACTGTGTGACGACCCGTTTCGAGGACGTGGCACCGGTACGGCCCTTTCGATGGTCTCGCGGTGAGCGTCACTTCGCGGGCTGGTACTGGGCCGCGACGACTGGGCAGCACGTCGGCTTCGAGTCCTGGTTGGAGCGGGATCGGCTCCTGCTCCTGGACTTCGACCCGAAGGTGACGGGGATCGCCTCGCAGCCGTTCTGGCTGTACTGGCACGACGGCGAACGAGAACGTCGGCACGCCCCGGACTACTTCGCCCGCCGCGCGGATGGCTCGGCGGTGGTCATCGACGTCCGCGCGGATGAGCGGATTGAGCCGAAGGACGCGGAAGCGTTCGAGGTGACGCGGCTCGCCTGCGCTCAGGCCGGGTGGGGGTTCGAGCGGGTCGGGACGCCGGAGGCGGTGCTGCTGGCGAATGTGCGGTGGCTGTCGCGCTACAGGCACCCGCGGTGCCTGCACCGCCGGGTTGCCGACCGGCTGCGGGAGGTCTTCGAGGAGCCGGGCCCGATGTTTCCAGGGGCCGACGCCGCGGGTGACCGGCTCGCGACACTACCCACCCTCTTTCATCTGCTCTGGCTCCAGGAACTGGCCGTCAATGGGCTGGCGGTCGAGCTGATGGGACCGCGCACAGTCGTGAGCCTGGCCGCCGGGGGTGCCCAGTGAGCGGGACGGGGCGGACGGTCCCGCCCAACTCCCGGATCGCGGAGTTTCCCGAGACGGCGGCCGAACAGGCCCGTTGGTGGGAGGGGCACATTCTCGAAGTGCTGCACGGCCTGCCGTTGGACGCTTTCGAAGGAGCGGTGCCGCGCCCGGAGTTCGATCCGCGACGGACCTCGCTGGCTGAGCGTGAGCGAGCCAAGGCGGCCGAGGTGACGGCGGCCGGGCACCCAGTGACAGCCAGCGGGATCAAGCAGCGGCGCCAGCGTTATCAGCGTGACGGACTGGTCGGGCTGGCCGACGGCCGGTCCGCCAAACAGATGCCGCCTTTCGGCATGGTCGATGCGGTAGTGGTGGAGGCGATGCGGCAGGCGATCGGCGAGACAGCCGAGGACTCGTCGAAGACGATCGGGTTCATCGTCTGGCGGGCCAAGGAGATCCTGGCCAGCCAGGAGAAGGCCGCCGATATCGAGGTTCCTTCCCGGGCGACCCTCTACCGGCTCTACAGCAAGCTGGCGACCGGCACTCATGCGACGGGCTCGGCCCGCACGCGCCGGTCGGTCAACGCACGGCCGCCCGGCCCGTTCGGGGAAGTGCCGGCCAGCGCGCCGGGCGAGCTCATGCAGATCGACTCGACCCCGCTGGACGTGCTGGTGCGGCTGGACGACGGCATTGCGGAGAAGGTCGAGCTGACCGCGATGGTCGACATCGCGACCAGGTCGATCACCGCGGCGGTGCTGCGGCCGACGACGAAGTCTGCCGACGCCTCCGCGCTGCTGGCCCGCAGTGTCACCCCGGAGGTGATGCGACCGGGCTGGTCGGAAGCTCTGCTGATGTCCCGTTCGGTGCTGCCGCACCGGCGGCTGCTGAGCATGGACGAGCGCTTGGAGCACGCGGCGGCACGGCCGGTGATCGTTCCGGAGACGATCGTCTGCGACCACGGCAAGGTGTTCATCTCGAACAACTTCCGGGCGTCCTGCCGGTATTTGGGCATCAGCCTGCAGCCGGCCCATAAGGCGACCCCGACGGACAAGGGCACGATCGAGAAGACCCTGGGCTCGGTGGCCACGCTGTTCGCTCAGTTCGTCGCGGGCTACACCGGTTCGACCGCGGACCGCCGGGGCCGGAAGCTGGAGGACGGGCCGCTGTGGTCGCTGCCCGAGCTGCAGGGCCTTCTCGAAGAATGGATCATCGCGGTCTGGCAAACCAGGCCGCATGACGGGCTGCGTGATCCGCAGGCACCGAAGCGGGCGTTCTCGCCGAACGAGAAGTACGCCACGCTGGTGGAGTCCTGCGGCTACGTCCCGGTCCCGCTGAACGGCGAGGACTTCATCGAGCTGCTGCCCGAACGCTGGCAGGCGATCAACGCCTACGGCATCCGGATCAAGCACCGCACTTACGACGACGTCGAGTTGGGCCCATTGCGTCGCCAGCACTCCGGGGTGGCAGAGAAGAAGGGTCTGTGGGAGATCCACTACGACCCCTACGACATCTCCCGGATCTGGGTACGCGACCGCCAGGGCAATCGGTGGATCACCGTGTTCTGGAAGCACCTTCGCCGCGTCGGCGTCCCGTTCGGGGAACTGGCCTGGGACCACGCCTGCGAGCAGGTCCCAGGCGGCACCGAGGAACAGATCGCGGACGCCGCCGCTGCCCTGCTGCGGCGGGCCCACGCGGGCCCCGCACCGGAGAAGGGCCCTGCGGCCAAGCGCTCCCGCCGCGTCGCCGCCCGGACCCGGGCCACCACCCCCGACCGACCGATCCCGGACACACCCGCCGCCGAGCCCACGCCGGACGAAGAGCCGGACACCGAGCTGGCCAAGGTCATCCCGCTGGGTCTCTTCGACCCGCTCGCCAACCCCTGGAGACGTCCGTGACCATCCCTGAACCGGCAGGCCGCCGAACCGCCCTGCACGAGGCCGATGCCGCGGCCAACCGCCAACTCACCACCCTCGACGGATGGCGGACATTCGCCGCCGGCCCGCCCGAACCCCCGGTCCTGCTGTCCTCCGACGAACTGCGCAGGCTGTCCCCGGCAGAGCGGACCCTCTACGACGAGGACCGGCTCGACCATCACGCGCGGATGCTCGTAGTCGCCACCTCGTTCGTCGAGAAGACGGTGGTCTGCGGCCGTCGGCTGGTCCTGCTCAACCGGCACGCGATCAGCGCCCGCCGCGGCCTGATGGTCTCCGGCCTGCCGGGCACGGGCAAGACCAGCGCCATCACCCAGCTCGGGCTCGCCCATGAACTCCTCGACCAGGCCCGTCACCCGAACGTTGCCGGCCGCATCCCGGTGCTCTACATCACCGTCCCGCCAGCCGCGACCGCCCGCATGGTCGCCGCCGAGTTCGCGCGGTTCCTGGGCCTGCCGGTCCGTCCCCGGTCGAACATGACGGACATCATCGAGGCCGTGGTCGGGGTCTGCACGGACTCCTGCACCGGCATGGTGCTGGTCGACGAGATTCACAACGTCTCGCAGGTCACGCGGGCCGGCGGTGAGGTCTCTGACACCCTGAAGTACTTCTCCGAGCGCATCCCCGCGACGTTCGTCTATGCGGGTATCGGCCTGGAGACCAGCGAACTCCTCACCGGCACCCGGGGCGCCCAGATCGCGGGCCGCTTCACCCTCGTCCCCACCCGCCCGTTCCCCTACGGCGACGAGTGGAAGGGCCTGGTCGCGACCATGGAACAGACCTTGCTCCTGCACGACCACCCGCAGGGCAGTCTGGTGAAGCTGGACCGTTACCTCCACAACCGGGCCGACGGCATGATCGGAGCGTTGTCCCACGCCATTCGGGGCGCCGCGATCGACGCGATCCTGGGCGGGACCGAACGCGTGACCAAAGAAGCACTCGACGAGATCCCCCTGGACCACGCCGCGGAAACCGTGAGAAAGCCGGCCGCCCGGTGACCGATTCGCTGCCCGAACAGTTGGTCCGGCTCCCCGTCCAGGTCTCACTGCGACTCGGTGAGGGAACCGACTCCTTCATCCGCCGACTGGCTCAGGCGAACCACCTCAAGCCCAGCTACCTGCGCGGATGCCTGGTTGGCCCACCCGACTACGGGCGCGGGAAACGACCACGCGCTGACCGACTCGCCGCAGTTACCGGCCGTCGACAAGAGGTATTGGAACGGGTGCTGGCCGATCTGGTGCGAAAGAAACGTGCGAGGCCGACCCCGGACAAGCCCAAGCGTCGTGTCACAGCCAGCGCGGACAAGCCGGCGCTCTTCGCAGCGATCCGTCGGGACGTCCAAGCGGGAGAGCAGTCGGTCAGAAAGTTGGCCGCGAGGCATCGCGTGAGCCCATACATGGTCCGCCAGGCTCTCGCCTCACCGACTCCTCCGCCGCGCAAGGAGCGCGCGGCCATCCAGGGCCGGGCCAAAGGACGCGTCGGTCCCGCCATCGACGTCATCCTCGACGAATACGCTGCCACGCATGCTGGCCAACTTCCCACGGTCGGGCTGGTCTGGGAGAGGCTGCTGGACGAACACGACGCCAGCGTGTCCTACGGCACCGTTCACCGCTACATGTCCAGCCACCCGCTGAGGAACCCGGACACATTGACCAGGAACTCCGAACGCAGTGCGGGAAACTACCTCGCCGCCACCCAGCAGACCTTCCATGCGAACGTGCTCCAGCACTACCAGGCCCTGCTGACCGCGGTGCGTCGCGAGCCCGCCCGGCACGGCCTCGACGGCTCCTTCTCCTCGATGACCGCTTTTCTCCTCGGCCTGGACGCCGGAAGCTCGTGGAGCATGCTCACAGGGTTCCAGGAGTGGCTCGTGGTCCGCCTCGGCCGAGGCCACGACCTGACCTGGCCCCTCCTCGTCCGCCACCTCACTCCAGGGGGCTGGACTCACCCGCTCACCAAGCAGGCCGACGCCGCAGCGGTGATCACGCTCCACCGGCTCCTCCGCGACTACTTCACGATCCGAGAGCGGTCGGACGGCCTCGCAAGGATCTTCCTGGACTACCAGTCCTGGATGGTCACCCAGGACTGGTTTCAGCTCGACGCAGCAGAGCCAGCCCTTGGCAGCTGACGAGCCAGGCGGTCGGCGGCGGGAGCAGCACGATGGCCTACTTCGGCTGGGGGTCTTCACTCACCGCGGCCGCGTCCAAGGCCACCAGATTGTCGGTCCAGCAATCGCTTTCTTCCGTCGCGACTTCGAGACCGCAGCCGGAACAGACAAGGTTGGGACCGTCCTGGCCTGCGAGGCCGCAGCAACCGATGAGGCGACGAGCATCGGAATGGCGTGCCATCCCCGGAACGTCATCGGGGTGAAGGATCAGAAGGGAACCGTCGAAGTTGACCTTGAAGGTTCCCTGAGCCATCCGCGGTGACGCAATCTCGTGGCCAGGTGGCCGCTCGGGGCCCCTCAGCGGCTCCCCAGGCTCCAGCTCGCCAGTCAGAGGCTGCTGACAGTTCATGCAGTGAAAGATAATCACACGACCAATTCTGCCTGGGCAAAGCCAACACCGTGTTCACTGCCCCTCCAGCCTGCCGGCCGCCGGGCCGACCCGCAGCCGTCTCACCCAATCCAGTCCCCGCAGGTCAACACGATCCGGCCCGACTATCTTCGCTGCGACAGGTCA
>NZ_JBIVTZ010000044.1:0-6353 GCF_044756945.1 Streptomyces sp. NPDC091387 | reverse complement strand
TGGAGTATCGGACGGATCTGTTCGATCGGGCGCGGATCGAGCGGATGGCCGGCCATCTCGCCACCCTCGCCGCTTCCGTGGCAGCCACTCCTGACGCACACCTGTCCGAACTGAACATGCTGACGGCGCGGGAGCGGCAGGAGATTCTGGTCGACTGGAACGGGAAGACCGGCCCCTACCCCGATACCGCGACGATCCACCAGCTCATCGAGGACCGGGTCACCACCAACCCCGACCATGTGGCCCTCACCCACGGCGACGAGCAGTGGACCTACACACAGCTCAACAACCGGGCCAACCAGCTCGCCCACCACCTGCGCAACACCGGCATCACCCCCGACACCCTCATCGCCGTCTGCCTCGACCGCTCCCCCGACCTCATCGCCACCCTCCTCGGCATCCTCAAAGCAGGCGCCGCATTCATCCCCCTCGACCCCGAATACCCCACCGACCGCATCACCTACATGATCGAAGACGCACAAGCACCACTCATCATCACCAGCACCCACCACACCGACCGGCTCCCCGCCAACACCCCACGCCTCCTCACCGACACCCAATGGCCCGACGGGTCCGCGGAAAACCCTCTGCCACTCGCCTCGCCCGATGATCTCGCCTACATCATCTACACCTCAGGCTCCACCGGCCGACCCAAAGGCGTCGCCCTCGAACACCGAGGCGTCGTCAACTACCTCCACTGGTGCAACCAGAACTACCCCGCCAACCAACCAAACGGCATCGGCACCATCCTCTACTCCTCCATCACCTTCGACCTCACCATCACCGCCCTCTTCCTCCCCCTCATCCAGGGCACCCAACTCGTCATCCCCCACACCCAACCGGGTGAAAGCGCATTCGACGCCGCCATCGACCTCATCCTCACCAACACCCCCATCAGCTTCCTCAAAGCAACCCCCTCCCACCTCGAAATCCTCGCCGCCCACCTCACCACCCAAAACGCCACCCACCACATCACCACCATCGTCGCCGGCGGCGAAAACCTCACCCCCACCCTCACCACCCAACTCCTCAACACCACCACCACCCACACCACCATCAGCAACGAATACGGCGCCACCGAAGGCTCCGTCGCCAACGTCATGAGCCTCACCACCACACCCGACCCCAACGGCCACACCACCACCCTCGGCCAACCCATCACCAACACCACCACCTACATCCTCGACCACCACAACCAACCCGCACCCATCGGCATCCCCGGACACGCACTCCTCGGCGGCACCTGCCTCGCCCGCAACTACCACAACCAACCCACCCTCACCACCCAACGCTTCACCCCCAACCCCCTCCACCTCACCCCCAACACCACCACCCCCCACACCCCCACCACCTACCACACCGGCGACCTCCTCACCTGGCGCCCCGACGGCACCCTCGAATTCATCGGCCGCATCGACAACCAAATCAAACTCCGCGGCTACCGCATCGAACTCGGCGAAATCGAAAACGCCCTCACCACCCACCCCCACATCACCACCACCACCGTCACCCTCCGCGAAGACACCCCCGGCGACAAACGCCTCACCGCCTACATCACCACCACCGGAACCACCCCCACCACCACCGAACTCCGCACCCACCTCCAACAACAACTCCCCCACTACATGATCCCCACCACCTACATCACACTCAACGAACTCCCCCTCACCCCCAACGGCAAAATCGACACCAAAGCCCTCCCCACACCCAACCACCACCGCCCCGACCTCAACCACACCTACACCGCCCCCCGCACCACCACCGAACGCACCCTCGCATCGGTCTGGGGCGACATCCTCGGCATCGACACCGTCGGCATCCACGACAACTTCTTCGAGCTGGGTGGCGACTCGATCATCAGCATCCAGATGATCGCCAGGGCGAAGAAGTTCGGGCTGCACCTCACCCCGCGCACGATCTTCAAGCATCAGACGATCGCCGAGATCGCGGTCCACGCCGGCGCGACCACGTTGGTCGACGCGGAGCAGGGTCGGGTGGTGGGTGACGTACCCCTGACGCCGATCCAGCACTGGTTCTTCGAGAAGGAACTGCCGGCGTTCGATCACTTCAACCAGGCTGAGCTGCTGGCCACCGACGCGTTGGACGCTGACGTCCTCAGGTCGGCGCTGGCCGACCTGATCGAGCACCACGACGCCTTGCGCCTGCGGTGCGAAGGCGGTGAGGACGGCTGGCGCCAGTATCTGGACGAGTCGGCGGACACCGACATCCTCGGCGTCCACGACCTGTCCGACGTCACCGACGACGCCTTGAGGTCGGTGTCGCTCGGAATCGCGGAAGAGACGCAGCAGAGCCTCGACCTGGCGAAGGGGCCGTTGATGCGGTGCGCCCTGCTGGACCTGGGCGCGGAGCGGGGGCAGCGGTTGCTCATCGCCGTACACCATCTGGCGGTCGACGGGGTCTCCTGGCGGATCCTCCTGGAGGACCTGGGAAGTTGCTACGAGCAGCGCGCCGCCGGCCGGGCGCCACGGCTCCCCGCGAAGACGACGTCCTTCCGGGCCTGGGCGGAACGGCTGCGCGGGTTCGCGACCTCGGGCGCGGCAGGCGCCGAGGTCGCGTACTGGGCGGAGGCGAAGCCCGACGGGCGGGTCCCGCGTGACCGGAACGGTCGTAACGAACTGGGCTCGGCGTCCACCGTCGCGGTGGCCCTCACCGCCGAGGAGACACGCGCCCTGCTGCGGGACGTGCCCCGCGTCTTCAACACGCGGATCAACGACGCGCTGCTCACCGCCCTCGCCCACGCGCTGCGGGACTGGACGGGGGACGACGAGACCCTGATCGGTCTGGAGGGGCACGGCCGCGAGGATCTCTTCCCCGACGTGGACCTTTCACGGACCGTCGGGTGGTTCACGTCCGTGTTCCCCGTCGCGCTGCGGCTGGCGCCCGGCTCCGGGCCTCTCGATTCACTCGACTCCGTCAAGGAGCAGCTGGGCCGGATCCCGAACAACGGCGTCGGCTACGGCGCTCTGCGCTACCTCGGAGCCCCCGAAGTGACGTCCGTCCTGGGCGGGCAGCCGGTTCCTGAGGTGAACTTCAACTACCTGGGGCAGTTCAGCCGGGATCTCCCGGGCATCGGTCGGTATGCCGCGGCGAACGAGCCCAAGGGGCACTCGATCAGCCCCGACGGCATGCGCTGGAACGTCCTCGACGTGACCGCGGCCGTCGAGGGTGACACGTTCGGGGTGTACATCGGTTACTCGGCGGCGCTGCACGACCGGCACACCGTCGAGCGGCTGGGCGACGGAATGATCAACCACCTGCGCGGGCTGATCGCCGGCAGTACCGAAGGCGCCGCCGACTCCCGCCGGACCGCACCCGGCATCCCCCTCACCGACGTCGGTGACACCGACATGGCCGCGATCCTGAAGAGGTTCTCGATATGAGCACGCACAACGTGGAAGACGTCTACGGGCTCTCGCCCCTGCAGTTCGGGATGCTGTTCCACTCGCTGGAGGACACGTCCGACACCCGCCCGTACATGGTCCAGATGACGGAAGAGGTCGAAGGCGACTTCGACGACGCACTCTTCGGACAGGCGTGGCAGCAACTCGTCGACCGACACTCGATTCTGCGCAGCGCGTTCGTGTGGGAGGGCGTGTCGGAACCGGTGCAGGTGGTGCAGCGCGAGGCCCCCGTGCCCTTCGAGGTGCGGGACCTGCGTGGCCTGCCCGAACAGCAGGAACGGCTGGACGCCTTCCTCGCGGAGGACTGGGAGCGCGGGTTCGACCTTTCCCGGGCGCCGCTGGTGCGGGTGACTGTGCTGCGGGCGGCGGAGGAAAAGCGTTTTGTGGTCTGGTCGTTCCACCACATCCTGCTGGACGGGTGGAGCGTGCAGATCCTTCAGAAGGAGCTGTTCGCCCTCTACCGCAGTCTGCTCGACGGCAGGTCTGCTGCTCTGCCGCCGACCGTTCCGTACCGCCGCTACATCGAATGGCTCAACGCCCAGCAGGGGGACGCTTCGGCGGACTTCTGGACGAGGTATCTGGCAGGGGTCACCGAACCGACCAATCTGCACGTGGACCGGGACACCGGGGACACCGGCGTCGGGGAGTTCGAGGTGCACGCCCCCTCCGACCTGTTCGCGCAGGCCCGCGGCTACGCCAGATCGCAGCGGATCACGATGAACACCCTGGTGCAGGGGCTGTGGTCGATCCTGCTCTCCCGGTACAGCCGCCGCGACGAGGTGCTGTTCGGCTCGACCATCTCGGGCCGCTCGATCGGACTGCCCGGCGTGGACTCGATGATGGGCCTGTTCATCAACACGCTACCGGTGCGCAGCCGGCTCACCGGTGAACTCGGGGTCGCGGACTGGCTGCGGGATCTCCAGGACGAGCAGTTGGAGATGCGGCAGTGGGAGTACTGCCACCTCGTCGACGTACAGAAGCACAGCAGCATCCCCCGGGGAGAACCGCTGTTCCGGTCCATCCTGGTCTTCGAGAACTACCCGGTGGTGCAGAAGCCGTCGGACTTCCCCGAGGGACTGACGCGGCGCCTGGTCAACTGCGTGGAGCGCACGGGCTACCCGCTCACCTTGGTCGCGTCGGCGGGCCGTGCGATGGAGTTCCGGTTCGTGTACGACCGGAGCAGGTTCGACGCGGCGACGATCGAGCGGATGGCCGGCCATCTGCGGACCTTGCTGGAGTCCGTCGTAGCGGCTCCCGGAGCGCGCATCGCTGAGCTGAACATGCTGACGGCGCGGGAGCGGCAGGAGATTCTGGTCGACTGGAACGGGAAGACCGGCCCCTACCCCGATACCGCGACGATCCACCAGCTCATCGAGGACCGGGTCACCACCAACCCCGACCATGTGGCCCTCACCCACGGCGACGAGCAGTGGACCTACACACAGCTCAACAACCGGGCCAACCAGCTCGCCCACCACCTGCGCAACACCGGCATCACCCCCGACACCCTCATCGCCGTCTGCCTCGACCGCTCCCCCGACCTCATCGCCACCCTCCTCGGCATCCTCAAAGCAGGCGCCGCATTCATCCCCCTCGACCCCGAATACCCCACCGACCGCATCACCTACATGATCGAAGACGCACAAGCACCACTCATCATCACCAGCACCCACCACACCGACCGGCTCCCCGCCAACACCCCACGCCTCCTCACCGACACCCAATGGCCCGACGGGTCCGCGGAAAACCCTCTGCCACTCGCCTCGCCCGATGATCTCGCCTACATCATCTACACCTCAGGCTCCACCGGCCGACCCAAAGGCGTCGCCCTCGAACACCGAGGCGTCGTCAACTACCTCCACTGGTGCAACCAGAACTACCCCGCCAACCAACCAAACGGCATCGGCACCATCCTCTACTCCTCCATCACCTTCGACCTCACCATCACCGCCCTCTTCCTCCCCCTCATCCAGGGCACCCAACTCGTCATCCCCCACACCCAACCGGGTGAAAGCGCATTCGACGCCGCCATCGACCTCATCCTCACCAACACCCCCATCAGCTTCCTCAAAGCAACCCCCTCCCACCTCGAAATCCTCGCCGCCCACCTCACCACCCAAAACGCCACCCACCACATCACCACCATCGTCGCCGGCGGCGAAAACCTCACCCCCACCCTCACCACCCAACTCCTCAACACCACCACCACCCACACCACCATCAGCAACGAATACGGCGCCACCGAAGGCTCCGTCGCCAACGTCATGAGCCTCACCACCACACCCGACCCCAACGGCCACACCACCACCCTCGGCCAACCCATCACCAACACCACCACCTACATCCTCGACCACCACAACCAACCCGCACCCATCGGCATCCCCGGACACGCACTCCTCGGCGGCACCTGCCTCGCCCGCAACTACCACAACCAACCCACCCTCACCACCCAACGCTTCACCCCCAACCCCCTCCACCTCACCCCCAACACCACCACCCCCCACACCCCCACCACCTACCACACCGGCGACCTCCTCACCTGGCGCCCCGACGGCACCCTCGAATTCATCGGCCGCATCGACAACCAAATCAAACTCCGCGGCTACCGCATCGAACTCGGCGAAATCGAAAACGCCCTCACCACCCACCCCCACATCACCACCACCACCGTCACCCTCCGCGAAGACACCCCCGGCGACAAACGCCTCACCGCCTACATCACCACCACCGGAACCACCCCCACCACCACCGAACTCCGCACCCACCTCCAACAACAACTCCCCCACTACATGATCCCCACCACCTACATCACACTCAACGAACTCCCCCTCACCCCCAACGGCAAAATCGACACCAAAGCCCTCCCCACACCCAACCACCACCGCCCCGACCTCAACCACACCTACACCGCCCCCCGCACCACCACCGAAC
>NZ_JBIVTZ010000043.1:0-12930 GCF_044756945.1 Streptomyces sp. NPDC091387 | reverse complement strand
CGCCTGACCGACGGGTCCGCAGAGCCGAGCGCGCCCTCCGTCATCACTGACCGGACCAACTGGTCACCGCCCGCCCGTCAACGACGCAACGCCACCATCATCGCCGAGCGCTCGGCCGCGCTCTTGGAACGCGACAAGGACGGCGAGGCCGCCGCTCAGCTCGTCGGCGTCGGAGAACTCCTCGACGCGGTGGCCCAGACCTCACCGGCCACCCCCCGCGCCGAGCTGGCCGCCGCAGCTCGCGCCTTCGAGCGGGCGACTCGCAGCCACGTCCGCGCCGAACGCACCGACACCCGGGCCCTCCGCGCGGCCGCCCGGGGTATCATCCAGGTCGGCGGCGCGCTCGGCCGAGGCGAGGACGGCGGCACCACCGCCATGCTCGTCTCCGTCCTCCTCCTGGTCGCCCTTGCCGCCGCTCGCTGGCACTCTGCCCGCGGACACGCCCAGCAGGCCCACGCCTCCCGACAAGCCGCCGCGCACCTGCGCACCGCCTACCGGCAGGCCGCCGCCACGCCGATGCGAGTGCTGCACGACCAAGGTCGTGCCCTCCCAGAAGCCCAGCGCCGCACGCACGAAGCCACCCTTCGCGCCGTCCTGCCGGAGGAGGTCGTACGGGCAGGAGGCATGGAAACGAGGACCGACGCCTTGGTCGCCACCCTCGCCCAGGCCGAGCGGGCGGGCCACGACTCCGAAGCTCTCCTGCGACAAGCCATCGACATGCGCGAACTCGCCAGCGCCGATGACGTGAGCGACGTCCTGGTCTGGCGCCTGCGGCGCATCGCCCAGCTCCCGGCACACCCGGGTGACGCTGCGCGCCGCCCGCAGGCTGCCACCCGCCATGTCAAGACGTCGAGCAGCCGCACCAATGAACGGAACGCGACGGCAACCGCGCCGCTCGGGACCATCCAAGCCCCAACCGCCGCTCGCCACGTCGCTGACCAGGTCGAACCAGCAGCCGGTCACCGACCGAGCGGACGCTGCGAAATGTATGGACAGCCGGTTCCACCGGCTGTTACGGATGAAGACAGGACCGACGACCGGGAGATGACGCTCGTGCTCAGAACCACCACCCGCACCACGGAGCCGGCACCCGCACTGCCCGTCCTCCCCACTGGTACGGACCCCCTTCTGCAGCCCCAGGCCGAGACGCGGCCGGCCGACGGACCCGGGGCGATTCGCTGCGTCGGCCACTCACGCGAACTCGCTCTCGGGGCATCCCCGTGATGTGCTCCGCCTGCCGTGCCCGACGCGACTTGCTGCTCATCAACTACGGCCGCAACGTCTGGGTCCGCTGTCGGTGCGGCAACCAGTGGCTGGAGCCCGAGATCAGCCGCGCCGACTTCGACGCCCTGGTCGGCGGCCCACATGGAACGACCTACCCGAGCGTCGAGGCGGGCCTGGCCGCGCTCGGGTTCGACGGGGTATTCGCCGGCATCTACCTGGAGTAGCGAGCGCTACTGCAGCCCATACAACGGCAGCATCTGCTTGCCGCATCCCCTGTGAGGCTCTGGCCGAGGACTACGAGCTGTAGCGGCCTGCGCTGATCGCGGCGTCGACCCGGCAGGCTGCCTGGGACGCCGTCCGGCCGCCGCCACGCACGTCCCCGGAAAGCCCGGGCTCGCCGATGAGTTCTCCGTTCGTGAACGGTCCAATCAGTGACGCGACCGTTCTCGACAGGAGTGCCATGTCCACCATCCAGCCCGTGATCCTGACCGCCGACCAGGACGTCCTGCGCCGGTTCTATACGGACCTGTTCGGCGCCGAGGAGATCTTCCGGGTGCCGGCGGAAGGTCCGGCCTTCTACCTCGGACTGCGCATCGGTGACACCGACCTCGGTCTGGTGACCGAGCCGGACCCGGGGGACGGGGCAGCGCCGCGGATCCTGCTCAGCATCGGTGTCGACGACGTCGACGAGACCCTCGGCCGGGTGGAGGCGCTGGGCGGTTCGGTCAGCAGCGGCCCCAAGGACATGCCGTGGGGGCAGAGGGTCGCCCACATCCGGGACCCCGACGGCAACGCGGTGAACGTGACGCAGGCGATCCCGGCGGGGTGACGCCACCTACGACGCACGTTTGGGGAGGGTGACCCGACGGCCCCCGCCGTGACGCCCCGTCCTCACCGCCCCGGCAGCCCCAGTTCCCCCGCCCGTAGCCCCGCCTGGAAGCGCGACGCGGCCTGCAGCGTCACCATCAGGTCCGCCACGCGGCGGCGGTACGTCCGCAGGGAGACGCCCAACCGGCGGGCGGCCGACGCGTCGGTGAGGCCCGTGCTCAGCGCCTCCAGGACGGCGCGGGACTCCGGGTTCAGGTGCGGAGTGTCCGTCGCCAGGTACGTCGTGTAGTCCGCCGCCCGGTTCCACATCGCGTCGAACAGCGAGTGGACGCCGTCGATCATGTTGTTCGACGTCGTCACGGAGTACTCGCGGCCGGCCAGGATCATGACGCGGCGGTCGATGATGATCGTCTCGTGCGGGAGCTCCGCGTCGGTGATGCGCACCTGGGCACCCGCGCCCAGCACCAGCCGCAGGTGGTCCCTGGTCGCCTCGTCCGTGAGGGCCGCCGGGGTGAGCAGCTTCCGGGTCGTGAAGTCGGGGCCGGGGTCGTCCACGTCGCCGGGCGGGGCCACGTCGTCAGGGTGCGGGCGGCGCACAGGAACTCGGTGCGGGCCGATTCGAGGAGGTGTCCGGCGCGCGCCAGCAGCTCCGCGTCGCCGTGGACCGAGAAGATCTGTTCGTTCCGCATACCGCCAGTCTCGCAGCATCCCCCATCCCGCGGGTCTGGCAGCAAGCTGCCACGCGCTGGGCCGCCCCGGCCTCCACGGAGAGCATGAAGCCATGACCACCACCACCTTCGCCCTCGGCGGCGACCTCTCCGTCAACCGCCTCGGCTTCGGCGCCATGCGGTTGCCCATGAGCACGTTCGACGGCCCCGCCCGCACCCCCGAGAACGGCATCGCGGTTCTGCGGCGGGCCGTCGAGCTGGGCGTGAACCACACGACGGCATGCCCAGCGGCCAGGCCACCCCCGACCAGCTGCGCGGCCTCGTCGAGGCGGACCTGCGCGCCCTCGGCGTCGACCGGCTCGACGTCGTCAACCTCCGCGTCGGCGGCATGAGCGGCCCCGGCGGCGAGTCCGTCGCCGAGCGGTTTGCCGTGCTCGCCGGGCTCCGGCAGGAGGGCCTCATCCGGCACCTGGGCGTCAGCAACATCGACGCCGCGCAGCTCGTGGAGGCGCGGTCCGTCGCGCCCGTCGCCTGCGTGCAGAATCCGTACGCCGACGACCTGGCGCTCCTCGCGGAGTGCGAGGCGGTAGGCATCGCGTACGTGCCGTTCTTCCTGCTCGGCGGCGGACGCGAGCCGCTGGACGCCCGGCGCCTGGAGAAGGTCGCGGCCCGGCTGGACGCGACCGTCGCGCAGGTGCAGCTCGCCCTGCTGCTCGCCTCGTCGCCGGTCATGCTCGCCATTCCCGGCATCGGGAACCTCGCGCACCTGGAGGAGAACATGGCGGCCCGCGACCTCACACTCACGGACGACGACCTGGCCGAGCTACGCGGGTGACGCGGCCCGGTCGACCCACGACGGGTCCGCCATCAGCGCCCCTAGCTCGTCGACCAGGCGCGCCGTGCGGAAGCCGTCCGCCACCGCGTGGTGGAGCTATACGGCGAGCGGGAGCAGGACCTGGCCCTTGCGTTCCACGTAGCGCCCCAGCATGAAGATCGGCGCCACGTGGTCGTATCCCACACCGGGAGCCGCAGTCCGGTCCGGCGGGTCATCGGCGCGACCGCTCCGGCCCCCTGTGCCGACCAACAGCCCGCATGGGCGTCCGGGTCCCGCGGCTATGCCCGCCGTTCCGCCTCCCACGAGGTATCCACGGGGACGTTCCAGCCCCGCAGCATGGCCAGGATCTCCGCACGTGTCCTGGGACCGGCGAACCGGAAGGCGCGGTCGAGCACTTCCCTGCTCTCCATGAGGGGTTCCACGAAGGTGAAGTACGCCGTCTCCACGAGTTCGCCCCCCGGGCTCTCCTCCAGGCCCTCGATGAAATCGAAGCAGCGCGCGAGGAATTCCTCGTCCGCCGCGCCCATCTCTGCGGACTCCATCCTGGGCTGGAACAGCGGATGGGCGAGGACTTCGGAAAGCAGCGTCCCGGGGTGGGTGTTGACCTGGTCCCAGTGGGTCACCTGGGATGCCCGCCTGCCGTGCCGTCGGGCCGCCGTCTCAAGGTACGGCTCCACTTCCGGCAGTAGCCGGACGAGTTGCCCGACCAGGTCTCGGGAGGAGATTCCCTGCATGTGTCCGTACTCCTTCGTCTCGCGCAAAATACCGTACGGCCGGCCGGGAGGGATTCCCGGCCGGCCGTGCGCGTTCGTCTGGTGTTCCTCGCGGGTCGGCCCGGTGTCAGATCACCGGCACGACCACGTAGCAGTCGCCGAAGAGCGCGCATCCCGCGCCCTGCCCGTCGGGGATCATGTCGAGCGGGTCCGTGAACGATTCCGTGAGCTTCTTCGTGGCTTCCTCAAAGCCGTAGTTGTAGATGTCCATCGGATACTGCGCGGCACTGGCTGCGCCGCCCACCACCCCGAACGCCTTGGCGAAGCCACGCCCCTGCACCCGTTCACCTGTGGGCGCGGCCCGCTGCGGAGCCTTCGGGTGCAGGTTCTCGGGGATCGCGAACTTCTGGCCGGTGACCTCGCTCATCGACTCCGACGAGATGACGGTCTTGATGAGTTTGGAAAGCGTCTTCGCGAAGGCCGGTGTCGCCTTCACGTTCTTCGTCACCTGACCGGCCACGTCGTTCGCGTTGATGGCCGTCCACAGTTCCTTCGACTCATTGAGCGCGATCTTGCGGTCGGAATCGGAGAGAATCCCCTTCCCGGTGCTCTCCTTCGCCTTCCGGTCGTCCTCCAGCAGGTCCCGCAGACCGCCCAGTTTCGCCGTGGCCTTCTCGATGTGCCACTTCGTCCCGTCGCCGCCGAACGCCTTGCCCTCGTTCAGTTCCTCGATCAGGGCGGTGGCCGTCTTGCCGTCGCCCTTCACGTCCGAGTCCGCGACCTGCGGCCGGATGTACAGCTCCTTGATGATCCTTTCGAGGCGCTCGTTCTGGACGGCCGGCATGTGTGCGCGCTTCTTGTCCATCCCCGGGTTGGGGTTCTTCTTCGGCTTGGACGGCTTGGACTTGTTCCGGATGAGCTTTCCGCCGGAGCACTTCTCGGGGTTCTTGTTGCAGTAGTCCCGTTCGTCCGGGTCGTACCTCCCCGAGGGGTCGCTGCGCCGCAGCGGATTGCTGTGCGCGTACGCGTAGCCATTCAGCTGCTGCGGGTCCGACGGGTCGACCACCGGGTCGGCGCTGATGAAGCGGCCCGTGCCCGGCTCGTACTCCCGGGCTCCGAGGTGGGTGAGGCCGGTGGAGTCCTGCGTACCGCCGACGAAGCCCTTGGTCCCCGGCCAGCTCCCGGTGGGCGGCGTCGTGCCGCGTGGTTCACCGAAGGGCATGTTCCGGCGCTGGACCATGGTCTGGGTGGTTGCGTCGACGGCGAGTTCACCGGTGCCGTGGTGGTCCGCGACGACGAAGGAGAGCGAGCCGTTGTCCTGCCGTACGGCGCTCGCCCCGCCGAGGTCGTAGTACCGCCGGGCCGTCGTACTGCCGGTGGCCTTGGTCCAGGTGATCTCCGTGGCGCCCAGGTACAGCGTCGAGGTGTCGCCGGGGCCGTGGCTGATCAGCCGCTTGCCGTCGGCGTCGTACAGGTAGGAGGTGACCGACGAACGTGCAGCTCCTTGACCCGTCCCGCCGCGTCGAGCACCGTCTCGGTCGGAGTGGTGCCGCTCGGCGGGTCGACGGTGACCAGGTCGGCGCTGTGGGTGGTTGTGGTGCGTGACAGTTCGGTACCCACGCCGTTGCCTTGGAGCGTCTTGGTCACGGTCGGGCGGCCCAGGCCGTCGTACTCGTTGACGGTCTGGGTGTCCACGGCGCCCTGCGCGGTCACGCCGAAGAGCTTGGCCTCCGGTGCGCCGGTGGTGTAGTACGGCGCGTAGGTCCGCTCGACTAGGCCGCGCTCGTCGTAGAACGTGTCGTCGACCAGTCGGCCCCCGTCCGGGCCGACGGACTGCGACTGCCGGGGCCGCAGCCAGCCGTCGTAGAGGATGTACGACGCCGTCTGGCTGCCGTCGTTCTTCAGCTTCTTGGCGACGACCGTGGCGATGGATCCCTCCGCGATCAGGTAGCTGTACTCCAGGCTGGGCGTCGGGCTGGACGCCTTGGGCCGGTTGGCGAGCCAGGCCTTGGTGAGCCGGCCCAGCGCGTCGAATTGCGCTTCGCTGCGCTTGCCGTTGGCGTCCACCGTGGCGGTGGGCTGCGAGCGGACGCCGTCGAACTCGGTCACTACGGACTGCGCGCTGGAGGCGGAGCCCGAGACTAGTTCGGTACCGGTCACGGTGAAGCTGCCGGGCTTGGTGGCCGTCGCCGGTGTGAAGACGGTCGTGCTGCTGGAACCGGTCGAGTCGGAAGTGGACTTCACCCGCCCGTAGCTGTCGTACGCCGTGTTCTTAGAACGGTAGGCGGGCGTCGTGCCGGTGTAGCCGGTCAGCTCCCCCTGCTTGGTGAGCAGGCCCCGGGTCGGAGTCGCGCCGAAGGCCAGGTTGTCGTAGGTGTTGCGCTTGCGGGAGAGTAGGTGCGCGGGGTAGATGACGCCGGTACCGCATGCCACGTCGAGGACCTCGACCTGCTTGGGCAGGGCCCGCAGCCAGGTGGTGGCGTTGTCGGCGTACGAGGTGATCGTGCACTCCTCGTCGCCTGTCGCCGCCGCACCGAGGTCGCTGTCCTCAACGACACGTCCCAGGTCGTCGTACTTCGTGGCGGTGGAGGTCTCCTGCCAACTGCCGTCGTGCTTGCGGTCCCAGGTGCGGGTGGCGGTGGTGCCGGTGAGGTTCGCGGTAACGGTGCCCCAGTCCCGTACCCTCTTGGCGGTCTCCTTGCGCCACGGGGTGCTCACGGTCCTGCTCTCCACCGTACCGCCGGGCGTGGTGTAGTCGATCGTCTTGAACTCGGTGCCCTGAAAGGCCTCGTGGTCCTGGATGCTGCCGCCCTCGCCGTCGGACACGGTCACCGGCCTGGTCCCGCCCGCGGAGTTCTTGCGGTCGCCGTCCATGCCCCGCAGGAACCAGTGCTCGGACAGCGAGCGCATGCCATCCCAGCCGCCGGACTGCACCTGGACCCGGCCGTAGCCGTTCCACTGGGACCAGGTCTTGTACTTCTCCTTGGTCAGCCCGTCGTCGTCCGCGTAGTGCCAGGCGGCGCCGTCGAGATAGGCGTACTTGGTGACCATGTCGTCGCTGCCGCCAGTGCGGTCGGTCGCGGTGACCTGGGTGACGACGTACTTGTTGAACCACTCCTGGACGGGGTCGGGCGCACCGGCGGGCTGCCAGTACTGCGGGAAGCAGCGCGTGGTGTTGGTCTCCGGCACCGGCAGCGCGGCGAAGTCGCACTCGGGTTCCGAGTAGGCGACGTCGATCGAACCGCCCGACTCGTCTGAGACGTTGGCGAGACGGTACTTGATGAAGGGTGCTATGCCGTCACCGAGCCGGTCGAGGCGGTTGGGCCCCTGCTTGTAGCCGAAGGTCACCTTGGGCAGGGTGATCGAGGGGGTGGCGGCCAGGCCGGTGTGCTGAATCGATTCCAGGAGCAGGGAGCGGTCGATGTCGGCGTCGCCCCACTTCTGGGTGAACGCCCAGGCATCGGCGTCCGCGTAGCCGCCCGAGGGCTGGAGCACCTGGGTGGTGACTTTGGTGAGCCGCTTGCGGGACCAGAAGGACGGGGCGAAACGCCCCTTGTCGCAGTCGGTGCCCGCCTTGCAGTTCAGATACCAGGGTGTGTCCTCCCAGCGTGTGGCGTCCTTCTCGATCTCCGCGGGGGCGCAGGCGGCGGTGGTGGGCTGGATGCACCGTTCGGTGTTGGTGAAGACGACCTTGCCCGCGGCCTTGGCGGTGAAGAATGTGTCGCTGCGCTGGCCGTACTCGATGTGGTCGAGGACGCCGCCGCGCTCGTACGAGGTGTCGTCGCCGGCCACCCGGTTGCGGCCGTAGGAGTTGGTCTCCGGGGTGTACCAGTACGACATGGCGTTGCCGTTGAGGTCGACGACGTAGTCGAGGTTCCAGCGCCAGGCCTGTTGGCACCACGACGCGGCGAACGTAGCCTGGTGGCAGGGCTCGTCGGCGTTGTTGCCGAAGACCGGCACGTTCCAGGTGGACTTCGTCTCCGGCTTGCCGGTGCTCCAGCTCGGGAGGCGGTTGTAGCCGAAGAAGTACTGGAGGCCGTCGGTGGTCGTCACCTTCCAGTACTCGCCGTCGTTGTCGCCGTTGGCCCGCTCGGTGGCGTTCCTGAGCTTCTCGACGCGGGTGCCGTCGTCGTTGCGGATCCGCCAGACGTCCTTGCCCGCCGGGATCAGCTCGCCCGCGCGGCCGTTGAAGCTGATGGTGGCGTTGTCGTACCCCCAGCACTGGTCGCCGGGAGCGTCGTCCCTGCTCCAGTCGCCGTCCTCGCCGCACGGCTTGAAATGCCGCTCGATGAAGCCGGTGTTCATGTCGAAGCCCGAACCGAGCCAGGAGGACTGGTTGTTGCTGTTGGAGGTCTGGCCGTCGATGGAGCCCGAGGAGTAGCCGATGGACAGCTTGGGCAGCAGTCCGCCTGGCACGGTCGGCGCCGTCAGGGGGTACGACCAGGAGAAGTCGCCCGTCTGCAGGCTGGTCTGCCAGGCCGCCGAGGACGACAGCGGGGTCGCCGTGTAATCACCGGCGCCCGCGGTACCGCCGGCGGGGTCCGCCACGGCGGCGAGCAGGACCGCGGACGCGGCGGGGCGCAGCGCCACGGAGTCGGCGGAGACCGTGTGTTTCTCGCCGTCGTTGCGGCCCGCGACGGGGGTGGTCGTACGACAGCGGGTCAGCTCCGGGGTGGTCAGCGCGCACGCCGGGAGGGTGGCCAGGCGCAGCCGGGCGCCGTAGTCACCGCCGTACGCCTCGTCGAACGTGGAGTAGTCCAGGCTGACGCCGACACGGCGGCCACCGACGGAGGCGTCCGCCGGGCCGGTGCCGGAGACGGAGAGCAGGACACCGTCGAGGCCGATGCCGCGGGCGATGTCCTGGGGGAGGACGCGTACCTGGGCCCGCACGGCGTCGGTGGACGCGGGTGCGTTCGCGGCGGAACCCGTGGGCCCCGCCGGGGCGGCCAGCAGCCGGACGGGCAGGCCCGGTAGGGGCGTTGGCGTGACTGCCGCGGCCCTGGCCTTCTTGGTGGAACCGGCGACCGGCGCGGGCACGGCGGGCAGGGTGACCTGCGCCGTGCCCGCCTTCGGCCAGGTGGCGTGGGGTGCGCGGCGGGGGCCGGTGGCCAGCCCGTCCTTCTTGCGCGGCGCGGCCTTGAGGGCTTTGCCGGGGACGGGGTGGTCGGCCTCGACGGTGCGTGGGCGCGTGGCGCCGGTGCCGGTTCCTGGGGCGGCGAGCGCGGGGGCGGCCTGGAACAGCGAGCCGGCCATCAGGACGGCCACCGTGAGGGCGGCACAGCGATGGAAGCCGGCCGCGCGACGCGGCGGTATGGGTCTGGACAACCCGGTGATCCTTTCGGTGCGGGGTGTGCGGGGCGGGAGGCGAGGAGCGGGGTGCGGGAGGGGAAGGCTCGGTCTGGCCCGGACGCTCCGGGCCGTCGGGACCCGTCCCGCGGCGACAGGATGCGCGCCGTAAGCGGCTGGTGCCCCCTGCGGGGACCGACGACCTGCGAACCTGGGGCCCCGTGAACCGGGGGCGGGCCCCGGCGCCGGGGCCCGCGCGGCAACGCCCGGCCCCGCGGGCCGTAGGGCCGCTGCGCGGGGTCGGCGGCCCTACGGCCCGGGGACCGTGTTCAGGCTCTCTCCGTTGCCGAGTTTGATGATCTGGGCGTCACTGGCGACGCCGGAGAACATCCACACGTCGTCGATCACGCCCGGCCAGTACTCGCCGGTCGTCCCGTTCTCCTTGTTGCGGCCGAACTGAAGCTGCTTGGTCGCCTGGAAGGGCAGCACGTTTGCCCGCCACGACATGGCGTCCAGGACCTGCTCCAGATGGCCGTTGACGTACAGCCTCGCCTCGTCGGAGAAGGCGTCGTACACGACCGCGATGTGGTCCCATTCGAAGTCCGTCTGGAAGCTCGAATGGTGGACCGCGGGCCGGGCCGCGCCCGACGTGTCCGTGGTGGGCAACTCCAGCTCGTAGCCACCCTGGTTCGCCGGGTCCGCGGGGTCCGGAGCGTAGCGCACGGTGAAGGCGCTGTTGACCGCGCCCTCCGCCGACAGGACGGTGACCTTCTTCTGCGGGCGGCTCGCGGTGCTCACCCAGGCGGTCGCGGTGAAGCTCTCCTTGGTGTTCACCGGGACGGTCGCGGCGGCGGCATAGTCGTCCACCCCGTCCAGGACCAGGCCCGCGGCGCCGACCCAGCCCGCGCCCGGATTGACGGCCGCCTGGCCGCCCAAGACCGCGGGCCGCTTGCCGGCGCTGTCGTCGGGGCTGGAGGCCGGGGTGCCGGCCGTCGTGACGTCGAACTTCCAGCGCCCCTTCACCTGCGGGTGCTGTTTGAACAGGTCACCGACCTCGTCCTTGGAGACCACCCGGTCGTACAGGTGCACATCGTCGATCTGCCCCTTGAAGAACGAGCCGGGCAGCGCTCCGTAGGAACCCGCGCCGATCTGCACCGGGCCCGTGGCGTCCCAGGGAGCGGGCGCGAACGGCACGGTCGACACGAGTCTGCCGTCCACAGAGAGCCGAAGCTCCTTCACCGTGTTGTCGTAGACACCGACGAGATGGTGCCAGCTGTCCCCGGGGTAGACCTGGTCCGCGGCGGGCTTGCCGAGGTTGGCCATGGCCCGGGTCGGCTGGACGCCTGCGGTGTCGGAGACGTAGCGGTTGAAGATCCAGCGGCGGTACGAGCCCGAGTAGTACAGCTCGAAACCGCTCTGCTGCGCACCGGCCTGGGTCGCGATGACCTGCGCCGTGGACGGCTCCGCCTTGGGGAGCTTGGCCCACGCGGAGACCGAGAAGCTGCGCAGGGTGTTGAGCTGCGGGCCCGCGCTGCTCGCGTAGCCGTTCGCCGTGGAGCTGAGGTCCAGGGCACCAGCCACGTTGCCCACGGCGCCGAAGGTGCCGCCGCCCTTGAGTACCAGGGGCCTGACCTCGCTCGCGCCCTGCGCCACCTGGGAGGTGGCGGCGTCGTCGAAGTCCCAGGCCGCCTTGGCGGGACGGCCGGTGGTCACGGGCTCGTGCCGGGCCAGCCGGCCGATATCCGCCGCGCCCAGCGGGCGGTCGTAGACGGCGGTCTCGTCGATCGCGCCCTTCCACGGATCGACGTAGGCGCCGTTGTACTTGCTGCGGCCGAACTGGAGATTGGCCGCCGCGTGCCATGGAGTGGTGAAGGCGGTCGTGCCGACCGGCACACCGTCGACGTAGAAGGTGTACTTGCCGGCCGCCGCGTCACGGGCCGCCGCGAGATGCGTCCACCTGCCGACCTCCGGCGGGGACGGCGACATCACGCCGCCGAATTCGGCGCCCGCACCGTCCTTGGTGGGCACGCGCAGCGCCCAGCGCTTGCTCGCTCCCTCGTAGCCGAGGTAGAAGCCCGCGTGCAGGTTACCGTCGACGCTGACCGCGGTGGCGGTGGCGGCGTCCGAGTCCAGGCGCACCCAGGTGGAGACGGTGTAGTCGCCGTCGGTGTCGAGCAGGTGGGGGCCACCGGCCGCGTACCCGTCGGTGGCGCCCGCGCCGTTCAGGGCGAGAGCCATATTGCGGACGCCCGGTTCACCGAGCGTCGCGGTGCCGCCGAGCACGGCGGGCCGGGCGCCGCCGGAGCCCGGGTCCTGGGTGGCGCCGGCCGGGGCGTCGAGGGTCCAGGCGGCGCGATCGGGCTGGCCGGTGGCCACATGGAACTGGTAATTGGCGATGGTGCTGGCGTTGTTGTTGGCGTCCCAGGCTTGGACGTAGAGGTGGTTCAGCCCCGGCCGGGTGGGCATCACGTCGACCGAGACGGACCCGCCGGGGGTCGCTGGTTTGCGTTCGTTGGCCGCGGTCGGGTCCGCGTCCAGGCCGAACCAGTACTTGGTCACGTCCGTCGCAGCCGAGTCGATGGTGAAGCGGCCGTAGTGTCCGACTCCGTCCAGCCAGGGGTCGAGCGGGTCGGTGGTGTCCGAGACGGGGTACTGCTGGGAGACCACGGTCGGCGCCGCCGGACTCTTGGAGTCGAAGGTCAGGTAGCAGCCGGTCTGGGTGTCACCGGCGTAGCTCCAGGGCCCCCACAGCTTGCCGTCCGAGGCGCGCACGCTCCAACTGGACTTGATGTTCTGCGGGATGGTCGACGGGAGCGAGATCGTGTACGGCTGTCCGGACGCCTTGGGGCCGATCCGGCCGGAGTTCCAGTGCTCCTTCCAGCCGTCGCCTGAATCCCACTCGACCTTGAACTCCGCGTACACCTGGTCCTTGTCGGGGTCCGACAGGACGGCGGTCGCCTTAGCTTGATCTTTATGGTCGACGGCCGTAGTGCTCTTCGAGTGATTCGGCGCGTTTGGTGGTTTTCCCCGGTGTGTGGCGGGGCGCTCTCGTACGGTTGATCGATCCGCGGGGGCGTCCTGGGCCGGGGCGGGAGGGTTTCGGTGCAGCCGCGGGACGGGCTGCCTTCGCGCGGATGTTGCGCAACCCCCGGCGCACCCGGGCGGGGGTCAACTTCTGTGCAGGGAGCGGGCGTTCCCATGGGCGGTGCAGGTCTTGCGCGGCCGGTCGGGCGAGCCACAGTTGGGTGTGCACGGCAATGATCAGGGTCGTCCACAGGTCCGCGGCGGCCGGGGCACGGAGCTTGGGCACGGTCCAGCCGAGTGTCTGCTTCATCAGGCGGAAGGTGTGTTCCAGGTCGAATCTGCGGAGGTAGGC
>NZ_JBIVTZ010000042.1:0-17010 GCF_044756945.1 Streptomyces sp. NPDC091387 | reverse complement strand
ATCCACGGATGCATGCCCGGTCAACGAACCAGCACCCCGGCAGTCACCGTGCCCGGGAGAGGAACTACTTGCACCCCTCAAGCAACGGCATTGGGTCTTCGGTCCCAAATTGCCCGACGTTGCGCATGTCCCGGGCGAAGCGCCCATTGAACGTGATGGTGGGGCGCTCAGAGGGCCATGCTTTCAAGCGCGGCATGGAACGGCATATCCGTGGGGGGTGCCGCAGCAGACATTCTTTGCAAGTCATCAGGCCGCAGGTAGCGATAGCTCTGCGGAGGGTGGAACGCCCCGCCAGCGCGCAGAGCGGTCAGTGGCACCGGAGTCTCGAAGGCGACGGGCGCTTCCAATGTCAGCCCACTGGCCTGTGCGGCTCCGTCCATATAGGTGTCGTACTCGCGTCTGCTGATTCCCGCCCGTGTGCTGCTGGCCGACCAGACCTCGCGTGGGGTCGCGACCTGTACCGAAGCGATGCGCGCCATGCCGACGATAGCCTTCGTGGGGGCCGTGGCGTACAGAAGCACCGGCGTACCCGGGGGAGCAGCGACGCGTTGCCTCCGAACCTCCACTGTCTTGGAGCCGGCGAGGATCGCCGTAGCGAACCTGGGGTGGACGGACAGCAGCATCGTGCGTTCCGGTTCGTTCACGTCTTTCGGTGCCCTTCTTCGTACACGGCTTGGTACAACTTGCTGCTGATTTTCGACAGTGACATCAGCGACAGCGGCTGTTCCAGATCACCTGCCAACGCTTTGAGGCGTCCGAGCGTCACGGCCGCGGGGAAGAGCTCCGTGTCCGAGAACCGCAGAGCCATCGCCACACCGTGTCCCCTGGCCACAGCGCGCACCTCGGCCCGACCGTATACGCCCAGGTGTTCGAACTGGGAGTGCAGTGCATCCGGTGTGTCGATCAACACCTCGTCCAGCCGTGAGCAACCGATCGCCATCTTGCCCTGGGGGCCGCTTGAATCCTGGCTGACGTACCAGAGAAGACGCGCTGGGACGCTCTCTCCACGTCGGCCTGGTGACCGGTAGTAGACGTGCTCACGGCTGATTCCGAGTTCGCCACGAGGGGCGAGTGGTGCAGGGACGTTGAAGAGCTCGGCGGACCAGCGGGGTTCGATGGGGACGATGAAGCACGGAATGTCGGAGTCGATGATCTTAGCTGGCCACCACGCCCGTTCGACGGCGCTGGCAATCTCGGTCTGAAGACCCGCCCCAAAAGCAACAGAGGGAACCTTCAGGCGGTTGTTGATCCGGTTCGCTGTGGCGGACACTTCGCGCGCCGTTCCGCAGACATCAACCAAGAGCGCTGTGAGACCGTTGTCCTGAGAGAAGAATCCGTCGAGCCCAGCGGCTTCGGCCGCCGCAGGCGACGGGAAGGGGTCCGTGATCCGGACCGTCTCCACCCCGCACTCCCGTCCGAGGTTCTTGAGCAGAAACAGCAGCTGCCGGGCCAGAGTCTGCTCCAACGAGTGTTCAGCAGTACGCAGCATCGCAACGGTCAGCGTGCGACCGTCATGAGCCCACACGTACAGGGCGATGGGACGCCCCTCGCCATCGCGCAACAGCTCCCGCCGCCACACCACGGAATCGTCCTGCTCGAAGGCTCTGAGTCGATCTTCGAAGTCAGACCCCTTCTCGCCTTCGCTTTGATCGAAGAATGCTGTCAGCTCGCCCTCTGCGTCAGCTGCGACCTGTCCGGTGGTGAAAGCTGTCCCCAGGAGGTCGGCGGGGCGGTAGACCTGGGCTTGACGGAGCTCGTCCACATGCAGCGCAACCACGGCCGGCCGGACCACCTTCACGCGGCCGATCTCGCGGGCTACGTCCGCCAGCGCGAGGAGGTCCGGGTTGCATGTGGCCAGCACGTGGAGCCCGGCACAAGATGCCTCCGCCACGTACTGCAGCAAGGGCCCGGTGTGTGGCTCCATGCTCAGATCGGCGTTCTGGGCGCGAACACCGTCCATGAGCTCCCGATGTCGCTCCGCCACGGCTTCCGCGGCAGGCGCGAACTTTCGCATCCGTGCGACTTCGGACCGCTGCTGATTCCGCACCGTGTCAGCGGCGACACTGCGGATGTCGAGCATCAGCTGCGGTGTGTAGGCCAGCTCGGTCTCGTCCTCGAGCCAGGCCGCCTTGAAGATGCGTGGTTCGCGGCTCTCAGCATCCGGGCTTCGATCCGCGATGCCCTCCAGGACGCTGTGGTCCACGCCGACGATCAGAAGCGCATCGCTCTGCATGTCCGTGAAGAGGTCTGGGTGCCCGAAATCCAGCCACCAGGTGTCCAAGGTCTCCCGGTCGTGCCCCCTGCCGACGGACTCTCCCGGTGGTACGAACCCCAAACTTGCCCACATACCACTGAGGTCATAGTTGCGCCGGCACTTCGCCCTGATGCCCAGCCGATTTCCGTGCCCCGCCCGTATGGCGTCGATCAGCTGCCGAGCGATTCCTTCGCCGCGGTGCTCATCAGCCACGCACAAGTGCGTCAGCCGTACGTAGTGTTTGCGCTTGGGTAGACCGAAGAGGGCGTAACCGACGACCTCGTCAGCCGCCAGCGCGACGAGCAGTCCTCCGACTTCGGCGCTCTGCAGGTATGCCTGCGGCGTGAGCAGACCGAGTGTCTTGGTGTGCAGGTTCCCCAGAGCCACCGCCGCGTCGAGCAGCCTGCCCCCTGACTCCGGCACCGTCACCACAGTGATCGACATGAGTTCCCCCTTCGCGAAACGGCGCCTTTTCCGCTCCCACCGACATGATGGTCGTGACGTGCCACATACGGTTGCGCTTTTGATCAATTGCGTAGTGGAGTATTCGGCTCGATGGTGATGCCTCTTGGTCTGGGGGTCGAGGTGTTCTCTCAGCAGTGGCTGCCAGACTGGGATGCAACTGGTGGGCGTGCACTTCAAGAGACTCGGGCGCGTGCCAAGATGCACGGAACGACAGGCGATCCGGGAACGGAAGTTGACGCGGGTGGGCATCGAAGAGGTTGACGAGGCGGATCAATTCGTACAGGACATGGCGGTGCCGACCGTCGGCCAATTGGTTACGGTACGTAATCGGACCTGGGTGGCCACGGCCGTGGAGCGTTCCTCGATCGCGGCCGAGGAGCCGGGCAGTCCGCTGCTCGCCGAGGCGCAGCACCTGGTCTCCCTGGTTTCGGTGGACGGCGACTCCGGTGACGAGGAGCTGCGCGTCCTGTGGGAGCTGGAGCCCGGTGCTACTGCCCGTGAGCAGCACGCCCTGCCGTCTCCGGCGAGCGGGTTCGACGACCCGGCGAAGTTGGATGCCTTCCTTGACGCGGTGCGCTGGGGCTCGGTGGCAACGGCGGACAAGACGTTGCTGCAGGCGCCGTTCCGCTCCGGAGTGAAGCCGGAGGACTATCAGCTCGACCCGGTGGTGCGGGCGCTACAGATGCCGCGTACGAACCTGTTGATCGCGGATGACGTTGGTCTCGGCAAGACCATCGAGGCGGGCCTGGTGATGCAGGAGCTGATGCTGCGGCATCGGGCGCGGACGATGCTGATCGTGTGCCCGGCTTCGCTCACTCTGCAGTGGCGCGATGAGATGCGCGACAAGTTCGGCCTGGGATTCAAGATCGTGGATGCGGACCTCCTGAAGGAGCTGCGCAGGTCCCGCGGACTGTACGCGAACCCGTGGACGCATTACCCGCGGTTGATCGTTTCGATCGACTGGCTCAAGCGAGAGCGGCCCATGGCCCTGCTGCGCTCGATCCTGCCGTCGGCGCCCCAGTATCCGAGAGCCTTCGATCTCCTCGTTGTCGACGAGGTGCACACGTGTGCACCTTCGGGCTCCGGGAAGTACGCGGTCGACTCGCAGCGCACCGACGCGATCAAGACTTTGGCCCCACACAGCGAGCACCGGCTGTTCCTGTCGGCTACGCCCCACAACGGCTACCTGGAATCGTTCACCGCCCTGCTGGCTCTGTTGGACGGCCATCGCTTCGCCCGCACCCTGGAGCCCTCGGAAGAAGCCAAGGCACAGGTGATGGTGCGGAGACTGAAGCGGGATCTGCCGCCGAACTGGGACGGCAGCCCGCGATTCCCGAAGCGTGACCTCGATCATCCCCTGGAGGTCGTCTACGACGCCGCGACCCGCGACGCCTACGCGAAACTCGACCAGTACGCGCAGTCCCGTCGCGAGACGATCTCCGGGCAGCTCACGTTGCAGGGCACCGCGCCGAGCCGGGCGGCGGACTTCGTCGTCACGCTGCTCAAGCGCCGTTTCCTGTCCAGCCCGAAGGCCTTTGCCAATACGGTGGACACTCATCTGAAGACGATGCTTGCCCGAGAGCGTCAAAACGAGGCCGAGCGGGACTACAACCGCGGGGCGTACACGGTGGCGGAGATGGTCCTCGCCAAGATGATCGGGAAGTTGGACGAGTCGGCTGAGGACGACGCCGCGTTCGAGGAGACAGCGCACGAAGCCTTGGCCACGGCGCGTCGGTTCGCTCCGCCGCTCTCCCAGACCGAACGCAAGCTGCTGGAGGACCTGCGCGACTGGGGAGACCGCAACGCCGAGACGGCTGATGGCAAGTTCACCGCCTTCCTCAGCTGGCTGCGCGTCATCGTGCAGAAAAACGGAGCCGATGGGCTGAACGGCGGCTGGGACGGCGAGCGCGTCATCGTGTTCACCGAATATCGCGATACACAACGCTGGTTGCACGAACGACTCATCAGCGCCGGCGTACCGGACGAGGCGATCGCCCAGCTTTACGGTGGTCAGGACCGCGACGAACGTGAGCGCGTCAAGAACGTCTTTCAGGACGACCTCGACGTCGACCCGGTGCGGATTCTGCTCGCCACCGACTCCGCGAGCGAGGGCATCAACCTCCAGAACCACTGCCACCGGGTACTGCATTGGGAAATCCCGTGGAATCCCAACCGACTTGAACAGCGCAATGGCCGAGTGGACCGGCACGGACAGACCGCGGCGAAAGTCGAGATCGTCCACTTCGTGCCGCAGGGCTGGGACCGGCAGCGCGAGGAGGACACCGGGTTCACCGAGGGCACCTTGGAGGATGCGATGGCCTTCCTCGGCGTCGCGGTGCGCAAGGTCGAGCAGATCCGCACCGACCTCGGCAGCGCCGGAGAAGTGATCGCCAGCCAGGTCGAGCAGAAGATGCTCGGCAAGCGCTCCAGCTGGCAGACCACCGACAGGGAGATCCAGAGCTTGGCCGGAAAGGCTGTACTGAAGGTCGAACGGAATCTGGCGCATGACCTCCAGCAGGCCCAGGAACAGCTCACCCGGACTCGCACGGAGCTGAACCTGAACCCGGACACGATCGAGCGCGTCGTACGCACCGCGCTCCGCCTGGCCCACAAGAAGGATCTGATCGAGACTCCGTCACCCAAGGGCGTCAACGCACACTGCTTCAAGCTCCCGGAGCTGAAGGAGGGCTGGGCGCAGGCACGCAACGACGGCTTGCGGCACCCGGTCAGCGGCAAGGAGCGCCCCGTCACCTTCGACCAGGACTACGCCGGACGCACCGACGTTGTGCTGCTGCACCTCAACCACCGCCTGGTCGACCTGTGCCTGCGTCTACTGCGCGCCGAACTGTGGTCCCAGGGCGAGCACGGCGCACATCTGACCCGCGTCACCGCCCGGATTGTCCCCGGCGATCTGCTGCGCAACCCGGCAGTGATCGCACATGGCCGGGTCGTGATCACGGGGAACCGCGGAGTACGGCTGCATGAGCAGATCGCCCTGGCCGGAGGATCGATCGAACATGGCAAACTAACCGTGGAAAAGAGCCCGGAGACCCTGGAACGCTGGCTCGCCGCCGCGTCACAGGACGCGCCGCCGCCAGATTTTCTTGACCGGCTCACCGCGCTGTGGGGCGCGCTGGAGACCCCGCTCGGCAAGGCGCTGCAGACCGAATCCAACAAGATCGCGCGCAAGCAGCGCAAAGTCCTGGACAAGCGCTGTGAGGACGACGTCAAGGCGATGCAGTCGGTACTGACCGAACTGGAGCGCAACATCAGGGATTCCCTGAACTCCAACCCGCTCTGGCGTCAGGACTCCCTGCTGGCCCCCGATCCGGAACGCGAACAACTCAAGAAGGACCACACGGAACTGGAAGCACGCCTCGCCGCCGTTCCTGAACAGCTCGTGTCCGAAGCAGCGGCCCTGCGCCACAGGTACGCAGACCCGGTCGCCCGCCGCTTTCCCGTGGCGGTCACCTTCCTCGTCCCCGCCTCCCTCACCGTAGCTATTCCCTCACACCAGGCAGGTCACTGATGCCGGCGCGCACCCGCTTCCCGAAAACCGAGCAGCAGACCCCGATCGAGCAGCACGCCGAGTGGCTCAACCTGCTCCGTCCGGACGGGCCGTTCCTCACCGCCAAGATCCTTGCGGAGGCCTTTCCGCAGGGCCTCGACGTTGCCGACACCCCGCTGCGAGCCCGTCTCCGTCAGGCATGGGCTGAACTACAAGCCGAACCGTCGACGCTGTGCAGCGCATGGCAGCACCTGGTTCTGGAAGAACTGCTCGGATATCAGGGCCAGGCACTACGCCAAGGCTCGATGCTGCCCCGCGAACTGACTGACCACCCCGGCACAGCCCCCGACGCACTGCTGATGGGCCCGCCCGACCCGACCACCGGCCTGCCCGGCGCGGCCGAACGAGCCCTGATCTACCGCCGTCCTTGGGACGAACCCCTCACCCGCGCAACGAAGGGCCTGCCATCACCGGCCGAACAGGCCGCCGAGCTGTGCCGACGCCGTGCCGTTCCCGTCGCGCTGCTCACCAACGGCACCCTGTGGGTCCTCGTCCACGCCCGACCTGGAGCGCCAACCTCGGTGGCGGTCTTCGACGCCGACACCTGGTTCGAAGAACCGCTGCTGCTGCGCGCCTTCACCTCATTGCTCGGGGTCCGCTGCGCCGCGATCGCGCCCAAGGACCGCGAGGGCAAGGACACTGACTCCCTCGCCGCCCTGTTCACCCGCACAGCCGACGACACCACCGCAGTCACAAAGACCCTCGGCAAGCAGGTCCGCGCAGCCGTCGAGCTCCTCGTCGCGGAACTCTCCCGCCTCGATCGCGAGGCCGACGGCACCGTGCTGGAAGGCGTCGCCCCGCGTACCGTTTACCGCGCCGCTTTGACCGTCATGATGCGCATCGTCTTCCTCCTCTACGCGGAGGAACAGAACCTGCTCCCGGCGGATGACGAGCTGTACGCCGACTCGTACTCCGTCACGAGGCTCTACGACCGTCTCGACCAGGACGACGCTGACATTGCCGACCGGTGGAAGGCCGCCTGGCCAACGCTCCTCGCAACCTTCCGAGCCATCCACGGCGGGGCTCGGCACCCGGACATGTGGATCCCTGCATACGGCGGATCACTGTTCGACCCGAAGCGGTTCGCCTGGCTGGAGCGATTGAAGGTCACCGACCGCGTCGTCTTCGCCATGCTCGACGCGCTGATCAAGCTCAAGCGCACCACGCCGGCAGGCAAGGTCACCTCGACGGAACGCCTGTCCTACAAGGGCCTCGACGTCGAACAGATCGGCCATGTCTACGAGGGTCTGCTCGAACACTCGGCCATTCGGCTCGACGAGACACGCCTCGGGCTCAAAGGCAAGGCCGGTGCTGACGCCAAGCTTGCTGACCTTGAAGCATGGCACGCTGCCGATCGTTTGCAAGCTGAAGCAGCCAAGCTCGTCGGCTTGACTCCAAAGCAATTCGCCTCCGCACTGGCAACTGTCCCAACCGGAGAGGAGATCGGGAAACTCGACGCCGCATGTGACAACGACGCCGAACTCGCCGCCCGTGTCCTGCCATTCTTCGGACTGCTGAGGCCCGACTTGCGCGGTGAGCCGATTGTCCACCCCGCTGGGACCGTCATCGTCACCCAGGTCGGCGACCGGCGCGACTCCGGTACTCACTACACACCGCGCGCCCTCGCCGAAGAGATCGTCCTGCACACCCTCGACCCGTTGTGCTTCTCACCCGGCTCGCCGGACGGAATTCCGCGACCCGCCGATGGGGTCCAGCCGCCCGAATGGCGAGTGCGTCCGGCGTCGGAACTCCTTGCGCTCAAGATCCTCGACCCCGCGATGGGCTCCGGCGCGTTCCTTGTCTCGGCTTGCCGGTACCTGTCGGAGCGAGTCGTTGAGGCATGGGACCGTGATGGGATGCCGGACGCGGTCGGTGCACGTCTCGGCGAGCATCGCGAGGACCGCGATGCGAAACTCCTCGAAGCGCGTCGCATGGTCGCCGACCGCTGCCTCTACGGCGTTGACATCGATGAGATGGCGGTGGAACTTGCCAAACTCTCGCTGTGGCTGGTCACCTTGGCGAAGGGCCGTCCCTTCAACTTCGTCGACCACGCCCTGCGCTGCGGCGACTCCCTCATCGGCTGCCTGACGGCGGACCAGATCGAAGCCTTTCACCTCATCCCAAGCGAAGGCCATCGCCTCAACGCCCGCCTCAGCGGCGAAATCGACAAGATCACTGGTCCGCTGCTCGCCCAGGCCGCAGAACTGCGCCGTGAGATTGAGCAGCACGAGGTCATCGACATCCGAGACGCTCGGGCGAAGGCTGCGAAGCTCGTCGAGGCCGAAGCGCTGACGGAACAGCTTCGCCTTGCTGCGGACGCCGTAGTTGCGGCGAAACTCTCCACCGCGACCACCAAGTCCGATGACGCATACAACAACCGTCTCGCTTCCATCGCTGACCTCGTCGAACAGGCACTACAGGGAGACAAAGCTGCAGCAGCCGAGGCCCGCGCCATCGTCGACGGCTGGCTTCTCGGCCCCAACGGCGGACCGCGCACGGCCTCGCTGCGTCCGCTGCACTGGCCACTCGAATTCCCGGAGATCATGGCCGATCCCGTTCGTGGTGGGCACCGCTTCGACGCAGTGGTGGGGAACCCGCCGTTCTCGGGCGGCGTTCAGACCAGCGCGCGCATCGGCAAGGACAGCTTGAGTTACGTCGGCCAGGTTATTGCTGACGGTCACACAGCAGGCGGGCGCGCCGACCTGTGCACCTACTTTCTGCTGCGGAATCTCCATCTCGCAACGGATCGACGTACTGGCATCATCGCGACCAACACCATCGCTCAGACGGACTCACGGGAAGTCGGTCTAGATCGGATCGTGGCGCACGGTTGGCAGATCGGCCGCGCAGTTAAGTCACAACCATGGCCTGGTGAGGCTGGCGTGTATGTCTCGCTGGTATGGATCGGCCTTGATGGCGCAGCCGAACGACCTGTGCTCGAGGGGCGGACCGTGCCTAAGATCTCTCCGAACCTCACGCTGCCTTCCCGGGTCGTTGGAAAGGCAAACAAGCTTTCCGCTTCGACGGGGCAAGCTTCTGTAGGCTGCCAGGTCACTGGCGCGGGTTTCCTTCTTGAACCGGCCGAGGCGCAGGAGCTAATCGCAAAGGATGACAGAAACAGGAAGATTATTCTCCCATATCTCATCAACGATGAGGTGAACGGTCGACCTGACTCCTCAGCTACAAGGTGGGCAATCGACTTCAATGAAATGTCTGAGGCCGAAGCATGCCTGTACCCAGATGCTTTCGCGATCCTCGACGAAAGAGTACGCCCCGAGCGTCAGCGAAAAATAGCGGACGGCAGCTTCAAATTGCGCAACCCGCTGCCGCAAAGGTGGTGGCAATACGCGGAGAAGCGTTCTGCTATGCGGAAGGCCATTGCTGACCACGATCGCGTCCTCGTAATTGGACGCCACAGTAAATACGGTCTACTCAGCATTGTTCCGAACGGTCAGGTTTTTTCGGACTCCATGGTCGTCTTTTATACCTCCGACTACACGGCCATGCTTGCGCTCCTGACGAGCGCGTGGCACTTCAACTGGTGGACCGTCAAGGGCGAGTCGACGCTGGAGACGCGGCTTCGCTACACACCCTCCGACGGCTTCGACACGTTCCCACAGCCAGTCCTTACCCCGCGCATCCGTGCCGCCGGCGATGATCTGGATACCTACCGTCGCTATGTCCAGCTGTCGCGGACACCGCAACTCGGCATGACGGACCTCTACAACGAGGTCCATAACCCGGCGAACCTCGACTCCGACATCCAGCGTCTGCGTGAGATCCATGTAGAGATCGATGAGGCGGTCACTGAGTCGTACCTCGCCCATCCTCTCGCCGCGGGGTTCAGCTGGACGTCCCTCGTGTTGAACCATGATTTCCACGAGACCGTCCACGGGCTGCGATGGACCGTAGACCCGGATGTCCAGATCGAGATGAACGACCGTCTCCTCGAACTCAACCATTCCCTCTACGAAGACGAAGTCCGCCGCGGCCTCCACAACAAGAGGGGATCGGCCAAGCCCAGGAAGACCGCCGTCCCCAGGACGACCCACGACCCCGGCGATGTCATCTGGTAGGGGTCGTCCGCCAGTGGAGGCCGCGTGCGGTTCACACCTTGGCTGCGATGCGCCTGCGCTGTCAGTGCCTCGCCCTATCGTTGTGACCCATGAGCGATAAGTTGCCGTCCACGACGTCGAACAGCCCGGTCCTGGCTGCCCCGTCCCCAGGCGCGGTCCGTGACGAGCTGGCCAAGTTCGTAGTGCTGGACCTGCTCGGACCGGTGGGCGGCGATCAGGAGGAGGTCGCTGACTCACCGACGGACTGGTACGTGTTGGGACGGCTTGCACCGAACGGCACCACGATCGTGCCGGAGGAGCTGGATGCCTTGCTCGGCGACAGCGAGCTCCCGGGGGCGGATGAGGGCTCGCCGGACGCGGACGCGCCGAACGTGCCGAGCCTGGCTCCGTCGTCGGTCGGGTTCACCGCGCGGGTACGCGGCGACGCCGACCGTCTGGAGGTGACCGGGCGATGGGCGCGTTACGTCCGCTCGCATTCGACGGATCCGAGCATCGAGAAGCTGATCTGGCGGCGCGTGCCCCACGGCGACTGCGTTCCGGTCAAGCTGGTCGAGGGCCTGGTGGAGGCGCTGGTACTTGATACCGAGGACGAGAAGGTGGTGCTGCGCGGGCGGGTGCGGCGTTTCCATGACGACTGGCTCGTCACGCTGTTCCTGGTCAACGCGACCGAGACCGACTCCAACTCCGCGCTGCACTGGGTCTTCCAGGCTGAGCTGTCGGCGGCCGGCGCGGACGGCGCGGCGGTGTTCCTGCCCCGGCATGAGCCCGGGTCCGGTGGCGATGCCGTTGATCAGGGCGAGCAGCGACGGTTGGCGATGGCCTATCGGTTCAGCCCGGAGTTTGCGGTGGGGCACGCGACCGGGGTGGGCGCGACGGCCAGTGGCGCCGACCCGATGAGAGCCGTCGCGGTTCGGACGAAGGCCGCGCCGGAGTACGACATCGCGCAGACCGACGCGCCGTCGTCCGACAGCGATCCGGACCTGCCGGAGCTGGTGGACCTGTTGGTCGACATGAAGGAACTCGGCGAGTGCGAGCCACAACGACTGCGGGCGGGGCTGATGCCACTGGTGGCTGGCTATCGGACGTGGATCGAGCGGGCCGAGGCGCGGATCGGACAGGACGGCCAGCATCTCGACGAGTACGCGGATCAGGCCAGGGAGGCGCTGACCGAGGCCAGGCGGGCGGCTGACCGGATCGAGGCGGGGATCGAGCTGGTGCTCGGTGATCCAGACGCCCTTGCCGCATTCCGGTTCGCGAACAGCTCGATGCACTTGCAGCGTGTCCATACACGGGTCGCCGCCGCTCGACGCCGTGACGGATCCCGTGACCCCGACGCGGTTTTCCGCGACGAGGACAAGCCGGTTAACCGCTCCTGGCGTCCGTTCCAGCTGGCGTTCCTGTTGCTGAACCTTCCCGCACTGACCGATCCGGCGCATCCGGAGCGTGCCACGGGAGCTGGTGCGGTGGCGGACCTGCTGTGGTTCCCTACCGGTGGCGGCAAGACCGAGGCGTACCTCGGCCTGACCGCTTATACCCTCGCCATCCGCAGGCTGCGGCCGGACCTCGGCGGTCTCGACGCGGGCCACGGGGTCGCCGTCCTGATGCGCTACACCCTGCGGCTACTGACGATCCAGCAGTTCCAGCGTGCCACCGCGCTGATCTGCGCGTGCGAGGTTCTGCGCCGCAGGGACGAGGTGAGATGGGGTGAGGAACCGTTCAGGATCGGCCTGTGGGTCGGGGGGAAGGTGTCCCCGAACACGACCGATAAGGCCATGGACTGGGTCAAGGACGTTCGGCGGGCGAGCGGGAAGCCTCATCAGAACTCTGGCACTCCCTATCAGCTCACCAGTTGCCCATGGTGCGGAACGAAGATCGAGAAGGGCCGGGACGTCGATGTTGACAAGACCCTTCGCCGTACCTTCCTGCGTTGCCCTGAGCTGTTCGGTTGCCCGTTCGGCGGCGGCGACCCGAACGGGGAGGGGCTGCCGGTCGTCGTCGTTGACGAGGAGATCTACCGGCTGCTGCCGAGCCTAGTGATCGCGACCGTCGACAAGTTCGCGCAGCTCACCTGGAACGGGCGCACACAGGCTCTGTTCGGACGCGCGTCGCGGCACTGCTCCCGACACGGTTACGTCACCGCACAGATCGCCGAGGAGGACTGGGAAGCCACCAGCCATCTCGCAGAAGGACGCTATCGCGCCGCGACGCTCACCGCGGTCAGGCCGGTGCGTCCCCCGGACCTGATCGTGCAGGACGAACTCCACCTGATCTCCGGTCCACTCGGCTCGCTGACCGGCCTGTATGAGGCCGCCGTGGACCGTCTTGCCACCTGGGAGTACGCGCCGGGCAAGTCGGCGCGGCCGAAGGTGATCGCCTCGACGGCCACCGTGCGGCGCGCCGAGCGGCAGATTCATGCCCTGTTCGACCGGCGCACTGAGGTCTTCCCGCCGCAGGGCCTGGAGATCGGTGACAGCTTCTTCGCCAGGCAGCGGTCCACGGACTCGCACCCAGGTCGCCGCTATATCGGGATCTGCGCCCAAGGGGTGCGGACGAAGTCCACGATGATCCGGGTGTACGTGGCGGTGCTTGCTGCCGCGCAGACCCTGCACAAGAAATACGGGCAAAACCCGGTTACCGATCCCTATATGACCCTCGTCGGCTACTTCAACAGCCTTCGTGATCTCGGCGGCATGCGCCTGTCGGTCGAGGACGACGTCTCCACCCGACTGGAGCGAATCAACGAACGCGGCCTGTCGCGACGCTACGACCTGCGGCTTGAGGAACTCACCTCGCGCCTGACCTCGGAGAAGATCCCGGACATCCTCCAGCAACTGGAGTACACCTTTCCCCGGGCGAACAAACTGTCCCCGATCGACGTGCTCCTGGCCACCAACATGATCGCTGTCGGGGTCGACGTCTCTCGCCTCGGCGTCATGGTCGTTGCCAACCAGCCGAAATCCACCGCCGAGTACATCCAGGCCACCAGCCGCGTTGGCCGTGCCGCGCCCGGCCTCGTTTTCACCGTGTTCAACTGGGCCCGCCCGCGCGACCTGTCTCACTACGAGACCTTCGAACACTTCCACGCCACCGTGTACCGACATGTTGAAGCGCTCTCGGTCACCCCGTTCGCAGAACGCGCCATAGACCGCGGCCTGACCGGGGTGCTGGTGGCGCTGGCCCGCAACCTGGAGGCCGGCGACAATGGCAACCTCGGCGCGCAGACCTTCGATACACACAGCAGCAAGGCCGACCACATCGTCCGCTACCTGGAACGCCGCGCGGGTGAGATCGCCACCGACCGAGCCGTCGCGACCCGGGTACGCGAAGAGCTCGACAGCATCCTGGACCTGTGGGCCCGCGAACAGCGCCGCCCCGCTTCCCGACTCGCCTTCGACGCCAAGGGCAAGGCCGACGACATCGTCGGCCTGCTTCACAGCCCGGATTCGGGCCCGTGGAAGCGCACGACCTGTCCGACCTCGCTGCGCGAAGTCGAGCCGGGCATCCGGTTGGTGCTGCGGACCGCACCGGGCAACGCCGACGACCACGAGCAGCACCCGTTCCTCCCGCGGCCGAACGCGGACGCCGACGGCGCCGGACACGAAGGGAACCCCTCATGACCAACACCGCAGACGGTGCACGCTCGGCGACCGACCTGCGGGTTGGGGAGCTCAGGCCCAGCCAACTGCTGCACACCTACGGCGTCGGCGCGGTCGCAGACCTCCCGAACCTCTCGGTGATGGTCCTTGGGCTTGACGAGTGGGAGCTGGAGAAGGCCGCGATCGTGCCGGAGGAGCGGCTCCTGGCGGCGGTGCGCAGCAAGCTCGGTACCCAGGTGCAGAATCTTCGGATGCCGCCGTACACGCCGGAGGACCCGAACGATTTCACCGGTGCCTGGTCCCGGATCGGCGTGCCGGTCGCGGTGTTCCCGGGATGGCTGCGTTGCACCGACAACCGGTGCAACCGGCTTGCCCCGGCCGATTCCGGACTCTTTCACCTGTTGCCCAACAGTGTTGCACCCGACCAGACCCGCTTCGTCCACTCGTGCCGTGAGACCGGCCGCAAACGGCCGACCGCGGTGCCGGCCAGGTTCGTCTCCGCCTGCCCGGCCGGGCATGTGGACGACTTCCCGTGGATGTACTTCGTCCACCGCGGCGCACCGTACGGAACAGACCACACCCTGAAACTTGTCGAGCGTGGCACCACCGGCGAGGCGGCGAACATCTTCGTCGAATGCTCCTGCGAGGTGAAAGCCCGGTCCATGGCCGAGGCGATCGGCACCCGCAGTGAACAGGTACTCCCGGCCTGCCGGGGCCGACACCCGCATCTGGGAACTTTCGAACCTTGCACTGAACAGACCCGGACCATGGCCCTGGGCGCGACGAACGGCTGGTTCGCCATGCAGCTGCGGGTCTTCTCCATCCCGCACGCTGACAATCCGGTGGACAGCGCCGTGGCCGAACACTGGGCCGGGCTGCGGGTGGTGGCGCAGCTGCCCCGCGAAACCGCACGCCTGGTCCTGCCCACCCAGGTGATGTGGCCTCAACTCGAACGCTTCGGCGCAGACGAAGTGTTGGACGCGATCTCGCGACGCCAGGGCGAGAACCAGGCCAGCGTCGACGAAGATACCGACGCCCTGGACATCGCCGGACCGGAATGGCTTGCCTTTATCGGCAGCCCGCAGAATCACCCCGACTTCAGCGTCAGCAACGAGCCCGTCCCGGCCGCACACCGCAGCTGGCTCGACCAGGTGCGTCTGGTCAAGCGCCTGCGCGAAGTATCCGCACTGTATGGATTCAGCCGGATCGATGCTCCGGAATGGGGCTCTGCGACCAGCGGAGGCGAGGCCATGGAGGAGAACCGTGCGCCCCTGTCCAGCTCCGCGCCGACCTGGCTGCCATGCGCGGAAACCCGTGGCGAGGGGATCTTCCTGCGCTTCGACGAGAAGCGGGTGACCGCCTGGGAACAGGACCCGAACGTCATCCGACGCACCAGAACCCTGATGAAGGCACACGAGAAGTGGTGCGCCCAGCGGCGCACCGACGCCGAGTGGCCAGGCATCCGCTATGTACTGCTGCACACCTTCTCCCACGTCCTGATCCGAGAGTTCGCCCTTGAGTGTGGGTACGGCGCCTCTGGAATCGGCGAGCGGATCTACGCGCGCTCCGGCGCCGATCCAATGGCGGGGATCCTGCTGTTCACCGCAGCCCCCGACAGCGAGGGCACCCTCGGTGGGCTGGTCACCCTCGGCGGACAGCACCGACTCGGTACGTTGATAGACCAAGCGCTCGAAGCCGCGCGACTGTGCGGCTCGGATCCCCTGTGCGCCGACCACGACCCGGTCGCCCATGGCCGCCTGCACGGCGCTGCCTGTCATGCCTGCTTGTTCGCCGCAGAAACATCCTGCGAACGGGGCAACCACTTCCTGGATCGTGAACTGCTCGTAGAGACATTCAGCGGCCGACCGGGCGGGTTCTTCACAGCATGACCGGCCGCAACACCACCGAGACTGCGCCTAGCCTGCCTGAAGTACTCTCCGCACTGGTCGCCACTCTCCCCGCGACGCACCTCGCCGCCTGGATCAACGTCCTGCGCACGGTGCCTGCCCCCGACGGACACACGGAATCCCGCCTCGTCGCCGCGCACCCTGGCGCCGGACTCGGACCGCGTGCCGGCCTGCTGCTGTCCGCGTGGCGGTCCGCTGATCCACAACTGCCTGGATGCGCCCTGGCCCTGGCCCTCGAAGTCGCCGGCAACCGATACGAGCAGGACCTTGCCACCCATCACGTCGAAATCGCCGTCTCAGGACCGGTGAGCGACGCGGTGTCGGTCAGGCTCACTGCATCCGTCGCAATTCAAGTGATCCGGGCCGCCAGCACCACGCTCCTAGTCACCAGCTATGCCGCGTTCGGCATCCAGGAGATCGTCAGCGAGATCCGAGCAGCGGCAGACCGCGGCGTAGAAGTGGATCTGGTCCTGGAGACCGCTCGCGCTTTCGGCGGCAGGCTGCACGGAGACGGCGACGGGCGCACCGCGTTCCACGAACTGCGCTTCCACCCGGACGTACACCTGTGGCAGTGGGCGAACGACGAGCGGCATGGTCCCGGTGGCCGACGCGGCAGCATGCACGCCAAGGTCATCGCCGCCGACCGGAAGACCGCCTTGCTCGGCAGCGCCAACCTCACAGACAACGCATACAGCGACAACTTGGAGATTGGCGCTGTCATCCGCGACCCCGGAGCCGTCGCCAGTCTCGTCGATCACTTCATCAACCTGATGCAATCATCGGACGGTCCCTTGGTCCGACTGCCGTGGCAACCAGTTGCATAGAGCCATGCGCCCGTCGACCGCCACCTCCACGCGGTGGGGCTTGATGCGATCAAATGAACACCCCGCCAGGTGGGCGGGACAAGCCTCTGCAGAAGCTTCCTCCGGAGCGATCCGCTGAGAGCAGTGGACCGTCCGCAGGAGGGTTTATGGGAGGTGCCGGCGATCGAGTATTTTCCCCCACCCCAGCGTCTTCGTCCCCAGGGAGTCCCCGGGAAAGGGCGGTGTTTAGCCTCGATCGTTCATGAGTCCTCGTCGGTTTGCTGACGGGGGTTCTGTGCTTGCGAGGGGCGGAATTGTGTGGGCTGGGGCAGGTTGGCGGC
>NZ_JBIVTZ010000041.1:0-17400 GCF_044756945.1 Streptomyces sp. NPDC091387 | reverse complement strand
CGATCCACGGATGCATGCCCGGTCAACGAACCAGCACCCCGGCAGTCACCGTGCCCGGGAGAGGAACTACTTGCACCCCTCAAGCAACGGCATTGAGGCAGCGCCACCGAGTGGTGAGGCCGTCAGGCCTCGGGGGCTCCGAGCGCGTACAGCCGGGGAAGGTTGACGACGATCGCCTCCTGCGTGCTGCGGGCGATGACGACCACGGCCTCCGCGGTCGGGTCGGGGTTCTCCTCCCGGTGCGGCACGAAGGGCGGGACGAAGATGTAGTCGCCGGGTGAGGTGCGCAGCCGTACCTCCTCCGGTTCGCCGCCCGAGTCGTCCAGGAAGACGAACTCGGGGTGTCCGCTGACCACATGGATGGCGGTCTCGGACTCACCGTGGTGGTGGTCGGAGGAGGAGGTCGCGGGGGCGACGTGGGTCTGGCCCATCCACAGCTTCTCCGCTCCGACGGTCTTTCCGCTGACGGCGGCGAATCTGCGCATGCCTCCGGTCTGGGCGGTGTCGCCGTCCAGGGCGTCCGCACGGATGTGGTGCACCCGGCTGCGCAGTGGCGCGGCCGACCGGTCCGGGGCGTCGTGGAGGTGAGGGTGGAAGCCCTCACCGGGGGTCGTCAGCGGCTCACTCATGGCAGGGACGGTAGAGCGGCACGGAAAAGGATGTCAAGAGGTGTCCATTGGCCTTCACCTGCGGCAATGTTGCCGCAATGTGGGCGGCGGACGTGGGTGCGGATGTGAGCGCAGACCCCCGGCCCGTGTTGTGGTGACACCGCCGCAGTCGCCTCAGGTCGTAAGAGACGACCCGCTCACGGGCACAGCGCCACGATGCGATTCTCTGTGACGCGCCGTGATCAGGCGTGGAATGTCCGCGCGAAATGCCGCATTGGGCCCGCAAGGCCGTCGTCCACCCGGACGGAAGAACCTGGCCGATCGGACCGGAAGCATGGCCGGTCGGCCGACGCGGAGCCGGGGAACGCGGGCTAGCGTCCCTTCTCCGCAGGTAACACCACGGAGAGGAAGGCAGCACGATGGATCAGCGAACGTCCGACCGCGACGCCGGCGTGACCACCGAGTTCGAGAGGGACGTCGTCAAGCTCTTGCTGGAGGCGATGCGCGCGGTGGACAAGCAGGAACGCGAGGACGTCGGCACGGAAAGCGTGCTGTACGCGCTCGTGTCGGGTGACTCGGCCGCAGGTGCCGCGATCGCACCCGGAATGAGGGCTTCCGGCTCGCTCAGCGGTTCGATCGGATGTCGGGGGACGTCCGTGTGGGTCAGCGAGGACGCGGGTGACGGCACGGCGGGGAGCCCGGACGACGAGCGGGAGATCGGCGCCTTCTGGCGGGAGGTCCAGCGGGAGGAGGCCAAGAGGCTGCGCCGGAAGAATCGGAAGCAGAAGGAGGAGCAGGAGCAGGAGGGCCTTGAACTCCCGCCGATGACCGGCGCGTTGCGGACCTGTCTGCGCAAGGCACTGGAGGCCGCACGGGAGGAGGGCACCGCTTCCGTGCGCGTCCGGCATGTGGCGCGCGCACTGGTCGGGCTGCCCGATACGCGTGCCCGCGAGGCCATGGTGCTGGAGAAGGTGGACGTCCCGGCTGCCTCGATGGCGCTCGACGCGTTGCGGGGTGACGACGAAGTGCCGGAGCCCGGATCGGTGTTGATCCTGCGCAACGCGGGGACGTTCGGGAAGAGCGGTAATCCGCTGACCCGGAAGTTCACCGCCTGGATATTCGGAGGCGGCGCCGGGTTCGGTTCCGCGGTTGTGGGTGCGGTGCGCACGGAGGCACCACGGGGGGCGGCACGGCGCGGGGCGTCGGAGATGGAACCCGTCGATGTGCTGCTGGGGATCCTGGCGCTGGACCGGTCGTTGACCGTCGCGGGGCGTGAGCTGCCCGAGAAGCTGGCGGGAGCGAACCAGGGGGCCGCGCTCCTGCGCCGGCACGGCGTACGGCAGGATGCTGTCACCCGGGTGCTGTTCCCCACCACCGGGGTCGCGGAGGAGGAGCCCCGGGAGGTCCCGGGTCACACCGACTTCGAACGGCGGCTCCTGCACGTCACCCAGCTCACGGCCTCCGCTCAGGGCTCGCCCACGGTCGGCACGACCCACCTGCTGGCCGCGCTGCTGGACAAGGGGACGGACGCGGAGTCCGCGGCGGAGATCGAGCGTGTGCTGACCGAGAGCGGGGCGGACGTCGCCGGGCTGCGGGCGGAGCCGGAGCTCCGGGTACCGGGCGGTGCGGCACAGGCGTCCTGACGCAGCCGCAGTGGTCCGCCCACGCGTACGACGAGCAGCCGTTGAGAACGGCGCCCACAGGGAGGAAACATGAGTCCGGCAGTGCGACCGTGCACACGGGCGCGCCGCGAGGCCGCCGCGATCCGGGAGGCGGTGCGCGCCGCGCCCCGGCGGACGGTCGTGACGGAGTCCGTATTCGCCGGCCTGGTCCTGCTGTGCTCGCTGGCGCCGGTTCCGCTGATTCCGCCGGCCCACCCGGTGGCGGCGGCCCTCCTGGGGGTGTGGGCGGCACTCCTCGTGCCCGCGCGGCGGATGTACCCGGCCCTCACGGTGCTGGGCTGCGTGCCGGTGATCGCCGGGGACAACGTGTGGGCGATGGCGGTGGTGCCGTGCGTCGTGTGGTCCGCGGTGCGCCGCATCACCCCCGTACGGCGCGCCTGGGGAGTGATCGGGGCGAGCAGTGCCGGCGCCGTACTCATGTCGATCGCCGCCCAGTCCCTCGGCGGACTCCCGACGATGCCGTACCTGGTCGCCGGCGCCGGCGTGGCTGCGCTGTTCCTCCTGCTGCCCGCACTGTCCGGCATGATGCTGGGGCGTCGCCGCCCGCTGACGGGGCTGCTGCGGGAACGCAACGCCTACCTCGAACAGACCCGCTTCCTCACCGACGAGGCGGCCCGCATGGAGGAGCGGGCGCGCATCGCCGCCGAGATGCACGATCTGCTCGGCCACCGCATCGGCCTCATCTCGGTGCACGCCGGAGCCCTCCAGCTCGCCGCCGAACGGCAGGCGCCCCCGCTGGCCCCCCAAGCCGAACTTCTGCGCACCACCGCCGGAACGGCCATGGACGAGCTGCGCGGCATCCTCGGCGTCCTCCGTCACCACTCCGGCGAGGACAGCGGTGAGCGGGGCAGCCGCGAAGATCTCTCGGCTCTGGTCGCGGATTCCCGGAACGCGGGGGCCGACGCAGAACTGCACTGGAACGCGACCGGGCCGACGGACGCGGTGGACGCCCGCACCCGGCAGGCCGTCCACCGCGTGACCCGCGAAGGACTCACCAACGCGCTGAAGCACGCGTCCGGCGCGCCGGTCCGTGTGACGTTCCAGGACGAAGGGGACACGGTGATGGTCGCCGTCGTCAACGATGCCCCGCCGGTGCCCTGTCCGCCCGGGGCCGGGAACCGCAGTGGACTCGTCGGCCTCCAGGAGAGGATCAGCCTGCTCGGGGGCGCCCTCCACGCCAGACCGCGCCCGGAGGGCGGCTTCGCCCTCTCTGCCCGTATACCCGTCCGGCCCGACTCGCTGCCCGTGTACGCCATTTCGCCCGGTCAGGTGTCCGGCGGGGCGGGCTCCCGGCCGCCGCTGTCCGCGGAGGTCCTCACATGGCCCCGCCTCCTGGGAGGCGGCTGCGCGGCTCTGCTGGTGTTGCTGCCGACGATCGGCGGCACCATCGCCCTGCTGATCATGGCGGCTCTACACTGAACCGGTGATCCGAGTCCTGATTGCCGACAACGAGGCGCTGATGCGCGCCGGGGTCCGCCTGATCCTGGAGAACGACGACGAGGTGCGGATCGTGGCCGAGGCGCAGAACGCCCATGAGGCCGTCGAAGCCTGCCGCGCCCACTCCGTCGACGTCGCCCTCCTCGACATCCGTATGCCCGGGGACGGCATCACCGCCGTCGCCGAGATCGCCCGGCACTCGCCCCGCACCCGAGCGGTGATGCTGACGGCCTTCGGCGAGGAAGCGACCGTCACCAGCGCCCTGCGCGCCGGAGCCCACGGCTACCTCCTCAAGGACACCGGCCCCCGCGACCTCATCGACGCCGTACGCCGCGCCGCAGCCGGAGAACCCGTCCTCGCCCCGCAGGTCACCCGCCAACTCGTCGACTTCCGGACCCGGTTGGGCCACGGCAACGACATGGCATCACGTCGGATCGCGGACCTGACACCGGCTGAACGGAACGTCCTGCGGCTGCTGGGCACCGGCCTCTCCAACGCCGAGATCGCCGCACAGCTCCACCTGAGCTCCGGCACGGTCAAGGCCCACGTCAGCAGCATCCTCACCCGCACCGACTCCACCAACCGGGTCCAGGCGGCTGTGCTGGCGCAGGAGGCGGGGCTGCTCGGCTGACGCCCGGCAGGCCGCACAGACAAAGGCCGCGGCCCTGGGAAAGGGACACGCGAAATGCGAGCCCACAGCGGAACTCCGCGAAGCTCTTGTCGTGGAACGGCCGTCGGGCATGATGTGGGCATGCATATCTCCGCGAAGGCGGACTACGCCACGCGGGCCCTCCTGGAGCTCGCCCGTGAGCCTGGCCGTCCACTCACCTGTGAGGCCATCGCTTCCTCACAGGAAATTCCGTTCCGGTTCCTGAAGTCCGTCGTGGGCGAGTTGCGCAGAGCCGGCCTGGTGCGCAGCCAGCGCGGCTGCGAGGGCGGTTACTGGCTCGGCAGACCGGCCGGCGAGATCGCCCTGCTGGACATCGTGCGTGCCGTCGACGGCGAAGTGATCACCCTGCGCGGCGAGTCCCTGGCCGCACTCGACTACCCCGGCCCGGCCGTGGGCCTGCCCGGTGTGTGGCGGCAGGTCGAGGCGGAGGCGACGGCGGTCCTGGGCGGACTCACCCTGGCCTCCCTGCTGCCCGCGGGCGCGCTGGAGCGGCAGTCCGGGGTCGGCGTCTCGTGACGGGTGCGCCGCAGCCGCCGCCCGTGGTGGAGGTGGTGGAGTACACCGATCCGATGTGCCCCTGGGCCTGGGGGTCGGAGCCCGTTTTCCACCGCCTGCGGGCGGCCCTGGCAGGCCGGGTCCGCTGGCGGCGGTCGTACGCCGTCCTCTTCGACGTCGACGACGATCCGCCGCCCGACCCGGCGGCCGAGACGGCCTGGTACGCGAGCTACGTGGAGGAGATCAGCTCGCACACCCTGGCGCCCCGCGCGGTCCGGCTGAGCCGGGTCGCGGCAAGCTCCTGGCCCTCCTCGCTCGTCGCCAAGGCCGCGGAGCTCCAAGGCGCCGGCGTGGCCGAGCGGGTGCTGCGGCGGCTGCGGGAGACCGCGTTCGTCCTCGGGGAGCCGGCGGACACCGGCGCGCTCGCGCTGTCCGCGGTGCGAGGTGTGCCCGGCCTGGATCCGGGGCGGCTGATGTCCGACGCGGCCTCGGGCGAAGTACTCGAACGGGTTCGGGCCGACCGGGCGGAGGCGCGCCGCCCGGTGCCCGAAGTGCTGTCCGTGCGCGACGGATCGCCCCACCCCGGTGCGGCCAAGCCGACCCCCGACGACGGGTTCCGGTACGCACTCCCGACCCTTCTGTTCCGCTCCCCCGCCGGGTACCGGGCGGTGCCCGGCTGGCGGCCCTTCGCGGCATACGCGGCGGCCGTCGAGGAGCTCTGCCCCGGGCTGTTGGAGACCCCCGCACCGCTCTCCCCGGCCGAGGCCCTGGAGCGTCATCGGAGCCTGACCGGACCGGAGGCGGAGCTGCTCACGGAAGGGGGCCGGCCGCCGTCGGACGCGGTCCGGGTGGATACCGGGAACGGGCCGCTGTGGCTGCATCCCGGGGAGGCCGCGGTGCACCCGGCCACCCGTCCCCGGCCCTCGGAAGGTCTCTGATCTGCGGTCAGAGACCGTTCCACCGAATGAGACACCGATTGGTGTCCATTGACAGACGCCGACAGCTGCCAGCAGGATATGCACCATGTTCACGACGCACCCCGGTGTGGTGTGCCGATACGTGGATCTTCGGCGCACCTCCAGCGCACTCTGTCGCTGATCGGCCGCCGCTCCGATCCGCAGGCCCCGCCTGACGCCCGCCGGCAGCACTGACTGCCCGCTGTCGCTCCGAGCCGCGCCTGTCCCCCGCACTTCCGCACTTGTGCTCCGCCGCGCACCGTCGCGCACCGGATCCCGCGCCCCGGCCCACCCCTGAGCCCCGGCGCTCCTCGTGGAGCGCCGCCTCACGCACGGCCGGGTCCTCCGCCCCTCCCCCGTTGCCCACCCCTGGCCGAGCGCCGACCTGCCCGCGTGCCCGAAGGCCTGCCCCGCCACCCCTGTCCGCACGCCCATGTGCCGGCCAGTGGTCCGGCGCGGGTGCCGAGCCGCCTCCCCTTCCCCGACCTCCCGCCCCGATCCGTCCCCGATCCGTCCCCGATCCGGGCCGGAACAGGGCGGGGCTGTCACAGAGAGAATGAGATGTCCCCTCGACTCACGACGCTCCGCCCCGGACGCACCGTCCGGTCGGCCCGACGCGCCGGCGGCCTTCGGTCCGCGGCCCTGGGAACCGCCTTCGTCGCCCTTCTCACCCCTGTCCTGAGCGCCTGCGGCGGCGACGTCTCCGCCTCGGCCGGCAGCGCCACGCTGAAGTGGGCCTCCTCCTACTTCCCCGCCCACTGGGATCCGGTGGTCTCCGGCAGCGGAGCCCAGTTCCGCGAACTCGCTCTGGTATATGCCTCGTTGACGCGGACCGACGAGTCCGGAAAGGCCGTGCCCGACCTCGCCGAGAGCTGGAAGTACAACGCCGCCGGCGACCGGATCACCTTTCACGTACGCCCCGGTCTGAAGTTCAGTGACGGCGAGCCGGTCGACGCCACCGCGGTCAAGGCCGCCGTCGAACGGGCCAAGAAGCAGAAGAACTCCGCCCTCTTCGGCGACCTGACATCGATCAAGTCCGTGGACGCCAACGGACTGGACGCGGTTCTCCACCTCAGTCAGGTCGACTACCAGATACCGCAACTGCTCGGCGAGCGCGTTCTGCAGATCGCCAGCCCCAAGGCGGCCGAGAACCCGGCCGAGCTGGACCAGAACCCGGTCGGGGCAGGGCCGTTCATCGTCAAGCAACTGGTCCCCGGCACCAAGGCCGTCCTGACGAAGAACCCCGGCTACTGGGACGCGAAGAACATCCACATCGACGACGTCGAGCTGAGCTCCGCCCCCGACGCCTCCACGGTCGTCTCCGGCCTGCAGACCGGTGTCTACAACTTCGCGGACCTCGATCCGAGCCAGGCGGACGCCGCCAAGAAGGCCGGGCTGGACGTCTTCTCCCAGCCGGGCTTCAACGCCTCCAACATCAGCCTCAACGTCAACAAGGCGCCGTTCAACGACGACCGGGTCGTCGACGCCGTCCGCTACGCGGTCAACCGCAAGGAATTCGTCGACAAGCTGACCTTCGGCTACGGCGAGGTGACCAACCAGCCCTTCCCGAAGGGATACGTCGCCTACGACCCGAAGTCGGAGAACGCCTACTCCTTCGACCCGGACAAGGCCAGGCAACTGCTGGCCGACGCGGGTCACAAGGCCGGCGACATCAAGCTCAGTCTGGTCGTCCCGGCCGAGGACCCGCAGGCCGAGATCGTGCAGTCGCAACTGGCCGCGGTGGGCATCAAGGTGACCATCAAGATCGACAAGAACTGGGCCACCCCGTTCTTCGCCAAGAACCTGACGTTCTCGCTGTACTCGACCACGGGCCGTGACTCCGCCGTGCAGACCCTCACGGCCCACTTCGGCCCCAACGGCCCGCTCAACCTCAGCACGCCGTACGAGCCGGACGGTTTCGAGGAGGCCGTGGCCAAGGTCCGCCGGACACCGCTGGACTCGCCGAAGTACACCGAGACCCTTCAGAAGGCGACCCGGGCCGGCCTCGGGAGCAAGGCGCTGGTCTTCACGTACTCCGCGCCGAACCTCTTCGCCAAGAGCAAGCAGATCTCCGGACTGCCGAAGAACCCGGCCCACATCGACTGGACCGGCGTGACCGTCAACGGCTCCGACTGAGCTGTCACACAAGACAACTGACATGCATTCGATGAAGAGAGGGGCAAGCCCCATGACGACGAGCGCTCCACCGGTGGCTCCTGCCCGCCGTCGCGGGCTCGCCGCGGCCAGGGCCCGGCACGCGGCGGGCCGGGTCCTGGCCGCCCTCGGCCGGTCGGTCGCGATCTTCGTACCCGTGTTCCTGGTCGCGACGTTCGTGACGTTCGCCCTGCGGTCGCTGAGCGGCCTCAGCCCGGCCCGTATCCAGCTGGGCGAGGAGGCGACCCCCGAGGCGATCCACCGGATCGAGGCACAGTGGGGCCTCGACAAGCCCTTCCTGTCCCAGTACTGGGACTGGTTCACCGGCGTCCTGCACGGGCAGCTCGGCACCAGCTGGGTCAACGGGGCCGACATCTCGACCCTGATCGGCCTCGGCCTGGGTGTGAGCCTGTCGGTCGCCACGTTCGCGCTGCTCATCGGGGTGGTGGCCGGGTTCGGTCTCGGCACCCTGGCCGCCCTCCGGCGCACCACCCTCGTCGACCGCGCGATCACGGGGTTCGTCACCGTGATCTCGGTGATGCCGGCCTTCGTCGTCGGCATCGTGCTGGTCGCGGTCCTCGCGGTCGGACTCCATCTGTTCCCGTCGGCCGGCTACATCCCGGCGGAGCAGGGCTTCGGCCGCTGGCTCGCCCACATCACCCTCCCCGCGCTCGCGCTGAGCTTCGACGTCATCGCCGACGTCGCCCGCCAGCTGCGAACCAGCCTCATCTCGGCCTACGACGAGAACTATGTGACCGGCGCGGTGGTAAGGGGGCTGAGCCCCCGGCGGATCTTCTTCGGCCATGTGCTGCGCAACGGTCTCGGGCCCGCGCTCGCCACGCTCGGGCAGAAGTTCCCCGCACTGGTCGGCGCTTCCGTCGTCACGGAGTGGATCTTCGGCCTCCAGGGCTTCGGCCGATTCGCCAACGACTCCGCCCAGGCCGGTGACGTACCCGCGGTGCAGGGCGTCCTCGTGGTGTCGATCGTGCTGGTCGTCTCCTTCAACCTGATCATCAATCTGGTGCTGGCACGCGTCATGCCGGCATCCCAGCGGGGGGTGTGACCATGGTGCGCCGCGTGCTCGCACTCGTGTCCGGCCGGATCGCCGTCGTCATCCTCGTGGTGATCGCACTGCTTGCGGTACTCGGACCGTGGATCGCTCCACAGAATCCCCTGGCCACCAGCGACAACCCGCTCGCTGATGTCTCGGGCGCCCACTGGCTGGGCACCGACTACCTCGGCCGTGACGTGCTCAGCCGGCTGCTGGACGGCTCGCGCGTCAGCGTGCTCGGCTCGCTGGAGGTCGCGCTCATGGCTCTCGTCGTCGGCGCCGTGCCGGGCATCCTGTCGGTCTGTCTCGGCCGGGCCTTCGAGTGGTTCACCCTCCGCCTGGCCGACACGCTCGTGGCCCTGCCGTTCCTGCTGTTCGCCATCGCCGTGATCGCCCTGCTGGGCAACGGCCTCACCCAGGCCATGCTCGTCACCGGAGCGCTGGTCTCGCCTCTCTTCTACCGGGTGTCCCGCGCGGCGACGCTGGCCGTCGCCCGCTCCCCGTACGTGGAGGCAGCGATCATCTCCGGCGCCTCGGTCGGCTGGGTCGTACGCCGTCACGTCTGGGTCAAGGTGCTCCCGCCGATCGCGATCGCACTCGCACAGACCATCGGTGTCGGCTTCGTCATCGTGTCGAGCCTGACGTTCCTCGGCATCGGCGTCCAGCCTCCGGCACCCACCTGGGGCGGGCTGCTCGCCTCCGACCTGGGCTACCTCAGTCACCGGCCGTGGGCACCGCTGGCGCCCGCCCTGCTGATCATGGTCACCGTCTGGGCCTGCAACCTCCTCGCCGACGCCATCCGCGATGTCTCCGGCGAGGCCGGCCGGGCCCTGGTCAACAACCGCAAGGCCCGCGCCAACCGCCTCGCCGAGAGCGGTCCCGCCCCCACCGGAGGTTCCCTGTGACGACCCTGTCCCAGCACATCGCTCCCGGTCGGGCCGAGCCCGCCGCCACCGCCGCCCGGCCCGGCCCGACCGCCGCGCCGGTGCTCTCCCTCCGCGACGTACGCATCAGCGACCGCGTCACCGACCGGGAGATCGTGCACGGCGTCACCTTCGACCTCACCCCCGGCAAGGCGGTCGGCATCGTCGGCGAGTCCGGCAGCGGCAAGACGCTCACCTGCCGGGCCGCGCTGGGCATCCTGCCCGCGCACTTCGAGGTCTCCGGCGGCTCGATCGAGATCGCCGGCACCGACATCGCGACCCTCACGTCCCGGCAGTGGACGGCCCTGCGCGGCGCCACGATCGGCGCGGTCTTCCAGGACCCGGCGTCCTACCTCAACCCTTCGATCCGCGTGGGTGCCCAGATCGCAGAGGTCCTGCGGGCCAAGCAGGGGCTGAAGCGGCGCGAGGCACGGCACCGCGCCGTCGAACTGCTGCGGGCGGTGCGCCTGCGCGACCCGGAGCTGGTCTACGGCCAGTACACCTACGAGCTGTCGGGAGGCATGCTCCAGCGCGTCCTGATCGCGGCGGCCATCGCCGTCGAACCGCGCACCCTCATCGCCGACGAGGCCACCACGGCCCTCGACGTCACCGTCCAGGCCGAGATCCTCGATCTGCTCGCCGAGCTGCGGGAGCGGACCGGACTGGCGCTCGTGGTCGTCTCCCACGACCTGGCCGTCGTCGCCCAGCTGTGCGACGAGGTCCTCGTGATGAAGCAGGGCGACGTGGTGGAGCACGGCCCGACACGGGCGGTGCTCCACGATCCGCAGCACGAGTACACCCGGCTGCTCATCGCCGAGCACGACCAGTACGGCCTGGAGAAATTCCTCGCCCCGAAGGAGGCTTCGTGACCACCGAGTTGACGCAAGCGGCAGCAGCCCGTCGTGAGGGGGACGCCGGGCCGGTGCTCGATGTCAGCGGACTGGAGGTGCGCTACGGACGGGGCCGCCGGCGCCGCCGCGCCCTGCACGGAGTCTCGCTGAGCGTCGCACCCGGCGAGACGGTGGGTGTCATCGGCGAGACGGGATCGGGCAAGTCCACCCTCGCCCGCGCCGTTCTCGGCCTGGTTCCGGCCTCGGCCGGATCGGTCCTCATCGACGGGGAGGACGTGAGCGCCTACGGCCGCCGTCAGTGGCGTGCTCTGCGCCGCCGCGGCGTCGTCCAGTACGTCTTCCAGGACCCGCTGCGCAGCCTCGACCCGGATCTCACCGTCGAGGACTCCCTGACCGAACCCCTGCTCGTCCAGGGCGTACCGCGCAAGGAGGCAACCGCGCGGGCCCGGGCGTTCCTGGACCGCGTCCACCTCTCCGGAGAACTGCTGGAGCGGTTGCCCGGCGAGCTCTCCGGCGGTCAGCGCCAACGAGTCGCCGTGGCCAGGGCGCTGGTCACCGAGCCCCGGCTGGTCATCCTCGACGAGCCGGTCAGCGCGCTGGACTCCGCCAACCGCGTCAAGGTCCTGGAGATCCTCAAGGAGCTACGGGCCACCGGCGTGGCCCTCGTCCTCATCTCCCACGACCTCGGGTCCGTGGCGGGGACCGCGGATCGCATCGCGGTGCTCTACCAGGGCGAACTCGTCGAGGTCGGCGCCTCCTCGGACGTCATCAACCACCCCCGGCACGCGTATACCCAACTGCTCGTCAGCTCGGCGCCGACCCTGCGCACGGGCGCGGCCGACCGGTCGGAGCGCGAGGCGCTGCGCGCGCTGCTGAACGCCTGAGCACGGCGGCACCCGTACGACCCGGCCCCCCAACAACTCTGCCGACTACGCGCACATCCCGAGAGGAACAGCCATGTCCCGCACGATCCACCTCGCACTGCACCCCTACGGTGTCGGAGGCCCCGGACAGCACGGTCTGTGGAAGGACCCGCGCGTCGCCAAGAACGCCAGCGTCGACATCAACTACTACATCCAGCAGGCCCAGGCGGCCGAGCACGCACTCTTCGACGCGCTCTTCGTCGTCGACAGCCAGTTCATCAACAGCACCTACCCGTCGCACTACCTCAACCGGCTGGAGCCCCTCACGCTCCTGTCCGCGGTGGCCACCCACACCAAGCACATAGGCCTGGTCGGCACGGCGAGCTCGACGTACAACTCGCCGTTCAACCTCGCCCGCCGCTTCGCCTCCCTCGACCACATCAGTGGTGGGCGTGCCGGATGGAACGTGGTGACCAGCTTCGACACCGGCACCTCCAAGAACTACGGGCTGGACGAGCACCTGGACTACACGACGCGGTACGGCCGGGCGCTGGAGTTCGTCCAGGTCGCCAGAGGTCTGTGGGACTCCTACGAGGACGACGCCTTCCCGGCCGACGTGGAACGCGACGTCTTCCTCGATCCGGGCCGGCTGCACGCGCTCGACCACGCCGGGGAGCACTTCAAGGTCGCGGGACCGCTCAACATCTCCCGATCGCGTCAGGGCCAGCCGGTCATCTTCCAGGCCGGGGTCTCGCCCGAGGGGCGCGATCTCGCCGCGCGGGTGGCCGAGGGCATCTACGCCCCGGGCGGCTCCCTGGAACAGGCGCAGGAGTACTACGCCGACATCAAGCTGCGCACCGCGGCCTACGGCCGCAATCCCGACCACATCAAGGTGTTCATCCACGGCGGCCCGATCGTCGGCGCGACCGACCAGGACGCCAGGAACCGCGAACGGGAGATCTTCGAGGAGGACAACGACTTCGAGAGCAACCTCGCGCTCCTGGGCCGCTCCTTCGGGGCGTACGACTTCGCCGGCCACGACCTGGACGCGCCCTTCCCGGACGTCTCCCATCTCGCGGAGAAGGGCGGCCGTACGGGTGCCGCGAAGATCATCGAGCGCGCCCGCGCGGAGAACCTGACGCTGCGCCAGGTCGCCGAGTCGGTCAACGCCTTCCGCCGCTCGCCGTTCGTCGGCGCCCCGGAGACCGTCGCCGACACCATCGAGCAGTGGTTCGACGCCGGTACCTTCGACGGCATCAATCTCGCCTTCCGGAACAACGACGACCTCAGCCTCTTCGTCGACGGCGTGGTGCCGCTCCTGCAGAAGCGCGGTCTGTTCCGCACGGAGTACGAGGCCGACACCCTGCGCGGCAATCTCGGCCTGCCGTTCGCCGCCAACCGGCACACGCTCGAGCGCGAGCTCGTACGCGACTGAGTACGCCGGGCGCCCTGAGCTCCGGGCCGCGCCACGGCCCTTGCCGCCGACGGCTGTTGATCACCGCCTGACCGCTGAAAGGCATGCATCTCATGACCGACGAGACACCGCGCTTCAGACTCGGCTTCCTCACCCATGTCCAGGGCCGGGGCGGCGATCTGGCCAGGACGTACCGCGACGCCCAGGAACTCTTCGACGTCGGCTGGGTCGCCCAGCACCACGTCGCCCAGGGCGGGGGCGGCCTGTCCTCGCCCTGGCCCTTCCTGGCGCACGCCGCGGCACGGACCACCCGGATACGGCTCGGCACCGCCATCACGATCCTCCCGCTGGAGGACCCGGTCCGCCTCGCCGAGGATGTCGCCACCGTCGACCTGCTCAGCGGCGGACGCGTCGAGATCGGCGTGGGCAGTGGGGCGGCCGCCCCCGAGTACGCCGCCCTCGGCAAGGACTTCGACCGCAGGCGTGAGCTGACCAGTGCGAACCTCCAGGTTCTGCGTACGGCCCTGGCCAACGAGGAAGTGGGGGCGCCCGGCTTCCGGATCCAGCCTGCCGCCGTAGGCTTCGGCGACCGGATCTGGCAGGGCGTCTTCAGCGGCAGCGGTGCGGCGTATGCCGCGGCCAGGGGCTCGAACCTGCTCCTCAACCGGGCGGCCTACGGTTTCGACGCGCCCACGGACGAGGTGCAGCGCCCCTGGGCGGACGCGTACCTCGCCGCGTGGGACCAGCCCCGCCGGCCACGGATCGGCCTCTCCCGGTTCATCTTCCCCGCCAAGGACAAGCGCACGGCGCTCCGGCAGATCGGCGACGACGTGCACCGGGCCGCCCTGCGGATGGCCGAGAGCGGCTCCTTCCCCAAGGGGCTGGGCATGGAGGAGGCGCTGCGGCGCTTCCACTCGTTCCACGGCGCTCCCGAGGAGATCGTCACCGCGCTCCGGCAGGAGAAGGTCCTGCCCGTCGCTACGGATCTGATCACCCAGTTCAATCCCGCGGTCCCCGACCACGATGCCGCGATCCGGGCCCTCGAACTCATCGCGACCGAGGTGGCACCGGCCCTCGGCTGGAAGCCCCGGGCCGCACCCCACCCCACAGCCGAACCCGCCACCGAACCCGCAGGAGCCTGAAATGCCCGAGTACAGCGACCACTTCGGCCCGGAGGGCCTCCGCATCCGCGGCACCGTCCTCGTGGTGCCCGGCCGGGGAGAGACCCGGGCGGCCTACGCCCGGTTCGGCAGGCGTCTCGCCGCCGACGCCTACCGGGTACGGGTCATCGACGCCCCGGGGATCGACGCCGACGACCTCACCGGCTCGCTGACCGGATTCGGTGCACAGCTCGTCGCGGCGCTCGAAGGGACCGCGGCACAGGACGGTGTCGTCCGCCCCGTCGTGGTCGTGGGGGCCGACACCGGCGCGGCCGCGGTCGCCGCGCTGCTCGGCCGGGAGGAGACCCCTGCCGCCTGGCGGCCGGAGGCCGTCGTTCTCGCCGGGCTCCCGGGGCACACGGCCACCGGGGCCGGCACCTGGGACGAGGAACTCGACGTCCGCACCTTCTGTCCCGCACATCGGGGCACGCTCACCGAGGACGCCGGGGTACGGCGGGGCTCTCTCCAGGACGCGGTGCCGGACGCTCTGCTCACGGCGGCGTACGGCGGCGACACAGGCGTCCCGGCGCTGATCCTCGTGGGCGACGCCGATCCGCTCGCCGACCGGGACGCCGTGGCCCGTACGGCGAAGTCCCTATCCCGGGCCCGCCTCTCGGTGATCCGGGATGCCCATCACGATGTCCTGAACGACCTCCAGCACCGCTCGGTGGCGGCCGAGATCATCACGTTCCTGGAGACACTGCGCAACGAACTGACCCCCGTCATCGCGGTGGAGTCCAGTGCGTGGTGAGTGCCCCCGTCCGGTCGCACGGTCCGAAACCGTGTCCCGCCAACCCCGTTGTCCGGCCCGTCCGAAACCCCGACCCGAAAGGTGCCCGCATGGCCACCGTCCTGTCCGTCTCCGGAAGCCCCTCCTCGACCTCCCGAACCGCACGGCTCCTGCGTGACCTGGACGACCGGCTGAGGGACCAGGGGCACGAGGTCACCTCGCTGGAGGTCCGCACCCTGCCCGCGGACGCGCTGCTCGGCGCGCAGTTCGGCCATCCGGCGATCGTCGCGGCCACCGAGCTGTTCGAGCAGGCGGACGGGGTGGTGATCGGCACCCCGGTCTACAAGGCCGCCTACTCAGGGCTGCTCAAGTCGCTGCTCGATCTGCTCCCCCAGTACGCGCTGACCGGCAAGACCGTGCTGCCGCTGGCCACCGGCGGCAGCCTGGCCCACGTCCTGGCGATCGACTACGCGCTGCGCCCGGTGCTGAGCTCCATGGGCGCCGAGCACATCGTGCCGGGATGGTTCACCCTCGACAAGGACATCACCGTCGGCCAGGACGGTGCATTGACCGTGGCCCCGGGCTCCGCCGAGGCCCTTGCCGAGGTGACCGACCGCTTCTCCGCCGCGCTGGGAGCCCGCACCGCGCTCCTCGCAGCGGCGGAGTGAGCGGATGCGCGGCGATCAGCGGGCGGCGGGGCCGTGGTGGTCCCGGTCGCCCGCTGATCGCCGCGGCGGGCGGCGACCTGTTGCGGCGGCCCCGGTGGCCGAAGGAGCCACCTGCGTGCCGTAGCCGAACCCACAAGGACGCCCGCAGCCAGCCCGCCGAGCGGAGTGACCAGCTGAACCGCCGCTGTCGTCGCACTCAGCACGCGGCTGCGCAGTTCCTCCGGCACCGTCTCGTACGTCACCGTGGCCATGACGGGGTTGAGCACACCGCAGGCGAGACCCTCAACCTCCATGACCACGGCCAGCGGCGCGAAGGCGTCAGTGACGGCTGCCACCACGAAGCGCGGCAGGCCCACAACGAGAAACGCGATCGTGAACACGGGCCACCGCCGAAAGCGGCTGCCCTCCGCCCCATAGACCAGCGCACCCGTCAGTGCGACGCCGGCTCGATCTGCCGCTGTGTCTGCGCCTCAGGCAGGCCGCGCACCCCGAACGCGAACAGCGGCGCGGCCACGGCGAAGGTCGCGGCATCCACCAACAGGACGTTCCCCGCTCCGAATACGGCGATCAGCACACCCCCGAGAGCCGATCCAGTCAGCGCCGCACAGCGCGCCGCACCGTCGTACAACCCGGCGGCTCCGGCCAGCGGCATTCCGGCGCGTTCCGCGAGCGAGGGCAACAGCACGCCGCGGGCCGTTTCGCCCGGTGAGCGAATCAGTCCTGTCATCGCCATCAGCACGCACGGCATCCAGAACCGCAGGATGCCGGCGAACTGCAGCAGCGGGATCGCCGCAACCGCGATCCCGCAGGCGAGATCCGAGGCGACACTCGCCCGCCGTCGCCCGATCCGGTCGATGACCGGGCCACCGACGGCGCAGCGAGCACTACGGGCAGCAGTGTGCAGAACGCGACGGCCCCCACCTTGGCGGCACTGCCCGTGCTCTGCGGCACGAACCACGGCACACCCATGTACGTGAGGCAATTCCCGTTAATAGAAGCGAGGTTGGCGGCAAGAACCGTTGTCAGAGGACGGCGATCACCCGTCAAGAAGTCTTCGGGCACTACGGTGGTCTCCCATGAGGGGAAGCACCCACCGCAGACGATGTGGTCAGCCGGCGGGCGAAGCGAAGTGGTCAGCGTCTGGCGCGCATGACGAGGCGCACCGCGATGCGGTGTTCACAAGCAGCGCCTCCAGCCCTTCGCCGGGATGACCACCCGGCACCTCCACGCATTGTCACCTCGGACATCCGTCCTCCGCAACGACGATCCGTTCGCTACGGACGGCTCGCACAGAGAGTCGCCCGAGAGGCGCAGATGAAGACAGAACCTGCTGACGACCTGGATCCGGAGCGACGCCGGACTTGAGCTTTCCCGGGCTCGGAACACTCACCGATGAGTCACACCCTGCAGGCTGGGAGACGATCAACGTGCGCGTGGGAACTGCCGCGCGAACCCGCTGCCATGTGCGCTGATCAGTGGATTCCGTCGGTGCCCGTCGAGCCCGATGATCGGGCTGCCGGCCCGGGCGTCGGTGTCGGGTGCAGTGACCAGCAAGTTCCGGCATCGACCGGACACACGAGCTCGGTGGCGTCCACTCACGAGTCCGGTGGCTACCCGAAGAGCGTGAACCTGAGGACGTCAGGCCAATGCCGTTGCTTGAGCTACTGAAGTATCGCGGGCGCAAGGGTGATGATCTTCTCGGGAACCCGTCGCGTGCCTCGCCTGGCCTGGTCTTTCT
>NZ_JBIVTZ010000040.1:0-21259 GCF_044756945.1 Streptomyces sp. NPDC091387 | reverse complement strand
CCAACATGCCCATGGCCGCCGACCGGCCGGGATGCCGCTGCGCCACACGTTCAGGTGACGACAAAACTCCTATCCACTCTCATTCTGCCCTCTGAAAACCCGCGAGACGGCCCTTCAACGGCAGGCAGTCGTCACTTCCGTGAACCAGGTTCTGCAGCTCCAGCAGCGCCAGATCACGTACCTCGTCGGGGAGTTCGCGCAGGTCAGAGATGGCGTCCGGGTGCGCGGCGAAGGCGAAGCGGGCGCGGCTCACATCGACCGCCCAGGGCTCGGCCGCTGGGTCGGACCTGGCGACGGCAGGCTGTGGGTATCGAGGCCGACCTTCGGGATCGCCGAGGCACCGGCTGAGCGGGTGAGGGCGGCGCGGGTCCGGGCAGCGCCGGTGTCCCTGCCGTCCCCCGGTGGGTTCGGCAGCGGGCCGTTGCGGTCGTCCAGCCAGTGCCGGGCTGCGCTCTCGTCGGCGAAGGCGCCCTCACGCGTCGTGTACGTGTGTGTTTCGAAGTCTCCCTCTTCGAGGAAGATGCGAATCGGTGCCTGAGCAGCGCTGGAGTCGCGGGTCAACGTCCATGTCTCGCAGGGGTCGTAGTCCGAGGTGTAGCTGTCCAGGACCGTGTATCGGGTGCCAGACGTGCGGAGCTTCTGCTCGACCTGTGTGGTGAGAGCGTCGGCGGGCTGTATGAAGTCGTCTCCGACCTGGGAAAGGTGCTCCGGTGGGCAACCGTGCTCGACCAGCCAGTTCTGAGCGAAGGACACGGTGGAGTGGTAGGACGACTCGAACGTGAAGGTGTTCTGGTTCAGGTCCCGTGCGACCTTGATCGCGCAGATCTGGGGTTCGCCGGGCACACCCCAGGTGACCGAGGCGTCGTGGGCGACGACGAAACTGCGGGAGACGTCGCGGGCGGTGTGGTGCTCGGCAAGGACGGTGAAGTCACCGGCCCAGAACTGCTCCTCCGCGTGCTGGGAGGCCGCGTCGGCGGGTTCGAGGTCGTAGAGGTGGAAGTCGAGTTCGTCGCTACTCATGCGGTCAGTCCCAGCTGGTCGGGCGCGGGGGTGGCCAGCACGCGGTGGTTGGGCCGGGCCGGGCTCGTCGTGCACGCGGCGAACGGACCGTCGGGGGCACGGAGGTGGACCAGCGTCTGGTCGAGGTGGTCGCGGTGCCACGTCGAGGGACCGGGCAGGCCGGCCTCGGCGTCGGTGAACTGCTGCCACGCGAGCCAGAGGGCGTGCAGCCGTGCCACGGCTTCGGGGTGTTCTTGCCACCGCGTGCACCACGGGCGGGTCGTGCTGATCTCTCGCCCGTAGATCGGGAGGAGGAGGTGGTTCACCCAGGCACTGAGGGCGGCGAGTTCGACGGCGTACGCCTCACCGCCCTGGGCAACGATGAACACCGAGGTGGGGCCAGTGGCCGGCTTGGAGCCGGCTGCTGTTGCCGGAGCGCCGTCGGTCGGTTGGGGGGCGGGTGTGGGCTCGGAGCCGAGGCGGTCGAGGAGGGCGCCGTGCTGTTTGACCTCGGCCATGGTCTTGGCGAGGCTGCTGGCGAGGTCGTCGAGGTTCTCGTCGGGGACGCGGAACGGCTCGGGGCCGGGGGCGGTCGTGGTGGTGTCGGGCATCGGGGCGTGCTCCCTCTGTGGGACGGCGACATGGGGAAGAGGATCCGGAGAAGCCGCGATTTGGCCCGGCCGGGAAAACCCGGTAGCCGGGCGCTACGCCGCCGCGCAGCGAGGGCAGCGAGGGAAGGGCGGGGCTAGCAACCGCACCGCCCGGTCGGCCTGTTGAGGTACGACACCGTTGCCGAGCGCGGTGAGTTGGGCGGGGCGGCCGAGCCCCGGGGTGGCGGTGGCCCAGCCGGCGTCGAGGCCCTGCATCCACTCCACGAAGTCGGCACGCAGCCGTCCGGCCGAGTCGGTGGGCGCCGGGGCGGGGCGGGTGAGCGTCTCCCACCGGGTGATGGCGGCTGCGTACGCACCCCATCGCCGCTCTGCTCCGATTGCCTCCAGAGCGCCGGAGCCACCGTTGGCGAGAGAGTCGGCCGGCCCTTGCCCGGTCGGCGTTCCGGGGCGCCCGGGTCGCGGGCCGGCGGTGTGGGCAGCAGGGACGCTGCCGCGCTCGGCAGGGTCATGTCCTACGCCCCACGACTCCGCGAGCGCCTGTGTGTCGAGCAGTACCTGGTCACCGATGCGGAAACACGTGGTTGGGAACGCGAGGTCGAGCGGCACCAGCGCACGGCCGATCGCATCAGAGAGCTCCTCGACGACCTCTGTGAGCCGCACATTCCGCCTCCGGTCGATCACGTATGACCGCAGAAGCCCTTGGTCATGGGGCGCGAGGAACGCCAGGATTACCGCATGCGCTTTCCTCGTTCCTCGGACCCCGTACTGCTCGACGTCATCGACCGCTACGTCAAGCCGCAAAAAACGCAGGAAGTTGGGCGCTACCTGCACCTCCTCCACGCCAACTTCACGCGAGACGACGAGAGCGAGCGAACCCTGTTTCTCCAGTCTCTGCGGGCTGCCGCCCAGGAGATTGCGGACGAGGAACTCGAGATCCTGTTGGAGAGCGAATGGCGCTCCCGTCTTACGGCCGCCTGGCTGATCGGCTTCGACCGCCGTGAACACTTCCGCGACGTCCTCGGTGACCTTCTCCTGGCTAGCCAGCTCTGCTTCTCCGGTCAGGGCTACTGCTTCGCCCTCGCACGCTTCGGCACCGAAGAGGACGCCCAGCACCTGACTGCCTACCTGGACCGCTACCTCCGACAGCCTGACTGCCAGTACGACCAGCACTGGGCTATCAGCGCGCTTCTCCACATCGACAGCCAGACGGGAAGCGAACAGTCTGCCCGCTTCTTGGCTCCTGGTGGTCTCTGGCACCAGTGGAACGAGGCCCAGTACAGGCCGTCGCCGCCGAGTCGGTTTATGGACGAACTGTGCGCCTTCGCTGCTGACAGCGAGGGCCTCGGATCGATGCAACAGGAAGGTGTCTGAACCATGAGGATGTCGCAGAGCGTGCCGATGCCCGGCCAGGTCTGGGGCTTGGCGGCGTCGGACACAGGCGGGCCCATCTTCATCACCACTTACGACGGCAAGAACGTCTCCACCACTCTGCTCACCGCCATTGACGTGACCGGAGAAGTCTTGTGGCGCCGCGAGTTTGACGGACACCCCAGCCGACCGCGAGTCAGGGCCAGCGGATCTGTCTGGGTCGCCCATCGCGGGCCGACAGGTGCCGTGCTGACTGAACTGGATGCCGCGGGCTTGATCCTGCGCTCGATCACGCCCGAGCACGAGCCCTTTGAGCGCCTCGGGTCGTTCGCGGTGCTGTCCGACGGCGTCTGCGTGTCCTGGCTGCCCGCTGAGCGGAACCGCGCTGTCCCGGCAGGCCGTCACGCTCGGATCGCACGCCACGGCGAGGACGGCTCGGTGAGATGGTCGACGCCAGCCGTGCTCGACCAGTTGTCGTTTCCGGGCTGCGTCGAGATCAGCACGGAGACGAGCTGGGAGGTGCGACCCGCGAAGCCGTGGGCGCCGCAGACGATCGAGGCACACCACTGGGAGCCGTTGCTGGTCGCCGGGCACCGCATCGCCGCGACGTTTGCCGACGGCAGGAGCGGCATCGCCGTCACTTTCTTCCTGGACACCGCTACCGGTCGGCTCGTCGCCGCGAGCCGCCCCGGGCCCAGCCATCACAAGGCCATTGTTGGACCGGGCGAGTTCCTCATCGGATCCCAGGGTTACGGCGCTTTCACCACAGCACGCTACGACTCTTCCGGCGCCGTGGTGCAGGAGTGGTCGACGCACGCAATGTTGCTAATCGACCGACACGGCGGCATCAGTGGACCCGAGTCCGAGAACGTCACGCCGTCCCGCTCGCGCTTCGTCAGCCTCGACCACGACGGCACAGTGCACCGCGGACCTGCATTGCCCGGCTACTACACCACCTACCCGGCGCTGGACGCCGAGGGTACTGCGGTCTTCTGGCGAGACGGCCGACTGCTCGCCGTCGACGCCGATTTCCAGATACGGGAGCTGTTCGCTCTGGAAGATGAGAAGCGCGCCGTGATGAGCAAAATCATGCTGCTCGACCACGGACAGCTGGCCTTCGCCCTGCATGACGAGCTCTTCATACTGCGATCCACGGGCCTCGGCCCCTTGGACAGCGGCGTCTGGCCATGCGCGGACGGTGGCCTTCACGGAAACCCGGTGACACACCAGTAGCACCAGCCGACAGTGCAAGGACGGTCGGAGCCACCGATACCTCGATCGGATGACACTCGGGCGTGTGAATCTCGGCTCGCATATCTCAAAAGTGTCCAGATAAGCGAGGAAGGTCCGCTCGCGGCGGTGAGGGGCCCCGACGTCGGAGGCGCGAAGCACGAGCCACCACGCGTCGTACCCGAGTTCGGCCAGGGATCCAAGTACGGCACCGAGTGCCCGCAGAGCAGGCTGGCCTGGGGTGTCTCCCAGACACCACGGGCAGAATTCCACGTCGCCAGGGGAACCGGCGGGGGAGGTGAGGAGGCCGCGCGCATTCTCGATCACAACCAGGCAGGGCCGGAGGGCCTCGACCGCACGGGCGACGTGCAGCCACAGCCCGGAGCGGGTCTGGGAGTTGAGTCCGGCCCGTCGGCCGGCAACCGAGACGTCTTTGACAGGGGAAGCCCGCGGTCAGGACGCACACCGGCGGGACGGTGGACCAGTCGACGGCCGTGATGTTGCCCAGGTTGGGCACCCCGGGCCAGTGCTGGGCCAGGATCCGCGAGGCGCCTGGATCGACCTCCGCATGCCAGGCCAGGCTGCCGCCGAGCACGGATTGCACCCCGAGGTCCAGCCCTCCGTACCCGGAGCAGAGCGAGCCGATCAACGGCGGGCGCGCACTGTTGGTCCCCATGTCACCGCCCCCGCACGATCCGGCCCGGTGCAGCCGCTGCCGGCGTGGCAGCGGGAGGTGTGGGTCGGGGAGCGGGAGCTGTGGTCGTGGACCGGCTACGGGCGGCTCGGAGCCGTACGGACGGAGGTGAAACCGTTGCCGACGCGGCGTGGAGGGAGTCGGCGGCTTCGCGCAGGGCCGTGTCCGCCGCACCGAGAGCGTCTTCCATCACCCGCACTGCTGCCTCCCGGGCCTCCTGGGCGTCGGGCCGGTTACGGAGATGCTCGGTCTGGTTCAGGAAGGCGAGCTGGTGAGCCGTCTCCCCGAGGGCGGATGCCGCCTCGCCGGCAGGCCGCGCAGCGGCGGCGAAGCCCGCGATGACCCGGGCCGTGTGGACTTCGTGGTCCTGGGCCGCGGCACGGAGGAAGACCTCATGGCCCAGGTCGGTGATCAGCTCGCCGAGTTCGGACATCTGCCTGGCGACGGCGACGATGCCGGGCAAGCGACGGTAGTTCCCAGGGACCGGGAGCTTGCCGCGCTGGGCGTCGAAGGCCGAGGCCATGCCACGCAGGGCTGAGATGTCAGAGCTGGGGGTGTTGTTCACGGTGAATCCCAAAGGAGAGGACGAACAGAGGACGGGGCTTTCAGCTGTGGCCGCGCGAGGGAGATCGCACGGCAACGGGGCCGGGCGCAGAGCGGGCTCGGGCCGAGGACGGCGGGATTGGGTGTGGCGCGCTGCGAGCGAGAGCGGCGTGCACCCGCGCAGGAGGAGGCCCGTTCGACGAAGAAGCCGGGGCCGGAGACGGCGGAGAGTGGCCGTTCGCAGTCCGCCAGCGGGTACGTACGACATCGAGTGGACCGAGCGCGTGCAGGGCGTGATTGATGAGCTGCCCAGGGGACAGGGACTCGTTCTCCGCCAAGCCCCGAATGGTGCGAGCGGAGGTGACGGCGGTGCGGGTGACCGAGGAACGGATCACCTGCTCACCGAGCCACTCGGCGCTGCCAGGACCCACACCGTCACAGATGGCGGCGACCTGCCCGCCGGACAGCGTGCCGTCGGCCAGCAGACCGCGCCGCTGCGCCTCCCAGAGCAGGGTGATCCGGTCGATGGGCTCGCCCCTGTGGTGCAGCGCGCCGAGGCAGCGGTAGAGCTGCCCGTGGGCCGGGTCGGCGAAGTCGCCCGGCCGCAGCCAGCCCACCACCTCGTCCATGGCCCTCGGCCGCTCGACAAGGACGGCCAGCAGGAACCGTTCGTCCTCGGAGACATGGTCGGCCCGGACCGGCGGCAGGGCGGCCGGGGCAGTGGCCAGCGGCGTAGCGGGCGGGACCGGGCGCGGTTCGGTACCCCACCGCCGTGCGAGATCGGTGAGAACCCCGGTCAGAACGACCGCGTGGTGCAGGGCTCCCTCGACCTCGCCCCGCAGGGCGTCGGCGCGAGCGGCCTGGTGAAGGCGGATCGCGTGCGCGGTGATGCTGCGATGGATCGCCCCCTCCAGCACCATGCGGCCGTAAGCCGGAGCATGCTCGGGGCGCGGACAGGCCGAGACCAGAGTGTGGGCGTACACCGCGCTCAGCCCCCGTACGTGGTGGCAGGCCTCCTCGACCGCATCGGTCACCCACGACAGCGGCACCGATGTATCGGCTGCCAGTCCGGGGTGGCCATCGGCCCGGAGCTTGCGCAGCGCGGCGAACAGCGCCTGGTGGACCGGCCGGTCGAAGTGATCCGGTGCGAGCCAGTCGAGATGCGCTAGCTGGCCCGGGTCGAGCAGCACGGAGCCCAGTACCGCCTGCTCCGCGCGCAGCAGCGGGTTCATCGTCGCCCTCCGGCGTCGGTGGAAGGAGGTTCACCCTGCCGGGCATGGAGATCGGCGACCGCCTGGTCGGCAGCGGCCATCGCCTTGGCGAAGCCGTCCAGCACACCGGTGAACACGGGGTCGGCGGCGAGAACCGAGCCGGCCCCGCTGACCAGCCACCACTGGCCGTCGCGCAGAACGACCGGGGAGCGTACGAGCCGCCCGGGACGCGGCGTGGGCGCACTCATGCCGACAGCCCGAAGTCGTCGCGGCCATGCGTCTTCGCGAGGGCCCGCTCGGTGATGGCCTTCGTCGCGCGGGCGGAGGCCGGGCCGACCACCTTGGCGGAGGGCTCCTTGTACCAAGGCCGGAGGTCGAGCATGGCAACCCGGATGCCGGTGGCCAGGAGCAGTGTCTTGCCCTTAGGGAGGGCGCGGATCGCGTCGGGTGGCAGGATCCGCTCGGTGCGCATGCTGACCGAGGTGGACTTGCCGCCGTCGCTGGAGGATACCGACGTGGTCTGCACGTCGTGGTCGCCGACCTGCCGACTGAGGCGGTCGGCGAAGTCGGCGTCATCGATGCCCGATCCGATGATCTTGATGGTGGCGGCGGACCAGAGTGCGTCCATGCCGGCCTCGCCCCAGCACCGCTGGCCCTGCCGGTAGGACTGCAGGATCGTCATCGGGATGACACCACGACTTCCCAAGTGGCTGTAGAGGTCAGGGAGGTCGGAGATTTTGCAGACGTTCGCAGCCTCGTCCAGGACGCACAGGGCGGGCGGGTCGAGCCGTCCGCCGGAGCGCTCGGCAACGATGACGGCCGCCCGCATGACGGCGTCAGCCGCCGCGGCGATGATTGCGGACGCGCTGCCGCCGCCGTCCTTGCTGAGGAGGTACAGGGTGTCGCGGGAGGTGGCGAAGGCGAAGGGCTTGAATTCGGGGAGGTTCTTGGCGGGGGTGACCCAGGCGGCGACGTCCGGGTCGAGGAGGCAGCTCGCGTACTGCCGTGCCGTCTCGTAGATGCCGTCGCGGGTCTCGGTGGCGCCGGAGACGGTGCCCTGGAGCTGGGCGGCGACCGCGTGGTGGCCGGCGTCGGTGAGGAGGTCGACCGGGGTCCGGTCGGCGGGGGAGGCGAGCCAGGCCAGGACATCGGTGATCGGCCGCCGGTGGCCGGCGGCGGCGAGGAACAGTGCGCCGAGCGTGTTGGACGCGGCGGTGGACCAGAAGTCGGCGCCGTTCGACTCGTCGACGCTGGCGGCGACGAAGTGCCCGGCAAGGCGTTTCGCTCCGGCCAGGTCGAGGGCGTCGGCCAGGATGTCCCACCACATCTCGCGCGGGTGGTGGGCGATCTGCTGCGGGTCCAGGGTCCAGATCGTGCCGACCTCGGCCCGGGCGTCGACCGTCGCGGTGAAGGCGTCGTTCGCCGCTTTGTTCGACGTCAGCAGCACCGGACCTGGAGCCGCGAGAATCGCGGGGATCGCCAGCCCGGAGGTCTTGCCGGAGCGCGGGGCCATGATCGCGACGATCACGTCCTCCCACGACGCACGGACATCGGAACGCCCAGGGGAGAGGGTGCCGAGCAGGATGCCGCGGTCAGCAGGAGCGACTTCTTTTACACTCCCGGCCGCTCAGGGACGGGCGCAGGCTCCGGGCCTTGGCGGTGATCTCCTTGTTCAGCAGCGGGGCGAGGTCGCCCTTCCGCGCGAGACCGTTCTTCGCACCGCCGCGCAGCCGCATCCACACCACCAAGCCGAGGACAGCGAGGCAGACGGACAGCAGGCCGGGAATGATCCGTGCGCCGACGAGCAGGGAGGTGGGGCTCAGGCTCGGCCACAGCACATCTGGGTGCAGCAGCGCGTCGGTGGCCGTGTACGGGGCCCAGGGCCCGGTACCGACGAGGGAGTTGCTGAGGTTACCGGTCAGCCAGGCCAGCGAACCGAAGGCGAGCCCGACGCCGAGCAGGCCGAAGAGGAGATAGAGGAGCGCGTCCGACCCGGTGGTGGTCGAGGGCGCGCTGGTACGCGGTGCGGGCACGGTGAGTCCTGGGAGTGAGCGCAGACGAGTGATGGGTGGTGGGGTGCGACGTGCGTTCTTTTGCTGGTCATCGGGGCACTCCGATTCGGGGCGGCAACGCAGCGCGGGGAGCGCTCCGGCAAGGGCATTTACATCGCTGGCAGGAAGGAAACTGATGCACCACCTTGGCAGGGCATCGGGCGGTCAGAAGTGAGGGTTCTCGGTGGTCCGGTCGGCCCAGGTGGCGGCCTGGAGCAGCTCAGCGAGGTCGTCGGGTTCGGAGGATCGCTGGTCGAGCCACCACCCGGCACGGGTGACGGTGCGGGCGGCCTTCTCGATCTCCTCCCACTCCGTTTCGCTGGTCTCGCCTTCGAGGACGAGGGCGGTGTAGGCGGCGGCCAGGACCTGGTGGCGGCAGCGCACGCCCCAGGTGACGGCTCGCTCGGTCCCGTCCAGGGGCGGCATCCGGTACTGCTGCGACCAGGCTTCGGATTCGGCCCGTTCTTCGGCGCGCTTGGCCTTCAGCCAGGCAGCCTTGTCCGGTTCGGCGCCTTCCTTGGAGGTTCGCCAGCAGTCGGTGCACTTCTGATTGGCGAGCCACTTGGCAAAGCCCGCACGCCGGTCGGCGGCCCGGTTGGACAGGTCGCGGTCGGCCTGGTGGTCACAGGAATGGGTGATCTGCCAGATGGTCTTCACGGCCATGAAACGGTTCCTTACGGGAGGTGGGGTCAGCGGTTGAGGGCGAAGGTGATGCGCGGGTCGACCGGCCGGTCCGCCGGAGTGTCGTCGGCGGAAGCCGGCATCCTGGCCGGGAGGCCGTCGCGGGCTGGACTGGCAGTGAGAGCGGCGGCGATGACGGGGGAGGCACGGGTGAAGCCCCGGTCGTGGTCGGGGCGCGCGGTTGCTGCGGGCGCAGGAGGGCGGCGATCAGCTACGTCCTGGGCGAGGGAGGGCTGCACCGCGGCCTGGAGAACGGATCGATGCATCGACAGCGTGGCGCCGGCGACCCTCCCCAGGGCTTCGCTGCGGTCGGTGGTGATGGGCAGCGTGTAGATGTCCAGGACCGGGTTATGGCGCCAGCCGTGCTCCTCCAGGACGAGGCGGCCGCCGAGTGTGGAGGAGTGGTTGTCGGTGGCAGCGATGATGCCGAGCTGCGGATGTTCGGCGAACGCGACGTCGGGAACCATGCGCGGCGGCCGGTCAAGGTCGGCGATCGTTTCCGAGGCCAGTGAGGGGTCGAACGCGGTATCGACGTCGACCTGGTAGCCGGCGTCGCGCAGCAGCGTGACGGCCCGGGTGGCGCGGCCCTGGCCGTCACATTGTTGGTCGGCCAGTGCGTACAGCGTTGGCTGGTCCGGGACGGGGTGGAAGTTGAATCCCTTCAACATCCATGTGTTGGCGGCGAGTTGTTTCGGGTTCGCGGCGACGATGCCGTAGTTGGGGTGGTGGCCGATCGCGACGTCGGGAAGCGAGTCGTAGTGGGTGCGCATGGCTGACCCCTCCGGTGCGGGCTCGGGAAACGCTGTGGTCGACGGCCGAGGTGGTTCTGCTGGTGCGGGGCATCGGAGTGGTCACCGACCGAGTGCGGATGGGGGACGGGCGGGCGGAAGCGCGGGGCGTACGGCCGAAGCTGCTGGCGTTGGTGCCAGGGCCGTGAACTGGGCGGTCGGTGAGAGTGCGCGAGCGGCACTCACTCGCGACGAGGCGGCGTCCGGTCGCGGAGGGACGCCCAGCTGATCGAGGCGCCCGTCGATGGCGGCGAGCAGGCTGGGGGCGCTGCCGCCGTGCTGGGCGTGGGGGCCGCCTGGCTCCGAGTCGTAGATCACTTCGTGGACTGTGGAGTCGTCGGGATGCCCTCGGGTCACCAGCCAGCCTGCGGGGTGCCCGGCCGGGTGGTCGGTCGGCGGCTCCTGGGGCGGCGAGATGATCAGCGAGCTGCCGTCCGGGAGGCTGGTGTGGACGATGTAGTCGCTGAGGCCGTACTCGACAGTGCACTCCAGGCCACGCTGCCGAAGGGGCACGGTGAGGTGGCCGTATCCGTGCTCCGGCCCCAGCAGGCCGGCGACGGCTTGCCGGAGGAGCGGTTTGCTCGGGCGGGCGGATATCGGTAGGTCCTCCTGATGGAGCGGAACCCGGGGTTCATCGGGACGCACGAGCTTTCTCCTTCTCCTTGGCCGGGTGCCCGGTGACCGACGGCGCGAGCCGCTGGTAGGGGTGAGGGGCGCGGTGTTCCACGAGGATGCGGCGATCGGCCGGCTTGGTCCCGCCGGAACTCGGTGCTATCGACGTCAGCGGGAATGACGTGGGGGCTTCGGGTTCGACGCGCGTGGTGCGGGAGGCGAAGCCGGCGAGGCGCCACGGATGCCAAGAGCGGAGCGAGCGAGGGCCGCCTGGGCGCGGCCGGCCTGCGAGGTCCGATCGTGATCCGCTCGCCCGGCCAAGTGGCCGGCTGCCCGGGTGAGCGCCAGTCCTTGGGAGGACAACTCGTCGGCGTAGTGCCAGCCTTCGGAGTTGCGGATCTCCTGTGCCTGGCTCGCGTAGATCTCCCGTGAGCCAGGGAGCGAGTCGTCCATGAGCGCCATGATCTGGTCCCACTCGTGCCGGATCCGGCCTGCTCGTTCCAGAGTGGTGTCGATCCCGCGCAGCCGCCGGAGGTCCGCGCTGACTGGTCCCTCGACGTAGTCGGCACCGTGGGCGGCGGCGCGGACTCCGGCCAGGACCTCGGGGCCGTGGGCGAGGAAGACCTCGACGTGCTTCCACGCCTTTGCGTCACGGGTCACTTTGCCGTCCGCGTAGCCCTTCTCGTCGATGGGCCAGCCGTCCTTGTCGCAGAAGGAGTCCGAGACCGCGTCCCAGGCGTCGGATGCCTGCCTGATGCCGGCGGCGGCGGAGGCGAGCGCCGGGATGTGCTGCCTCCATGCCAGTTGATCGGTGGCCGTCAGGGGCTGGCCTTCACGGGAAGCGGGAGAAGAGGGCATGGTTGGTCCTCGTTGCTGTGTCGATGCCCGCTGGGAGGCGGAAGCGAGCGGACGGGGCTGGGGATACGTCCCTACTGTCGTGGGTGCGTTCTCGTCAGATTCGTTTCAGTCATGTCCCTTGTCGTGGTGTAGGTGACGCGCCCGTGCGGGTGGGTGCCACCCCGTAGGGGCGCGCTTGTTGAGGGGAGCTTTTGTGGAGAATGACTCGGAGCGGGAGCGCAGCGCAGAGGCAGTACCGAACGCGTACGAGCGGGTCCTCGCAGAGGATCGGCGGGTAGTCCGGGAGGTACTGCGCTCCAGCCGTGGTGGGGCACACGGCGGTCTGGTGGTGACGGCCGTGGCGCTCGGTGTGGTCGGGGCTTTGGCGGGTCCCAAGTGGCCGTTGATCATCGGGGTTGCGATCGCGGTCTGGTTTGCGCTGGCCTTGGGGGTTGTCCGCGGACGGGGCTGGAAGGCGACCGAGCGTGCGTACATCGCGACCTTCGGCTGGGCCCAGTGGCTCTGACCTGATCGGTGTCGGCCTGGCGGTCAGTTGTGCACGCCGCTATTCCGATCACGGGCCGGAGCTCCCCGGCCCGTGCAGACAGGAAAGCCCCGGTTCCCCGACCGGTGACCGGGCGTGGGCTCTCCGGCACACACGCCCGATGAGTTCCGCCCGCTCGATGCTTCAGAATTGACGAACCCACGAGCCTATGCCGACATGCGGGCGTCGGTGTCGAACAGTTCGCGCTCGGCCGGGTGCAGGATGTGCTGCGTGATGAAGGAGCGGCCTGCGACTTTCCACAGGCCCCGTCCCTTGGTCAGGGCGGACACGGCCTGGGTCTCGACGCCGGTCAGGCCGAGCAGTGAAGCGGCTGCGGCGAGTTGGTCGGGTTCCTGGCGGTAGATGATGCGGGTGGAGCAGTCGGCGAGGAGGCCCTCGGCCAGCACCCGGCCGCGTGAGCCGGCATCGCCTGCCGAGAGCAGGTCTGACAGCCGGTGGATGACCATCAGGTTCGCGATGCCGAGTCCGCGGGAGAGTTTCCACTGGGACTGCATGCGTTCCAGCAGGCCGACGTGCCGCATCACGCGCCACGCTTCGTCGTAGATCACCCAGCGTCGGCCGCCGTCAGGGTCGGCGAGTGCGGATTCCATCCACGCCGAGGCGCAGGTCATGGCCAGGACCAGGGCGGTGTCGTCGCCGGAGCCGCCGAGGCGGGAGAGGTCGATGGACAGCATCGGGGTAGCCGGGTCGAAGACGACGGTGCTCGGGGCGTCGAACATGCCGCTCAGGTCGCCGTGCACCAGGCGGCGCAGGGCGTGTGCGAGGTCCTGTGCGGCAAGCCCCATGTGGCCGGCCTGGTCGCCGAGGGCCCGGTCGAGGCGCTCGGGAGAGCCGAGGGCGTGGGCGATCTCGCCGAGCAGGGGCACCGTGCCGTCGGCGTCGGCCTCGGCGACGACCAGGTCGAGCGCGAGGTCCAGGGCTGTGTGTTCCATCGGCAGGAGATCGCGCTTCAGCACGGTACGAGCGAGGCCAGCCAGGAGCAGGAGGCGGCGCTTTCGGACTTCGGCCGACCAGTCGCCCTCGCTGACCGAAGCGGGTCGGGCCGGAGCATCCAGCGGGTTCAGCCTGCCGGGGAGCCCCGGCCCCAGCGCGATGCTGTAGCCGCCGAGAGCTTGTGAGACAGCCGTCCACTCTCCCTTGGGATCGCAGGGCACGTAGACCCGGTAGCCGTGGGCGATCGCCCGGGTGGCTATCGACTTGGCCAGCGCGCTCTTGCCCATGCCGATGATCCCGGCCAGGACGGCGTTCGGGTTCGTGAAGCCCTCGATCCTGCCGCTGCTGTACAGCGAGAACGGGTCGTAACAGAAAGCCGCTTCGGCGTGTACGTCGCGGCCGATGAAGATGCCCTCCGCGCCCAGGCCGCCCTCCGCGAGGAAGGGGTAGGCCCCGGACACGGTGGCGGTGGTCATCCGGTGGGCGGGCAGGCGCAGTTTGCCGCCCTGAGCCGAGGAGGCGCCGGGGCGCCCGGAGGACGGGTAGACCGGGCGCAGCTCCGGATCGAGGAATTCCGCGGCACGGTGCTTGGGCGCGGCGCCGGCCAGGCGCGCCTGACGACGGGCCTCGGCGAAACCGGTACGAGCGGCCCGCTGTTCGGCACGTGATGCCTTGCGGGGGACGAACAGGTGGGAGGCGCTGGCGCGGGTGCGGGGCATGAGTGTTCTCCAAGTGGAAGGCGGGGTCAGTGGCGTACGAGACCGGTGAACGGTGCGTGCAGGTCGGCAGGGGTGGTGCGGCGGCGCACCAGGCGCGCGGTGCGCTGGTGGCGCTGGCAGACGGTCAACTCGGGCGCCCCTTCGGGCAGGGCGGCCCGGCACGCCTCGGGTTCGGGCACTTCACCGGAGTCCGGCCGGGGTGCCGCGTGGTAGGCGGCGTGGATGTGGTCGGCGGCCTGCCAGACCCGGGTGCGGGCGGCGCGAAGCCGGTCGCCCTCGGCCGGAACGAGCTGTCCGGTACGGGCCGCATGGGCGTCGAGTAGTCCGTACAGCGAGACGAGATGGGCGTGCAGGGCGTCCAGCTCGGTGCGGGTGGTGACGAGCGGACCGCCCGGGATGTTGAGCGCGCGGTGGAAGTCGAGCGCGGCGGTGGCGAAGGGCACGAAGTCCTGCGCGGTCGTACTGGCGGTGCGGGACATGCGGGGTGCTCGCTCTTTCGCAGGAGGGAAGGAATGCCGGTCTCAGGCGGCGAGGGCGAGCGGCATGGCGGCGGCGGTGAACGCCTCGGCCTGCTGCCAGGTGAGCGGCCGCAGATCGAGCTGCGCGCCGACGGCTGCGGTTTCCACGACCGCGCAGGCGGAACGCAGTTCCTCCTCGGAGTCGGCCGAGACGGTCACTAGCCCGGTCAACGCGACGTCCGCGTGCCCCGCGATGAGCTGGCGTTCACGGGACTTGATGTCCTGGTACTCGATCGAGTCCGCCTCGGAGTCGACCTGTCCCCGCCGCGTCCGTTCCGCGGCATCCGCGATCACGCTGGCCTTCCTGCGCTGGACATCGCGCAGGGCGGCGTCCAGGCCCTTCGGCTCGTACGACAGCGACAGCGTGCGCCGTACTCCGGCGGTGAACAGGAGCTGGTGCAGGAAGCCGGCCGAGGTTTCGGTGCGGGGCCAGTTCTCCACCCAGTACGTGGCGTGGACGGCCGAGTCGGTGGCGATGTGGTCCGCCTTCTCGACGACCACGACCGGGCCGGCGGCAGCGGGCTCCGCCTCGGGACGACCGCTGATCGACCAACGGTCCAGCACGGAGAGCGCCTTGGGGTCGTACGCCGTACGTACGACAGCCGCGATCTCGCGAGCGGTGAGCCAACCCGTGGGGTTGAGCCCGGCGGTCCGTGCGGCCTGGTCGAACGTCGAGGTCAGCTGGCCCAGGACGTTGAAGGACCCGGTGAGACCGCCTCCGGCCTGGTTGATCAGGCGGCGTGCGGCCTTGGCGTCCAGCGACACCGCGACGTACGCCTCATGCGGCGCGGCGGCAGGGCCCGCGCTCTGGATCAGTTCGCTGTAGATCGCACCGGCCATGGGGGTGTCGGGCCGGCCGTGCTCCTCCCAGTAGCGGCGCAGAGCATCGCCGGAGTCAGGGACGGTGCGCTCGATCACCTGGATCCTGGCCACCTGACCGGTGCGGGCCAGTGCGGCCAGCGCGCGCCCCCAGCCGTTGACGTTGGCGTTCTGCGTACCGGGGTCGAGTAGTGCGTAGGCGCGGGAGGAGACCTTGACGACGGCGGTCAGCGTGCCCGCGTGCGGGTCGTGGACCGCACCGTAGCGGCGATCGGGGGCGGTGACCACGCGCAGGCTGGCCGCTGTGCCGGGCAGGTGGAGGAGCCCTTCGCGGACCGGACGGTGCGAGGGGCGAGTGAGCCAGACCAACTGCTTGCGCAGTCGGCGGACCACGTATCGGGTGACGATCGGAGTCCAGTCGGCCAGGGCACGGCCTCGGTGGCGGACGAAGACGAGAAGGGCGATGGCGGCCCATACCGGAATGAGTTCGAGAGCGCCGATCACACCGCGGGCGAGGATCACGGAGAGCAGCAGCAGACCGGCGAGGCCGGCGATGATCAGCTGCGGGGCGGTCAGGCCGAGCAGGATGCCGCGCCTGCTGCGGTGCGGGAACTTCACGGTGGCCGTGGTGGCTTCGGCCTGAGGTTTGACGGACATGGTGGTTCCAGAGGGTGGGAGCGGGCGGAGGGCGAGGCGTGCGGCGTTCTTCTGCAGGGCATGGCGAGGTTCCGTTTCCACTGATCGGTGGTGCGGCGGAGTGGGGGCGAGCTGCGGGTGCGGCCCGCCCCCGGTTGTGGGTGGTCAGGAACCCGCAGGCGGCTGGGTGGGCTGCTGTCCCCAGCTCGTCGGCGTCGGGGAGCCAGCTGCCGACGGCCCCGTGGGCAGCAGCGACGGTGCGGAAGGGCTGCTCGTTTCCCCGGGCGCAGGGGGAGCGGGCAGCGCGACACCAGCGCGCGAGACGCTGCTGACCGGGGCCGACACGCCGGCGAACTGAGCACCCGGGGCGGCTCCTCCTTCGGCATCCTCCGGTTCGCCCTCGCTGGGCCGGGTGATGAGCGGAGGGATGCCAGGGCGCTGGATCAGGGCGCGGCCCTTGTCGCCGGAGGCGTTCGGGTCCTCGCCGTAGCGGAAGCTGGTCCGCGGCTTGGACGGGCCGGAGTCGATGCCCTCCTTACTGAGGTTGCCACCGGCGGGGTTGATGCCGGAGGCGACACCGTCGGTGCCCGCACCAGGTACCTGGCTCGGACCCTGCGGCGAAGGGGCGCCTGCGCCGGTGCCGACCCGCATCGCCATGCTGCCCGCGGTCTTCGCGGCCCCCGCGGCGACCGCCATGCCGGCGACGCCGGTGCGGTGCAGGTCGCCATGGCCGCCGCCATCGCTCGCCCAGTGGACGAACTTGTATGTCGCGTACGGGCACAGCAGGACCAGGACCATCACGACGATGCCGGCCATCGCGTCGGACAGTGCGGCCATGCCGTCGTGAGTATCCGACTTACCCATCGCTGAGACGCCGATGAGGAAGACCACGGTCATCAGCAGCTTCGAGACGACCAGGGTCGCGGTGGCTTCGATCCAGCCACGCCGCCACCGCTTGGCGACCTCCCACCCTCCGCCGGCCCCCGCGAAGACGGCGAGGGAGACCATGACGAGGACGCCGACCTTCCGCGCGACCATGACGCCCCAGTACAGGAACGCGCCGATCGCGCATCCGAGGGCGACCATGGCTGGGACCCCCCAACCGAGGCCGTACATGGCCCCCAGCTCGGTGACCTTCACCACTCGGCGGATCGCGTCGTCGACCGAGCTGTTGGCGGCTTGGAACAGGCCGTCGGACAAGGCGTCGACCACGGTGATGGCGACGGAGGTGAAGGCGATGGCGCAGAAGCTGAACAGGACGCCGGTCATGGTGCCGATCGCTGCCTGGGCCAGGGCCCGCTCGTCGCGCCGCCAGGCCGCGAGCATCAACTGGATGCAGAACGTGCCGACAGTCAGCGCGAGCCCGATGGGCAGCAGCAGTTCGTAGTTCTCCCTGAACCATGATGCGTTGAGATCGATGGCGGTGGTCGCGTTGACGGTCCTGGCGGCGAGGTCAGCCGCGCTGGCGGCCAGTTCACCCATGGACTTCGCGATCCACGCGCCGATGCCGTTGGTGACGGCTCCGGCGGGGTTGGTGGCGAAGTCGACAGTGCCGCAGACCTTGTCCATCAGCGGAAAGTCGCAGACTCCCATGGTGGTACCTCCTTTCCGGGCTGGGGATCAGGGCGCGACGGACGGCATGACACCGGCCAGGGCGCAGGAATGGTCGGGCCGGCACTGGACCGCGAGGGTGGTGACGCGGTTCTCCGCGCCGCCGGCGGGCGAGCCCTTCCAGGCGATCGACTGCTTGCCGGAGACGGTCACCGCGTAGACGTACGCTTGCGTGATCGTTCCGGGATCAGCCTGAAGAGCCTGGGTGAACGCGTCCGGGAAGTGCCCCTCGTTCACGGTCGCGGTGGCGAACTGGCCGTTGGCGGCCATGTTCTTCCACAGCACGGGCGAGGGAACGACCGCGTCGACCGAGTCGCGGTCGGCGTACATGCTCTCGGTGGTCAGCCACCCGTGCAGAGAGGTCAGCAACTCCGCCTGGGAGTACGCACGGGTGTCGTAGGACCACAGCGCTGCGGCGGCTGCTTTCCCGAACACGATCGGATCGTGCGTGTCCGGTGGGACCGGGAGGGCCGCGGAGCTTGTGATCGGCGACGGCGACCCGGCCGGCGAAACGGACGGGGCAGAGGGGGAGACCGAAGTCGCCTGAGTCGCAGAGGGCTTGGTGGGTTCCCTGCCGTCGCGGGTGAGGTAGGCGGCCAGACCGGCCAGGGCGACGAGCACCACCAGGACAGCGGTGCCGAGCAACGCCCGGCGGCGCACGCTCGATGCGCCGCCGGGATCCGAGGAACGGGAAGACATCAGCGGACCTGCGTCCCCAGCGTGCTGAAGAACGCCACCACACCGTTCGCGGCACCCAACAGGAGCGCCGCACCTGCGCTGACCAGCACACCCTTCTTGCCGCTGGCCTCGGCCTGGTGGCCGCCGGAGTGGTGACCCCACGCCCACACGCCCGCACTGACGGCGAGCGCGCCGACCACGGCGATGATGCCGAAGAGGTTGATGGAGCCCATCACTTGCTTGAGGACGGCGAGGCCGGGCAAGCCGCCCTCGTTCGGCTTGATCCCGGGGTCGTAGGCGAGCTGGACGACCTTGTCAGTGAGATACATATAAGAACTCCAGTTCGATTCAGTGCATGCCAAAGCCCAAGCGGGCGGAGCGGCGGCGCGAGAAGGAAAGAGGGCGGAGGAAACGGCGGGTCAGGTGACTCGGCGTGCCGCGAGAATCTGCGACTTCCAGGCCGCGCGGGTCGTGATGCGGACCACGTCACCCGTGCGCGGGGCATGAATGATCAGACCCTGGCCGATGAGCATGCCGACGTGCTCAGGAGTGTTGGCTGTCCCCTCGGTGAAGAGGAGGTCACCCGGCCGGAGAGCGTCGACCGAGACCGACTTGCCGTCCTTGACCTGCGTGTACGTCGTCCGAGTCAAGGTGACCCCGGCAGCCTTGTACGCCTGCTGCATCAGCGAGGAGCAGTCGCACCGGCCCATGGGGTCCGGCCCATGGGAGTCGGTGCAGCTCCCACCCCACTGATACGGGGTATCGAGCTGGCCGAGCGCCCAGCGGATCGCAGTCTGGACCTCTCGCGGAGCGTCCGCGGGGATCTCGTACCCGTCAGGCACCGCGCCCGCCGGAATGGTCCCGAAGTCGGTACCGTCCCCGTCCGCCGTGCAGCCGCCAGCAATGCTGGTGGTGTTTCCCGAGCCGGACGGCGCAGGAGCCGTTGATGCTACGTCGGCCGTCGGTAGCAGAGGCTCGATCGCCTGCTGCAACGCGGTCGCAAGGGGCTCCCACTTGGCGTAGGCCTCCGGGAAACCGGACCGCTGCACCGCCTGAGCGGCCTGCGTGACGGAGAGGGACTGCCAGCCCGAGACCCTCTTCAGCCCCTCGTAGAACTTGGTCGAGGCATGCACCGGGTCGAGGATCTCGTTCGCGGTGCCCCAACCCTGCGACGGACGCTGCTGGAACAGCCCCAGCGAGTCGCGGTCACCGTAGGTCAGGTTCCGCAGCCCGCTCTCCTGCAGGGCCGTCGCCAGAGCCACGACCTGCCCACGGGCCGGAACGTTCATCGCGACGCCGGTGGCCTGGATCGTCTTGGCGTTGGGCACCTGCTCCTCCGGATTATCCAGTCCCGGCACGGAGACCGCGTCCTTTCCGCCGCCGTCCAGAATCGCCTTCACCTGAGCCGCGACGGCTGAGGTATCCACAGACGGTGTACCGCCGGTTGAGCAGGAGGCCGAAGCCGCCCCAGCGCCGATGGCGAGGATCGGAACCGCCAGGAGCAGCGGACCGGCCGCGAAGAGACCGACGACGGCTCCGGTGGTCTTCTTCATCGCAGACACCGTTCACCGAGACGGCGATCCCGGCCGGACGGCGTTGCTGGGTCGGGACGCGGGGGTATCAGGTTATGTTGCATCGCAGCGGCTCCTCGATGTTCGTAGGAGGCGTGGTGCCGGCTTCTCGTGTAAAGCCGCCGGCACCACGCCGATGTGAATCCGCCTCACAGGGCGGGCCCGGGTCAGGGGGAGTTGGTAGCTCCTGGACGCCGGTCTCAGGTCATGCGCGGCAGCCGGCCGCGCTCGTAATCTCAGGCAATACACCGGATCTCCTCACGGCTTCGCGAAGAAGGGCCAACGGGCCTGCCACGCTGCTCGTCCGAACGAGGCAACGCAGATAAGCGCAGGTCAACGGGTGTGAAACGAGGTTCCGACCTGGTGACGTGGCGAGACAGTAGACCGGGATTCCGGCCGCACCAAACGGCTCCCGGGGCGACCCGGGAGCCCGAAGCGGCTCGTTAGGTGCGGCCGGAACTCGCGGCTAATCTCCGGCGCAACCCCGCTCGAAGCGACTGCTGTTGAACGCAGTCCGGAGCGGGCGCAGCTCTGCCGCGCGCTGAAAGAGGTCCCACACATGAGCTACACGCTGCACCGAGGCGATGCCCTCACCGTGCTGAAGTCCCTCCCGGACGAGAGCGTCAACGCCGTCATTACCGACCCGCCGTACAACTCCGGCGGACGTACCAGCTCGGACCGCACCGGCCGCACCGCTCGTGCGAAGTACGTCACCAGCGGATCCGCGCACGACCTGCAGAACTTTCCCGGAGAGAACCGGGACCAGCGGAGCTATCGGAGTTGGCTGACCGCCCTGCTCACCGAGGCGTACCGGGCTTCCACCGAGCACTCGGTGGCCCTCGTCTTCTCGGACTGGCGTCAGGAGCCGACCACGTCCGACGCTCTGCAGATGGCTGGCTGGACGTGGAGCGGAACGATCCCGTGGATCAAGCCCGCCAGCCGGCCGCGCAAGGGTGGGTTCAAGCAGTCCGCCGAGTTCATCACGTGGGGCGTCAAGGGCAGCCTGGCCAAGGACCGAGACCTCTACCTGCCCGGCCACTTCATCGCTTCCCAGCCCCGCAAGGACCGGGTGCACATTACTCAGAAGCCCGTCGAGATCATGCAGCAGCTCGTACAGATCTGCCCCGAGGGCGGCGTCGTCCTCGACCCGTTCACCGGCAGCGGCTCCACGGGCGTCGCGGCCCTCCGCGAGGGGCGCCGGTTCGTAGGGGTCGAGCTGTCCTCTCACTACGCCGACGTAGCAGAGCAGCGGCTCAGCGCGGAGCTGACGCAGGACGACTTTGCCCTGGCTGGACCGGAGTAGTGATCATGAGAGCGGAGAGCCCGGGACCGGCGGGCCGCAGACGCCGAAGGGCGGCTGGCCCATCGAGTAGCCGATGCGCCAGCCGCCCTTGTCGTTGCGTCAGGCCGCCTCGAACGCCCGCCGGAGCATCGGCGCAGCCTTATCCAGGTCCGCCACCGAGGCAAGGCGCACCTCCAGGTCTTCGGTCAATGCCGTTGCTTGAGCTACTGAAGTATCGCGGGCGCAAGGGTGATGATCTTCTCGGGAACCCGTCGCGTGCCTCGCCTGGCCTGGTCTTTCTT
>NZ_JBIVTZ010000039.1:0-26835 GCF_044756945.1 Streptomyces sp. NPDC091387 | reverse complement strand
CGATGATCTCGAACCTTGCGAAGCGAGTAACCGGCGAAACGCCCATAACCTGGCACAACCCATGAACTATCCGGTTTTCAACCGGAACGTCCTCTGAGAGCATAGGATTCCGGAAATATCGATCATGGGCCGCGCGCCTGGGGGACTCCTTCCCGGAGAAGAGGGCGCCGCGGCCCCGTCGGCGGGGGAATCTGTGTACTTGGCGCATCTTCGGGTCGAGAACTTCCGGGTCTTCGGAGCCGCGGCCCAGAGCGAGGGCGAGACGGACGCGTCGCTGGACCTGTCGTTCACGGCCGGGACGAACGTGCTCGTCGGTGAGAACGACAGCGGGAAGACGGCGATCGTCGACGCGATCCGGCTGTGCCTGCAGACCGCGGCGTCGGACTACTACCGTGTCTCCCAGGACGACTTTCACCTCGGGAAGGGCGGGCGGGCGGAGACCTTCACCATCGTGTGCGGGTTCACCGCTCTGTCGACCGAGGAGCAGGCGGTCTTCCTGGAACTGCTCACCCACGACCGCGGCGGCGCTGCCTGGCTCTGCGTGACGTTCAAGGCCCAGCGGATGGACCCGGTCCGAAACCGGGTCTCGGTCACCACCCGGACCGGACCGGACGGCAACGGCCCCGCCCTGGACGGCGCCGCACGCGAACTCCTGCGCGCCACCTACCTGCGCCCCCTGCGCGACGCGGAGGCGGAACTGCGCTCGGGCCGCGGATCACGGTTGTCCCAGATCCTCGCCGGCTACCCGGCGATGAAGGACCAGGGGATCGATGACTACGACCCCGATGGCGACGGCCCTCCGTCCACTCTGGTGGGGATCCTGCGCCGCGCCGAGCACGACATTCGCGACAACGATGCCGTCGCTGATGTGAGTCAGGACATCAACTCGGCTTACCTGCAGCGGTTCGCGATCGGCGATGACGTCCTGCGCGCCAAGATCAGCGTCGCCACCGACGCGACGCTGGCCCGCGCGCTGGAACGGCTCGAACTGAATCTTTTTACCGAGTCCGACGAGTGGACGCGCCGCGGGCTCGGCTACAACAACGCCTTGTTCATGGCAGCGGAACTCCTCCTGCTGGGCAAGAGCGAACTGGCCCCCCTGCTGCTGATCGAGGAGCCCGAGGCGCACCTCCACCCCCAGCTCCAGACCCGGATCATGGACCTGCTCCGCGACAAGGCCCAGGGGCCGCAGGAAGGCGGCAGGGCACCGGTCCAGGTCATCCTCACCACCCACAGCCCTCAACTCGTCTCGTCGACGCCCGTCGAGTGCCTCACCCTCGTAGTCAAGGGCCGCACCTTCCCGCTGCGGCGCGGCATCACGCGGCTGACCGGTGAGGACTACGCGTTCCTGACCCGGTTCCTGGACGTCACCAAGGCCAACATGTTCTTCGCCCGGGGCCTGGCGATCGTCGAGGGCGACGCGGAGGCAATCTTCCTGCCCGCCCTCGCCACCGCCTTGGGCATGCCCTTCAACGAGCGCGGCGTCAGCGTGGTCAACGTCGGGCACGTCGGCCTGTTCCGCTACAGCCACGTCTTCCAGCGCTCCGGCGAGCAGATACCCGTCCCGGTCGCCTGCATCCGCGACCGCGACCTCGTCCCCGCCGGCACCCCGGAGAAGATGCGCGGCGAACTGAAGTGCTGGGACGAGATGACGGAGCAGCAGATCGCCGCGCACGTCACGGACCTCGCCAGCGGCGACGACGGACCGGTGAAGACCTTCGTGTCGAACTGGTGGACGCTGGAGTACGATCTCGCCGCCACCTCCTGGACCATGGCCAGGCTGATGCACCGCGCGGCCAAGCTCGCATCCGTCGCAGAACGGTCCTGGCCGGACGCCGCCAAGACCGATCAGGTCATCGCCCAGGCCGACAAGAATGTCGACGAGTGGGAAAGCCAGAACCTCACTCTGGAACAGGCCGCCCTGAACATCTACAGACCGCTCAAACTCAACAGCGCCAGCAAGTCGATCACCGCGCAATTCGCCGCCCAACTCCTCGCCTCCACCCCGCTGACGGAGAGCGACGTCCCGCCCTACCTGGTCGACGCCTTCAAGCACCTGTGCGGCGAGGTGACCCCGTGACCGGCACCCACCTGCCCGATGCCTTCGCCACCCACAAAGTGGAGGCCATGGTGAAGCTCCTGGGACTCGACCCGCTCGACGCCGAGCAGTGGGACTTCCTCCAGAGCGAGACCACCCAGGACCTCCAGGCCGCCCCGGGGTCGGGCAAGACCACCCTAATCGGGCTCAAACTCGCGCTCATGGCCGACGCATGGACCTCCCCGACACGCGGGGTGTGCGTGCTGTCCCACACCAACACGGCAAAAAACGAGATCACAGACCGGGTGGCCTCCCTCGCCGGGGGGCGGAGTCTGCTGCGCTACCCGCACTTCATCGGCACCATCCAGTCCTTCGTGCACACCTTCCTCGCGCTGCCGGCCGTGCGGGCCAAGGGCGTCGAGGTCCGGTCCGTCGACGACGCGGCCTTCGAGACCGCAGCAATCCGGCTCCTGCAACAACACAACTACTCCACCCTGCGCAGCTACGTGGAACGCCAGCGCGAAGGCGTCGGCATCGTCACCGGGGCAACGTTCACCTACACGAGAGGCGAACTCGTGGTCACCGGCGCGACCAGGGAACCGCCCTTCGGCGCCGAGACAGCCAGCGGCAAGCAGTTGTCCAGCCTCAAGCGGACGCTGGCCCGTCGAGGCGTCTTCCGCTACCAGGACATGTACGCCATCGCCCAGCAGTACCTTGCCGAGCGCCCCGGCATCGTCCCGGCCGTCTCCGCGCGCTTCCCGTTCGTTCTCCTCGACGAGATGCAGGACACCAGCGCCCCCCAGCACGAACTGCTGGACCTCGTCTTCGCCTCCTCGCCCACCGTGGTGCAGCGGGTAGGCGACACCAACCAGGGCATCTACCGTGACGCCGGCACCGTGGACGGGCCCGCGTCGGCGTTCCCCCTGGCCGGCGCCCCGGAGCTGCCGGTCAGCCGCCGCTTCGGACCACAGATCGCGGCAGTGGCCAGCCGCTTGACCGTCCGGCGGCCCCAGCAAGTCCATGGAGCCGGTCCCGAGGGCCAAGTCGCGGTCCTGCTGTTCGACGAGGCCACCGCGACCGACGTCGTGCCCACCTTCGAACGCATGGCCGCCGCGACCTTCCCCGAAGACGTCCTCCTCAAGCACCCGCCGCGTGTGCTGGGCGCGCGGCAGGGCCGGGGAAACTCCCAGGCATACCCACAGTCGATCTCCTGCTATTTGCCCGGCTACACCCCGCCCGGCCGCCCGACAGCCCACCGCGCCCTGATCGACGCGGCCCGCGCAGCAGGGACCCACTGGGGGCCCGGGGACAGCCACGAAGCAGTCACCGAGTTGTGGAACGCCCTGCGGGCGTGTTTCACGCCCCTGGTCGGCGACGGGCTACCGGCGCTCAGCCGCCTGGAGAGGTCTGCGGCGACCCCCGGCGGCAGGGTGCGGATTCTGTTGCGTGAACTCCTCGTCCACGGAGCCGCGTTCGACGAGGTGGGCTGGGGCATGCTCATCGAGCAGCTGACCGTCCAGATGGAACTGCTCGCCGACCGGCCGCTGAAGGCCGTCGGCCTGGATTTCACCCCTACGGCCGAGCCGGCTGTAGCAGTGGGCGGCGCCCCCCGGAGCTCCGCCGCGGTGTCGGCAGTGCGAGCCGTGCCCGGAACCATTCAGAGCGCCAAGGGCGAGACCCACGCGGCGACCCTGATCCTGGAATGCCTGGAGAAGACCGGCAAGAAGTTCGACGTGACCGAGTCGCTCCGCATGATCGCCGAGAAGAGCGACCCCCAGCGCGAGCTAAAGAGCGTCCAGGCCGCTGTGCAGCTCGTCTTCGTCGGAGCGACGCGCCCCACCCACCTCCTGGTGCTCGCTGCCCACCGCGACCGCGGCAAGCGGTACGCGGAGTTGATGATCGACACGGGCTGGGACGTCCGGGACCTCACCGAGCACTGACCCCTGCTTCGTCCTGGCGGAACCGCCCTGGTAGTTGATGGGCGTCTCCGTCACCTTGCGGGATGTGACCGCCGGGTGGTGCGTCATCCGCATCCTGGCAGCGGTTTGAAGATGAAGACTTCGGCACGCCCCGGCACGCCGCCCAGCACGCGCATGCGAATGGCCAGGGTTCGACGACCAGAATGTAGGACACCCACGGGCCGAGCGGGCCACCATCCGGCACAACAGCAGCCACGCCAAGGTCCGCTGCAGCACCAACCAGATCACCGACATCGTGAAGGCCGTGGTCGTCCTTCGCCACGCCTCAAGCTGAAGTTGGAAAAGGCTCAGTGGCTCGCCAGCGCCAAGACGGACTCCAGCCGTGGTGAGTTCGTCGATCCCCGCAAGGGCGAGATACTTCTCGCCGACTACATCGCCGAGTACTGGTGGGCGGGCCGCTCCGACGAACCCTCGACGGCGGACCCGATGCGCAGCCGCATCTGGAACCACATCATCCCGTTGGTGGGCGACTACGCCCTGCGTGAGATCGACGCGTCCGCTCTGCGGACCTTCAAGGCAGCACTGCTCACGAGGGTCGAAGAGTCGACGGCAGAGGTGATCTGGGGACACCTGTCCTCGATCCTCGGCAGCGCCGTCGACGACCAGCGTCTGCTGCGCAACCCGATGAAGGCGAAGAACAGCGTCAAGCCTCCACGAGCAATCGACAGCAAGGCCAAGGCGTGGTCACGTGAGGTCGTCGACGCCGTCCGCGCGGAGTTGCAGGACCGCTACCAGATCGCGGTCGATCTCGGCATCGGCCTCGGGCTGCGCCAAGGCGAAGCGTTCGGTCTCGCCGAAGAGGACTTCGACTTCGCGGCTGGAGTCGTCCACATCCGCCGCCAGCTCAGGTGGGACATCAAAGGCCGCCCCTACTTCTCGCTCCCCAAGGGGCGCAAGACCCGCGAGGTCCCCCTGCCGGCCAACCTCGCCCTCCGGGCCCGAGCTCACTTCCGCCGGTTCCCGTCGACTTCCTGCACGTTGCCCTGGCGGAACCCGGAGGCCCCGACCACCGCGCTCGAGGAGCGCCAGCGGAAGCCGATCACGGTCGAACTGATCCTCACCTCGTCGCACGGCAACCGCATCTACTACCGCACCTGGAACGACCGCAGCTGGAAGCGTGCGCTCGCCGCCGCCGGGCTGATCAAGCCCGTGGGCGAGAAGGTACGGCACGACGGCAACCGGGTTCGCCGGGTCCTGTTCTACGCCGCCCCACGCGAGGACATGTTCCACGTCCTCCGCCACACCTACGCGAGCGTGCAGCTGGAGGCCGGCGAGTCGGTCGTCAGCCTGTCCAAGTGGCTCGGGCACTCGACACCGAAGGTCACCCTCGACCACTACGCTCACTTCATGCCCGGTGCGGGGCAGCGAGGGATCGCCGCGATGGACGCCTGGCTGCGGGACCCCTCCCGGCCGAAAGTCCCTGAGAAGTCCCTGCTGGCATGCAGGGCAGCTCATCTACCCCCGAACATGCAGGTCAAAGGCATAGTGCGACAGGGTGCGGACATGTCCGTCAAGTACAAGGAGACGGCGCGGGGCGGGCTCGCGGTGAACATCATCGAGTGCTGAGGGGAGCGGTCCTGACCTGCGCGTTCGCATCTTTCAGCGCTGTCAGGGCCTTCCCTGTTTACGCGGTGGAATGTCCCTGAGACCTCCCTGGGACAGACGTGAAAGTCCCTGAAGACTCCCCCTGGGATGTCGCCGCTGCACCTTGCTCGGTCACGAACAGGTGGTGCCGTCCTTCGGTACCGCACCGTCGAGCAGATACGTGTCGACCAGGGCCGTCAGACAGTCGTTGACGGCGTAGGTGCCGTGTCCTTCGCCCTTCACGGTCAGACGGACCCCGACGCCCTTGCCCAGCTGATCCGCCATCTTCTCGGCACCCTCGTAGGGGGTGGCGGGGTCACCTGTGTTGCCGATGACGAGGATGGGGTCCGCGCCGGCGGCGGTCACATCGACGGTGCGTGCATGGCCGGCCACGGGCCAGTCGGTGCACTGGAGCAGCCCCCAGGCCATCCACTCGCCGAACACGGAAGAGGCCTTGCGGATTTCGGGAAGGTGCCTACGGACGTCGGCGACGGTGAAGCGGTCCGCGTAGTCGGCACAGCTCACCGCGGCGAAGGCGGCATTGCTCTGGGAGTAACCGTCCTCGTCGTCGCGCTCGTTGAGGTTGTCGGCGAGGAACAGCAGCACACTGCCGTCTCCCTTGGCAGCCATCGTCAGACCGTCCCGGAGCATCATCCAGCCCATCTTCTGGTCGTAGAGGGCGGCGGCGATGCCGTTGAGTGCGAGGCTCTGTGTGAGCAGGCGCCCGGACTCCGTGGGCAGGGGCTTGGTGTCGAGGCTCTCGATGAGCGCGGTGATCCTTTTCTCGCCGGCGGCCGGATCCTTGCTGTCGAAGAAGCACTCCTCCTGCTTCACGCAGTCCTCGGCGAAGTTCTCCAGAGCGCGCTGGAATCCCTTGGCCTGACCCAGTCCGTTGGCCAGGACGTCGCTGGTCGGATCGACCACGGCGTCGAAGACGGTGCGTCCGACCTTCTCCGGGAACAGGTGGGCGTAGACGCCGCCCAGTTGCGTTCCGTAGGAGACACCGAAGTAGTTGAGCTTCTCGTCCCCGAGGACCTGACGCATCAGATCGAGATCGCGTGCCGCGTCCTGCGTGCCGACGTGGGCCAGCACCGGCCCCGAATTGCGCGCGCAGGACCGGGCGTACGCGCCTGCGCCACGGGCGTAGGCCTGCTCCTCGGCTGTGTCGTCCGGCGTGATGTCCGCGGCCAGCCAGGCGTCCATGGCCTTCGTGTCCAGGCACTTCACCCCGGCGCTGTCCCCGACCCCCCGCGGGTCGAAACTGACCAGGTCGTAACGTTCGTGGAGCTTCGCGTAGTCGTCGGCGGCCAGCAGAGGAAGCATCGACACCCCCGAGCCGCCGGGGCCACCGAAGTTGAAGACGAGAGAGCCGAGCCGCTCCTGCGGGGTGGTCTCCCGCGAAGCCTTCGCCCGGATGAGGGCGAGACCTATGGTCGTGCCGTCGGGACGGGCGTAGTCCAGCGGCACCTTCATGGTGCTGCACTGCCAGGCCGTCCCGTCCGGCAGCTTTTCGGGCCGGTCGCCGCCGCCCTGGGCCTTGGACGGGGCGGGGCAGGGGGTCCAGTGCAGCTTCTGCTCACTGAGGGCCGAGGGGACGGCGGGCCTCTCGGTCGCGTCGTCGGCACCGGGGCCGCAGGCCGTGACCGTGGTGGCCGCCAGCACGGCGAGCGAGGCGAGAGCGAAGACGGCCCGGAACGGGTGAGGGTTGCGCATGCTTCTACCGATCTGAGGATGTGGCGGATGAGGAGTACCGACGCTCACGCGTCGGTCTCCCGGCCGTGACAGAGGCGGGCGGCCCGCGCCTTCCGCAGGGAGGTAAATCCCCGGAAGGCCTGTACGAGGCATGCGGCGAACGCCAGGCCCGTACCGACGGCGAAGGCCTGCGCAGCCCAGGTGCTGGTGGCGCCCGCGACCGACTCCCAGGCCGGGAGCAGCAAGACGTCGACGGGGTAGGAGGCCGCGGCCAGAACGATGATGATCCAGAACGGAACATCCTTCAGCAGCCTGCTGGCGAGGAGGATGACCGCAAAGGCCACCAGGGCGGTAACGACGTCGGCTGATTCCATGGGTCAATCGTCCCGCCCCGATACCGCGGCGGGGTCTGCTACCAGGAGGAACGTCGCCTAGGCCGGGAGACCTAGTGACCTGAGTCGGAGATTCGTCGTTGGCTGGGTGTGAGTCGTCCTGGGCCGAAGCTTGCGGCGTGGGTGCAGCGAGAACCGGGCCCACGTCCGCCCGCCTCTATACTCACGCCCATGGGGAAGATACGCGGCCTGCTGCTGCCGGGCGCGTTCACCGTGACGCAGTTGGCTCTCTGGGTCTGGGAGGTTCCGGCACTCGGTGAGCCTCCCGGCCCCGCGGCGTGGATCACCGCCTTCGTCGCCACAGCGGCCGCCGCGCACGCACTCGAACGGCGAAACAGGGCACCCCTCCAGGCCCTTGGGCAGATCCTCGGGTCGTCCGTACTGGTACAGGTCCTGGCACCGCCCGACACCTTGAGCCTGGTGGCCAGTGTGGCGGTGCTGATCTCGCTCTACTCGGTGTCCGCCCGGTGCGGCTGGGGCGTCGCCCTGGCCGCGACCGCTGCCGCCCTCGGCGTACAGCTGCTGCTGGGCGCCGTGCAGTACGGACCCGGCAGCGCCCTCTTGTCCCACTGGCTTTTCGATGTGCCCCTGTACCTTCCGGCAGCCGCTCTCGGCGCCGGCCGTCGGCGCCGGCTGCGGGAGCGACAGGTGGCCAGCCGGCGGCTGACCCGGGCCGAGCAGGAACTGAGGCAGGCCGCCGATGCCGAAAGGCACCGGCTGGCGGGTGAGCTGCACGACATCAGCGCGCACCACCTCACCTCGGTCGTCGTGTCGGTGGAGGCCGCTCGCAGGCTCGGTGACAGCCGGCCCGAACTGACCGCGGAGGCCCTCGGCTTCGCCCGCCGCACCGCACGGGAGACGCAGGTGGCCCTGCGCCGTCTCGTGGCCGTCATGCGCGTGGACGAGACGCGCGGGGACGAGTTGGCGGGCCCCCAGCCGATGGCCGCTGCGATCGACGCCCTGATCGCGGGTTTCGGAAGACTGGGGCGTCCCGTCTCCGTGTCCCTGCCCGCCGATCTCGACGGCCCGGCGGCGGAGGCGGCCCACGGCATCATCCGGGAGGCGCTGACCAACGCCCTGCGCTACGCGTCGGGTGCTGCTGTGAGCGTCCGGGCGGAACGGGACGGGGAGGCGCTGTACCTGACCGTCGACAACAGCGCACCGTCCGGCGGAAACGGCGACGGCGACGGCCTCAGGATCGGCTCCGGCCGCGGCTTGGACGGCATGGGCCGCCGCGCCGCCGCTGTCGGCGGGCACCTGTCCGCAGGGCCCCGCGCCGACGGGGGCTGGCGCGTACGCGCCGTACTGCCCGACGCCGGACCGGCACGGGAATCCGCCGGAGGGCGACGGCGTGACTTCCCGCGTGAGCAGCGCATCGCGGACGCGGTGGTCTGCGGTTCGACCGTCGTGGCCTCGTGGGCCTACGGCCTGGGGGTGACCGTCGCGGCGGACGCCGGGCACGGAGCCCCGTCCCACATGCTGCTCGCGCTGCTGCTGACCGTTCACGCGCTGCCGCTGCTGTGGCGCAGACGAGCCCCGTGGGCGGCCCTTGCCGCGGTCGGGGCAACCGCCGCCGTGTGGCCGGTACTGGTGACGGCCGGCGTACTGCCGTCGTCCGCCCCGAACGTCCTGCTGGGAGGCGGATTCGTCGAACTGGCCGCTGTCTACGGGGTCGCCGCCTACGGCCGTGTGCTGAGACCGGTAACCACGTCTGCCGGCCGGTACGTGCGGTCCCGCGCCGCGCAGATGACCATTCCGTCCGGATACCGCCTGAGCTTCCTGGCGGTGCCCGCCGCGGCGTTCTCGTTCGCCGTATCCATGACGACGGCCTTCGCCGGCGACGGGCGGCTGCTCGGTGATGCGACCGATCCCTTCACCGTGCTGTTCGTCCTCACCGGGGCGCTCCTGGTGTTCGGCACGGTGTTCACGGCGGCATGGTGGGCGGGGTGGCTGATGCACATGCGCCGCAGGCGGGCGATCGGCCGCGAGGACGCCACCTTCAGGAGCCTGCAGGCGAGCACGAGAAACGTCGTCCACGGTGAGCGGCAGCGAGTCGCCGGCGGGCTGCAGGAGACGGTCCTCGAACAGACCACGCTGGTGATCGCCTCGGCGGAGGCCGGCAGCCTGAACGACGTCGCCACCACCACGAGAGCGACGCTGGCCGCCATGCGGCAGCTGCTCGGGAGCCTGGACGCGGGCAGAGCCCCGGCGGCACCTCGGGACGCCTCCGCGGAGCATGTCCCGCGCGAGTAGGCGAGCCGCACGAGAGCTGTTCGCACAGGCCGGACGGGGTGGCCCGGTCCCGGGCGCCCGTGCGCGCGTGCTCCGGCCGGGCCTTTCCGGCTCATGGCCGCATGGGAGAATGCGACGTGGGCAGCGGGTCCGGTACGGGCCGGAGAACGGCCCGTGAACGGGCCGCGGGCCGGCCGGGAGAGGGGTGCGTCATCAGTATCCGGGTACTGGTCGTCGATGATCAGACGATCGTGCGTGCGGGTTTCGCAGCCATCCTGACGGCCGAGACCGATATGACCGTGGTCGGTGAGGCAGCCGACGGGGACGCGGCTGTGGCGATGGCAGCCGACCTCGCGCCCGATCTGGTGCTGATGGACATCCGTATGCCCGGTATGGACGGCCTGACGGCCACCCGGCTGATCACGCGTCATCACAGCCTCACCAAGGTGCTGGTGCTCACGACGTTCGACCTCGACGCGTACGTCTACGAAGCTCTTCGGGCCGGCTCCTCCGGATTCCTGCTCAAGGACACCGAGCCGGAGGCCCTCCTGGCTGCGATCAGGTTGGTCGTCTCCGGCGACGGTGTACTCGCGCCCGCGGTCACGGGACGCCTCATCCAAGCCTTCGCCCATGGAGCCCCGGTCGCACCGGAGACCAGCGGGGCGCTGAACAGCCTGACCCCCCGTGAACGCGAGATTCTGATTCTGGTCGCCACGGGGTTGACCAACATGGAGATCGTTGAGCGTCTCGGGCTGGCCCTGGGCACGGTGAAGGTCCATGTGAGCTCGGTGCTCGCCAAGCTGGGCCTCCGGGACCGTGTCCAGGCGACCATCTGCGCCTACGAGAGCGGACTGATCCGTCCGCTGGGGAGCTCAGCCCCCTGAGAGACCTCCGGCGGCACCGCGGCGGGAACAAGGCTCAGGACGGACACCCGTGACCCGGACGGCGTCGTCGCGGTCAACGTCAGCCCGGCCCGCTCGAAGAGGCGCCCGTACTCCTCGGCGCCGCGCTCACGTCCGGTCGACAGCGCCATCATGTTGAGATCCATCAACGGTTCCAGAGCTGGCGTGCCGACCGTCGTGCAGCACGAACTTCAGCAGGTGTACGTCGGCGGACGGCACCTCGTCGAAGAAGTCACCGCCGAGGAAGGTTGAACCGGTCCGCGACGCCCAGACGCGAGGCGGAGGCCTCCGCCTCTGCCCGCACATGGGGAAGGTCCAGGACGACACCGGCCAGTCCGGGATGCCGCCGCATGAGCGTCTGGACGAGGTTGCTCCGGCGCCCCCACATCGACCGCGACGCGGGCGTCCGCCACGTCGACCACCTCCGCCGGCGCGTGGGCCAGGCCGCGGGTCATCGCCGTCATGGCGTTCGTGAAGACCTCGGCTTCCCCCGGAGCGGCGGCGAGCCAGTCGAAGATCGGCGCACAGAGGCGGCCTCCGCCTGGTCGCAACTCGGCTGCGGTACCCACCACTTGGGTGACCCAGTAGCCCGTGATCATCTGGAGCGTGCGCCCCGTGTCACCGACCGGCCGTTCCGTGGACCCGGCCGCGACCCATTCGTGCTCGCCCAAAGTCATATGACCGAGCATGACGCCCCTTCCCCCGTGGGCATCGCCACCTTCCGCCACAGCACCGAGGCGCTCGCCCTGGGCGGGACCTCGATCCCGGCCGGCGTCCCCGTCCTCATCTCCCCCGGGGCCGCCAACCGTGATCCGGCCCGTTTCGCCGGACCGGACGGCCTCGACCTGGGCCGGGACGCCGGGGCGCATCTCGCGTTCGGCCACGGCATCCACCGCTGCCTGGGCGCGCCGCCGGCACGGGCGGAGGGGGAGATCGCGCTCCGGACCCTCTTCACGCGCTTCCCCCGGCTGCGTCTCGCCGTGCCCGCCCAGGAGCCTGACCGGCGCCGGACGCGGCTGATGCGCGGACTGCGGTCGTTGCCCGTCACCTGGTGAGTGCCGCGTGTCATCCGGTGAGGGGCGCGCACGTGCTTCGGTGAGTGACACGTCTTTCGGCGGTCGGTGGGTGACGCGTCCGTCAGTCGGTGAGTGCCGCCTGTCATTTTGCCGAAGCGGCAAGAGCGCTCGCGGCCGGTCGGCCGTCCGGCGCATGATCGCCTTCCGGGCCGTCGGGCCGCTTCCGGGCGGTACGGGTCCGGGAGCACGGTCGGCTGACAGCTCTCGGCCGTGACCGGCGCAGACCGAGAACCGCGGAGGAACCATGTCGCATCAGCCCGCCCCGTCCCCGGAGCCCACGCACCGCACGGTGGCCTCTCCGGCCGGCCGTATCCACCTGGTGGAGCAGGGCACCGGCCCCCTGGTGCTGCTGCTGCACGGATTCCCGGAGTCCTGGTACTCCTGGCGCCACCAGCTGCCCGTGCTGGCCGCCGCCGGATACCGGGCGGTCGCCATCGATGTCCGGGGGTACGGACGGTCCTCCCGGCCCTCGGACGTCGCCGCGTACCGGATGCTCGAACTGGTCGAGGACAACGTCGCCGTGGTGCACGCGCTCGGGGAGCGGAAGGCCGTGGTCGTCGGCCATGACTGGGGTTCGACGATCGCGGCGAACTCAGCGCTGGTCAGGCCCGATGTCTTCCGTGCCGTGGGGCTCCTGAGCGTTCCGTACGCCCCGCGCGGCGGTCCGCGCCCCAGCGAGGTCTTCGCGGGGATGGGCGGGGACGAGGAGTTCTACGTCGCCCGGTTCCAGGAGCCCGGCCGGGCCGAGGCCGAGGTCGAGCCGGACGTCCGCGGCTGGCTCGCGGGCTTCTACGCGGCGTTCTCCGCCGACACCATGCCCGCGCCCGACGCACCGGACCCGCACTTCGCCGGGTCCGGCGGGACCCTGCGCGACCGGTTCCCCGACCGGCGGCCCGGCTGGCTCGGTGAGGACGGACTCGACTTCTACGCGGGTGAGTTCGAGCGGACCGGGATGAGCGGGGCCCTCAACCGCTACCGGAACATGGACCGGGACTGGGAGGATCTCGCGGACTTCGACGGCGCACCCGTCACCCAGCCGTCCCTCTTCCTCGGCGGGTCCCTGGACGCCTCCACCACCTGGCTGGCCGATGCCGTCGCGGCGTATCCGACGACGCTGCCCGGCCTGGTGTCCTCGCACATCCTGGACGGCTGCGGCCACTGGATCCAGCAGGAGCGCCCCGAGGAGGTCAACCGGATCCTGACGGACTGGCTCGCCTCGCTGGCTGCCTGAACCGGCCCTACGGTGTGGAGCGGAGCCGGTGCGGCGAATCGGCCAGACCCACCCCCGCCGTCCGCGACCACGGCCAACTCAGGAGCGCTCCAACTGCTCACAACTGAGCAGCCGTTCCTGGCGAACACACATTTTCAGTCACACGCGGCTTCACTCCTCCGCATACTGGGAGTTCACTGGTCGTGACGAGTGGTGACTCGATCGCCGTGCACGTCAGGCTGTCCGCTGCCTTGGGCCCCACGGGCCCGGCTCCGACGCCCAGGCCCCGGCGGAAGAAAGAGGACAGCGATGAGAGCCGCCCCTCCCGTGACGCACCCCCGACGGGATCCGGCCGTCCGGCCCGGCCGCGCCGTTTCACGAACAACGGCGCGGCCCGCTCGTACCGACCAACCGCCCCGCCGCCGCTGATCCGCTCCTGCGGCGGTCCGCCGCAATAGGCTCACGGTCCCACCGCCCTTCCGCAGGGCAAGGGCCGGTGCGGACAGTTGTCCCCGAGGACGCGGCCGTGTCGAAACGCCGTTCGACAGGGCCGCGTTCACCGCCGGCCGCTCCGGCCGTGCACGCGTGCGCGATTGGTTCCGCGCATCCCCCTTCCCTGTTCATATCGTCTGAACGAGGTGCACCATGAGTAAGATCGCGCTTCCAGAATTCCATATGCCGTTCGAGAGCGCGGGATGTAATCCGGGAGTTGAGAAGACCAGGCAGGCCGCCTGGGAATGGGCCGAGGCAAGTAATCTCGTCCTGTCTCCGGTGGCCCGCAAGAAGATGGTCCGGACCCGCCCCGAACTCTGGATCTCCCTGATTTTTCCCGAGGCTTCGCAGAAACACCTCGACCTGTTCTGCCAGTGGCTCTTCTGGGCCTTCCTCGTCGATGACGAGTTCGACGACGGCCCGGCCGGCCGCGACCCCGGGTTGTGTGAATCCGCCATCGCACATCTGGTGGACGTGCTCGACGGCGCTCGGGAGCCGGTCGGCCCCATGGAGCACGCCCTCGCCGAGTTACTGGTCCGGACCTGCACGGACCGTCCGCCGCACTGGGTGCGGCAGTTCCGCAGGGACACGGCCGCCTGGCTGTGGACGTACTACGCCGAGGCGGTCGACCGGGCCGCGGGCCACGTGCCGAGCACGGCCGATTTCGTGAAGCACCGCCGCGACTCGGTGGCGATGCAGCCCTTCCTCGACCTGCATGAGATCACGGCCGGAATAGACCTTCCGGATTCCGCCCGGAGCCTTCCCGCCTATATCGCGCTACGCAATGCGGTGACCGATCACTCAGGCCTCTGCAACGATATCTGCTCCTTCGAGAAGGAAGCCCTGCTCGGTTACGAGCACAACACCGTCCGGCTGATCCAGCGGGACCGCGGGGGCACGCTACAGGAGGCGGCGGACGAGGCCGGAATCCTGCTGGGGCGCATTGCCGACCGCGTCCAGCGCGCCGAGAAGGAACTCGTCGAGGAGATCGAGGCGGCGGGAATCGAGGGCGCCCCGCGAGTCGCCCTGGAGCGTTGCGTGCAGGACTACCGGGGGCTCGTCCGAGGGGACTTCGACTACCACGCGCGGGCGGAGCGCTACACCCGTCCCGACCTCGTGGAAATCGACGAACGGGGCTCCCTGTCCCGGAACTTCGCCGCCTGACGGACGCCCGGTGGGGGCCCGGCGGAGTCCGGCGCCCCTGCCGGGCCCCGCCGCGGCCCTCGGCACCGGAAGACGGGCATTCCACGGCTATTTCCGGACATTCATCGTCCCGATGGCTCGGCCGGCACCGGCCCGCCCGCCCGCGGCCGGAAACGCGTCCCGCCCAAAGCAGCCACTTCCGGTCCTGTGACGGCCCCACAAGACCGCGCAAGGACCGCGCAAGGACCTCACCGGGACCGAGGAAGCAGGGGCCGGCCGTACAAGAGCCGTCACCCTCACGACTGGTCGGCCGCCCCCTGCCGTGATCTGCTGGTACGTACGCCCGAGGGCAGGCGGCAGTCCGATGAACCGAGCTCGCCGGCCATACCGCAGAAGGGCTGGAGGCATCTCATGACTGCCATACCTCCTCCGATATCCGCATCGGCGTCCGGCGCCGACCGGACCGCTCCGCACGCCGAGACGGCCCACGGCACCGTCCGCGGTACGCACGAACCGGGCGTCGCCGTCTTCCGCGGCATCCCGTACGCGGCCCCGCCGGTGGGCGCCCACCGGTTCCGGGCCCCGGCGCCGCCTGAGCCCTGGGAGGGCGTACGGGAGGCGGTGGCCTTCGGTCCGACCGCGCCCAAGCGGCCGTACGCACCGCCGCTGGACCGGCTGCTGCCCGATCCCGAGGTGCCCGGCGACGGCTGCCTCAACCTCAATGTGTGGACGCCGTCGCCCGCCCGCACCGGGCTGCCCGTCCTCGTCTGGATCCACGGCGGCTCGCTGCTGCACGGCTCGTCCGCCGTCCCGCTGTACGACGGGGCCGCCTTCGCCCGCGACGGTGTAGTGCTCGTGTCGCTCAACTACCGTCTCGGCATAGAGGGGTTCGGGGTGTTCCCGGACGCGCCCGCCAACCGCGGTCTGCTCGACCAGCTCGCGGCGCTCGGCTGGGTGCGGGACAACATCGCGGCGTTCGGCGGCGATCCGGACCTGGTGACGGTGTGCGGGGAGTCGGCGGGTGCCATCAGCGTCGGCGCGCTGCTCGCCGCGCCGCGGGCCCGGGGCCTGTTCCGGCGCGCGGTGCTGCAGAGCGGGGCCCCGGCCGCGCTCCCCGTGGACAAGGGCCGCCGCACCACCGAACTGATAGCGAAGCGGCTCGGGGTGACGGCGACGGCCCGGGCCCTGGCCGCCGTGGACCCCGCCGCGCTCCTGGCGGCGCAGACCTCGGTGACGAGCGGCGGCTCCCCGCTGACCGGCGGGAACTCCTTCCAGATCGTGGTGGACGGCGATCTGCTGCCCCGCGAGCCGGCCGAGGCGCTACGGGACGGCGCCGCGTCCGGCATAGACCTGCTGATGGGTTCCAATACGGAGGAGTACCGGCTCTGGTTCGTTCCCAGCGGGCTCACCGAACGGCTCTCCCGTACGAGACTCCGGCTGGCCCTGCTGAAGTTCAGGGTGCCGGGCGCGACGGCCCGCACCTACCGCGCGAACCGGCCCGGCGCCACCCCCGGCGAACTGCTCGGCGCCCTCGCCACGGACCTGCTGCTGCGCGTACCGCTGAACCGGCTGGCCGACGCCCGCGACGCCGCTGCCGGAGGCACGCACCTCTACGAGTTCGGCTGGCCCTCACCCGTACAGCGGCTCGGCGCCTGCCACGGGCTGGAGATCGGCTTCGTCTTCGACAACCTGGACCGGCCGGACGCGGTGGCGCTCGCGGGCGAGGGCGCCCCGCAGGAGCTGGCCGACGCGATGCACGCGGCGTGGGTGCGGTTCGCCGTCTCCGGCGACCCGGGCTGGCCCGGGTGGGACGCGTCGCGTCCGGTGATGCTCTTCGGCCCCGGCGCCCCCGAGACGGTGCACGCCCCGCGCGACGACGAACTGCGCGGCTGGCCGCCGTACCGCGACAGGCGCTGAGCCGGACTCGGAGTGAGGGGAGGGGCAGCGGGGAGCGCCGAGCGCGGGCGCGGCGCGTGCACGGCCGCGGCTCAGCGGGTGCTGAGCCAGTGCGGGTCGGGTACGACGGTCAGGACCGCCGACACCAGGACGACCGCCGCCAGGGCGACCAGTTCGCGGCGCGCCCGGCGCCGGGCTACCGCGGGGTCCGGGTCCGACGCCAGCCTCCGGCGCGCGCCGAGCGCCAGCGCGCTCACCACGGCCACCAGCACCAGCTTGACCAGCAGGGTGCGCCCGTACGCCGAGGTGAGGACGGTGTCCGGCGGCAGCCTGCGCAGGGCGCTGAACGTACCGGTCACCGCCAGGGCCGCGTACAGCCACCCGGCGAGCCGGGCGTAGCGGCCGAGCAGCGCGCGGGCGGCGCCGGGCCCGGTCCGCCGCCACAGCCGCATGGTGCGCAGCACGTGGAGCAGCCCGCCGCACCAGAGCGACGCGGCGGTCAGGTGGACGACGGTGAGCGCGGCGCCCACGGCCGGGCTGTACGCCTCGGGGTGGGCGCGCAGCGCCTCCGCGCCGATGACGAGGGCGAGCGGGGCGGCGGCCAGTGCCGGGCGGCTGCTCGCCGCGCAGCACGCGGCGAGGGCGAATCCGTTGGCGGTGAGCAGGAGCAGCCCGCCCTCGCGGGTGCCGTAGGTCTCGACGAGGCCGAGATCGCTGACCCGGGCGAGCCTGACGATCTGTCCGGCCGCGGCCAGCGCCCCGGCGACCGAGGCCGCCGCCGCCCAGCTGCGCGGCGCGGATTCCGGCCGGCCGGGCAGGGAGCGGGCCAGTGCGGTGGCGGCGAGGCCGCCGAGGTGAACGGCGAGCGCGCCGAAGAGGACCGTACGCAGCAGGGTGGCGGTTCCGGCGCCGGGTATGCGGAGTTCACCGGTGCCGCGGGCGACGGCGGTGGCGCCCAGCAGGGCGGCCGCCACGGCCAGGAGGCAGGCCCCCGCCGTGCTGAGTACGGCTGCCGCGGAGCTACGGCGGGCCGGTGCGGATCCGCGGCGGGCGGTTGCGGGCACACGGGAGCGGAGCACCGCCCACCCCCTTTCCTGGCCGACAACCACACAAACAGCCGCTCGGCGTCCACGACGCCATCGAACATTCACCCGGAAGGACGCATTACGGCAGGCTCGAACGTTTCTGCATCCCCACCCGACGCGAGCCTCGGGTTAGGTTCACCGACTGTCACCTCACTGACAAGCCACCCAGGCCCGGGTGCCTCCGCGGATTCGGCGCTGCGAGGAGAGGCATCATGACCGAGAGGCTGTCCCCCACGACATCCCCCGCGCTGGTCGCCCTGCCCGAGCCATGCGGTCACGTGTACCGCAGGAACGGCCGGACGGTGGTGGCGCTGCGCGACGAGATCGATATCGCTACCGCGGCCCTGATCGCACCGGCCCTGGACGGGGCCACGTCGGACGGGTCACCGCATGTGGTGGTCGACCTGACCGAGGTGAGTTTCCTCGACTGCTCGGGCCTGTCGCTGCTGTGCCGGGCCCGGCGGCGGGCGCTGGACCGGGACGGGCGGTTCTGGCTCGTCTGCGACTGCCCGAGGATCCTGCGCCTGCTGCGGGCGGGCCGGCTGCACGACGTGTTCCGCCCGGTGGCGACACCGGACGAGGCCTTCGCGTCGGAGGGATCCACCGGCCCCTCCGGCCCGTGAGCGGGTCGGGTCCGCGGCCCCCGGCCCGCCGGCCGGGGGCCCTCGGCCGTCAGCCCTTGTTCTGCGCGGCCCAGAACTCGTCGAAGGTGAGGAGCCCGTCACCGTTCGCGTCGTGGGAGTTGATCACGGCCTGCGCGACCGGCTCGGTGACATAGGGGTCTCCCAGCTGGGCCATGACGCTCTTGTACTCGGCAGCCGATATCAGCCCGTCGCCGTTCAGGTCGAACCGCTCGAACGCCTTGCGCGCCGACTCGATGTCCGCCACTGTTCCGCCCCTTCGTAATCCCTGTATGACGGAGGTCAGATTAACGGGCGCGACGGATGGCGAGCGCGGCGGCCGGTCGTCGATCATGGGTGGTCCGTCCGCCGCCCGGCGGACGGTGGCCCGGAGCGGGGAGAGTACGGCGCGATGACCGATGCACTGGCGGGGATCCTGGCAGCCGCGGCGCAGGGGAGGTTTCCGCCGCCGGACGGGACCACGACGGTGGTGCGGCAGCCGAACGTACGGGATGCCGGGGTGCTGGCGTTCACCGCGCACTCGGTGGTGTTCACGGACGAGGACCCGCGGTGGGTGCGGGCCGCCCTGGCCGCCGTTCCGGGCGACGCGCTCGCCGCGACGATGAATCCGCGTTTCCTGGGCGCGCTGCTGGCCCGGACGGACCGGCACATGAACACGATCGATCTGCTGACGGTCGCGCCCGCACTGCCGGGCGCACCGGAGCTGGAGCTGCGGGAGATCCGGGACCCCGAACACCCCCGGGTGGCACGGGCGATGAGGTTCCGCGACGAGGTGCGGGTCTGGGGGACGGAGGGCGGTGTGCTGATCCTCGGGCGCGGTGTCGCGGGGCGCTGGGAGACCGCGATCGAGGTGGTCGAGGAGGCGCGCGGGCGGCGGCTCGGCGAACGGCTGGCGCGGGCGGCCCGCCATCTGGTGCCGGACACGGTGGTGTGGGCGCAGCAGTCACCGGGGAACGCCCGCAGTGTGCGGACGTTCCAGGCGGCGGGCTACCGGCCGGTGGGCTCGGAGGCGCTGCTGATCAGGGGGTGAGCCACCGGCGGGCGGCCATCTGCCGGAAGGCCCGGAAGATGCCGACGGGTGGTCTTCCACCGGACGACGTCTGCGGGCGGCCTCCTACCGGAAGACGCCGGTGTGGCCGAGGGAGTACCGCCCCGGCTGCGGGTAGACGGCGAGGCCGTGCGGTCCGCTGCCCACCGGGATCCGGGCGAGCTGCTTGCCGCTGGTGGTGTCGATCGCGTACACCTCCGAGTGGTAACGCCCGGTCAGCCAGAGGACCTTGCCGTCCGCGGAGACCCCGCCCATGTCGGGGCTGCCGCCGCCCGGCAGCTGCCACTTCTTCGCCAGCTTCTTCTGTGCGAAGTCGAAGACGGAGACAGAGCCCTCGCCACGGTTGGAGATGTACATCTCCTTGGCGTCGCGGCTGACGTAGAGCCCGTGGCAGCCCTTGCCGGTGGGCAGCAGCTTCGGGGTGGTGAACTTCTTTCCGTCCAGCACCCACATGCCGTTCGCCATCATGTCCGCGATGTAGAACGTGCTTCCGTCGGGCGACAGCTTCACGTCCTGCGGCATGGCGCCCTTGAACGGCAGTTTCTGCTGGCCCACCACCTTCATCCTCGCCGTGTCGACCTTGAGGAGTTCGCCGGAGAACTCGCAGGAGACGACGAAGTACCGGCCGTCCGCCGAGAAGTCGGCGTGGTTCACACCCGCGCAGCTGACCGGGACGGCCTTCGCCGTCTTCATGGTGTGCGCGTCACGGAAGACCAGCTGACGGTCCATCGAGGCCATCACGATGGCGTACTTGCCGTTCGGGGTGAAGTAGAGGTTGTACGGGTCGGAGACGTCGACCGTCTTCCCCGCCTTGCCGGTCGCCGGGTCGATCGCGGTGAGGCTGTCGCCGACGTCGTTGTTGACCCAGAGGGTCTTCAGGTCCCAGGACGGGACGACGTGCTGCGGCTGCCGGCCGACCGGGATGGTCTTGATGACCTTGTAGGTGGCGGGGTCGATCACCGTCACGGTGTTGGAGTTGGTGTTGGGTACGTACACCCGGGACGGGAAGCCCTTGACGGCCGGCGACAGCTTCCCCGCGGCGTCGGCCGCGTACACGTTCGACGGGTCGAGCACCGGCGGCATCCCGGCCAGTCCTGGCGGCGCCGGCGGGGTGACGTGCTTGGGTCTGGCGGGTGGCGCGGCCGCCTCGGTGGCCGCGTCCGACGCCCCCTTGCCGACGGGGGTGCCGCAACCGGTGAGTGCGGCGAGCAGGACGCCCCCGAGCAGGGCCGCGGTGCGCGTGGTGGAGGGAAGCATCAGGTCAACAGCTCCGTGGTCGTCACCGCACGCAGTCCGCGGCGGTCGAGTTCGGTGAGAAGGAGGGGCAGCGCGGCGACCGTGTCCGCGTAGCCGAAGTGCATGCTCACCACCGATCCGTTACGGATCTCCCCGGCCACCTTGCGGGTGACGGCCGCGGCGCCGGGCGAGGTGAAGTCGAGGGAGTCCACGTCGTACGAGAGGACGTGCGGATATCCCGCGCGGACGGCGAGCCGCTGGACGAGCGGGGTGGCGTACTGGGTGCGCGAGGGCCGGAACCAGGTGCCGATGGAACCGGTGAGCCGGCGCAGCCGCTGGGCGCAGCCCGTGATCTCCGCGTACGCCTGGGCCTCGCCCATCGAGGAGATGTCGATGTGCCGCTGGGTGTGGTTGCCGAGGTCGTGGCCGCCGTCGAGGATCCGGCGGGCCATCTCGGGGTGTTCGTCGAGCCAGCTGCCGACGGCCAGGACGGTGATCTGCGCGCGGGCCCGTTCGGCCTCGGCCAGCACGGTCCGGGCGATGGCGGGGTCGCCCTGGCCGTGGAAGGTGAGGGCGACGCGCGCCCGGTCGCGGGGGCCGTGGTCGATCTGCACCGGCTGCCCGGGGAAGCGGCGCGGGGCGGGTGCGGGGGCCGGCGCCCCGGTGGCGGCCGGTTTCTTCGGTGCCGGGTGGGTGAGGGTCTTCGCCGAAGTCCCGGCGGTGGCGTGGTCCCCGCAACCGGTGGCGAGGGCCGCGGCGAGCGCGGCACCGGCCCCTGCGCGCAGGGCGCCGCGGCGGTGCACCGGTGTGCCGGAGTCGTTCATGTGCAGAACATTAAGTGCGAGATGTCAGAAAAATGACAGTTGACCGTTACCGCCGCTTTCGCAGGTCACACGGATGCGCGCCGCCCAGACCCTTGATGATCAATGAATCACCCGTGAGAGCCGGTCGGGATTCATGGATTTCCAGGCAGGTGACCCAGCACACCTATGATTCATCGAAGAATTGACCTGCTTCATCATCGTATGAGCGTTTTGCGGCTTTGGCGATGGAGTCGCCCGTCTGCCATAGTCGGTGACACGACCCGCACTGACCCGGGCCGGGTCGTCATAAGCGGCCGTGAGAACACCCCCCATTTCACGGCCCCCACACAGCAGCCCCCGCAGAGCCGTATCACGGCTGACCCGGGGGCTGCTGTGCGTCCGGGACTCTTCGGGGCTCTGCGGGGCGATGACCGATGACCCCGGGGCCGTCAGCGGTCGGAGATCCGCATCTCGAACCAGGTGATCTTGCCGCGCGGCAGCAGATCCACGCCCCACCGGTCGGAGAGCTTGTCGACGAGGAAGAGGCCCCGTCCGCTGATGTCCATCACCTGGACGGGCATGAGACACGGCAGTCCGCGCGAGGGGTCGCGCACCTCGATCCTGATCCAGCCGCGACGCCGCAGCATCCGCAGGCCGAAGACCCTGGCACCGGTGTGCCGGACCGCGTTGCCGACCAGCTCGGACACGAGCAGAACGGCGTGCTCGCCGGTCTGCTGGGAGAGCCCCCACTGGCTCAGCACCACACAGGAAGTGAGCCGGCGTGCGGTGGCCGCGGACTCCGGGCGGGAGGGCAGCCGGACTTCGTCCTCCGTCGGATTACCGAACAACTCCAGCGCCTTGAACGCCTGTTCGTCCTCGACGGCCGGCGTCCTCCGTGCCGCTGTCGCGCTGCTGCGCTGCCGCGGCTGCTCCACACCTTCCAGGCCCGCCATGGACACCATCATGGCCGCAAGGCAGGCACTCCGGGGCCGTTCCGAGGGAATCCCCGACCCGGAATCAGCAATTCCGCGGAGAGCTCTTGGCATATGCCACTGGCAGAATGCGCTGGCTCACACCCCCACCGACCTGCGTGAACACCGCACTCGCGCGGGATGACCGGCGCGAACGGAGCGCCGAGCCTTAAGGTTGTCTTAAGGCTCGGCTAATCCGCCCACACGGATGAACGCGCCGCGATCTGTTCCCAACTGGCGTTCGGTCAGAGGAATTTGGCCTTGCCCGGTCCTTCGTCCACAAAGCTGCGCATACCGCGCTCCCGGTCCTCCGTGGCGAAGAGTCCGGCGAACCAGGTCCGCTCGATCGTGAGGCCGGTGTCGATGTCCGTCTCCAGCCCGGCGTCGACGGCTTCCTTGGCGGCACGCAGCGCGAGGGCCGGGCCCTTCGCCAGCCTGGCGGCCCAGGCGTGGGCGTGCTCGTACACCTCCGCGGCGGGCACCACCCGGTCCACCAGACCCATGGCGAGGGCCTCGTCGGCCTTCACGTGGCGGCCGGTGAAGATCAGGTCCTTGGCCTTGGCGGGGCCCACCAGACGGGCGAGCCGCTGGGTGCCGCCCGCGCCCGGGATCAGGCCGAGCATGATCTCCGGCTGCCCCAGCTTGGCGTTGTCGCCGGCGATCCGGAAGTCGGCGCAGAGCGCGAGTTCGCAGCCGCCGCCGAGTGCGTAGCCGGTGACGGCCGCGACGACGGGCTTGGGGATCCTGGCCACCGCGGTGAAGGACTCCTGCAGGGCCTTGGACCGGACGACCATCGCCGCGTGGTCCATCGCCTGCATCTCCTTGATGTCCGCGCCCGCCGCGAACACCTTCTCGCCGCCGTAGAGCACCACGGCGCGCACGTCGTCGCGCCCGGAGGCCTCCTCGGCCAGCTCGCGCAGCCGGTCCTGGGTGGCGATGTCCAGTGCGTTCATCGGCGGACGGTCCAGCCGGATCGTGCCGACGCCGCCGCTTACTTCGAGGGTTACGGTCATGAGAGGCAGGTTAACCGGCGCTAACAGGAGACCGGACAGGCCCGGGGCCGGTGCCCTTCGTCACAGCCGACGGACGGCGGACGGTGGGCGGCGCGCCCGCCGCAGGCCCTGTTCCCCGGGCCGCGGCGGGCTACAGCCGGGCGGCTCAGCCCTCGACCCAGCCGTGCTTCTTGGCGAACTGCAGCATCCCTTGGCGTACCTGAAGGATGTGCGCCCCGGTGAGACCGGGTGCCGACTCCAGCAGCACTTCGGTGACGTCCCGTACGTACTCCTCCGAGTTGAGCACGTCGCACAACACGTCGTCGCCGTCCGCGACCTGCCTGCTCGGGTTCTCGGGGCGCCCCGAGAACGCGGACGCCGGAGCCGCCGCCGACCCGATACCGCCGCTGCCGGGGGCGAGCTGCACCGAGGACGCCTTCAGGCCCCGGTCGCCCTGCTCGATCTCGAACTCGACCATCAGACCGGGCCGGAGAGAGGCCTCGGGAATACGAAGGTCGTTGACATGCAGGAAGACGTCCTCGCCCCCATGATCGGGAGCGATGAATCCATAGCCCTTCACGCCGTCGAACCGCACCACACGACCGGTGACCATCACAACCGCCCTCTCAACGAAACCCCGGACCCATGCCCGGGATACCCCGCCGCGGCAGGCGGCCCGGACTTGTACTCCGCTCCGGACACGCCTCGCGACTACCTGACCACTCCTGTCCCCGTTGTCATCGCCTCGCGGCCACGCATCCGTACGTCCATGCAGCCGTACCGGGTTGCGGGTGACATCCGGGACGCCGCACCGGAGGCGCGGCATGTTCTCAGCACTCTATGCAACGGAAGCCCGGGAGTCAGCCGGGGGCGATCTCCTGGAGGAACGTCTTCATGACCTCGCGGAAGTGTTCCGGTTCCTCGAGATGCGGCAGGTGGCTGGACTCCTCGAATATCTCCCAGCGCGCTCCCGGAATGAGGTCCTGGAAGGGCTGCACCGTCGCGGGTGTGGCCTCGTCGTAGCGACCGGAGATCAGCAGGGTGGGCACGTCGACGTCCGGGCAGAGGTCGATGACCGACCAGTCGCGCAGTGTGCCGTTCACGTGGAACTCGCTGGGGCCGTTCATCGCGTAGTACACGGTGGGGTCGTTGTACACCTCGTAGAACGAGGCCAGGTAGTCGCGGGGCCAGGGTGCGAGACGGCAGACGTGGCGCTCGTAGAACGTGCGCATGGCCCCGTGGTACTCGTCCGTCTCGGTGGTTCCGGCGGCCTCGTGCCGGAGCAGCGTGTCGTTGACGCCGGGCGGGAGCCGGTCGCGCAGGACCTTGGCCTCCTGGAGCCAGAGCGGGTACGAGGCGGGCGAGTTGGCGATGACCAGGCCGCGCAGACCTGCCGGACGCGCCGCGGCGTGGTGCGTGATGAGCATGCCGCCCCAGGACTGGCCGAACAGTACGTAGTTCTCGGCGATCCCGAGACCCGTCAGCAGGTTGTCGAGTTCGGCGGCGAACAGGTCCACGGTCCAGAAGTCCGCCCCCCGGTCGGGCAGATGGGTCGAGCCGCCGTTCCCGATCTGGTCGTAGTGCACGACGGACCAGCCGTCTTCGGCCAGGTCGGAGAGGTTCTGCAGATAGTCGTGGGTCGATCCCGGGCCGCCGTGCACGACAACGAGGGTGGGCCGGTCGGAGCGGAGGTCGCCCGTCACCCGGTACCACGTCTCGTGCTCGCCGAACGGCAGGGTCCCCTTCGTGCTGGGTGCCACGGTCACGTCACTTCGCCTCGCTTCGCTTCACTCACGCTGTTTGCGGATGGGAGCTGTGGGTCCTGTGCTCGGTCGCCGCGGCCGCTGCGGCCGCTCGCGACCGGCGCTTTTGGCTGTCGGGCCAGTTGGTCATGGGGCGGGTCGGTCATTCGGGCGATACGGCGTCGGCCGCCGTTTCGTTCTGCGCCGGCCACTCGTCCGATGCCAGCCACGTGTCGATGACGTGCGCGGTCTCCTCGGCGCGGTCCTCCACGAGGGTGAAGTGGTTGGCGCGCACGGTGCGCAGGGTGTGGCCGGCCTCCCAGGGCTCGGCACGGCCGTCGGCCAGGTCCGGGGACGTGTCGTCCCCGTCCGGTACGAAGGACTGGGTGCACTGTACGAAGAGCACCGGGGCCTCGACCGGGGTGAGCGGAAGCTGCGGTACCAGTTCCACCCAGCGGCCCATCGCGGAGAGCCTGCTGCTGTCGAACCGGCCGAACACCGCTTCCTTGTCGAACATGCCGAGTGCGAGACCGTCGAGGGGGACGCCGTCGCTTCCGCCGTCGTGCACCTTGAACGTGTCCAGCAGGATGACGCCCGCCGGGCTCACCCCGCTCTCCCGTTCCAGGTATCCGGCGGTGGCGTAGGCGAGGGTGCCTCCGGACGAGTAGCCGAGCAGGACGAACGGTTTGCCGTCCGCCGCCTCCAGCACGCTGCGCGCGAGTGCCTGGACGGCCGCGTCGGACGACGTGGGCAGGCTCTCGCCCGCGAGGAAGCCGGGGACGGGCAGTGCGGAGATCTTGTGCCTGCCTCCGAAGTGGGACACCAGGCGTGCGTGCTGGTGGACGCCCCCGGTGGCCATCGGTGTGCTCAGGCAGATGAGGTGCGGCCCCTCGGTGCCGTCCGCGAGCCGGACCGCGGTGGGCAGCCGGTCGATCTCGTCCACCGAGGCGAAGCCGGGCCGGACGTCGGCGGCCGCCTGGAGGAGGGCGAAGCCCTTGTCCGCGCGGCCGGAGACGACGGCGGAGTGGAACAGGTCACGGAGTGTCTCCGGCACCCTGCCGACCGAGGGTGCCTCGGCCCCGCCGGACGCGGAAGCGCGCTGCGTCCCGTCCGCTCCCTGGAATCCCTCGGATCGCCCGGAGGCTTCCGCTCCGCCTGGCCTCACCTGCACCTCGTCGGCGCTGTCGGCCGCGAGGGGCGCCGACGCCAGGAGATCCGTACGCAGGAGCCGGGCGAGTTCGGCCGGGCTCTTGCTGTCGAAGACCACCATCGGGGGAAGCCGCAGTCCGGTGTCCTTCATCAGGACGTTACGGAGTTCCATCGCGCTCAGCGAGTCGAACCCGGCTTCCAGGAAGTCCCGTTCGGCGTCGAGGGCGTCCGCGCTGCTGTGACCGAGGAGTGCGGCCGCCCGTTCCATGACGAGCGTCCTGAGGAGGGCCTCCTGCCCTGCCGGATCGGCCTGCGCGAATCGTTGCCGCAGAGACGTCGCGTCCGTCCTGGACACCGCACTGCGCCGCCTGGTGGTGGGGACGAGGTCGCGCAGGAGTGCGGGGATGGTGTCGGTACGGGTACGGAGTGCGGCGACGTCGATCGGGAGGGGCACCAGGGCGGCCCGGCCCGAGGCGAGACCCGCGTCGAACAACGCGAGACCCTGCTCCGGCTGCAACGCCGGGAGCCCCTG
>NZ_JBIVTZ010000038.1:0-32480 GCF_044756945.1 Streptomyces sp. NPDC091387 | reverse complement strand
GCGGGTTTATACAACCCCGCGGGGGGGGGGGGGGGGGGGGGGGGGGGGGTGGTGGGGGGGGGGGGGGGGGGGGGGGGGGTGGTGGGGGGGGGGGGGGGGGGGCCGCCCCCGGGCCCCCCCCCCCCACCGCCCGGCGAACGACTAGGCGGGCGTCTCCGCCGCGGCATTGGCCCAGTGGCACGCCACCTGCGTCTCGCCGCCTCCCGCCAGCACCGGCAGATCCTTCGTACGGCACGCGTCCGCGACGCCCGCGCGCTCCGCCTCGCCGGAGGCCAGAACCTGGCAGCGCACATGGAAGCGGCAGCCGGACGGCACCTTCGACGGGTCCGGCGGCTCACCGGTCAGCACCACCGGATCGCCCTCCGCCTCCGGCAGCACCGACAGCAGTGCCTGGGTGTACGGGTGCCGCGGAGCCGTGAGGATCTGCTCGACGTCACCGGTCTCCACGATCCGGCCCAGGTACATCACCGCCACCCGGTCCGCGATGTTCCACGCCAGACCGAGATCGTGCGTGACGACCAGCGCGGACAGGCCCAGTTCGTCCCGCAGTCGCAGCAGCAGCGCCAGGATCTCGCCGCGCACCGAGGCGTCCAGGGAGGCCACCGGCTCGTCGGCCACGATGAGTTCCGGCTCCAGGACCAGGGCGCCCGCGATCACGACGCGCTGGCGCTGGCCGCCGGACAGCTCGTGCGGGTAGCGCAGGAAGAACCGCTCCGGGGGCCGCAGCCCCGCCCGGGACAGGGCGCCGGTCACCGCCTCCCGCTCGTCGCCGCCGTACCGGTGGATCCGCAGACCCTCCGCCACCGCGTCGTACACCGTGTGGCGCGGGTTCAGTGAGCCGCTGGGGTCCTGGAGCACCAGCTGGACCCGCTTGCGGTACGCCTTCAGCGCACGGTTGCCGTAGTCGAGCGGCTTGCCGCCGAAGGTGATCCGGCCGGAGGTCGGCGGGACCAGGCCCAGCAGCGAACGGGCCAGCGTTGTCTTGCCGCACCCGGACTCGCCGACCAGCGCGACGATCTCGCCCGGCCTGATGTCCAGGTCGACCCCGTCGACGGCCCGCGCCGGGTCTGCGCCGTGCCGGCCGGGAAAGGTGACCTGCAGCGCCTGCGCGCTGAGCAGATCCGTGGTGGTGGTCATGTGGTGCTCCTTGCTTCCTCTGCGCCCGGCAGGGCCGGGGCGGCCGCCCCTTCCGGGCCCACCAGCACACAGGCGGCCTGCCGTCCGGGCCCGGAGTCCCGCAGCTCCTGGTCCTGCGTGGTGCAGGAGTCCAGGGCCACCGGACAGCGCGGGTGGAACGTGCAGCCGGCCGGCAGCGCCGACGGGTCGGGCGGATCGCCCGGCAGCCCGCGGGGGGCGAACCGGGACGCGGGGTCCCCGATGCGCGGGAAGGCGCCCGACAGGGCCTTGCTGTAGGGGTGGGTCGCGTTCTCGTAGACCTCGGACGCGGGGCCCTGCTCGACGACCCGTCCCGCGTACATCACGGCGAGCCGGTCGCAGGTGTCCGAGAGCACCGCCAGGTCATGGCTGATCATGATCAGCCCGAGGTCCTGCTCGGAGACCAACTGCTCGATCAGACGCAGGATCTGGGCCTGGATCATCACGTCGAGGGCCGTCGTCGGCTCGTCGGCGATGATCAGCCCCGGATCGCAGGCGAGCGCCATCGCGATCATCACGCGCTGGCGCTGTCCGCCGGAGAGCTCGTGCGGATAGGCGTCCGCACGAGCGGCTGGCAGTCCCACCTGTTCCAGCAGCTCACCGGCCCGCTTGCGGGCGGCTGCCTGGGACGCCTTGCTGTGCAGCACGATCGGCTCGGCGATCTGGTCGCCGATGCGGTGCACCGCGTTGAGCGAGTGCATCGCGCCCTGGAAGACGATCGAGGCACCGGCCCAGCGCACCGCCCGGACCTGGCCCCACTTCATGGTGAGGACGTCCTCACCGTTCAGCAGGATCTCGCCGGAGACCTTCGTGCCGGCCGGCAGCAGACGCAGCAGCGCGAGCGCCAGTGTCGACTTCCCGCAGCCCGACTCCCCGGCGATGCCGAGCTTCTGGCCCGCGTCGACCTCCAGATTCACCCCGCGGACCGCCTGGGCCCCGCCGGCGTACGTCACCGTCAGATCGCGTACCTGGAGCAGCGGCGTCTTGTGGACGTCTGTCGTGTTCAACGGGCCACCCCCAGCTTGGGATTGAGGACGGTCTCGATGGCGCGGCCGCACAGCGTGAACGCCAGCGCCACCAGGGCGATGGCGATACCGGGCGGCGCCAGGTACCACCAGTCGCCCGAGCTCACGGCGCCGGCCTCGCGGGCGTCCTGGAGCATGCCGCCCCAGGAGGTGATGGTCGGGTCGCCGAGGCCGAGGAAGGCCAGGGTGGCTTCGGTCAGGATCGCGCTGGAGATCACCAGCGTGGTCTGGGCGAGCACCAGCGGCATCACGTTCGGCAGGACGTGCCGGGTCATGATGTGGCCGTGACCGCCGCCCAGCGCACGGGCCCGCTCGATGTAGGGGCGGGACTCCACGGCGAGCGTCTGCGCCCGCACCAGGCGGGCCGTCGTCGGCCAGGTGGTGACGCCGATCGCGATGATGACGGTCCACAGGGAGCGGTCCATCACGGTGGCCAGCGCGATGGCCAGGACCAGGGTCGGCATCACCAGGAACCAGTCGGTGACCCGCATCAGGACCGTCGAGTACCAGCCGCGGAAGTGGCCCGCGAGGATACCGACGACCGTACCGATGGCGACGCACAGGAAGGCGGCGAGCAGCCCCACCGTGAGCGAGACGCGCGCGCCCCACACCAGCAGCGCGAGCACGCTGCGTCCGAACTGGTCGGTGCCGAGCGGGAACTCACCGCTCGGCGCCTCCAGCGCACCGCCCGGGGCGGAGGTGACGCTCTGCGCGTCGGCGCCGGCCAGGACCGGCGCGAACAGGGCGATCAGCCCGATCAGGATCAGCCCGGCCAGCCCCCACAGGCCGCCCGGGTGCTTGCGGTACTCGCGCCAGAAGCGGGCCACGGAGCGGCGCTTGCGGGCCCGTGCCAGTGCGCGCGGGCTCTTGGCCGCCGCGGTCCCGCGTTCCTCGGGTGTGGGCTTCTCGGCCTCTGGGGTGGAGGCCGGCATGGATTCGGTCGTCATCGGCCCACCCGGGGATCGAGCAGCGGATACAGCAGATCGGCGAGGGTGTTCGCCAGGATCACCGCGGTGGCGAAGACGAAGAACAGCCCTTGGACGAGTGGCAGGTCGGGGACGCTGAGCCCCTGGTAGAAGAGGCCGCCCAGACCGGGCCAGGAGAACACCGTCTCGACCAGGATCTGTCCGGCGACCACATGCCCCAGGTTGACGAACATCAGCGTGAACGTCGGCAGCATCGCGTTGGGCACGGCGTGCTTGCGGCGCACCGCGTCGTCGCGCAGCCCCTTCGCACGGGCCGTCGTCAGGTAGTCGCTGCCCATCTCGTCGAGCAGCGAGGAGCGCATCACCAGGAGCGTCTGCGCGTAGCCGACCGCGACCAGGGTGATCACCGGGAGCACCATGTGGTGCGCCACGTCGAGGACGTAGGCGAAGCCGGTCTCGTTGCCCGACTCCAGACCGCCGGTCGGGAACATGCCGGGAATCGGTCCGACGCCCACCGAGAAGACGATGATCAGGAGCAGCCCGAGCCAGAACGACGGCACCGAGTAGAGCGTGAGCGCGAGCGCGGTGTTGAACCGGTCGCTCGTGGAGCCGTTGCGCCAGGCGGTACGGGTGCCCAGCCAGATGCCGAGCGCGCTGTAGAGGACGTACGCCGTGCCGGTGAGCAGCAGCGTCGCCGGAAGCGCCTCGACGATCTTGTCCATCACCGGGGCGTGGAACTGGAACGAGGTGCCGAAGTCGCCGGTGAGCGCGTCGCCCACGTAGGTGGTGAACTGCTGCCACATCGGCTGGTCGAGGCCGAACTGATGACGCAGCGACTGGAGCTGCTCGGCCGAGACGCGGCGGCCGCCGGTCATCTGCTTCACCGGGTCGCTGGGGATGAGCCGGAAGAGGAAGAAGCTGGTGACCAGCACGGCGAACAGTGAGACGACCGCGCCGGCGATCTTGGCGGCCACGTACCTGAGGTAGGCCTTGGTGTTGCGCGCCCGTGGGCCGCGGGCGGCCGTCGGACCGGCCGGAGCCGGGCCGTCCGTATCCGCATCCGCCTGTTTCACGAGCGCCGGAGTGCTGTCAGCTGTCATGGGGAACTCTCGTTACTCGTGCTGCGCCTAGAGGGACCGGCCGGCGGGGCCGGACTGCTCGGGCCCCGCCGCCGTTCTCTCTCATCCCGTCCGCGGAAAGTGCCCGCGGTCCATGGAACTACTCGCGGTCGTCCGCGGTGGTGCGACGGCGCCTCATGAGGAGGAATCCGCCACCCGCGAGGACCACGACGACCACCGCGATGCCGATGACGATCCCGGTGGAACCGGAACCGCTGTCACTGTCCGAGGAGGCGCTGCCCGCCGGTACGGCCGACCACCAGCTCCAGTACCCGTCCTGGCCGTAGATGTTGCCGGCCGCCTCGGGCATGGTCGTGATCGACTTGATCTGGTCGGTGCGGTAGGCCTCGACGGCGTTCGGGTACGCGATGACGTTCATGTACCCGGAGTCGTAGAGCCAGGACTGCATCTGCTTGACGATGTCCGCCCGCTTGGCCGGGTCGTACTCGGCGAGCTGCTTCTTGTACAGCTCGTCGTACGTCTTGTCGCAGATGAAGTTGTCCGTGGACGCGCTCTCCTTGGCCTTGGCCGGCAGGGCGGCGCAGGTGTGGATGCCGAGGACGAAGTCCGGGTCGGGGTTGACGGACCAGCCGTCGAAGGCGAGGTCGTACTCACCGGCGTACCAGGGCACGGAGACGTCGTCGAGGCAGTCGACCTTGAGGCCGATGCCGAGCTTGCCCCACCACTCCTTGAGGTACTTGCCGATCGCCTTGTCGTTCGGGTCCGTGGCGTGGCAGAGGATGCGCAGGTCGAGCGGCTTGCCGTCCTTGCCGACGCGCTGGTCGCCCTTGAGCCTGTAGCCCGCCTGGTCCAGGAGCTTGGCGGCCTTCGCCGGGTCGTAGCTCAGGCTCTGACTCGGGGACGGCTCCCACTTGTACGCCGGGAAGCGCGGCGGTATGTAGCCCTCGCCGTTGACGGCATGGCCCTGGAAGACCTTGTCGATGAGCGTCTCGCGGTCGATCGACAGGAAGAGCGCCTGGCGGACCTTCAGGTCGAGCAGGGCCTTGTTGCCGTTGCCGAACTTCTTGCCGTCCTTGGTCTGCGCGCCGGGGTTGGTCGCCAGCGCGAAGAACCGGCGGCCCGGACCCTCGTTGACCTTGACGTTCTTCTCGCCCTTGAGCGAGGCGGCCTGGGCGGGGGTCAGCGCGGGCGAGCCGGCGACGAAGGAGACCTCACCCTTGCGGAGCGCGGCGACCGCGGCGTCCTGGTCCTTGTAGGTCTTGAAGACCACCTCGTCGAACTTGGGCGAACCGCGCCAGAAGTCCTTGTTGGCCTTGAGCTTCGCGTACTGGTCGACCTTGTAGTCGGTCAGGACGAAGGGCCCGTTGCCCACGACCGGGAACTTCGTGTCGTTGTTGAACTTCGAGAAGTCCCCGACCTTGTCCCAGACGTGCTTGGGGACGATCGGCACATCGAGCGCGGCCATGGTGGCCTGCGGTTCCTTCAGCTCGATGACCAGCTTCGTGGGGCTGGGAGCCGTCACCTTCTTGAAGTTGGTGACGAAGCTGCCGTTGGCCTGGGCCGCGCCCTCGTCGGTCATCATCTTGTTGAACGTCCAGGCCGCGTCCTCTGCGGTGGCCTGCTGGCCGTCGGACCACTTGGAGTCGTCCCGGATGGTGTACGTCCACGTCAGCTTGTCCGCGGACGGCTCCCACTTGGTGGCGAGCCCCGGGATCGCGTGGTTGTCCTTGGGGTCGTAGTTCGTCAGGAAGTCGTACATGAGCCGGGAGAGGCTGGTGCTCATCAGCTTCTGGGCGAGGAACGGGCTCAGTGAGTCGACGCTCTGCGCGACCGCGACGGTCAGGGTCGACTTGCCGCTGTCGGCGGCCTGCGCCTGCTGGGGCGCGGCGGCTCCGAGGGGTACCCCCGGGACGACGGACGCGGCCGCGAGCCCGAGGGCAGCGGCTCCGGACGCCAGGAGGATACGCAGACGGGAGCGTGGCTGGGCGGCGGGTGGTGGAACTCTTTCGACCATGGTCAGGGACCTCGCGTCAGGACTCGCACGGAGAAGGCGGGTTGATCTGTGGATCGCCAGCTGGTGAAGCGAAGGTTTATCAGCGGTGGTCGAGTCGCGTCAACGGTCATCGAAACGGCGTGTGGGCTGCGGGAATGCGCAGAGGGCCCGTATCGCGGAGGCGATGCGGACCCTCATTGGTTTAGACCTCTGACGCCTTACTGCTGAGGCGCTGGCGGCGGCTGCGGAGGCTGCTGCTGCCACCCCGCCGGCGGGAGGGGTCCCCGCAGTTCAGGATGGGCGGGCTGCCCCGGCTGACCAGGCTGTCCGCCGTACTGCGGCTGCTGTTGCTGCGGCGGCGGACCGGCCGGGTCCGCGGCCGACCGGGCCTGCGAGGGCGGCGACTGCTGCCAGCCCTGCCCGGCGCCGGGGCCCGGCTGCGGGGGATAGGGCTGCTGCGGCTGCTGACCACCGTACGGCTGCTGCTGGGGCGGGTACGGCTGGCCCGGCTGTTGGGGTGCGTAGGGCTGTTGGGGCGCGTAGGACTGCTGTGCCGGGATCTGGTTACCGGGCACCTGCTGCTGTCCGGGCATCGGCGGGGCGTACTGCGGCGGCTGACTGCTGCCGTCCGCCGTCCACAGCCCCTGTTGCTGCTGGGCGCGTGCGAAGTCCTCCGCGACGAGGGCGGAGAGGCGGAAGTACGCGTCCCGCGTCTTCGGACGCATCATGTCGAGGTCGACCTCGGCACCGGCCGACAGGTGCTCGTCGAACGGCACGACGACCACACCGCGGCAGCGCGTCTCGAAGTGCTGCACGATGTCGTCGACCTTGATCATCTTTCCGGTCTCGCGGACCCCGGAGATCACGGTGAGGGACCGCTGCACCAGATCGGCATAGCCGTGCGCCGACAGCCAGTCCAGCGTGGTGGAGGCGCTCGACGCGCCGTCGACCGAGGGCGTTGAGATGATGATCAGCTGGTCGGCGAGGTCCAGCACACCGCGCATCGCGCTGTAGAGGAGACCGGTACCGGAGTCGGTGAGGATGATGGGGTACTGCTTGCCCAGCACCTCGATCGCGCGCCGGTAGTCCTCGTCGTTGAACGTGGTCGACACGGCCGGGTCCACGTCGTTGGCGATGATCTCCAGACCGGAGGGCGCCTGCGAGGTGAACCGCCGGATGTCCATGTACGAGTTGAGGTGCGGGATCGCGTGGACCAGGTCGCGGATGGTCGCCCCGGTCTCCCGGCGGACCCGGCGGCCCAGCGTGCCGGCGTCCGGGTTGGCGTCGATGGCGAGGATCTTGTCCTGCCGTTCGGTGGCCAGGGTGGAGCCGAGCGCGGTGGTCGTCGTGGTCTTGCCCACGCCGCCCTTCAGGCTGATCACCGCGATCCGGTAGCACGAGAGGACCGGGGTGCGGATCAGTTCGAGCTTGCGCTGACGCTCGATCTCGTCCTTCTTGCCGCCGAGCTTGAAGCGGGAGGCGGCGGACGGCCCGCGGCTGCTCTTCGCCTTCTGCTTGCCCCGGACCAGCCGGTCGGACGAGAGCTCCACGGCGGCCGTGTAACCCAGCGGGGCACCCTGCACCGAACGTTCGCGCTGGTCGTGGGCTACTGGGTTCGGCCAGGCGGCTCCGGCGCGCGGGTCGACGGGCGGCGCCTGCGGCGGGAGTTGCTGCTGCGGCTGCTGGGGCTGGTACTGCTGCTGCTGCTGGTGCGGCGGCTGCGGCTGGTGCGGGGCGATCTGCGCGGGCAGGTCCGGGGTGCTCCCGGCCAACGGCCGGTCACCCTGGGGGAAGCCGTAGCCGCCCTGCTGCTGCGGCTGAGCTCCGGGCGGAGGCAGCGCCGCGCCCGGCTGCTGCGCGGGCCACTGCGGTGCCTGAGGCTGCTGAGGTGCCTGAGGTGGCTGCGGCGTATGAGGTACCTGCGACGCCTGAGGTGGCTGCGGCGCATGAGGGGCGGGCTGCTGCGGGTTCTGCGCCGGGAGCGGGGCTCCGGGCAGGGCCTGCTGCGGCGCCGGGGGCTGCTGGGGGAAGCCGTAGCCCGCCTGCGGCGCGGGTGCGGGCGGCTGGGCCTGCTGCGGGAACGCGGGAGGCCGCGGGGCCTGGGGCGCCGGGGCCGGCGGGGCTGCCGGGGTCTGCGGGAACCCGTAGCCGCTGCCCGGTGTCCCGTTCGCCGGGGGCGGTCCCGGCCACTGCGAGGCCGGCTGGGGCGCGGCGGGCTGGGGCGCGGCGGGCTGGGGCGCGGCGGGCTGGAAGGAGGGCGGCAGCGGCGGCAGTCCGCCCTGCGGCGGCGCCGGGGTCCAGGGTGCGGGTGCGGCGGCGGACGGCGCGGGGGGTGCCGCGTCCGCGATGGCGTCCGAGGGCACGGAGTCGGCGGGCTCGTCGGCCTGCGGGGTGCTGCCGGAGTCGGGGCTGTCCGTCGCGTCGGCCGCGGCGTCGTCGGCGACCTCGTCGGACTCCGCCGACGCGGCGTCGGCCGACGCAACCGAATCGGACGGAACAGAGTCGGACGGAACCGAATCGCTGGGTCCGGAATCGGTCGGCACCGAATCGGACGCCACCGAATCGAACGGAGTCGAGTGGGACGGTACCGAGTCGCTCCCGCCGCTCTTCCCGGTGGTCAGGTCCTGCCCGGCGTCCGCGCCCGTACCGGCGTCAGCCGCGTCCGCGTCGGCCTCACCGCTCCCGCTCCCGCTGCCGTCTCCGCTCCCGGCCTCGCTCTCCGCGGCCGACTCGCGCTCGGCGATCTCCCGCTTCAGCGCCGCGGACGAGAACCGCATGGTCGCGCCGCTCTCCACATCACCGCTGCCGAACGGATCGGCGGCACCGCTCGCGTCCGCCGCTTCCGGCGCGGGGTAGGAGGAACGGGCGGCCGGTGGGACCGGCGGCACCGGGGGACCGGGCGCCGGGGCGGGCGGAGCCGGGGTCCAGCTGGGCTCGAAACCGCCGGACGGCAGGCCGGGTGCGGACACCGGTGCGCCGTTGGGCGGCGGGGGCGGAGCCAGGTGTGTTCCGGCGCCGCCCGAGGAGTCGCCCGGCGTGTTCTGCGTGTACCAGGCGGGCGGGGTGTAGTCGATGGTGAACTCACCCGTCATCTCGGCGGGCTCCGCGTCGGTCGACTCGTCTACGGGCTTGTCCCAGCTCCCGCGCATTTCGTCCCGATCGCCGTTCACTTTGCCTCCTGGTGTGGTCGAGCACCCTTGTGCCGTGGTGGGTGGGGGCGACCGTCCGGACAGGACCTGGTGCGAACCGCCCTGCTCTCCCCCTGGGACGCGCATTGCCTGCCCGCAGGTTCTTCTGCCGCGTCCGGGACCCACCCTAATCGCCACAGGGCCGGGTACGGCAGGCCGAACGGCACCGCGGCCGCCGTCCTGTACGCCACGCACTGCCCCCAAGTGGACTGAGTGCAGCGGGGAGTGAAGCGGAAAGCGGTCAAACATGCACATCTGCGCGGGGAAACCTGAACATTTCGCACACGTCTCGCCGCGTCCTCAGTCCACCCGGCGGGCGCTGCCCAGCAGTCCCGATTCGGCATCGGTCGCCTCGGTGCTCACGAACCGCCGGTCCCGGCGCGTGCACCAGAGGGTGACCCCGTCCTTGAGGGTGGACAGCGTCCGGGCCTCGCCGGGAGGCAGACGCATGAGGTGCCCGATCCGCTCGGCCTCGTCTGGGGACACCCGCTGAACGCCGACCAGGGACGACTTCTCCATCAACCCGGGTGCCACCGGGCTCAGGTACGGCAGCAGCGTCACCGTCGACTGCCACGGACCGGACACCACCCGCCCCCGCGGCGGTTTCATGCCGCAGTCCCGCACCAGGACGACCGGCGAGCCGGCCGAGGCTCCCTGCGCGGGCACCCGCCCCACCCCGTGCAGCGAGATGCACGGCGGAGCGCCGCCCGCGGCCTGCGCCAGCTTCGTCCAGGCCTGGGCCCGCCCGGTCTCGACCACGATCCGGGCACCGGTCGCCGCCGCCCGCAGCGCGAGCACCTGCGCCGTCCACACCCCGCCGATCAGCGTGATGTCGTACGCGGTGGGCCGGTTGATGCCGATCACGGCGGGCCGCCCCTCACCGTCCACGCCGATCACCACGCCGTCGTCGCCGACCGGCAGGGCCAGCGAGGCCAGTTGGTCGAGGCGGACGGTGTGCCGGACCCGGCGCGGACCGGCCGGCCCGAAGCCGAGCCGGCCGCGGCGGCGTGCGATCACGGACATCAGCGGGTACCCCCGAGCGGAAGTGTGGCGAGGACACCGGGCACCTGTTCCCGGTCGAGCCGCACCAGTGACGCCTTCACTCCGCGTGCGATGCGCTCCAACTCATGGCGGGCGGAGCGCAGTTCCTCCTCGCTGCGGCCGGTGATCCGGATGTGCCCGGCGATCGGGATCTCCTGGCGGTCGCCGCGTCCCAGCGTGAGGCTGAAGGTCGTGGCCAGCGCCGGAACCGAGGTGAGCAGGGCGACGAGCTGCGGCATCGGCGCACCGCCCGCGCCGAACCGCGGCCAGCGGCGCACCCAGTACGTGGTGTGGTGCCGGTCGTCGCAGCGCCAGGTGCGCGAGGTCTCCAGGGTGCGGCGGACGGGCGCTCCGGGCCGGTCGGCCCGCGCCCCGGCCGACGGGCCCGCGCAGGCGGAGGTGGCGATCGCCGAGTGGAGCTCCTGCTCCGTCAGCACCGTCGCGCCGAACCCCGCCCCCGCCAGCCTGCTGGACAACTGGTCGACCGTGCGGACCAGGCACTTCTGCGCACCGGTGAGCCCGCCGCCCCTCGCCCGTACGGCCTCCGGGCAGAGCTCCGGGTCCAGCTTCAGCGCGATCCAGGTGATGCGGACCGCCGGGGACCCCGTCAGTGCCTGGAGGGGTGCGTAGTTGCGGGCCGCGACCGACTGCTCCGGCAGCTGCGGGGCGGGAGCCGGCTGGGTGTGCTGCACGACCTGCGCAGACTCCAGTCGGATGCCGTCGACGTCGAGCGCGTCCTTGACGAGCAGCAGCGGCAGCGGCCGCGCGGACCGGTCGGGGCGCAGCGCGGTGTCGTCCGACTCGATCCGGAGTACGGCCGTCAGATACGTACCGTCGCCGATCATGCCGACCGGCCGCCGGTCGCGGTCGTCGAACGAGCAGGTGCGCAGTGCCGGTTCGCACTCGACCGCCGGTGCGATCCCCGGCCCGGTGCCCGCGGGCACCGCGGTCGACGCGGCCCTGCGGGTACGGGCGCGCAGCGCGAGAACCGTACGCAGCCACTCGGGAAGCGAACGGCGGCGCCTGCGCACGACGGCCAGCAGCACCAGCGCCGCGGCCACCACGGCGGCGGGGGCCAGCAGCAGGGGGCCGGCGACCCAGGCGCACAGCAGCAGCGCGGCGGCGATCTCGACCAGCACGAACTGTTGCAATCGGAACGGTCCGAACTGTCGGGCTCGTCCGCCCGGCCGTGCGCCGCCCGGCCCGCGACGGACGGGAGCACCGGCGGAACCGCCGGCCCCGGGGGCCTCGGGAGGCGGTGCGTTCCCGGCCCGTGGTGTCCGCGTCGCGGAAGCCGTCATCGCGGCATTCCCCCCGTCCGTCCGGGCCCAACTCGACCCGTCCCACGCCTCTTCCGCCGACCGCTCCGGCGGCTGGATCACCCTACCCGGCCCGCGGCCCCCTCACCGGCGGCAGGCATAGTAGGGGCCGGTCAGGCGGGGAGCAGGCCCGGCGCGGGGCTTCGGGGCGCGGTCGCTCACGGAGCCGCGCGGGCAGAGCGCGGGGGACGGACGGACTCATGGCATCGCGGCGGGACGAGCTCAACGCGTACACATGTGCGAAGAGGCGCACGGTGGCGGCCTTCCTGCGGCCCTCACCGAACGGCTCCGACGAGGGCGCCCCGCGCCCGCTGCGCGCCGTCCTGCCGAGCGTGGTCGCCGGGGCACTGATCCTCGCGGGCTTCGGCGCCTTCGGCATGTTCAGGCCGACCGCCCCCACGGGCTGGGACCGGCCCGGCACCAACGTGATCGTCGGCAAGAAGTCGACCACCCGCTACGTGGTGCTCACCACCGGCCGCGGCAAGGCCGGGAAGACCCTGCTGCACCCCGTGCTGAACCTCGCGTCGGCCAGGCTGCTGCTCACCCCGCGGAGTTACGGCGTCGTCCAGGTCGCCGACGACGTCCTGGACGCGGGAAAGCCCCCGCGCGGACCGGTCCTCGGCATTCCGTACGCCCCCGACCGGCTGCCGGAGGCCGAGGACGCGGGGACCGCGAAGCGCTGGGCCGTGTGCGTGCAGCCGGGTGGCAAGGGCAACACCGTGCAGAAGGCCGCCTTCGTCCTCGCCGGACGGGACAACGGGCTGGTGGAGGGCGCGAACAGGCTCACCGGCGGCCAGATGCTCTACGTCAGGGGCCAGGACCGGACCCGCTACCTCGTCGACGCCCGCGGCACCAAGTACCGCGTCGACGAGACCGCCGCCGACCGAGGCCATCTGACCAGCGCCCTCGTCGGCAGCGCCCGGCCGCAGCCCGTCACCGGCGACTGGCTCGCCACCCTGCACGACGGCAGCCCGATCGCCTTCCCCCGGATCCCCGGCAACGCCGGAGCCCCGGCACACGTCGAAGGGAGGCTCTCCGCGCGGGAGAACCGGATCGGCACGGTGCTGCGGACCCGGAACGGGGAGGGCACCGCGTACTACGTCGTCCTCGGTGGGGAGGTCAGGCCGGTCTCCGAGTTCACCGCCTGGCTGCTGATCAACTCCCCGCAGACCGCCGCCCTCGACCTGGACGGCGAGGCCCGCGCCGTCGGCCTCCAGGACTTCGTGCCCGGCCCCGCCTCCTTCACCGGCCAGGCCGCGCACTGGCCGGCGCACCGGGCCGACCGGGTCAACGCCACCGGTGCCGGAGGCTCCGGCCGCGACACCGTCTGCAATGTGCTGCGCGAGACGGACGGCAGCGGCACGACGACGCTGAGCACCTGGGCGGGCACCTCCTACCCCGCCTCCGTCGGGGCCGGCGGCACGAGCACGTACGTCACTCCGGGCAGCGGACTCCTCTACACCCAGGTCCGGGGCCGGCAGACCAGCCCGGACGGATCACTCTTCCTGGTGACCGACACCGGACTGCGGTACGCGGTTCAGGCGAACGGCGACAGCGACGCCGAGCGCTCCGGCATCGGCGCCGGCGGCGCGGCGAACGGGCCGGACGGCCGCCCCGAACCCGGCGAGGCACAGATCCGGCTCGGATACGGGAAGGTGACACCCGCCCTCGTTCCGATCGAGTGGTCGGACTTCCTGTCCAGGGGCCCCCGGCTCGACACCAACAGCGCCCGCCGGCCCCAGGGTTCCTGACCGGCCTCGGCGAGCGGCAACGAAAAGAGCACGGGGAGAACATGACGCCGTACCGGAAGACGGCCCTGCCGGCCGCCGCCCTGGCAGCTGCCGCGGCCGCACTCGCGGGACCGCCGGCCGCGTACGCCGCCCCGGGCGCCGGTGACCTGCGCATAGACGGCGGCGGCGTGTGCACCTTCCCGATGAAGAAGCAGTTCGAGGGCCGCCCCTGGCCGCTCCAGCGCGTACTCCTTGACGAGCTGTGGCAGGACACCAGGGGCAAGGGCGTGCGCGTCGCCGTCATCGACACCGGGGTGGACGACACCAACCCGCAGCTCACCTCGGCCGTGGACGCCTCGGCGGGCGCCGATCTCCTGCACGGCGGCGGCACCGACGGCACCGTCGACCAGGTCGGCCACGGCACCAAGGTGGCCGGCATCATCGCCGCCCGCCCCCGCGGCGGCACCGGTTTCGTCGGCCTGGCCCCCGAGGCCACCATCATCCCGATCCGCCAGAACGACGAGCGGAACAGCGGCAAGGACACCACGATGGCCGCCGCGATCGACCACGCGGTCGCGAAGGGGGCCGGGGTCATCAACATCTCCCAGGACACCACCAGGCCGCTGACCGAGGACTCCGTACTGGGCCGGGCCGTGGCCAGGGCGGTCAGCAGGGACGTCGTGGTGGTCGCCTCCGCGGGCAACGACGGCATGGACGGCCGGCCCAGGCGCACCTACCCCGCCGCCTTCGACGGCGTCCTCGCGGTCGCCGCGTCCGACCGCAACAACGAACGTGCCCCCTTCTCCCAGGCCGGGGAGTTCGTGGGGGTCGCCGCACCCGGCGTCGACATCGTCTCCACCGTCCCCGGCAACGGCCAGTGCACCGACAACGGCACCAGCTTCTCCGCGCCCTACGTCACCGGGGTCGCCGCCCTGATGCGCGCCAAGTACCCGTCCTGGACGGCGGCGCAGATCGTCGCCCGGATCGAGCAGACCGCCGAGCGCTCCGTCAACGGGCACGACGACTTCGTCGGCTGGGGCGTCGTCGACCCGGTGCGCGCCCTGACCGGCGACGACACCCCGCAGGACGCACCCCACCCGGACCCGCCGCCCGCCAGGGCCCAGGCCCCCGAACCCGCGCACCTGTCGATGTCGGAGACCCCGCAGGAGCGGAACAAGCGGTACGCGGCCTACGCGCTGGCGACCGCGGCCGTACTCGTCGGCGTGGTGGCCGGCACCGCGACGGTTCTGCGCGACGTCCGCCGGCGCCGGGGCCCGCGCGCCCGGTAGGGAACGTCAGGGCGCACAAGGGTGCGTCAACGCACGTCAACACGGCCCGGCGTGCAAAAGCCGCAGTCGGGCAGAGATGGTGAAATGGCAGGGCCGGTAAGGGACTTCACGTACCGGCCACCTGACCGCGCCCGGCGGACAGGTCTGCGAACCGAGAGACAGGACCTCCGGATGACCAGCCCCGCAGGCGGTTTCGGACTGGCCGACGATCCGATCGTCCAGGCCAAGAACAAGATCATCAACACGGCCGAGGCGGTGTCCAGGCAGTCCAGGGAACTGGCCGACATCCTCGCCACGGCCGGTGCGGGCTGGACCGGCGCCGGCGCCTCGGGATTCACCTCCGCGCAGCTCGTGATCAACGAGGACCACGACGGGATCCGCCGCCTCCTCACCGTGCTCCACCACGCCGTGAGCACCACCAAGAACCTCAGCAACGCCAACGACGAGGAGGTCCGCGCGGCCTTCGACTCGGTGCGGGAACCGGCCGCTCCGGCCACCACCTCGGGGCTGAACGGCCTCTGAACCGCGCCACCGCACACCAGCCACCGCGAGCACGCAGGAGAAGTCGGATGGGCCACGACCCGCACACCAAGGTCAGGTACGAGAGCGTCCAGGAGATGGCGAACCGCATCCGCGCGGTGTCGCAGAACATCTGCCACGACCTCGAGGAGATGGACACCGCGCTCAAGGTCGTCACCGACACCTGGGACGGTGAGGCGCACAGCGAGTACGTGACGCTCCAGAACAAGTACCGGGGCAGGGCCGACGACATGAAGAGGCGCCTGGAGCAGGTGGCCAGGATCGTCGAGTCCGGCAAGGACCACTACCGGTCCACGGACCTCAAGTCCTCCCGGCTGTTCACCGAGGCGTACTGACCACCGGTCGCGCGGACACGACAGACACACACGGCAATGGGCACGTTCACCCGAACGTGTCCATTGCGCGTACGCGACGGAGACGGCGAGCCGGGTCACCGCCGCCCGGCCGTCCCGACGCTCCGCTATGTGAGGTCGAACTCGCCGTCCCGGGCTCCCAGTACGAAGGCGCGCCACTCGGCCTCGGTGTACCGCAGCACGGTCTCCGGATCCAGCGAGGACCTCATCGCCACCGCCCCGCCCGGCAGATGCGCGATCTCGACGCGCTCCTCGGCCTCCTCGGTGCCGGGCGCACTCAGCCATTCCACCCCCGAGATGTCGAGTGCGTACAGCTCGTCCTTCTCCGCCTGCGTGCCCATCGTCAAGGGTTCCTCTCCGTACGGTGGCTCTGCACGGCACGGTACAGGGCCCGTGCCGACGAGGGATCCGGTCAGTCATTCCGCAGCGCGCGGCACGGTTGTGTGCTCTCATGCACCGCGTCAGCCCCGCTCCGGCAGCCGCCCGGTCTGCACCAGCGGGTTCCCCCGGCGCCGCGTGGCGAAGTACCCGCGTCCCGGCGGCATCGGACGTCCTCGTACCGCCCCGATCAGGTCGCCCTCTGCCGGATCGCCGGACAGCACCACTCCCTGTGCGCCCAGCTCCTTGATCCGCTGCATGAACGTCTCGTACATGGAGCGCGAGGCCCCCGCCGAACCGCGCGCGACGACGAAACGCACCCCGGTGTCCCGGGCGAAGGGCAGGTACTCCGCCAGCGGGGCCAGCGGACTGCCCGCGCCCGTCGCCACCAGGTCGTAGTCGTCGACGAGCACGAAGATCCGTGGACCGGTCCACCAGCTCCGGTCGCGCAACTGCCGCGGACTGACATCCGCCGGGGGCTGCCTGCGCGCGAACACACCGGCCAGCGCCTCCATGTGCGTCCGCAGCGCGCTCGCCGTCGGCGCGTACTCCAGCAGATGGCTCTCCGGCAGCGCGCCCAGCAGCGACCGCCGGTAGTCACCGACGACGAACCTGGCCTCGTCGGGGGAGTGGCGCTCCGCGATCTGCTTCGCGATCAGGCGCAGCAGATTGGACTTGCCCGACTCGCTCTCGCCGAAGACCAGGAAGAAGGGGTCGGTGTCGAAGTCGACGAACACCGGCTCCAGATCCGTCTCGCCGATACCGATCGCGATGCCCCGGTCCGGGAACTCGAAGCCCTTCGGCAGCTGCTCCGCGGGCAGCCTGCGCGGCAGCAGCCGTACGGCCGGGGCCGGCGCACCCGTCCAGCCCGCCCGCACCGCCGCGGTCAACGCGGCCGTGCCCTCGGCCAGATCCGCCGCACCGGACACGGAGTCGACCCGCGGCAGCGCACCCATGAAGTGCAGCTTCTCCGCCACCTGACCGCGGCCGGGCACCCCGGCCGGAACCCGGGCGGCGACCCCGCGGTCGAACTCGGAGTCCATGACATCGCCGAGCCGCAGTTCGAGCCGCCCGAGGACCTGGTCCTTGAGCGCGGCCCGTACCTCCATGTAACGGGCGGCCGAGAGGACGACATGGACGCCGTAGCCGAGGCCGCGCGCCGCGATGTCGGTGACGACCCGCTCCAGCCCCTCGTGCTCGGTCCGCAGCCCGCTCCAGCCGTCGATGACCAGGAAGACGTCGCCCCAGGCCTCGCCGGGCAGCTCACCGAGTGCGCGCCTGCGCCGGTAGGTGGCGACGGAGTCGATCGAGTGGGCGCGGAAGAACTCCTCGCGCCCGGCCAGCACCCCCGCCACCTCGGCGACCGTACGGCGTACCCGCTCCGGGTCCAGCCGCGCGGCCATCCCCCCGACGTGCGGCAGATCCGCCAGTGAGGCGAGCCCGCCGCCACCGAAGTCGATTCCGTAGAACTGCACTTCGTCCGGGGTGTGGGTGAGCGCGAACGACGCGATCAGCGTACGCAGCAGCGTCGACTTGCCGGACCGCGGACCGCCGACCACCATCAGGTGCCCGGCGGCGCCCGAGAAGTCCAGGCGCAGCACCTCGCGCCGCTGCTCGAACGGCTTGTCGACGAGACCGAGGGGGACGGTCAGCGTGCCGGGCCGGCCGTACTCCGTAGCGGTGAACCCGCGGTCGCCGCCCGCCGCGAGCCCCGGCAGCAGCTCGTCCAGCGTCGGTGCCCGGTCCAGCGGCGGCAGCCACACCTGGTGGGCGGGCGGCCCCTGCCCCTCCAGTCGCCGCACGATCACATCGAGGACGGTCTCCGCGAGCGCGGGGTCCCCGGCCGCAGCCGACGCGGGCGCCGGGTCCGGCGCTCCGTGCTCCACCAGCACCGGCAGCGCGCTGAACACCGCGGCCCGCCGCTCGGCCGGAAGCGGCCCCGCCGGCAGCGCGGGACCACCGGGGCGGTACGCCCCCGACACGTACGCCGCCTTGAACCGCGTCATCCCGTCCGTACCCGTCCTGAGGTAGCCGGAGCCGGGCAGGGACGGCAGGTGGTAGGCGTCCGGCACACCCAGCGCCGTGCGCGACTCCTCGGCGGAGAACGTCCGCAGCCCGATCCGGTACGAGAGGTACGTCTCCAGACCCCGCAGCCTCCCCTCCTCCAGCCGCTGCGAGGCCAGCAGCAGATGCACCCCCAGCGAACGGCCGATCCGGCCGATCTGGATGAACATGTCGATGAAGTCGGGCTTCGCGGTGAGCAGTTCGGAGAACTCGTCGATGACCAGGACCAGCGAGGCCAGCGGCTCCAGCTCCGCACCCGCCGCCCGCGCCCGCTCGTACGCGTGGATGCCCGGGTAGTTGCCCGCAGAGCGCAGCAGCTCCTGGCGCCGCCGCAGCTCACCGCGGATCGCGTCGCCCATCCGGTCGACCAGCGTCAGGTCGTCGGCCAGGTTGGTGATGACCGCGGCCACGTGCGGCAGGCGCGACATACCGGCGAACGTCGCACCGCCCTTGAAGTCCGCGAGCACGAAGTTCAGCGTCTCCGAGGGGTGCGTGACCGCGAGCCCCAGCACCAGCGTCCGCAGCAGCTCCGACTTCCCGGAACCCGTCGCGCCGACACAGAGCCCGTGCGGCCCCATGCCGTCCTGCGCCGACTCCTTGAGGTCCAGCATCACCGGCAGACCGTCCTCGCCGACCCCGATCGGCACCCGCAGCCGCTCGGAGGCCGGCCGAGGCCGCCGGCCGCGCGCCGCGTCGACCGAACCCGCGTCGCCCAGCTCCAGCAGATCGGTGAAGTCCAGTTCGTCCAGCAGCGGTTCCTCGGCGTCGCCCCCGCCCGTCCTGAGCGGCGCCAGCTGCCGGGCCAGCGCCTCGGCCGCCGGCAGCGAGATGCCGTCCGGCACCCCTTCGGACGCGGGCCCCGCACCGGACTCCAGTCGCAGCAGACCGGGCCGCGCCACCACGGACAGACCCTCGCGCGGCCTGCCGGGCTCGCCCGGCACCACCTCGACGACCGTCACGCCCTGCAGCCCCCCGGCCGCGGCGAACGGCGAGTCCGGCGGCACCGCGACCCCGTCCAGGACCACCACGACGTGCGGCCGGTCCAGCAGCGGCCGGGCCTCCCGGCCGAACCGCGCCCGCCCCTCCAGCCGGGGCGCCAGCAACAGCTCGACCTCGCCCGGGCCGGTCCCGAACAGCCGCTTCGAACCGGCCCCGTCGGCCTGACCGGGCACCTGCACGTGCGGCAGCCACTTCGTCCACTCCCAGCGCGCCACCGCACCCGGTTCCGCCACCACCGCGACCACCAGGTCCTCGGGGGAGTGCAGCGTCACCAGCTGGGCCACCACCGCCCGCGCCACGGACTGCGCCGACTCCGGCAGACCGGAGACCGTCACACGGCAGTGCGCCCGCAACGAGACAGTCATCGGCAGCCCGTCCACCGAGCCGTGCACCGCCAGGAACCGCCGCATCGCGTCGGCGCACAGCGGCTCCAGCTCATCCGCCGGAACGGTGTCCGGTGCCGACAGCGGCGTCGCCAGCCGCTGCCTCCCGAGCCCGAACCGGACCTCGCCGAAGTCCGCGTCGCCGATCCGCCGTTCCCACACCCGGCCGCCCTCCGCGACCACCGACCACAGCTGCTCGGGAGCGGGCTGCAGATACAACCGCGCGTCCCGCTGGGCCCGCGCGGTCCCGCGCACCACGAGCCGCGTCCTCGCCAGGTACTTGAGGTAGTCACGCCGGACATCCGCCAACTGCCCCTGCGATCCCCGGCGGTGACGCACCAGCTGCGCGACGGCGAGTCCGGCGGTCGCCACCAGCATCAGCACACCCATCACCCGCATGAACGGGGGAGCCTGCGGCGAGAAGAAGAAGACCACGGAGGACCCCATGCCCAGCACCGGCAGGAGCTGCATCAACACGCCCTCCTGCCGCCCGCGCGGCAGTTCGGGAGGGGCCGTCAACATCAACTCGTCCGTGGGGACTTCCGGCGGCAGGGACCGCGGTGGTCGCTTCACGACGATCTGGCTCACCGGAACATCAATCCCTCGGTGCGGACGGGAGAAGGCCGGGTGGATCCGCACCGGCGCCCCCGTGGCTGCTCAGCTCGCGGACTGGCCTCCGCGCGACGGTGATCCTACGTGCCGAGGGCCTTTTCCCCCTCCCGGTAGGGTGGCGCGCGCACGGTGCGCAACCGCGGAACAGGGGGACCAGACACGTGAGTACGACTGCGGCGACCGGCTTCTGCCGTGTCACTGTCGTGGCGCCCGACAGCCGGATCGACGTCGCGCTGCCCCAGGACATCGCCGTCGCCGACATCTACCCGGAGATCCTCCGCCTCACCGGCCGGATCCAGGCGGCCGGCACCCCCACCGGACACCACCTCGTACGCCGTGACGGCACGGTCCTCGACGGCGCACTGACCCTCGCCGCCCAGCACGTCCTCGACGGCGAACTCCTGCTGCTGCGCCCCTTCGCGCACTCCCTGCCGCCCGCCGTCTTCGACGACGTCTCCGACGCGGTCGCCTCGGCCGTCAGCCGCGACCGCCACCTCTGGAGCGACGACCTGCTGCGCGGCGCCGGCATGGCGGGCGCCGTCACGCTGTTCGTCCTGCTCGGCTTCGTCCTCTGGTCCGCCGACCCGGTCCGCCACGACACGCACGGGCTGCCCGCCGTCGTCGCCGGCGCCGCGGGAGTGCTGCTCACCGCCTTCGCGGGGGTACGCGCCCGGGTCTACGCGGACCGCGCCGCCGCCGTAGCGGCCGGCCTCGGCGCACTGCCCCTCGTCCTCATCGCCGGCTCCGGCGTCATCGGACCGGACGCCGGCCAGGGCCCCGGCAGACTGCAGTTCCTGCTCGGCTGCGTCGCCGTACTGATCGCCTCCGCGGTCCTGGTCGCCCTGATCCCGAGCGGCGACGCCCCGTTCGTCGCGACGACCCTCCTCGCCACCGCCGGCACCCTGGCCGCCTTCGTCGCGATACTCACCGAGACCTCCGCCACCCGGACCGCCGCCGTCTGCGCCCCCGTCGGCCTCGGCCTCGTCGCCTTCCTGCCCGGCCTCTCCGCCCGCTTCGCCCGGCTGCCCATCGGATACGCCGCGCCGCGCTCCGCCCCGGGCGGCTACCGGGACCACTCCGGCCTCCCGGACGCCGGGCCGGTCACCCCGGGCCCGCCCGTCGACGCGGACGGCATCGCGGACCGGGCCCGCCGCGGCCACGAGCTGCTGCTCGGCCTCGTCGGCGGATGCGCGGCCGTCGTCGTCGCGGCCGCCGCCGTACTCGGCTTCTCCGAGAGCGCCTGGGGCCGGCTGCTCGCCCTGGCGGCGGGACTCGCGCTGCTGCTGCGCGCCCGGCTCTTCCGCTACACCTCGCAGATCGTCTGCCTGCTGGCGGCGGGCACCGGCGCGGTCGCCCTGCTGGTCCTCGGTCTCGCGCTGAACCCGCCCGCCGATCTGCTGGACGAGCTGACCCGGTACGGCGACCGCGGCTCCCTCGACCTCCGTACCATGTGGCTCTCCGCCGCCGTCGCCGCCGGAGCCGCCCTGCTCACCGCCGTCGCCCTGGTCGTGCCGCGCAAGGGCCTCTCCCCGTTCTGGGGCCGGCTCCTGGACCTGACCGAGAGCGTGCTCCTGCTCTCCCTCGTCCCGCTCTGCCTGGCGGTCCTCGACGTCTTCGCCAGGGCCAGGGCCCTCACCGGGTGAGGCCCGTCGGATCCGCTCCGAACGGCTGGTAGTCTGGGTGTGGCCGTTTGTGTACGCGTTCCCGGTTCGTTCTGGGAGCTGCGCTCATCGGACCTTCGCTCCCGAGTCACTCAAGCTCCCCTGAGATCAAGACCAGGGGCACTCGTGGGCGCATCGAACACCTAGAGGAGTACCGCGTGCCGCTCGACGCCGCTACGAAGAAGCAGATCATGACCGAGTTCGCGCAGAAGGAGGGCGACACCGGTTCCCCCGAGGTTCAGGTGGCCATGCTCTCCCGCCGCATCTCGGACCTGACCGAGCACCTCAAGACGCACAAGCACGACCACCACTCCCGCCGTGGTCTGCTGATCCTGGTCGGCCAGCGTCGCCGCCTTCTGCAGTACCTGGCCAAGAAGGACATCCAGCGCTTCCGTGCGCTCGTCGACCGCCTCGGCATCCGCCGTGGCGCGGCCGGCGGCGCCAAGTAAAGACGCTGTGAAAGGGAGCGGTGCCCACCTCAAGGGGGCCGCTCCCTTTGCCGTACGTGCGGGACTGGGGTCAAGCTCAGTAACCTGGACGTACAACACCAGACGAGGAGAGGCGCCCACGGCCGCCGCCGGTCCTCGGTAGTGGCCCCCGGGACAACGCCCGGGAGCTTCGATCGAAGACCGGCCCCGCACACACGGTGCGCCTCTCCGCACCGTCCTCCGCCACACGGGCGACAGGACGAAAGACGACGAGTATGGAGAAAACACTAGTGGAGAACGAGACCCACTACGCCGAGGCCGTTATTGACAACGGAACCTTCGGCACCCGCACCATCCGCTTCGAGACGGGCCGCCTGGCCAAGCAGGCCGCCGGCTCCGCCGTCGCGTACCTGGACGACGACACCATGGTGCTGTCGGCCACCACCGCTTCCAAGCGGCCCAAGGACCAGCTCGACTTCTTCCCCCTCACGGTGGACGTCGAGGAGCGGCAGTACGCCGCCGGCAAGATCCCCGGCTCGTTCTTCCGCCGGGAGGGCCGCCCCTCCGAGGACGCGATCCTCACCTGCCGCCTGATCGACCGCCCGCTGCGCCCCTCCTTCAAGAAGGGCCTGCGCAACGAGATCCAGATCGTCGAGACGATCATGGCGCTCAACCCCGACCACCTGTACGACGTGGTCGCGATCAACGCCGCCTCCGCCTCCACGATCCTGGCGGGCCTGCCCTTCTCCGGCCCCATCGGCGCCACCCGCGTCGCCCTGATCAAGGGCCAGTGGGTCGCCTTCCCGACGCACACCGAGCTCGAGGACGCCGTCTTCGACATGGTCGTCGCCGGTCGCGTCCTTGAGGACGGCGACGTCGCGATCATGATGGTCGAGGCCGAGGCCACCGAGAAGACCATCCAGCTCGTCCAGGACGGTGCCGAGGCCCCGACCGAAGAGGTCGTCGCCGCCGGTCTCGAGGCCGCGAAGCCCTTCATCAAGGCGCTCTGCAAGGCCCAGTCGGACCTCGCCGCCAAGGCCGCCAAGCCCACCGGCGAGTTCCCGGTCTTCCTCGACTACCAGGACGACGTCCTGGAGGCGCTCAGCAAGGCCGTCAGCACCGAGCTCGCCAAGGCGCTCACCATCGCCGGCAAGCAGGAGCGCGAGGCGGAGCTCGACCGCATCAAGGAGATCGCGGGCGAGAAGCTCCTCCCGGCCTTCGAGGGCCGCGAGAAGGAGATCTCCGGTGCCTACCGCGCGCTGACCAAGAAGCTGGTCCGCGAGCGCGTCATCAAGGACAAGGTCCGCATCGACGGCCGCGGCGTCACGGACATCCGTACGCTCGCCGCCGAGGTCGAGGCCATCCCGCGCGTGCACGGCTCGGCGCTCTTCGAGCGTGGCGAGACCCAGATCCTGGGCGTCACCACCCTCAACATGCTCCGCATGGAGCAGCAGCTGGACACCCTCTCCCCGGTGACCCGCAAGCGCTACATGCACAACTACAACTTCCCGCCGTACTCCGTCGGTGAGACCGGCCGCGTGGGCTCGCCCAAGCGCCGCGAGATCGGCCACGGTGCGCTCGCCGAGCGCGCCATCGTGCCGGTGCTGCCGTCGCGCGAGGACTTCCCCTACGCGATCCGCCAGGTCTCCGAGGCGCTGGGCTCCAACGGCTCGACGTCCATGGGCTCGGTCTGCGCCTCCACCATGTCGCTGCTGAACGCCGGTGTGCCCCTCAAGGCCGCCGTCGCCGGTATCGCCATGGGCCTGATCTCGCAGGAGATCGACGGCAAGACCCACTACGTCGCCCTCACCGACATCCTCGGTGCCGAGGACGCGTTCGGTGACATGGACTTCAAGGTCGCCGGCACGAAGCAGTTCGTGACCGCGCTCCAGCTCGACACCAAGCTCGACGGCATCCCCGCCTCGGTCCTGGCCGCCGCGCTGAAGCAGGCCCGTGACGCCCGCCTCCACATCCTTGATGTGATGAACGAGGCCATCGACGTCCCGGACGAGATGTCCCCCAACGCCCCCCGGATCATCACCGTCAAGATCCCGGTGGACAAGATCGGTGAGGTCATCGGCCCGAAGGGCAAGATGATCAACCAGATCCAGGAGGACACCGGCGCCGACATCACGATCGAGGACGACGGCACCATCTACATCGGTGCCCAGCAGGGCTCGCAGGCCGAGGCCGCGCGCGCCACGATCAACGCGATCGCCAACCCGACCATGCCGGAGGTCGGCGAGCGCTACCTGGGTACGGTCGTCAAGACCACCACCTTCGGTGCGTTCGTCTCCCTGATGCCCGGCAAGGACGGCCTGCTGCACATCTCGCAGATCCGCAAGCTCGCCGGTGGCAAGCGCGTGGAGAACGTCGAGGACGTGCTCGGCGTCGGTGCCAAGGTCCAGGTCGAGATCGCCGAGATCGACTCCCGCGGCAAGCTCTCGCTGATCCCGGTCGTCGAGGGTGAAGAGGCTGACGAGAAGAAGGACGACGCCGCCAAGTGACGTCCCGTAGTTCCGTGACGACGGCCCGCACCTCCTCGGAGGCGCGGGCCGTCGCCCGTACCCAAACGCTTCTCAAGGGCAGCAACGGCATCGGCACGGTCCGCCGCACGGTCCTCCCCGGTGGCCTGCGCATCGTCACCGAGACCCTGCCCTCCGTACGCTCCGCCACCTTCGGTATCTGGGCCAACGTCGGATCACGCGACGAGACCCCGGCCCTGAACGGCGCGACGCACTACCTCGAACACCTCCTCTTCAAGGGCACCGACAAGCGCAGCGCCCTGGACATCTCCTCCGCCATCGACGCGGTCGGCGGCGAGATGAACGCCTTCACGGCGAAGGAGTACACCTGCTACTACGCACGGGTCCTCGACACGGACCTGCCGCTGGCCATCGATGTCGTCTGCGACATGCTGACCGGCTCACTCATCGCCCCCGAGGATGTCGACGCCGAACGTGGCGTCATCCTTGAGGAGATCGCGATGACGGAGGACGACCCGGGCGACTGCGTGCACGACCTGTTCGCGCACACCATGCTCGGCGACACCCCCCTGGGCCGCCCGGTCCTCGGCACGGTCGACACGGTCAACGCGCTGAGCCGCGGCCAGATCGCCCGCTTCTACAAGAAGCACTACGACCCCACGCACCTCGTCGTCGCCGCCGCCGGCAACGTCGACCACGCCACGGTCGTACGCCAGGTCCGCAAGGCCTTCGAGCGGGCCGGAGCGCTCTCCCGCACCGACGCCACCCCGGTGGCGCCCCGCGCGGGCTCCCGCACGCTGCGCACCGCGGGCCGGGTCGAGCTCCTGAACCGCAAGACCGAGCAGGCCCACGTCGTCCTCGGTATGCCGGGACTGGCCCGCACGGACGAGCGCCGCTGGGCGCTCGGCGTACTCAACACCGCCCTCGGCGGTGGCATGAGCTCCCGCCTCTTCCAGGAGGTACGGGAGAAGCGCGGCCTCGCCTACAGCGTCTACTCGTACACCTCGGGCTTCGCGGACTGCGGACTCTTCGGTGTGTACGCGGGCTGCCGGCCCAGCCAGGTCCACGACGTCCTGAAGATCTGCCGCGACGAGCTCGACCGTGTCGCGTCGGACGGACTGGACGACGAGGAGATCAGTCGCGCCATCGGCCAGCTCGCCGGGTCCACGGTCCTCGGGCTGGAGGACACCGGCGCGCTGATGAACCGCATCGGCAAGAGCGAACTGTGCTGGGGCGAGCAGATGTCGGTCGACGACATGCTGGCCCGCATCGCGCAGGTCACACCGGACGACGTCCGGTCGGTGGCGGGCGAGGTCCTCGGACACCGCCCCTCGCTGTCGGTCATCGGCCCGCTCAAGGACAAACAGGCGGACCGGCTGCACGAGTCGGTCGCCTGAGGCCTGTCGTCCAACTCCTCATCCGAAAGAAGTAAGCATGAGCAAGCTGCGCGTAGCCGTTCTCGGTGCCGGGGGCCGTATCGGCTCCGAAGCGGTACGAGCCGTCGAGGCCGCCGACGACCTGGAGCTGGTGGCCGCACTCGGCCGCGGCGACAAGCTGGAGACCCTCGTGGACACCGGCACCCAGGTCGTCGTCGAGCTCACCACCCCGGCGTCGGTGATGGAGAACCTCGACTTCTCCGTCCGGCACGGCATCCACGCGGTGGTGGGCACCACCGGCTGGACCGACGAACGGCTCGCGCAGCTGAACACCTGGCTCTCCGGCTCGCCGGAGACCGGTGTGCTCATCGCACCGAACTTCTCCATCGGCGCGGTCCTCACCATGAGGTTCGCCCAGCAGGCCGCACGCTACTTCGAGTCGGTCGAGGTCATCGAGCTCCACCACCCGAACAAGGCCGACGCGCCCTCCGGCACCGCCGCCCGCACCGCCCAGCTCATCGCCGCAGCCCGCCGCGAGGCGGGCAGCGCACCCCAGCCGGACGCCACCACGACGGCCCTGGACGGGGCGCGCGGCGCGGACGTCGACGGGATCCCGGTCCACTCGGTCCGGCTCCGCGGTCTGCTGGCCCACCAGGAGGTGCTGCTCGGGAGTGAGGGCGAGACCCTCACCATCCGGCACGACTCGCGGCACCACAGCAGCTTCATGCCGGGCATCCTGCTCGGTGCACGCCGCGTGCCGACCGCTCCGGGCCTCACGTTCGGCCTGGAAAACTTCCTCGACCTGAACTGACTGAGCCCACCGCCATGCGCGCAAAGATCACGTACACCGTCACCGCTGCCGTCCTGGTCTTCTACTTCGCCCTGGCCGGCAGCCGTGGCGTCCTGCTCATCCGGCACGGCACGCTGCTCACGGTGACCTTCGGGGTCGCGGTGCTGATCCTGCCGCTGATCGGCATCTGGTTCCTCTGGAAGAACACCCAGTTCGTCCGGCGGGCCAACGCCCTGGCCGCCGAACTCGACGCGGAGGGCGGTCTGCCGGTCGACGACCTGGCCCGTACCCCGAGCGGGCGTATCGACCGGGACTCCGCCGACGCGGCGTTCGTCCGCCGGCAGGCGGAGACGGAGGACACGCCTGACGACTGGCGCTGCTGGTTCCGGCTCGCTGTCGCCTACCAGGACGCCAGGGACACCCCACGGGCCCGCAAGTCCATGCAACGGGCCATCGCCCTGCACAGCCGCCCTGCGGCCGCCTCAAGCGGCACGAGCACCTGAGGCGACCGGCATCTCGAGCCCGTCCGGCGGTTGAGGACAATCGTGAGCCGTCCGGCGATCGAGGACACAGAAAAGCCGTCCGGCGACTGAGGGGACACCCCCGGTCGCCGGACGGCAGGGCATCGAGGCCCTACTGCTGCCGGTACTCGTCCCCCCACGCCTCAATCGTGTCGGCAGCCCGGTCAAACGCCTCGCCCCGCGTCAGGAAGTCCGCGTTGGAGTCCGTGAGCAGCGGCGGCACCGCGTCGCCACCCCTGCGTACGACGATCAGGGCCTGACCCTGAACCGTCCGGGGGAACCCGAGCCACTTCACCGGCTGCTGCACCGTACGCACCTCGGTGGCACGGTTCCACGGCACGGTCGTCGTCCGGAAGAACCCGACGCGGCGCACGCCGTGCCGGCTCACCCAGGCGCCGATCCTCAGCATCCGCAGGGCGCAGATGATCACCGCGAGGGCGAGCGCGAGACACGCGCCCGCTCCGGGCATGGCCCCGGCGAACGCGATGATCATCCCCGCGAACAGGACGAACGAGGCGAGCAGCAGCAGGGTGGCCGCGGCTGCGACCCGCCACGGTCCGGGGCGGTAGGGGCGCCGCCAGCTGTCGTGGTCGTCGAACGGCAGCGCGACATCCTCAGCGCTCGCGTCAAACGCGCGGTCGGCCGTCAGGAAGGGCAGGGGCACGACTGATCCTCACTCACAAGCACGCTCGATTGCTGTGCCCGGTGAGGCTACCGAGGGGGTGGCCGCCCGTACCACCCCAGGGGGCCCGTACGAGTCAGTGCCCCGGTGCTGCCTCGGTCTGCTGGCTGTGCGAGGGCGACTGATCGGGCGCCAGGGCGGGAAGGCCGAGCAGCAGTGATCCGGCGAGGCCGGCGATCACGGCGAACCCGACGAGGCTGCGGGCCGCCAGCTGGGAGACGGTGGTGCGCTCCCGGGGAGGCGGTGTGACGTTGCTGCGGAATCGGTCGGCCTCGGCCACGAACGAGAACGGGACGGCTTCACGCCGGCGGAACATGAGGTAACTCTCCTTGAACTCTGTTTCGGGTGGTGCTATTGAGTCAGACGCACGGCGAGCCCGATCGGTGCCCCGAATCGCCGAATTGGTCGAAAGAATCCTCGAAAGGCCGGTGCCGACCGCGTTGTCAGTGGCGGCCCGTAGAGTGGGCGCCGCCCGAGCGACGCCATTGGAAGGACCCCGCCGGTGACCGAGACCCCCGAGCCCGCAAAGCCCAGCTTCCGCAGCGATGTCACCGTTGACCTGGTGAAACATGCCGCTGGCGACTCCGATGTGCTCTTCGCCGCCCGTGTCTCCACGGCCGGTGAGCAGTCCCTGGAGGAGGTCACCAAGGATCCTGAGCGCTCCAAGGGGCTCATCAACTACTTGATGCGGGACCGGCACGGAAGCCCGTTCGAGCACAACTCGATGACCTTCTTCATCAGCGCCCCGATCTTCGTCTTCCGCGAGTTCATGCGGCACCGCGTCGGCTGGTCGTACAACGAGGAATCGGGCCGCTACAGGGAGCTGGAACCGGTCTTCTACGTACCGGGGGAGTCCCGCAAGCTCGTCCAGCAGGGCCGTCCCGGCAAGTACGAGTTCGTCGAGGGCACCGAGGCGCAGCAGGAGCTCACCGGCCGCGTCATGGAGGACTCGTACCGCCAGGCGTACGACGCCTACCAGGAGATGCTCGCCGCGGGCGTGGCCCGTGAGGTGGCCCGCGCGGTCCTCCCGGTCGGCCTGTTCTCCTCCATGTACGCCACGTGCAACGCCCGCTCGCTGATGCACTTCCTCGGCCTGCGCACCCAGCACGAGCTGGCGAAGGTTCCGTCCTTCCCGCAGCGCGAGATCGAGATGGTCGGCGAGCAGATGGAGGCGCACTGGGCGGGGCTCATGCCGCTTACCCATGCAGCCTTCAACAAAAATGGACGAGTAGCCCCATAGGCGGTGTCCGTATTGCGGCGTTTCGTGAAGTTCATCTAGGCTGATCAAACGGACCCGGCACTGCTTGAACCCCCGAGCAGGCAGTGCCGGGCTCCTCTTGCTTGTCCCCCCGAGGGAACACCCGGCGTCGAGCAACGAGTAGCGTGTTACCCATGGCTCCGATCTCCACTCCGCAGACCCCCTTCGGGCGGGTCCTCACCGCTATGGTCACGCCCTTCACGGCGGACGGCGCTCTCGACCTCGACGGCGCCCAGCGGCTCGCCACCCATCTGGTGGACGCAGGCAACGACGGCCTGATCATCAACGGCACCACCGGCGAGTCCCCGACCACCAGCGACGTGGAGAAAGACCAGCTCGTAAGGGCTGTGCTGGAAGCAGTGGGAGACCGGGCGCACGTCGTCGCCGGCATCGGGACGAACGACACCCGCCACAGCGTCGAGCTCGCCCGCACGGCCGAGCGAAGCGGTGCCCACGGCCTCCTCGCGGTGACGCCCTACTACAACAAGCCGCCGCAGGAGGGCCTGCTGCGGCACTTCACGGCGATCGCGGACACCACCGGTCTGCCGGTGATGCTCTACGACATTCCCGGCCGCAGCGGTGTGCCGATCGACACAGAGACGCTCGTGCGGCTCGCGGAGCACCCGCGCATCGTGGCCAACAAGGACGCCAAGGGCGACCTCGGCCGGGCCAGCTGGGCCATCGCCCAGTCGGGCCTCGCCTGGTACTCGGGCGACGACATGCTGAACCTCCCGCTGCTCTCGGTCGGCGCGGTCGGCCTGGTCTCCGTCGTGGGCCATGTCGTCACCCCCGACCTGCGGGCCCTCCTGGAGGCCTTCCTCGGCGGCGACGTCCAGAAGGCCACGGAGATCCACCAGAAGCTGCTGCCCGTCTTCACCGGCATGTTCCGCACCCAGGGCGTCATCACCACCAAGGCCGCGCTGACCCTCCAGGGCCTGCCCGCGGGCCCGCTGCGGCTCCCCCTGGTGGAACTCTCCGCACACGAAACGGCGCAGCTCAAGATCGATCTCGCCGCCGGCGGGGTACAGCTCTAACCACAGACTTCACAACTGAATACGCGAAGAACACTCGCAAGAGGGCAACACCCCAAGACAACAGCAAGTGCACGAATGACATGCGCGCCACGTGCCCAAGCGGTACGTGGCGCGTGTGGTAAGGAGAGTCTTTTGAGTCATCCGCATCCTGAACTCGGCACCCCGCCGAAGCTCCCGAAGGGCGGCCTGCGGGTCACCCCGCTCGGCGGCCTCGGCGAAATCGGCCGCAACATGACGGTCTTCGAGTACGGCGGCCGCCTGCTCATCGTCGACTGCGGCGTCCTCTTCCCCGAGGAGGAGCAGCCCGGAATCGACCTGATCCTTCCGGACTTCACGACGATCCGGGACCGTCTCGACGACATCGAGGGCATCGTCCTCACGCACGGACACGAGGACCACATCGGTGGTGTCCCGTATCTGCTGCGTCTGAAGCCGGACATCCCGCTGATCGGCTCCAAGCTGACCCTCGCGCTCATCGAGGCGAAGCTCCAGGAGCACCGCATCCGTCCGTACACCCTTGAGGTCACGGAGGGCCAGCGCGAGCGCATCGGCGTCTTCGACTGCGAGTTCATCGCGGTCAACCACTCCATCCCGGACGCCCTCGCGGTCGCCATCCGCACTCCCGCGGGCATGGCCGTCGCCACCGGCGACTTCAAGATGGACCAGCTTCCGCTGGACGGCCGCCTCACCGACCTGCACGCCTTCGCGCGGCTGAGTGAGGAGGGCATCGACCTGCTGCTCTCCGACTCGACCAACGCGGAGGTCCCCGGCTTCGTACCGCCCGAGCGGGACATCTCGAACGTCCTGCGCACGGTCTTCGCCAATGCCCAGAAGCGGATCATCGTGGCGAGCTTCGCCAGCCACGTGCACCGCATCCAGCAGATCCTCGACGCGGCCCACGAGTACGGCCGCAGGGTCGCCTTCGTCGGCCGGTCGATGGTCCGGAACATGGGCATCGCCCGTGACCTGGGTTATCTGAAGGTTCCCGCGGGCCTGGTCGTCGACGTCAAGACCCTCGACGACCTGCCGGACGACGAGGTCGTGCTGGTCTGCACGGGTTCGCAGGGCGAGCCGATGGCGGCCCTGTCCCGGATGGCCAACCGCGACCACCAGATCCGTATCGTCCAGGGCGACACGGTCATCCTGGCGTCGTCGCTGATCCCCGGCAACGAGAACGCGGTGTACCGCGTGATCAACGGCCTGACCCGCTGGGGTGCCAACGTCATCCACAAGGGCAACGCCAAGGTCCACGTCTCGGGCCACGCCTCGGCCGGCGAGCTGCTGTACTTCTACAACATCTGCAAGCCGAAGAACCTGATGCCGGTCCACGGCGAATGGCGCCACCTCAGGGCCAACGCCGAACTGGGCGCCCTCACCGGCGTGCCGAAGGACCACATCGTCATCGCCGAGGACGGCGTGGTCGTCGACCTGATCGATGGCAAGGCCAAGATCGTCGGCAAGGTCCAGGCGGGCTATGTGTACGTGGACGGCCTCTCGGTCGGCGACGTCACCGAGACCTCCCTCAAGGACCGCCGCATCCTCGGTGACGAGGGGATCATCTCCGTCTTCATCGTGGTCGACAGCTCCTCCGGCAAGATCGTGGGCGGCCCCCACATCCAGGCCCGGGGCTCCGGTATCGACGACTCGGCATTCAGCGCGGTCGTTCCGAAGGTCCAGGACGCACTCAACAAGTCGGCCCAGGACGGCGTGATGGAGCCCCACCAGCTCCAGCAGCTGGTCCGCCGCACGGTGGGCAAGTGGGTCTCCGACACCTACCGCCGGCGCCCGATGATCCTTCCCGTCGTCGTCGAGGTCTGACCCCGACAGGCGCGAACTCTGGAGCGGGGCCCCCGATTTGCATCGGGGAGCCCCGCTCCAGTACGTTTACGTCTCCGCCTCACCGGGAAGCACCGCGCGCACTCGTGCGCAGCGAGCCTCCCGCAGAGGAGGGAAAATCCGACTCAGAAGTTCTGATAAAGTCGGATTCGCCGAAAGGCAAGGCCACTTCAACGGCCACCGGAAATCAAATTCGAACCGGAAACGGAACGAAATTGAGTCTGGTAAGGTTGGAACCACTGGAAAGGGAAACGCGAAAGCGAAGAACTGGAAAGCGAAACTGCGAGGCCCGCTTCGACCGGGAATCGGACACGAAAGAGTCTGATAGAGTCGG
>NZ_JBIVTZ010000037.1:0-35152 GCF_044756945.1 Streptomyces sp. NPDC091387 | reverse complement strand
ACCACCACCGAACACCTCATCACCACCATCTGGACACACATCCTCGGCATCACCACCATCGGCATCCACGACAACTTCTTCGCACTCGGCGGACAGTCCATCAGCGCGGTGCGCGTGACCTCCCGGATCCGGGAGGCCGGCCTGCGGATCAGCGTTCAGCAGATCATGCGGCATCCCACGGTGGCCGAACTGGCCGCCGTACTGGACACCCAGGAGACCGCGGCCGACGGACTGGTCGTACTGCTCTCGGCCGAAGCCGACCCCGCCCTGCCCCGGCTGTTCTGCGTACACCCCGGCGGTGGGAGCACGCATCCGTACCAGGCGCTCGCGCAGCGCCTGGCCGGGGCGTTCACCGTGTACGGCATCCAGGCGCCGGGGCTGAACGCGGGCGAGTCGCCGCTGGTCGGCTTCGAGGCCATCGCGGAACGCTACTGGCGGGAGATCCGCCGGGTGCAGCCTGAGGGGCCGTGCACGATTCTCGGATGGTCGACCGGCGCTGTGATCGCGCACGCGATGGGGGTGCGGGACCCGCAGGGGGTGGCCGCACTGCTCCTGTTGGAGCCGGCGACGACCGGGGACGACCAGCGGGACCGGTTCCAGCGGCACGCGGAGGTGTACCGCCGGGTGAACGCCCTGTGGCAGCGGGGGCAGGGTGAGACCGGCGCCCAACGCACCCGCACCGAAGGGGAGATGAAGCGCCTGGCCCCGGACATGAACATCGAGGAGACCGCGATCACGCTCGACGAGTGGCTGCCCTACGCGGTGCTGGAGGCCGAGGTGCAGTCGCTCGCCGCCTACCGGCCCGAGCGCTCGACGGCCCCGGCGACGCTGTTCGTCAGCGACACCGTACGCGAAGGCAGCGGCGACGAGGTGCCGCAGGCGCGGTACGTCGCACACTGGCGCGAGCTCTACTCGACGGGTCTGGACATCCGTCCGATGCCGGGTCGCCACATGGAGATGGTCAAGGGCGAGGAGCAGCTGTCCGTGCTGGTCACCGCGGTGCGAGAGGCCGTGACGCACGGCTTCGACCGGGGGGCGGGGCTGCTGCTGCCGGCCTGACGGCTATCGCGCCGCCGGGAGCCGCCCCCCGCTCTCGCGTGCGGATTCCAGGGATCGTTGCCACACGTGATCCCTGACATGTGGCGGCGGGCAGTCCATGCAAGCGCTCGGCTGGAATCTCCAGCCGAGCGCTTTGCGTGTGTCTCTGGTCCACCCTTGGCTCGGATGGAATCGGTGCAGGCCGCCCTGCTGTCTCAGGAAGAGGCCAGAACCGGCAGGTCGGGTGACCTGGCGAGGCCAACCGTCCTGGTCGCATTCCGCGTACCCCGGTGTGTCCGGTCCCGTGGCGTACGGCTCCGCGGGCTTCCACACCTTGGCGTGCTCAGGGCCCGAGTCCGGCGTCCGGGTGTGAAGTCACCGCCGAACACGACCTTGGGGTAGTCCTCGACGATGTCCTTGACCGCCAGCTGATAGTCGTCGCGGTGGTCCAGCGCCGGGAAGTCGTTGTCGGACTCACGCTGCGGGGAGTGCACGTTGCAGAGCCGGAGCTCGAAGTAGTCGGCCGTCGCGCACTGGAACGGCGGGACCAGTGCCGTGCTCGGCTGCAGCATGGGGTGCTTGACCGGATCCGGCAGACCCGCCTTGACCACGATGGCCGTGCCCACGTCGTCGTGGGGGTCCAGCGGCTCGGTCGGGCGGCCCGGCTTGGTCTCGCACGGGCTCACGCTCAGCTTGCCCTTCTCCGACCAGTGGTACGGCGTGCAGTTCGCGCTCCACCCGGGCCCCAGCTGCGTCAGCAGCTCGTTCAGGGTGCTCTGGCAGACCTCCTGCAGGAGCACGGCCTGGACGTACTTGTCCTGGACCTTCTGCTTCAGCAGCGCGACCTTCTGCGCCGTCCGGCGTGCCGTACAGCCGCCCCAGCGGACCACGTCGCACATGGTCCAGCTCAGCACCTGCAGGTCCGTCTACCCGGGCGGAGCCGCCGCCACGCTCCCGCTCGAACCTATAGGGGTGCGTGTCCTCCTCGCCGCACATGCCGGAACGCCCCGGCCCCGGGCACCCTCCGCGTTCTGCGGAGGGTGCCCGGGGCCGGGGCGAAGGACATCGACGTGCGGCGGTCAGCCAGGTCAGGTCAGGTCAGGTCAGGTCAGGTCACCAGCGCGTCAGCTCCGGAAAGAAACCTGGGATTTCGGTCGCTCGGCCGCTTTCCAGCGCGGTCCGGTAGATGTGGCAGCCGACCGCCAGGTCCAGGACGCCGAGACCGAACGGGGAGAAGATGGTGGGGCGGTCCCGGTCGAGGACGGTCTTGCCGCGCAGGACGTCCGCGAGGGTGCCGTCGATGAAGTCGCGGCTGCCGTACTCCGTCTCGGTGAGGTGGGGTGAGGTCTGGGCGGTCAGGCAGTGGTCGATGTCGTCGAGGACGTTGTGGCACTTGATCATGACCGTGGGGTGGATGTCCCGCAGGGACAGGTTCAGGATGAGCTGCTCCGGCAGCAGGGGCTGGCCGTCCGCCAGCCACGGCGCCGGCGCCGTGGTCGCCAGGACCACCAGGTCGGCGGTGGCCAGGGCCGCGTCGACGTCGGAGACGGACCTGGCCCGCCACCCGTGGACCTCGGCCGCGTAGCCGGCGAACTTCTCGGCGTACGAGTCCACATGGTCGTGGACGAGACACTCGCGGACGTTGAGTCCACGGGCCGCGAGGAAGTCGGAGACCGTACGCCCGATGACGCCGGCGCCGACGAAGAGCACCGTGCGGGGCGCGTCGTCGGGGGCCAGGGTCTCCACGGCGAGCGCGGCGGAGGCCGCCGTACGGGCGGCGCTGATGCCGGACGCCTCAAGGCAGGCGAACGGGTAGCCGGTGTCCGCGTCGTTGAGGAGCAGGACCGCGGAGGCGCGGGGCAGGTTCTGCCGCACGTTCTCCGGGTAGCTGGCGATCCACTTCAGGCCGGAGACCGGTGCCTCGCCGCCCAGGTGGGCGGGGAGGGCGATGATGCGGGCGCCGGGGTTCTCGGGGAAGCGCAGGAAGTAGCTGTTGGGGTTCACGGTGTCGCCGCGGCTGTGCCGGAGGTAGGTGTCCCGCACGATCTCCACGATCTCGGACGGCGCGGAGGTGATGACGTCTCGGGTGACGGCACCGTCGATCACATGAAACGCAGACATCGGCATTCCCTTTCGCGGGAGGGGCACGGAGGCGGTGGCGGTGGTCACGCGAGAACGCCGAGGTGTTCTCCCACCCAGGCGTCGTTGTAGACGGTGCCGAGGTAGCGCTCGCCCATGTCGGGTGAGATCGCGGCGATGCGGGAGCCGGTGGGAAACGCGTCGGCGTACTGGCGGATCGCGGCCAGGACGGATCCGGTGGAGCCGCCGACCAGGAGGCCGTGCGTGCGGGCGAGCAGCCGGCACTCGTGGACCGCGTCCTCCTCGGCGACGAGCACGACGTCGTCGGCGAGGCCGGGTTCGAAGAGCTCGGGGACGCGGCTGGCGCCGAGTCCGGGGATGACGCGGCGTCCGGGCGGGGCGCCGAAGATGATGGAGCCGACGGCGTCCACGGCGACGATCCGGGTGTCCGGGGAGAACTCGCGCAGGTACCGGGAGCAGCCGACGAACGTGCCGGTGGAGCCCGCGCCGACGAACAGGTAGTCGATCTTCTGGAGCTCCTTGAGCAGGGCGCACGCGGTCTGCTCGTAGTGGGCGCGGGGGTTGGCCGGGTTGGCGTACTGGTTGAGCCACACCATGGCGGGGTCGGCCTCGACGCGGCGCCGGATGTGGGCGATGCGGGACTGGAGGAAGCCGCCGTTGGCGTCGACCGTGTCCACGACGACGACCTCGGCGCCGAGGGCGCGCATGTGGTCGATGCTGGCCGCGTTGGTGTTGGGGTCGACCACGCAGGTGAAGGAGTACCCCTTGGTGGCGCAGATGGAGCTGAGGGCGATGCCGAGGTTTCCGGAGGATGACTCGATGATCCGGGCCCCGCGGGTGAGGACGCCGCGCTGCTCGGCGTCCTGGACGAGGCTCAGTGCCGTCTTGAGCTTGACGGAGCCGGCCGGGTTGAGCCCCTCGATCTTGAGGAAGACCTCGGTACCCGGTGCCATCCGTGGCAGGCGGACGAAGAGGTCGTCGGTGACCATCTCGTACGTGTGCTCGTAGATCATGACTCGGGCCTCCACAGGTCCTCGGGGCCGGTCTCGTCCGCCGCGTACCTGCCGAGGGAGCTGACGGCCATGCGCATCTCCAGGGCCATGGCGTCCAGGAGGCGTTCGAGTCCGTGTACCGGGTCCTCGTCGGCGGCGACCAGCGCGGCGCGGCCCAGGCCGACGGCGCGGGCGCCCAGGGCGAGGAGTTTCACGGCGCGGATGCCGTCCCAGACGCGTCCGCTGGCGAGCAGGGTGCGGCCGGCGGGTTCGACGCGGCGCAGGCACTCGGCCAGCGGCAGTCCGACATGGCCCAGAAAGCCGGTGGGGGCCCACCCGGTGCCGCCCTCGGCTCCGTCGACGGTGACGGCGTGGGCACCCGCTTCCCAGGCGATGGCGGCTGCGTCGCCGACGTCCCTGCCGGGGAAGAGCTTCACCCAGCAGCGGGCGCGTGGGTAGTTGTTGCGCATGAGCTGGATCTGACGGCGGAAGATCTCGTCGGTGAAGGTGCCGGGGCTGGAGCAGCGCAGGACCGCTCCGTCGTCCGTCAGTCGTTCGACGGCGTACTGGCCGTCGAGGTCGGCGGCGACCGCCTCGCTGATCATCGTGAGGCCGCCGAGGCCGGGCTTGGCGCCCTGGCCGACCTTCATCTCGAAGCCGAGGCGGCCGGAGGCGAGGAGTCCGGAGACAGCGGGTTCGCTGTAGACGTGGTTCCAGACCTCGGAGTCGGCGTCCTCGGTGCTCTGCTGGACGCAGAGGCCGCCGACGCCGTCGGGCAGTTCCTCGCAGTAGGCGAGGATGCGTTCCAGCAGTCCCTTGCGGTGGTCGTCGCCGCTGCTGCGGAAGCCGTTCATCGGGGCGACGTTCTCGCCGATGACCATGGGGATGCCGAGGCGTCCGGCCTGGCGGCTGAGGGCGAGGCTGGTGCCGGCGACGCGGGTGGAGCCGAGGGCCGACACGTACACCGGCAGCGGGGAGTCGAAGCCGCCGAGGGCGGTGGTGAGGCGGACGTCGGAGTAGAGCGGTTCGCGGCCGAGGTCGATGAGCTTGGCGAGGCGGCCGGGCATGAAGACGGGCGGGGCCAGGCGCAGGGTGTCGATGTCGTCGCCCGGTTCGCGGGTTGCCCCGAAGACGGCGGTGCCGTAGCTGTCGAGCGGCGGGAAGACGGCGGCGGCTCCGTCGCGGGCACGGGTGCGGATGTCGTCTTCCGGCAGGCCGGGTGCGGTCAGGTACGTCACGGGGACACGACCCCCGCGAGCTTCGGGAAGGCGGTGGCCTGCCAGACGGAGTCGAGGCCGGCGACCCAGCGGGTGAGGCGTTCCAGCCCGATTCCGAAGCCCGCGCTCCGGGGGATGCCGTGACGGGCGACGTCGAGGTACCAGGCGTACTTGGCGGGGTTCTCACCGGTCTCCCGCATCCGGGTGACCAGGGCGGCGTAGTCGCTCTCGCGCTCGCTGCCGCTGCACAGTTCACCGCAGGACTCGGGTGCGATCAGGTCGAAGTTGAGGAGGGTGCCGGGCTCGGCCGGGCTCTCCTTGTCGTAGAAGCCGCGAGAGCCCTTGGGGTAGCCGACGACAAAGAACGGGGCGTCGGCCTGGCGGGAGATGCGCTCCTCCGCCTCCCACTCGATCTCCGTGCCGGCGGCCTGCGGGTAGCCGTCGCGGCGCAGCCGCTCGACGACCTCGCCGTGCGGCACGCGGGCGAACGGCCGGGCGACGAACCGGCGCAGCGTCTCTGGGTCGCGGTCCAGTACGGCCAGCTCTGCGCCGCACTCGTCGGCGACGGTGGTGACCGCGTGGCGGACGAGACCCTCGGCGATGTCCATGGCGTCGTCGCGGCCGGCGCCCGCGTACTCGACGTCGATCTGCCGGAACTCGGCGAGGTGACGGCGGGTCGTGCTGGTCTCCACGGGTTCCAGGCGGACGTTGGGCGCGACGAGGAAGATGCGGTCGTACGCCAGCAGGGACGCCTGCTTGTAGAGGATGGCGCTGGTCATCAGCTTGTAGCTGTGTCCGTAGTAGTCGACGTCGACCTGCTTGGCGCCGCGCGAGCCGGGGTCGGTGACGGGGCCGATGATCGGGTGGGCCATTTCCACCGCGTCGTCGGCACGCAGATAGGCGCGGGCACCCGCGACCAGGGCCTGCTGGATGCGCAGGGCCGCCCTGGTGCGCGGGTCGCGCAGGTGTTCCAGCGGCGAGGGCAGGGCGGGAGCGGCGGCGAACGCCAGGGGGTGGTCGATCTGGAGTGTCATGTCGGTCCTTGTCCGGTCGACGTACGGTTCACCGGCCCGAAAGGGGCCTTGGGAGGGGGAGGGTGACGTGTGGTCAGCTGGCCCGCGCGAGCGAGGCGGCGGGCGCGTCGTAGCGGTTCTTGACGTGATGCAGTGCGCCCATCAGTCCCGACGAGGTCAGGCGGCGGGAGCGGTGCACGGTGGCGGTGGGGCCGAGCGGCAGCGATCCGGTGCGGGACCACTCCAGCCGGCCCTGCTCGGTGATGACGCTGCGGGTGCGGCCCGCGTTGTCGGGGTGCAGGCAGAAGGGGACGTCGAGGTAGCCACGGGCGAAGGCCCGGATCAGCGCCTGCCCCACGTCGGTGTGCAGCCCGAGGACGGCCTCCACGAGAGCACGGGCCTCCTGCTCGATGCCGGTGGACGGCGGTGGCGCGGTGCGCCGCACGGAACGCGCGGCGCTCGTGGCCGTCTCCAGCGCCGTGACGTTCTCGTCGATCGACGGAATGCGGGCGGCCTCGGCTGCCGTCTTGACGATGAGGCGCGCGGCTCCGGTCCGCACCGCGAGCCGGGCGGCGTCCGACACGAGGGACAGCGCGCCGGACCTGGTCTCCGGGTAAACCCCCATGTAGGCGTAGACGACCACGTGCCAGGAGGTGTCCGGGAGGTGGTCGGCGGCCAGGGCGCGCAGGGCGTGAACAGCCTCCTCGTCCTGCTCCGCGCTGGTCTGCTGGGCGTAGCTCAGGGAGACGCTGCGCAGACCGTGCTGCCGGAAGAACATCCCTTCCAGTACGGAGAGGGCGATGAGCAGCGAGGGCGGGCAGAGCTGGCCCAGCATGCAGCCTCCGAAACTCTCCAGGTGCGGTTCGACACCGGACGCCCGGAGCGCGGCGAGCGTGCGGCACGCCTCGCGCCATGCCTGTACGGACGTGGCGAGCGGGGTGCGCCCGTAGGGCAGGCAGTAGGAGACGGGGCCGCCCTCTGTGGCGTCGAGTCCGGCGTCGATCAGTGCCTCGACGATGCGGCCGGGCTGCGCGGAGCCGTGCCGCACCTGGACGGGGAAGTCCTCGCCGCGGACGCGGTCGAGCAGCCCGGTGGTAGTGGCGACGGGCATGCTCACGAGCGGGTAGCCGTTGAGCGGGTACCCGTGGGCAACGGCGCGGGCGGCGGCCGCGTAGTCCCCGACGCGGGTGAAGCTGTCGAGGGTGAGGGTGCCGACGGTGGTGGCGGCGGCGCCACGGGTGGCGAGCAGCCCGGCGCGCATCCTGGCGGGGTCCGCGAACCCCATGCGGGGCTGGACGACGAGCGTGCCGGAGCGTGCGGCCTCGTCCATGAAGCGGTGGAAGGCGCCACCGGGGGCGGGTCCGGTGAGCGGTGTCGCGCTGCCGGCGGCGGGGTCAGCGGGCGGCATCGGCGTAGGCCCTTCCTTGCCCGCGCTGCGACAGGGAGTCGAGCAGGGCAAGCAGCCGCGGTACGGCGTTCGGCCCGGTCAGGACAGCGTCGAAGCCGGCCTCTGTGAGCGCGGGATGGGCGTCGGGGCCGGTGGACCCCTCGGTGTCGAGCTTGCCGCCGATGACGAGCGGTACCCGGGCCAGGGCGGGCACGGCACGCACCGCGCGGGCCAGGGCCGGGGCCTCCTCTGCACCGTGGCCGTTGACGGTGCTCACGACGATGAGGCCGGGGAGCCGCGCGGCGGACTCGGTGACCAGGACATCGACCGGGACGCAGGCACCGAGGTTGGTGACCTCCCATCCCTGTTCCTCCAGCATGAGCTGGAGGAACAGCAGGTTCCAGGTGTGCGCGTCCGAGGGGATGGTGCTCAGGACCACGTGGGGCGGGCTCTCCGGGGGCTGGTGACGCAGGTACACGACCGGCTTTCCTCTCGACACCGTAGGCGGCCGCGATCGTTGCGATCGGGCCGGTCACCCGCGGCAGGCCCCGCCGCGACCGAGTCCCCCACGTCCCTTTCGCACGGGAGCGTTCGGCGGCGCTTCGGGAGCCGGCTCCGGGCGTCCGGGCTGTCGGCGAGTGACGTCGTCCATCGTGGCCAGCGGCGTTCCGTCGCGGCACTGGGCACTTGTGGCCAGCCCCCGAGGCGTCACTTGTGCCCACTGGGGGCGCCCGCGCACGGCTCCTAACGTGCTCACCGCGGACATCCTTCGGGCGCCGGTGGTCACGGTGCCGCCTCAGAAGTGCTGTGGCCGCCTGTACCGCACGAACTGCTTGTACCGCTGACAACGTGCTGACGATGGGGAGTGAACGGTGGCTGATCACCAGGTGGAGGAGTGGCGGCACGCGCTGGCGGGCCTGGAGCCCCTGGAGCTGCCGGCGGACCGGCGCCCGGCGGACGACGGGCCGGGTCCCTCGGACCGGATCCTCTTCGACGTACCCGCCGTGACGGCACAGGCGCTGTCCGCGATGGCGCACGAGCGGGGGACGGAGCTTTCGACGGTCCTGCTGACGGTGTTCCAGACGCTGCTGGCACGGTACGCGGGCCGGGGTGATGTCCCGGTGGTGGTGCGGGACGACGACGGACAGGCACGGGCCGTACGGGGCCCGGGCGGCGACCCGCCGTTCGAGGACGCGCTGACGCACATCGCGACGGCCGTACGAGCGCGCCGCGGCCTGCCGTACGCGCAGCTCGCGGAGGCGGCCGGCGGTGCGCTGGACGATGCCCCGCGGTTCGCGTGGCACCCGGCGGGCGAGACGCCGGCCGTGCTCACGCCCGGGGCACAGGTCGCCCTGGAGCTCGCCGCCGACGGCGACGCGCTGCGCGGTGTGCTGGGCTACCGCACGGACCTGTTCGACCGGGCCACGGCGGAGCGTCTGGCCGACCACTTCGTCGTCCTCGCCCGGTCCGCCGCCGAGGAACCTCAGACGCGGCAGGCCGCGCTGGAGATGCTGACCGCGACGGAGCGGACACGGATTCTCACCGAGTGGAACGGCCGCACGTCCGCGTTCCCGGACACGTCGACCGTCCACCGGCTGGTCGGGGAGCGGGCCGCCCGGCAGCCGGACGCGGTCGCCCTGGAGCACGGCGGGCGGCTCCTGACCTACCGCGCGCTGGACGAGCGGGCGAACCGGCTCGCGCACCACCTCCGCGAGCGGGGCGTCGGACCCGGCGCGCTGGTCGCGGTCTGCCTGGACCACGGCCCGGATCTGGTGTGCGCCCTGCTCGGGGTGCTCAAGTCCGGTGCCGCGTATGTGCCGTTGGACCCGTCCTATCCGGCCGAGCGGCTGCGCTACATGGTCGGTGACAGTGCGGCGCCCGTGGTGATCACCGAGTCCGCACACGCCGGCCTGTTCGAGCCGGGGTCCGAACTGCTGCTCACCGACGGCGGTTGGCCGGACGGCGACGGCTCGGCCCCGGAAGTCGGGACGGGCCCCGGCGACCTGGCCTACGTCATCTACACCTCGGGCTCGACGGGCCGCCCCAAGGGTGTCCGTGTGGCGCACCGGGGCGTCGTCAACTACCTGCACTGGTGCGACCGCAACTACCCGGCCGCGCCCGGTGCCGAGATCGGCTCGCTGCTGTGCTCGTCGGCGGCGTTCGACCTGACGGTCACCGCGCTGTTCCTGCCGCTGCTGCAGGGGCTGCGGCTGGTGATCCCGAGTCCCGGTCCGGGGCAGACGGTCTTCGACGTGGCCGTGGACCTCGTGGCGACCGGTGCGCGGGTCAGCTTCCTCAAGGCGACCCCCTCCCATCTGGAGCTGCTGACCGCACGGCTGGAGCGGGACGGGGTGCGGCACCGCATCACGACGGTGGTGGCGGGCGGCGAGGACCTGACACCGGCGTTGACGCACCGGGTGCTGGCGAGCGGAGCGGACGGCACCGCCGTCGTCAACGAGTACGGGCCGACCGAGGCGACCGTGGGCAACGTGGTCAGCCGGACGGTGTCGGTGGACCCGGCGGCGGACCACGTACCGATGGGCCGTGCGATCGACAACACCGAGGTGTTCGTGGTCGGCGCACACGGCGAGGTCCAGCCCATCGGCGTGCCGGGCGAGTTGCTGATCGGCGGCGTGAACGTGGCCCTCGGCTATCTGGGGCGGCCCGATCTGACGGCAGAGCGGTTCGTGCCGCACCCGTTCTCGGCGGATCCGGACGCCCGGGTGTACCGCACCGGGGACCTGGTGAAGTGGCTGCCGGACGGGCGGCTGGTCTACCTCGGCCGGATCGACGACCAGGTCAAACTGCGCGGCCACCGGGTGGAGTTGGGCGAGATCGAGAACGCCCTGCTGGCCCGGTCGGGCGTGGCGGCGGCGACCGTCGTGGTCCGTGAGGACGTCCCGGGCGACAAGCGCCTGGTGGCGTACCTGGTGCCGGCGGGCGGGGCCGGTCCGGCGGTGCCCGAACTGCGCCGGGCCCTGGCGCGGGATCTGCCGGAGCACATGGTGCCCGCCCGGTACGTGATGTTGGAGCGGCTTCCTCTGACGCCGAACGGCAAGGTGGACCACAAGGCACTGCCCGCGCCGCAGGGCCACCGCCCGGAGCTGTCCGTGGCGTACACGGCGCCCGGCACTCCGAATCAGGTGGCGGTCGCCGGAATCTGGGCCGAGTTGCTGGGCGTGGACCCGGTGGGCATCGACGACGACTTCTTCGAGCTGGGCGGGCACTCCCTGCTGGCCGCCCGGGTCGTCTCCCGGCTGCGCCGGGACCTGGGCGTGGAGGTGTCCCACCGCACCCTGTTCGAGGCGCGGACCCCGGCGCTGCTGGCGGCCGCCGTCGACGCGCTCACCCCGGGCACGGTGACGGCGATGACGCGCGCGGACCGGTCGACGGGGCGGCTTCCGCTGTCGTTCGCCCAGCAACGGCTCTGGTTCCTGGACCAGTTGGATCCGGGGCGAGCGGAGTACGTCGTCCCGGCCGGGCTGCGGGTCACGGGCCGCTTCGCACCGGAGGTGTTCGGAGCCGCGCTGACGGCGCTGGTGGCCCGGCACGAGATCCTGCGGACCCGATTCGTGGCGGACGGCACGGGCCGGCCGGTCCAGATCGTCGACGTGCCGCGAGAAGTGTCCGTGGACGTGCGCGACGCACGGGGCCTCGGTGGCGACGCGGCGCCCGGCATCCTCCGCGAGGCGGCGGGAACGCCGTTCGACCTGGCGACGGGGCCACTCCTGCGGGCGGTGGCGGTACGTGTCGCCGATGAGGAGTGGCTGCTGCTCATCGCCCTGCACCACATCGTCTCCGACGGCTGGTCGGAGGGCGTCCTGGCACGGGAACTGCGGGAACTGTACGGAGCAGCGGTCGCGGGCCGTGCGGCGGAGCTCGTACCGCTGGAGCTCCAGTACGCGGACTTCGCGGCGTGGCAGCGTGCGACCCTGGACGGGCCGGCGCTGGACGGACAGGCGGCGTACTGGCGCGACCGGCTCGCCGGCCTCCAGACGCTGGAGCTGCCGGCCGACCACCGCCGCCCGGCCGAACGGTCCGGCCGCGGTGACGCGGTCGCCTTCACCGTGCCCGCCGACGTGGTCGACGCCGCCCGGCGGATGGGGGCGGGGCACGGCGCGAGCCTGTTCATGTCGCTGCTGGCGGTGTTCCAGCTGCTCATGGCGGAGTACAGCGGGCAGGAGGACATCACGGTCGGCAGCCCGGTCGCGGGCCGCGGCCGGGCCGAGACGGAGGAGCTGATCGGCTTCTTCGTGAACACCCTCGTGATGCGCACCGACCTGTCCGGCGACCCGAGTTTCGGTGCCCTGCTCGACCGGGTCAGGGACACCGCGCTCGGCGCGTACGACCACCAGGATCTGCCGTTCGAACGGCTGGTGGAGGAACTGGCGCCGGAGCGGGACCTGTCGCGCACCCCGCTGTTCCAGACCATGTTCGTGCTCCAGAACACACCGGACGGGAACGCGTGGGGGCTACCGGGACTTGAGGTCGAGCCGTTCGCGGTGCGGGCGGAGGAGGCCAAGTTCGACCTGACGCTGTTCCTCACCGAACGGTCCGACGGTTCGCTCGACGGAAACCTCGTGTTCGCCGTGGACCTGTTCGAACACGCGACGGCGAGACGGCTGGCCGGTCACTTCACCACGCTGCTCGAAGCGGCGGTCTCGGGCCAGGGACAGCGGCTGTCGGAGCTGGGGGTGCTGGCCGGCGCCGAACGCCGGCGCGTGCTGACCGAGTGGTCAGGGGTGGCGTCCCTCTCCCCGGACACCGACATGACGGCGCACCGGCTCGTCGAGGAGCGCGCCGCGCGACTGCCCGGAACGGCAGCGGTGCTGTCGGAGACCGGAGGGCTGACGTATCGGGAGCTGAACGAGCGTGCCAACCGGCTCGCCGGACATCTGCGGTCACTCGGCGCCGGGCCCGGCCGGGTGGTCGCCGTCCTCCTGGAACGCGGGCCCGACCAGATCACCGCACTGCTCGCGGCGCTCAAGTCGGGGGCCGCGTACCTGCCTCTGGACCCGGAGCTACCGGCCGAGCGTCTCGCGTTCATGATCGAGGACTCCGGAGCGGCGCACGTGGTGACCGACTCCGCGCACACGGCCCGGCTGCCCCGCACGCCCCACCGCTTCCTCACCGACCGCGACTGGCCGCGGATCCAGGATCTGGCGGCACACGACCCACAACCCGCCGCCACCGCGCACGACCTGGCCTATCTGATCTACACCAGCGGCTCCACCGGACGCCCCAAGGGCGTACAGATCGAGCACCGCAGCCTGGTCAACCTGATCCACTGGACGGTGGAAGGTTTCGGCGCGGCGGCGGGCCGCCGGGTCGCCCATCTCGCCGGTATCGGCTTCGACGCCGCGGCGTGGGAGCTGTGGCCCGCGCTGGCCGCCGGCGCCACCGTGTGCGTCCCCGACGAAACGGTGCGGCGCACACCGGAGTTGCTCCAGCGCTGGCTGGCCGACCGGCGGGTGCACGGCACGTTCCTCTCCACGCCCATGCTGGAGGCGCTGGCCGCACTCGACTGGTCGGAGCCGACCTCGCTGGCCTACGTACTCACCGGCGGTGACGCGCTCCGGCTGCCGTCCGGGCTGCGACTGCCGTTCCGCGTCGTCAACAACTACGGGCCGACCGAATCGACCGTGGTCACGACGTCCGCCGAGGTGGAACCGGGGGTACCGGTGCCGCCGATCGGCCGGCCGGTACGCAACACCGTCGTCTACGTCGTCGACCGGCACGACAAGCCGCTCCCGATCGGCATCCCGGGCGAACTCCTGGTCGGTGGTGCCGGGTTGGCGCGCGGCTACCAGGGTCTGCCGCAGCAGACGGCGGAGCGGTTCGTCACGGTGGACGTCGACGGCACACCCCGGCGGGTCTACCGCACGGGAGACAGGGTGCGGTGGCTGCCCGACGGGCAGCTGGAGTTCCTGGGACGGCTCGACGACCAGGTCAAGCTGCGGGGTCACCGCATCGAACCGGGCGAGATCGAGTCGGTGCTGCTGGCCGGCCCCGACGTCACGGCCGCGACCGTCGTCCTGCGCGAGGACATCCCGGGTGACAAGCGCCTGGTGGCGTACGTCGTACCGGACGGGCAGGCACCGACCGCCGAGGAACTGCGCGCCCGGCTGCGCCGCGAGCTGCCCGCCTCCATGGTGCCGTCCGCCTTCGTGGTGCTGGACCGGCTGCCGCTCACCCCGAACGGCAAAGTGGACCGGCGTGCGCTGCCCGCACCCGGCCCCCGCTCGCACGAGGACGACGTCGCGCCGCGCACACCGGCCGAACGTGCGGTGGCAGCGGCCTGGTCGGAGGTGCTGGGCACCGACGTCACCGGTGTCGACGACAACTTCTTCGAGCTGGGAGGCCACTCCCTGCTGGCCACCCAGGTCACCTCGCGACTGCGGACGGCGCTCGGCGTGGAGGTGCCGGTACGGGCCCTGTTCGCGGCGCCGACGGTCGCCGCGCTGGCGGCCGTCGTGGCGGAGCTCGACACGGACGGCGCGGATCGCATCACGCCCGCCGCCCGGACCGGTGGTCCGCTGCCACTGAGCTCCGCCCAGCAGAGGCTGTGGTTCCTGGATCAGCTGGAGCCGGGGCGCGCCGAGTACGTCGTACCGTTCGCGCTGCACGTCCGTGGCGTACTGGATGTGAAGGCGCTGGACGCGGCGCTCACCGCCATGGTGGCACGGCACGAAATCCTGCGGACCCGGTTCGTCTCCGAGGACGGCGAGCCGGGGCAGCTCATCGACCCGCCGGCACCGGTGGGAGCGACCGTCCACGACCTGCGCCATATTGCCGATCCGGAGGAACGGCACGCGGCGGCACGGCGGTTCGCGGAGGCCGAGGCAGGCCGGCCGTTCGATCTGGCGACGGGCCCGTTGCTGCGCGCCCACCAGGTACGGCTCGCCGACAACGAGGCGTTCCTCCTGCTGACGGTGCACCACATCGCCGCCGACGGATGGTCGGAGGGAGTCATGGCGCGGGAGCTGCGCGAGAACTACCGGGCGGCGGTATCAGGGGTGGCGCCGACCGGTCTGCCCGAACTACCGCTGCAGTACGCGGACTTCTCCGTGTGGCAACGGGAGCGGCTGACCGGTGACGTACTGGAAGGGAAACTGGCCTACTGGCGGGACCGGCTCACCGGGCTGGAGCCGCTGGAGCTGCCGAGCGACCACCGCCGTCCGGCGGGTCGGCCCGAAGGCGGCTCCACCGTGTCGTTCGAGGTGCCGGCCGAGGTCGCCACGCGACTGCGGGCTGCGGCGACGGCGAACGACGCGAGCCTGTACATGGTGCTCCTGGCGGTGTTCCAGGTGCTTCTGGCGAAGTACAGCATGCAGGACGACATCGCGGTCGGCAGCCCGATCGCCGGCCGCAACCGGGCCGAGACCGAGGATCTGATCGGCTTCTTCGTCAACACCCTGGTGATGCGCACCGACCTGTCCGGCGACCCCGCCTTCACCGAGCTCATCGACCGGGTCAAGGACACGGCGCTCGGCGCGTACGACCACCAGGACCTTCCCTTCGAGCGCCTGGTGGAGGAGCTGGCGCCCGACCGCGATCCTTCGCGCAACCCGCTGTTCCAGATCCTGTTCGCCCTGCAGAACGTGCCGGACGGCCACACGTGGAGCCTGCCGGGGCTGGAGGTGGAGCCGTTCGCGGTGACGCTGCCGGATGCCAAGTTCGACCTGAGCCTGATGATGTCCGAAGGCCCGGCCGGTGGCCTGCGCGGGACCCTGGAGTACCGCACCGACCTCTTCGAGCGGGACACCGTCGACCGGCTGGCCGGCCACTTGGGCACGCTGCTGGCCGCGGTGGCCGGCGCCCCCGGCGCCCGGCTGTCGCAGCTGTGCATGCTCCCCCCCGCCGAGCGGCGGAGGTCACTCGTCGAGTGGAACGACACCGCCGCCGCCTATCCGGACACGGCCACCCTGCACGGCCTCTTCGAGGAGCGGGCGGCCCGGCAGCCGGACACCGTGGCCGTCGAGTGGCCGCAGGGCGCACTGACGTACGGCGAACTGAACGCGCGCGCCAACCGGATCGCCCACCACCTGCGGACCCGGTACGGGACCCGGCCGGACATGCCGGTGGCGGTGTGTCTGGACCGCGGGGCCGATCTGGTGACGGCGGAACTGGCGGTGCTGAAGGCCGGGGCGGCGTACGTACCGCTGGACCCGGAGTACCCCGTCGAGCGGCTGGCGTACATGGTGCGGGACACGCAGACCCCGGTCGTCCTCACCCACGCCGCGCACGCGGACCGGATACCCTCCGGCGTCCCCCTGCTGCTGCTCGACGCGTGCGACGCCGAAGGGGGCCCGCTGGACGGCGAGCCGGTCACCGACCCGGAGCCCGCCGCCGCCCCGCACAACCTGGCCTACCTCATCTACACCAGCGGGTCCACCGGCCGGCCCAAGGGTGTACAGGTCGAGCACCACAGCGTGATCAACCTGGTCCACTGGACGGCGAGCGAGTACGGTCTCGAGCCGGGGCAGCGGATCGCGCTGCTCGCGGGGATCGCGTTCGACGCGGCGGCGTGGGAACTGTGGCTCGGCCTCACCCGGGGTGCGACCTGCTGCGTCACCACCGAGAGGGTCCGGCTCACCCCGCAGCTGCTGCGGGACTGGCTGAGCGAGCAGGGCGTCCACGCCACGTTCCTGTCCACGCCGATGCTGGAGTCGCTGTCGGCGCTCCACTGGGGCCCGGACAGCACCCTCGACTACGTACTGACCGGCGGCGACCGGCTGCGGATGCCACCGCGCACCCGCCTGCCGTTCCGCGTGGTCAACAACTACGGCCCCACGGAGTCCACGGTCGTCGCCACCTCCACGGTGTGCGCCCCCGGGGACACCGTTCCGCCGATCGGCCGGCCGGTCGCCAACACCCGGTGCTTCGTGGTGAACCAGCACGGCACTCCGCAGCCGGTCGGCGTTCCCGGTGAACTCCTGGTCGGTGGAGTGCAGGTGGCGCGCGGATATCTGGGACGCCCTGATCTGACGCGGGAGCGGTTCGTCCCCTTCGAGGCCGAGGAGGTGGGCGGCCGGGTGTACCGCACCGGCGACCTGGTGCGGTGGCGGCCCGACGGGCAGCTGGAGTTCCTGCGCAGGATCGACCACCAGGTCAAGATCCGCGGCAACCGCATCGAACTGGGTGAGGTGGAGGCCAACCTGATCACCCATCCCGGTGTCGGCGAGGTCGCCGTGATCGTCCGCGAGGATGTGCCCGGCGACAAGCGGCTGGTGGCCTACCTGGTGGCCGCGGGACCGGACGCCCCGAGCATCACTGACCTGCACGCGCACCTCGGGCGCCACCTGCCCGACTACATGGTCCCGGCGGCGTTCATGATGCTGGAGCGACTGCCGCTGACCGCGAACGGCAAGGTGGACCGGGCTGCGCTGCCGGTCCCCGACGGCAGGCGGCCGGACCTCGGAACGTCCTACACGGCGCCGCGCAACACCGTCGAACGGCACATCACGGCCGTCTGGACGGAGCTCCTGGGCATCGAACGCATCGGCGTCCACGACAACTTCTTCCAGCTGGGCGGGCATTCGCTGCTCGCCACTCAGGTCGCGTCACGGCTGCGGAAGGCGTTGCGGGTCGACGTACCGGTACGGGCGGTGTTCGACCACCCGACCCCCGCCGAACTGGCTCAGAACATCGCGGACCTGATGATGGCGGCGATCAACGCACAGTTCGCGCCGGCCGGATGACGGCGTACGCCTTCACCGCGAAGGCGGCGGTGGGGGCGTACGGTCGCGCACGGGTCGCGTCAGACCATGTCCTCGACCCGGATGCCGCCCTGGGCGATGGCCAGGGCGCCGAGCTGGAAGCGGCTCTGCGCACCGAAGCGGTCGGTCAGCTTCTCGGAGAGCCGGCGGACCGTGCGCAGCGAGACGTCCATCCTGCGGGCGGCGGCGGCGTCGGTGAGACCCTGTGCCCAGAGTCTCAGCACGTGCTGCTCCTGGAGGGAGAGACCGCCACGGGTACGCGGGCGCGCCTCGGCGAGCGGCAGCGCCTCCTTCCAGAGGCGGCTGAACAGGGCGGCGAACGCCTCGGTGACCGACTCGACGCCGCACACCATCGCGCCGGCGACGGACCGGGCGCTCACGACCGGCACCACGGTGTGGGTGCGGTCGCAGAGGATCATCCACGCGGGCAGCGACGGCAGCGTACGGATCGAACCGATGCTGTCGTCGTTCCCCCGTACCCGGCCCATCGTCTCGGGATCGTTGCGGACGCTCTCCAGGACGATGGTGCGGGCCGCCGTGCCGCGCCGGCGCAGGATCTCGTCGATGGGCCGGGCGGACTCGGCGGCGGGCACGGCGAGCCGCTCGGTGGGACCGACGGCCAGCCACTCCTGCTCGCACCCTTCGGCGAGTTCCGCGACGCGCCGCCACACGGCGTCCGCACCGGCCAGCCACTCGACGCCCGGCATGCTGTCCCGGCCGCCGCGCGCGTGCTCGGACAGCAGCCTGGTCACCTCCAGCCGGCTGTCCTCCACCTGGAGCCGATGGAGGGCGAGTTCGTCCTGCTGCCGGGCGAGCATCGCTGTCAGGCCCACCCCCGGGTCGACCGGCTGCCAGCCGGTGGCGGTGTCGCCGGGGACCACGAGCAGGAGGGCGGACAGCCGCTCCAGCCGCTCCCGGACCGTGTCCTCCGCCTCCGTCAGCTGCTCCGCCAACTCGCGGACCCCGGCGCCGGGCAGGTCGACCATGGCGAGATAGACGCTCCGTGCGAGGGAGTCGATACCCAGAGAGGTCAGCATGTCCTTCACTCCTGTTGTCTCGGCCGTACGGCACCAGTTGGTCACGCGTCGAGTCGGACGGCGCTCCACGGGCCGGTGGGGAAGGGTCCGTGCCGCTGCGGGAGTCCGCCGGCCGGACATCAGTACACGGGAGGCCGGGCGGTGGCGGATGCGGGCCGACCACCCACGTTGTGGCGGATGCTCCCCGCAACGTGCGGCCGGAACGGGCGGGGCGTCGCGGAGGGCGGGCGCCCCACGTCCGTCCGCGTCATGACACGGTCTCCGGCGCCGGACGGCAGTCACCCGTTCGCGGCAGGGGTTACGATCGCGCGCATGCCCGCCTCGCAGCCGACCATCCTGGCCACCTCCGGAGGGCATCGCGTCGGTGCCCGTGCCCGGGTGCTCTTCGACTCCCTGGTCCACCACGCGGTCGACCTGTCAGGGGTGAACGGCCGCCGTCCGCGCATCCTCTACCTGGGCACGGCGGTGGGGGACGCGGAGCACGTCACCGCGCGCATGCACGAGGCGGCCAGGGTGGCGGGATTCGATCTGACGCCGCTGCACCTGTTCCCCATGCCGAACGTGGACGACGTGGAAGGCACGCTCCTCGACCACGACGTCGTGTGGGTCATGGGCGGGTCGGTGGCGAATCTCCTGGCGGTGTGGCGGGTGCACGGCCTGGACCGGGCGCTGTGGCGCGCCTGGCAGGCGGGGGTGGTGCTGAGCGGGGTGAGCGCCGGATCGATCTGCTGGTTCGAGGGCGGCGCGACCGATTCGTACGGACCGGATCTGCGGCCGGTGGTGGACGCGCTCGGCTTCCTGCCGTACGGCAACGGTGTCCATTACGACTCCGACCCGGGCCGCCGTCCGCTGATCCACCGGCTGGTCGCGGACGGCACCCTGGGGACGGCGCACTGCACCGACGACGGAGTGGGACTCGTCTATCACGGCACCCGTCTCGTGGAGGCGGTCACGGAGTCGGCGGGCAAAGGCGCCTATCTGGTGACGCGCGAGGGTGACGGGGTGCGGGAGGAGCGCCTGGAGCCACGCCTGCTGCCGTCGGCCCGGCCATGACTCCTTCCGTGCGGGCGGCCCCCACCTGGGTGGGGGTTCCGGTGGCCCGTATGGAGGGCGGGCCCGGGGTACGGGCCGTGACCTGCGGGTTCGTCCTCGGGCGCCGCGAACGCGGGCCGCGTGCGCACGGGTTCGCCGGCGCGGAGCCCCACCTTCCGGCGGGCCCGTCGGAGAATATGAGGGATGCACCCCCATGCAGGCGTCATACGGTGTCTGCGACGTTCCTCCTGTGACCGAATCAGCTGCACCCACGATGCTCCGAAGCGCGCACCTGCCGCTCGCCTGGTGGGCCCCCGCGCTCTCCCTCGCCGAGCGTGTCGGCGCCCCCGGCCGTCCCGTGGCGTCACCCATGACCGCCACGGCCGGCCGGGCCCCGTGGGCCGTCGGGGACACAGCGGGCTTCGCGGCGCGGCTGGCTCACCTGGGTCTCGACGAACGTGCCGTGTGGGCCCTCGCCGGCGAGGCGCCGGAGGATCTGGCGGACCGCGCCGGCACTCCGCGCTGGGCCGGCTACGTCGAAGAGGCCCTGGACCGTGCCCACGACGCCGCATGGCCGGTGCCGGGTGGGGACGCGACCGGGCCCGAGGTGTTCGCACCGGTCCTGGCGCCGCTGGTGGTGCCGGCCTCGGACACCCTGGACCGGCAGCTGGCGCCGCTTCCCGCAGCGGAACGGAACATGCTGCGCGCCGCGTTCGAGCAGTGGCTGCTGAGCCGGATGGCCCGGCAGGCGGCCCGCACCCTCGTCCGCGAACTGGACGGCGCCCGGCGCGCCGGACGGCTCCCCGGGGCCACGCCTCGCGATCGTTTCGCCGCCTTCCTCGCCGCCAACAGCAGCGCGGACGGCCTGCGGGAGCTGTTCACCGCCTATCCGGTGCTGGCGAGGATGCTGGGCCGGACCGCACTGGACGCGGCCGACGCGGTCGCCGAACTGGGCCTGCGGCTGCACGCCGACCGCGAGGAACTGGTGACCGTCCTCCTCGACGGACGCGACCCGGGCCCGCTCACCCGCGTCGAACTGGGCCGGGGCGACGCCCATCGCGGTGGGCGCTCGGTTGCGGTGCTGGAGTTCGCGGACGGCTCACGGGCGGTGTACAAGCCGCGTCCGCTGGGGCAGCACGCCCTGCTGGACGACCTGACCCACTGGCTCACCGGCCGGGTCGACGGCCTTGAGCTGCGTACCCCGCGTACGGTGCGGCGGCCGGAGCACGGCTGGCTGGAGTTCATCGAGCACCGCTTGTGCGGCTCGGTGACGGAGGCGGACGCCTTCTACCGGCGCCAAGGCGCCCTGCTGGCCCTGCTGTACGCGGTGGACGGCGCGGACATGCACTACGAGAACCTCATCGCCTCCGGTGGCCAGCCGGTGCTCGTGGACGCCGAAACCCTGTTGCACACCGGGCTTCCGCAGGCCACCACGGCCGAGGCCGACCCGGCCGCCGACGCCCTCCAGGCTTCCGTGTACCGGACGTGCCTGCTGCCCTATCTGCTGATCGGTGAGCACGGCGCACTGGACATCTCCGCGCTGGGCCGCACCGAGGAAGGCACCTACCCGAGCGAGGGACTGCGCTGGGAGAACAGCGGACTGGACACCATGCGCGTCGTACGGGGGCCGGTGACCAGCCCGGCCGCGCAGAACCAGCCGCTGCCCGACGGGCAGCGGCTCCGGGGCGCCGACCACCGCGCCGCGCTGCTGGACGGCTTCCGCACCACATACGCCGCGATCCGCGCACACGGCGCGGAACTCACCGCGCCGGGCGCTCTGCTGGACCGGCACGCGGACAGTCCCGCACGGCTGATCGTGCGCTCCACCCGGCTGTACTCGACCCTGCTGGAGGAGTCCACCCACCCGGCGCTGCTCGGCGACGCGCTCGCCCGGGACGCCGCGTTCGCGGTGCTGTGGACCGAGTCGGCGCACGACCCGGCGCGCGGCCGGCTGGTGGAGCACGAGACCGAGGACCTGTGGCGCGGGGACATCCCCCTCTTCGTCCACCGGCCGTCCGGCACGGGGGTGCGGACGGCCGGTGGGAACTGGCTGCCGGACCTGCTGCCGGTGGCGAGCCTGAGCGCGGTCCGCGCCAAGATCGGCCGGATGGACGAGGTCGACTGCCGGGACCAGGAATGGATCGTCTCGGCCGCGCTGGCCGTACGCGAGGCGGGCTCCCCGCTGGTCAGGCCGCGCTCCGAGCTGGTGCCGGCTCCCATGCCGGCAGTGGTGCCGGAGCCGTCACGGCTGCTCACCGCGGCCTGCGGGATCGCCGACGAGATCGCCGCCCGCGCCGTGCGGTCCGACGGCCGGGCCAACTGGCTCGGCCTGGAATGCCTGCCGGGCGAGCACTGGTCGGTCCTCCCGATGGGTGCCGGACTCGCCCAGGGATACACCGGAGTCGCGCTCTTCCTGGCCCAGGCCGGACTGCTCGCGGGCGCCGACCGCTACACGGCGCTCGCCCACGAGGCGGTACGGCCGCTGCCGGCCCTGCTGAAGATGCTGGCCACCGACCCCGAACTGTGCGCCGCCGTCGGACCGGGAGCGTACAACGGGCTCGGCGGCATCCTGTACGGCCTGGTACGGCTGTCGGCTCTCCTCGACGCCGACCTGGCGGACTCGCTGCCCGACGCGCTCACCGCACTCGAGCACGCCGTGGTGGCCTGCGCGGACCCCGGGTTCGCGGACGGTATCGCCGGCGCCCTGGCGGCGGCGGTCGCCGCCCACGAAGCGACGGGCGCCCGGCGCGCCCTGGAACTGGCCGACGCGGTGGCGGACACCCTGGCCGCCGCGGTCGCCCAGAGCAGCTGCACCGCGGAGTTCGCCGAGGGTGTCGCGGGCATCGGCTGGGCGCTGTGGCACCACGCGGACCACCGGGCGGATGGAAAGGGACACCCGGAGGTGGCGGCCGGGTTGCTGCGCTCGGCCAACGCCACGCCCGACGCCGCCGCGCACGGCCCGTCGTGGACCACCGGTCTGCCCGGGATCGCCGCCGCCACCGCGCATCTGCCGGGGCGCGGCGACCTCGCCGCCCGGCTGGCCGCCCTCGGCGACGGCCCCGACCTCAGCGCGGGCCACGGCGCCTTCGGCGCCCTGGAGGCGCTGTCGGTCCTGGCCAACCGGGGCGACGCCACCGCTTCCGCCGCTCTGACCCGTACCGCCGGCCGGGTACTCGCGACCGTCGAGGCGCAGCAGCACCGCTGCGCCACCCCCGACCAGGTGCCCTCTCCCGGAATGCTGACGGGCCTCACCGGCATCGGCTACGGCCTGCTCCGTCTCTACTCCCCCGCCCGTGTCCCGTCCGCGCTCCTGCTGGAGCACTCCTGTCCGAGCCCCATGCCCATCTGTTGAGGGCTAGTGCCCCGGCCGGCCGGACCCGGCTCTCCTGCCGCTCCTCTCCGCCCTCCAGTCGTCTCAGCTCTCCCGCACCTCCCACCCGCGCACTTCCACACGAAGGGACTCTCCCCATGAACCAGCACTCCAGCCGCGCCGCGTCCGCCAGCACCGCCGCCAACGCCGACACCGAGGCCCTCGCACCTGCCGTCGACGAACAGGACGCGGTCGGCGGCATCACCCTCTCGGGCCGCAACCGCGCTTGCGCTCGCGCGCGCATCCTGGCCGGAATGGTTCTCACCAGCGGAATCGTCATCACGCTGAGCTCGATCGACACCTCGGTGTCCTCGCCCCAGTAGCCGCCCCCGGGCCAGGCCCTCCGGCGGGCCTGGCCGGCCGGGCGGAATCGGAATCTGGACGGCCCCACTACGGTTACGGACAATCTGATTTATGCTTCGAGATCATGCGCTCCCAAGCACCTTCCCTCATCGGCCGGGATACCCAACTGGGGCTGCTCGAGCGTGCGTTGTCCGACGCCCAGCAAGGGCGCGGCGGTGTGGTCTTCGTGGTGGGCGAAGCCGGGGCCGGCAAGTCCCGGCTGGCGGCCGAGGCAGTGGGCAGCGCGCTCGGGATCGGGATGGGCGTGCTGCGGGGACGCAGCAGCACCACCGGCCCCGTGGTGCCCTTCCGGCCGCTGACCGAGGCGCTGATGTCGCTGTTCCGCACGGGTGAACCGCTGGACGAACTGTCCCTCGGGCCGTACAGACCGGTGCTGGGGCGGCTGATACCCGACTGGAACACCGGTGCGGGCGACAGCAGTTCCATGGTCATTCTGGGTGAGGCCGTGCTGCGCCTGCTCATGGCCACCGACCACGGCCGGGGCCGGCTCCTGGTGCTGGAGGATCTGCACGACGCCGATCCCGAGACGCTGGGGGTCCTGGAGTATCTCGTGGACAACCTGGAGTACAGCCCGGTCCTGCTCCTCGCCACCATCCGCACGGACTTCAGCGACGCCCTGGATCTCGCGCAGTCGGCCCGCCGACGCGGCGCGGCCTCGGTCGTGGAACTGCCGCCGCTGACCCGCCCCCAGGTACACGAACTGGTGGCGGGTCAGTTGGGCGCCTCCCCGGAGGAAGTGCCCGCACAGGTGCTGGAGCGGTTGTGGGAGGGCAGCGCGGGCAGCCCCTACCTGGTCGAGGAGCTGCTCCAGTCGATGATCGGCGCGGGCACCCTGGTACAGGGACCGGACGGCTGGCGAACGGTCGGTGACCCGCGCGGCGATGTCTCCTCCGCTCTGGCCCGGGGAATCCTGCGCCGCATCGAGCGGCTGGGTGCGGAGGGCCTGACGCTGCTGTCGGCGGCGGCCGTACTGGGCAGACGGTTCCCGCTGACCGTGCTCCAGCAGATGACGGGAGTCGACGACCGGGCACTCCTGAGCCATCTGCACGCCGGTGTCGCCGCTCGCCTGGTGGTCCCGGACGAGCCCGCTCCCGACTGGTACTCCTTTCGCCATTCACCCACCGTGGAGGCGCTGTTCACCCGCCTGACGCCCGGCCAGCGGACGGAGCTGGCACGCCAGGGCGCGGAGGCGGTGGAGAAACTGCACCCGCAGTTACCCGGCGAGTGGTGCGCGCTCGCGGCGGGGCTGCGGTCCGAGGCGGGCGAGGACGCGGCGGCCGGCAAGCTGTTCACGGAGGCGGGGCGGCGGGCCCTGACGGCGGGCGCGCTCGGTTCGGCGGTGACCTTGCTCAGTCAGGCCGAAACCCTGCTGGCGCGGGCCGGCGACCCGCAGGAGCGGGCGGGCGCGCTGGAGCACCTGCTGCCCGCGCTGGCCGAGTCCGGCGACTTCGACCGGGCCTTCGGACTGGTCGAGCATCTGCACGCCCTGGACAGCGCAGGGCTGGGTGCGTCACGTCTGGCAGTCCTGCACACCCGGCTGGCCAAGGTGGCTCACACGGCGGGGCGTTGGAGCGACGGGAACCGGCAGATCGACCGGGCCCGCGAGGTGCTGGGGTCGAGTCCGGACGGTGCGGCGACGGCGGCCGTCGACGTCACCGCCGCCTATCTCGCGCTGGACACCCCGGGCACCGACCGTATCCAGCACGCGGAGGAGCTCGCCCGCTCCGCGGCCGACGCCGCCGACCGCTACGGACTGCCCTCGGTCGCCTGCCAGGCGTGGGAACTGCTGGCGACCGTGGCCCGCGAACGGGACCCGCACGAGTCCCGGGCCATGCTCGAGAAGGCCCTGTCGACGGCGGAACGGCACCAGCTTCCGCTGCGGCGGATGTACGCGGCGACCCGTATCGGCGGCAACGACTGGCTGGCGGAGGGAGACACCACCGGACTCGTGTCCGCCCGGGAGGAGGCCCTGCGGCTGGGCTCGATCAACATCGTGCACACCGTGGACGGCATCCTCGTCCTGGACGGGGTGATGCGGGGCGCCCGCGAGGCGACGCGGGAGGCCGCCACCGAGTGCCTGACGATCGTGCGCAGGCTCGGGCTCGCCCCGGCCGTCCGGTACCTCCTCATGTCACTGGCGTCACTGGAGGCGCACCAGGGCGACCGGCGCGCGATGGAGGCCGCCCTCGGCTCCTTCGCCGAATGGGAGGGGACGGGCTCGCAGGAGGAGCCGCTCACCCTGGGGATGGCCCGCGCCTTCTGTGCCCTGATGGAGGAGAACAGGGACCTGGCACGGGCGGAGCTGGGGGCGGTGTCGGCGCTGGAGCGGCACAACCCGAGCACCTACCACCTCAGCGGCACCCACGGGGTGGGACTGCTGCTGGACGTGCTGGCCGGTGACGCGGACCGCGCCCGGCACGAGGAGGTCGCCGCCACGGCAGTCGGACGGATGCGGTGGAACCGCCAGTTCGTCACGCTCGCGGATGCCGTCCTGCTCGGCCGGGAGGGGCAGGGCGAACGGGCGGCAGAACGCATAGAAGCGGCGCTGCGCGATGCGGCCGTGTACCCGGCCGCGCTGCACCTGGGCCTGCGGCTGGTCGCGGACGCGGCGCACGAGGACGGCTGGGGTGAGCCGGTCGCCTGGCTCAGGCGGGCCGAACACCACTTCCACGAGCAGGGGGTGCCCGCCGTCACGAACGCCTGCCGGGCCGCCCTGCGACGCCTGGGTGCCCCCGTGCACCAGCACCGCAGCGGCACGGACGGCATCCCCGAACAGCTGCGGGCCCTCGGCATCACCGTGCGGGAGTACGAGGCGTTCCGGCTCCTCGCCGACCGGCTGAGCAACAAGGACATCGCCGACCGGCTGTTCATCTCGCCGCGCACGGTCGAGAAGCACATCGCCAGCCTGATGAACAAGACGGGCGCGGCCGACCGCGCGGACCTGTGTGCGCGGTCGACCCGGCTGCCGAAGTCATGAGGACCGGGGGAAGTCCCCCACCTCCAGCAAGAGCCCGGCGCAGATGGAGGGTGTCTGGCGGCGAGGGCCCGGGTGGGCGAAAATGCCTTCACCGCCCGTGAGCATGGCATCCACGCGTTTGATCGAGTTGGAGAGCCGATGACCCCCAGTGCCACCACCAGAGACACTCAGCCTCTCGCCCACGCGTTACCGGTTCCCCGGGGACCGCTGTCCGAGACCGTGGTCACCGCGCTGACGAGGCGTCCGGCCTCGGAGCCGTTCTCCCTGCATGCCGTGGATGGGATCGATCCGTACGGCGAGGATCTGACGCTGGCCCTGCACACCTGTTACGAGCTGCACTATCGGGGCTTCGACGGTGTCGATCCGCTGTGGGAGTGGGATCCGGAGCTTCTTCGGTTGCGGGCCGCGATGGAGCGCGTCTTCCTGACGGCGCTGCGTTCGGACGCCGAGGGTGGTGACGATGTCGCCGCCGTACTGGATGGGTTGCTGGTCGAGACGGTGCCCGGTGACGGGGTCTCGCACTATCTCCGGGACTCCGGGGACTGGGAACAGATGCGTGAGTATTTCGCCCACCGCTCCGTGTATCACCTGAAGGAGGCCGACCCGCACGCCTGGGTGATTCCCCGTCTTCAGGGACAGGCCAAGGCCTCCTTGGTCGCGGTCGAGTTCGACGAGTTCGGCGGCGGCCGCGCCGAGAGAGCCCACTCCCAGCTGTTCGCCGACCTCCTGGTCGGTGCCGGGCTCTCTCCCGCGTACCTGCACTACGTGGATGACGTACCCGCACCCGCGATCGCGATCGTGAACCTGATGTCGATGTTCGGACTGCACCGGAGGCTGCGCGGCGCCCTGGTCGGTCACTTCGCGGCGGCCGAGATCACCACCGCGCCGAGCGCACAGCGGATCGCCCAGGCGCTGGACCGGCTGGGTGCGGGGCCGGAGTGCACACTCTTCTTCACCGAGCACATCGAAGCCGACGCCGTGCATGAACAGGTGTTGCGTCGTGATGTCATCGGTGACCTGCTCCGGCGGGAGCCCGATCTTGCCGGGGACGTGGTGTTCGGGATCGCGGCCACCGAGCTGCTGGAGGGCAGGCTGGCCGCGCACCTGCTTGCTGCTTGGCGCAGCCGTAGGACATCGCTGCGTCGGGCGCTGCCTGGGCAGTCAGCCGGGGTCTGATTCCAGGGTCCGGTCGTCGGAATCCTGGCGGACGCGTCGGCGGTGGCTGGTGTCACAGAACGGGTGCCGCCGACTGCGCCGGCATACACAGAGGGCGACCACGAAACGGTCCGAGACGACGACCTGGTTGTCACTGGTCACCACCTCGACGGGGCCTTCGACGAGGAGGGGGCCACCGGGAACCAGGGTGACCCGCCTGCGGTCCCGGTCGCGCGGTCCGGCAGCAGTGACCGGTTCCGGAACCGTACTAGGTTTGGTCGTTCCGCCGGTCTCCACGGATCACCACCAGTTCCTCGTGACGTTGGCCCGCCCTGATGAATCCCTGCTCCTCCAGAAACGGGATCCGACGGTTCATGACCGGGCCGAACGGCACTGTCCGCCGGGCCACCACGGCGGCCTTCAGCCCTCCCTTGTGCAGCAGGTCCACGGTGGTCCCCACTCCGCACACGGCAGAATGGACGACCAACAGCATGCCGCCGCTGGAAAGCATCCCGGAGGCGTTGACGCACAGCGGATCCAGCAGGGCCCGTCCGTCACGCGCGGCGTCCCATGCCCTGCTCGGTCCGCTCCGGGGAAGGCCCTCTTGAGGGGCCGGTACATACGGTGGGTTGGCGAGTATCACGTCGAACTGCCGGGCGGCGGGAAATGACAGCGCGTCCCGGCGTTCGACCCGTATCGGGAGCCCGCGTACCCGGGCGTTGAACCGGGTCGCCAGCGTGGCACGGCGCGAGATGTCCACCGCCGTGACGTGTCCGGCTCCGACGCCCGCCGCGGCGATGGCCAACGCACCGGTTCCGGTGCACATGTCCAGAACCCGTGCGCCAGAAGGAATTCCGGCGTGATACAGCGCCTGGATCAACAACCACGTATCGGTCTGGGGCCGGTACACACCCGGGGGTCTCAGTAACCACACGGCGCGATCCGTGCATCGCGGGAATCGGCCTCTCCGATGTCAGAGCTCATCGCCTGCCTCACTACGGTCCTGGGAGCGCGTGAAAAGGAAGATGCCGTACTGCCATTCCTCGTCGGCCCACTGCGCGCGCAGTTCGAGACCGCGTGCGACGACGTCGGCCACGAACTGCTCACGCTGGAACTTGTGGGACAGGCCGACGTTGAGCGAGTCACCGCGCCGCAGGTTCAGTACGAGATCCAGATCGTGAAGCACGACGGAATGTTCCTCGGTCGCGTAGACACGCGCGTCGACGGTGCCGGTATCGGAATCGAAGTGCGCCCGCGCGGAGAAAGCCCGCGGGTCGAAGGTGCCGCCGAAGCGCCGGTTGAGATGGTCCAGATGATTGAGCCGGAACCGTGTGAAGGCAGATCGGCCGACCGGATCGTTGTAAGCGGCTTCGAGTACCGGGGCCGGCTTCAGGAGATCGACCGAGACCAGGAAGCCGTCACCGGGCCGAAGCGTGCTGACGATTTCGGAGAGCAGCCTGTCGCGCTCGCCCAGGGGCATATTCCCGAGATTGCTCCCGAGGAACGAGATCGTCACCGGCTCGGGTTTGCTGTTCCTCAGCCAGGCCAACCCTGCCTCGTACCGGCCCCACAGCCCCTGTACCCGCAGGCCGGGCAGCTCGGCGGTCAGGTCGCGCCCACTGGCCTCGAGCATCTCGCGGCTGACATCAATCGGCAGATACGACGTCGAACGGCGGTCGGCACAAGCCGCCAACAGCAGACGGGTCTTCTTCGCGCTGCCGCTGCCGAGCTCCGCGATCAGCCCGCACCCGATCAAGTCGGCTATCTCCCCGGCATGGTGCTTCAGCAGTCCGTACTCGACCCGGGTGAGGTAGTAGTCGGGTAACTCGGTGATCAACTCGAACAAGTCCGAGCCGAGCGCGTCATACCCGAAGTGAGCGGGGACCCGCGGTGGATTCTCCCGTAGACCGGCCAGAAGAGCCGACCGGTCGTCCCAGAAGGCCGCCCCCTCGTCAACCGCGACGATATCGACCCGGCTCAGCGTCATGATGCCTCTCCTGACTCCTCGGGCCGCGCCTCCCCCGACGGTGGCCCCAGCCCAGTACCTGTCTGGCGTGCGTCGATCAACGGAACGTGAAGGCGGCTGGCACTCCGGTCGCCCCGTGGAGCCTGCCACTACGCCATAGCACGCAAACCGACAATCCCCGTAACTTCTCCGGTCCTTCAGTAATTGCATATGCCAGCGCGACCGAATTTCAGCCAAGCCCCTCAAGCCCGGCGGACTACCGCGACCGCCCAGCAGCGATCACACCTCCAACAACGCGGTACCAGGTACGGCCCGCCGAGGTGCGTCTTGGCGCAGTACCGTCATGACCCAAAGGGACTCCCGGTTCGGCGAGACAACCGAGGAGTGCGATCCGTTTCGCTTCCGGCCAGGAGAGTGGCCGGCGGTGCCAGAGTTTCGCGGGGACCAACCGCGTGGCGCAGTGCGCCGGGCGGCGCGGTGCAGGAAGTGCGGGCCATCCTCGGACGGGGCGGCGAGTTCGACGGCTGTTGCCACCAAGGGGGAACAGTCCGGCTCCGGACCACGAGGCATGGTGGTGTGGGTGTCGGGGGAAGCGAACCTCCACAGGTGCGCAGAGAGTTCTTTTATGTGACGATGTTCAATTGCGTATTCATTACTCCAAGCGTCACCCATAGAGAAATCTTCGGGCGGAATAGAAAAAGTTCCAGAATTTCGATGAATTCACCCACATCCTCGTGAAAGCCTGCTCGTTCCCCACCCCCTGCGAGATGAGAACCAGCCCATGGACCTGAACACGGTTCTCGACGTGCGCGACGCGGGCCGTGACGAACCCTGGCGCGCGGGCGACGCCTGGCTCGGTGGCGGAACGTACCTCTTCTCGGAGCCCCAGCCACACCTGCGTCGGCTGGTGGATCTGAGCCGGATGGGCTGGGAGCCTGTCCAAGTGCTGCCCGACGGATCGGTGGAGATCGCGGCCACGTGCACGATCACGCAACTGTCCCGATTCGGCCGGACGCTCGACGCGGAAGCCGCTCCACTCTTCGACCAGTGCTGCCGGGCGTTCCTGGCCTCGTTCAAGGTCTGGAACATGGCGACCGTCGGCGGGAACCTGTGCCTGGCTCTGCCCGCGGGGCCCATGATCTCCCTGGCCGCCGCGCTCGACGGCGCGTGTCTGCTCCAGGCGCAGAACGGCACCCGTCGCGGCGTGCAGGTCGTCGACTTCGTTACCGGCGCGGGCCGAACGGACCTCGGCGAGGGCGAACTGGTGCGTTCGGTGACGCTCCCCGCGCGAGCGCTGAAGTCGCGTACGGCGTTCCGGCAAGCGTCGCTCCACGGGCTCGGACGCTCTGGCGCTCTCGTCATCGGGGCACTGGATCCAGGGGAGGACGTACTGTCCCTCACCATCACGGCCGCGACCCGACGCCCCTTCCGTCTCAGCTTCGCGCTGCCCTGCGGACCGGGCGAGTTACGGGCGGCCATCACGGCGGCCGTAGGTGAGTCCGACTGGTTCGACGATGTCCACGGGCTTCCTGAGTGGCGGCAGCACATGGTCCTGCGGTTCGCCGGGCAGGTCCATGACGAACTCACCCGAGGGGGTGCCCGGTGGGCTTCGGCATCCGTGTGAACGATCAGCCCTTCGACTCGGCGCCCCGTCCCGGCCAGTGTTTACGGACGTATCTGCGCGAGTGCGGCTGGTTCGGGGTGAAGAAGGGCTGTGATGCCGGGGACTGCGGGGCCTGCACGGTCCATGTGGACGGCGTGCCGGTGCACAGTTGTCTGTACCCGGCAGTGCGCGCCGAAGGCCGCAGCGTGACGACCGTTGAGGGCCTGGCGGCCCCCGAGGGCGAACTCCACTCGGTGCAGAAGAGGTTCCTCGACGCCCAGGGCTTCCAGTGCGGTTTCTGCACGGCCGGTTTCCTGATGACGACGGCCGCGCTGGAGGCCGAGCACGGTACCGAGCACGACGACGGCAAGCTGGACGACCTGCCGCGCGCCTTCAAGGGCAACCTCTGCCGCTGCACCGGCTACCGTGCCATCGAGGACGCCGTGCGCGGCGTACAGCACACCGAACGCCCGCGGGCGGGTGCGGCCGTGGGCAGGAGTCCGGCTGCGCCCGCGGGCCCGCGCGTGGTGACCGGTACCGCCCGCTACACCTTCGACGTCAAGGTGTCCGGCCTGCTCCACATGAAGGTGCTTCGCTCGCCGCACCCACACGCCCGGATCGTGTCCATCGACACCTCCGAGGCACTTCGGGTGCCGGGCGTGCGAGCCGTCCTGACCCACGAGGACGCCCCCGCGACCCTGTACTCCTCGGCCCGCCACGAGCATCCCGGCGTGGATCCCGACGACACACGCGTCCTCGACGACACCGTCCGATTCGCCGGTCAGCGCGTGGCCGCGGTCGTCGCCGACAGCGAGCGGGACGCCGAGGAGGGCTGCCGCCGGATCAGGGTGGAGTACAGCCAACTCCCGTACGTCGTGGACGCGGAGGAGGCGATGGCACCCGGCGCTCCCGTCCTGCACGCCGGCAAGGGCCCCGAGACGCGGATCGCCCGCGTCGAGAACAACGTAGCCGCTGAGGTACACGGTGAAATCGGCTGCGTCGACGACGGTTTCGCGGAGGCCGCCGTCGTGTACGAGGAGACCTTCCGCACCCAGCGCGTGCAGCACGCAAGCCTGGAGACGCACGGCTGCGTCGCGTACTTCGAGCCGAAGGAGAACGGCGCCGGTGAGCGCCTGACGATCCGCTCCTCCACCCAGACGCCCTTCCTGACGCGCCGCGCGATCTGCGCTCTGTACGGGCTGCCCGAGGACGAGGTCCGCGTCGTCGCGGGGCTCGTGGGAGGCAGCTTCGGCGGCAAACAGGAGATGCTCACCGAGGACATCGTCACGCTGGCCGCGCTGAAACTGCGCCGCCCGGTGAAGCTGGAGTACACGCGCGCCGAGCAGTTCTACGGGGCGACCACCCGCCACCCGTTCACCATCGGCGTCAAGGTCGGTGCCCGCCAGGACGGCACGCTGTCCGCGATCCAGATGCGGGTGGTCTCCAACACCGGCGCCTACGGCAACCACGGGCCTGCCGTGCTGTGCACCGGCGTCGGCGAGTCGTTCGCCATGTACCGCGCACCCCACAAGAAGGTCGACGCATTCTCGGTCTACACCAACGTCGTCCCGGCGGGCGCGTTTCGGGGGTACGGGCTCAGCCAGGTGACGTTCGCCCTTGAGTCGGCGATGGACGAACTGGCCCGGCGTCTCGGCATGGACCCGCTGGTCCTGCGGGAGAGGAACATCATCAGGCCCGACGAGCACGTGCTGAGCCCGATCGGTGAGGGGGAAGAGGACCTGCATATCGCTTCCTACGGCCTCGACCAGTGTCTGGCCGTGATCCGCAGGGCCGTGGCCGAGGACCACAGCGCCGACGACGCACCGGAGGGATGGGTCACCGGTCAGGGCGCCGCCCTGACCATGGTCGCCACCGGCCCGCCAGGGGGCCACTATGCCGACGCGGCCATCAGTCTGCGCCTGGACGGAACGTACGACCTGGCCGTCGGCACAGCCGAGTTCGGCAACGGCACCCTCACCGTGCACAAGCAGATCGCCGCCGACGCGCTCCACACCACCGTGGACCGGATCACCATCCGGCACTCCGACACCGACGCCGTCCGCCACGACACCGGCGCGTTCGGTTCGACCGGCACCTTCGTGGCCGGCAAGGCGGTGCTCCTCGCGGCGGAAGAGCTCGCCGAACGTCTGCAGGGCTTCGCGGCCAGGTACACGGGGGTGGCCGAGCACAGGTGCGTACTCGGCTCCGAGACCGTCGACTGCGCGGGCCGGACCCTCACACTGGAAGAGCTCCACGAAGCGGCCCACACCGACTGCGCACCGGAGGCTGTCTCCGCGCAGGGACACTGGAGCGGCAGCCCGCGTTCGGTGGCCTTCAATGCCCACTGGTTCCGCATCGCTGTCGACCCGGACACCGGCGAGATGAGGATCCTGCGCAGCGTCCATGCCGCCGACGCCGGCAAGGTGATGAATCCCGTACAGTGCCGCGGCCAGGTCGAGGGTGGAGTCGCCCAGGCGCTGGGGGCCACGCTCTTCGAGAGCGTACGGCTCGACGAACGCGGCACGGTGACCACAGATGCCTTCCGGAACTACCGCCTGCCCCAGCACGCCGACGTGCCGCGCACCGAGGTCCACTTCGCGGAGACCGACGACGCGCTCGGCCCGCTCGGCGCCAAGTCGATGAGCGAGAGCCCGTTCGTCCCGGTAGCCCCCGCCTTCGCCAACGCACTGCGCGATGCCACCGGCCTCCGGTTCACCGAACTGCCCCTGACCCGTGACCGCGTCTGGCTGGCCATTGACCAACGGGCCCGCGCCCAGATCTCACCGACCGAAACACCTGGGGCATAGGCGATGAAGTGTCCCGGGGTTTCCGGACCGGCGCTGGTCTTGTCGTTTCACGCGCGGACGGACCTGGTCGCCGCGGTGCCGGCGAGTGTGTCCCTGGTCCTCCGGTGAGTCGGTCGGCCAGAGTAAGCGCATGACATGGACGGCACCGAAGATTGAGCGCACGACGCGGATCGGTGATCTGGTCACCGTTCCTGAGCGTCAGATGCTGGAAGGCTGGCTGAATTGGCACCGCGAGACCCTGCTGGCCAAGTGCGCGGGGTTGGAGCCGGTTCAACTGGCGCGTACCACGGTGGAACCGTCGAACCTCACCTTGCTGGGCCTGGTCCGTCACATGGCGGAGGTAGAGCGGTCGTGGTTCCGGCGACGCTTCGCGGGTGAGGACATCGGGAATGTCTTCACCGACCCGGGAGACGGCGACGAGGGCATCGCGGGAGTCGACGAGGTGTACGCGGAACGGGACTTCGAGAGGTTCCGGGCCGAGGTCACCTCGTGCGGGGCAGCGGCGGCCGGACATGACCTCGACGAGACGTTCAGGTCCGCGCGCGGCGCTGCCGTCAGCCTGCGCTGGCTCTACGTGCAGTTGATCCAGGAGTACGCCCGTCACAACGGACACGCCGACTTCCTGCGGGAGCGCACGGACGGAAGAACGGGCGACTGAGCCGGCGTTTCCGGCAGTCACTCGTCCGGACCGGACCGGACGAGACCGGACCGGACCGGAGTCACGAATCCCGGATGTCCTAGTCTCCGGACCGTGACCTACGACCTTCTGTTCATACGTCGCCGATCAGGCATGACGCTGCTTGAGGCGTTCGACGAGCGTGCGGCCGACTACGACCCGGACGCCGAGCTCGCGCTCATGAGCGTGAACGAGGAACAGCGGGCGGTGTGGGAACGGATCATGCAGCGGATCACCACATCCATCGGGCCCGTCACCTCCGAGGAGTATCCCTACAGCCTCACCTTGTGGCGGGACGGGGCCGCCGGTCACCTCCAGCTGGACTACGACGGAGATTCGGCTTCCGTCGAGATCCCCTACCGCTATTCGGGCGAAGCGGCTCTGTCCATGGCCACGGAGGCGTACCGGATCGCGCACATCGTCGAGGAGGAGAGCGGTCTGACGGGTTTCGACTTCCAGACCGATCGGCCCACCACCCCGGGCGACGTACAAAGGGCGGCCGCCAGGCTCGGCGGCATTACCGACTGGGCACAGGAGAACCTCACCGGAGGCGGAGGCGCCGGGCAGCAGTGATCCGAGGACCCCGCCCACCTGGAAGGCAGCGCCCAATGCCGTTGCTTGAGCTACTGAAGTATCGCGGGCGCAAGGGTGATGATCTTCTCGGGAACCCGTCGCGTGCCTCGCCTGGCCTGGTCTTTCT
>NZ_JBIVTZ010000036.1:0-38136 GCF_044756945.1 Streptomyces sp. NPDC091387 | reverse complement strand
GGCTGCACACCTACAATCACCACCGCGGACACACCGCACTCAAGGGCCAACCACCCGCCAGCCGTGTCCCCAACCTCACGGGGCAGTACAGCTAGGGCCTCGCTGTTGTACTTGCATATGGGGCCTCTCAGGGCATGCAGGAGAGCCGCTCGGCGGGTCGCTAAGCGGCTCTCAGGGGCTTGGTGGGGTGTCGCGAGGGGGCGACTACCGGAACTTGCTGGCGACGGTGTCGACGGCCTTGCTCAGCGTCGCGTGACGGGGCGTATCGCTCTTTCCGCCGCCGTACTCAACGACGAGTGCGTGCGGGGCGGAGTTGATCACCCTCGCGCCACGTCGCTGGTAGGGAACGCCCCTCCACGGGACGGTTCGCGTCAGCGGCACGACGTCGAATGACGCCTTGTACCAGCCGCTATGTCGGTCGTTCACGGGGTCACCGACGGGAGCAGTCAGCTGCGCTACATGCATGATCTCAACTGCCGCCGCGCGGCAGGCCAGTTGGACGCCGGGGAGGCGGAGCAGCTTGCCGATCCCGCTGAAGTTGCCGGTGTAGCGGGACGCCATTACGCCGCCCGTCGGTGGCGGAGCTGTGACGAACGCTCTCCGCGGTGGATGATCCACCGGCCGGCAACCACCTGAATCCCGCGCACGGGGTCGCCACCGGACTTCCGGGCGTCAAGGATGGTGGCGGCCTCCAGCAGCGTTGCCGCCTGCCGCTCGTTGGCGCTATGGGCAACCTGTCGGGCAGCAACGTCCCACTGGCAGCACCAGGCTGAGCACCAGTCGGTGTAGAACTTCCGCCCCTTGGCGTCGTACTTGTGCCAGCGCGTCAGGCGGCATCCCGCGCGGGGGCACGTGGGTTCTCTCATGTGCGCTCCTTCGAGGAGCTAGAAGGTAAAGCAGTGGCAAAGTAGCCATCGTCTTTACGAGTTACTTATGAGCAAATCTGTCACGGTTAATCGCCTGTGACCTGTGGTTATTGCACTTCGCCATTGAGAAGTCTGCAACCGATTGGCGTGTCCGCTGCTCCCGCGCGTCGCGCTCGGTCCACCGTTCCGAGCCGGCCGGAGGGACGCTGAGGGGGTGCAGGGAGGCCCCTAGAGGCCCTTTTCGGGGGTGTAAGGCCATATCCCCAGACTCGTACAGACAGCGAATCCCACCCTACTTACGGTGCGGAAAGAGCCTCGGAGGGGAGTGATCCCCTGGGGTAGGGGTCGCCGCGGACAGCCGGCCGGTGCTACGCTCACGCTGCGGAGCCCGCTCCGACTGCCACCCAGGGTCGACCCCACTGGGACGCGCCTCTCTCGCGAGAGGTCGCCGCAACGACGTTCCTCGTCGTCCTTGGGGTCAATGCCAGAGTGCTGAGCCTCCACTGACGGCATGTCGCCTCGTGGAGGCTCGCCCATGTGGTCCGCACTCATCCCCACTGCTCTACTGGCCTACGTCCTGACGCTCGTATGCCGAACGGCAATCACCCTCGTGCGTGAAAGCCTCCGTGACACTGCACCATCCGAACGCGCTGCCATCCTGAACAGCCTTGCTCCCGTTGTGTGTGCTTGGGCAGAGGCGCTGTGCTTCTGGCGTAGGCGCTAGACCGAAGCCGCTGACGTGGTCTGCCCACTCGTCTACCGTGCTGGGCATGGGGCTAAGGGACAAGATCACGTCAGCACGCATCGACACAGCCGCACAGGCGCGCATGAAGGCGGGGCACACTGTGTTCGCCTACCGCCTCCAGGTGCCGCAGCTGCCGGACAACGACATGTCGTCAGTGGCTGACGCCATCGAGTCCGTGGAGGCCGTCGGCTGGCGACTGGAACAGATGCAGCCAGACACGTTCATCGGGCGCAGTGCGGTAGGCGTCAACACGTCATGGATGCTGGTCTTCAGGGCTGCCATCTAGGTCCGCGCGGGCCCGGGGTCAGCCCTGCCCGATGGCCGCAATGGCATCGAGACGGACGGTGTACGCCTTCGTTGACACCGTGACGGTAAGCGCGTTCGGGTAGTACTTCGTGAACTGGGGACCGTCGGCCAGGGCGTACGCGAGCGTTCCCGTCAGGGTCTGCCCGCCTGTCAGCTCCACCACAACGGCGGTGCCGTTCAGTTCGATGCAGCGGTTCTTGAGGGCCTGCGTGTACTCGTCGAAGAGAAGGGTCGTCATCGGTTGCTCCAGGTGTACGAGGGTTCGGCGTACGGGTTACGCCCGTCGCCAGTGCGCTGCGGAACTGGCGGCCTCTTGCCGTCAGCGTCCAGGCCGGCACGCTGCCTGTAGCGCTCTGCTCCGTGGCCAACGGTGCCGCTGCCCTGGACATCGGGGCCACGGGCGCCGCCCGAACGGGGGCCCTGCGGGGCGGGATTGGCTGCGGAAATCTCCGCGGCGAAGGAGAGGGCGTCAGCGGTGAGCGCCGCCTCGTCCGCCCCCTGGAGCCTTACGGCCTGCTCCACGGTCAGGCCGGCTGCCAGTGCTGCGCGCACCTTCGCAAGCTCCAGTACGGGTCCGCTCAGGGGCTGCGGAGTGATCTCTTCAGGCATGATTGGCCTCTCAGTAGCTTCGCTGGGCGCGGGACTTGGCCACGCGCTCGCTCTCGTAGGTGGTGTGAGGGTTTGTCGGCTGCGGTGTGGGCCGGATGGGGACGACCATCGGAGAGATGTCCGTCATCGGTCGGCCGTCGGTCACGGCGTGACGTCCGTCGAAGGCGTCCTGTGCGGTGATCACGTCCTCCACCGACTCAGGGATATACGCCGTGCCGATCTGCACCAGCCACACGAGGTGATCGAGCGTGTAGCGCTGCGACTTCATCGCCTCGAACTGTGCTGCCGGGGTGTCGTCGTTGACGCCCTGGACGTCGCCGTGCCCGCTGTTCTTCGCGCGGGCGTACAGGCTGCCGGGGCCGGTGAGTTCGCCCTGCGAGATGGCACTCCACTGAGCTGCCCTCAGCTCCGTCAGCGTCGCAACGAGGGGCCTTAGAGTCGCGTAGGCGCTCGATGCCTCCGCGCCGGCCGTGATCGCCTCGTCCGCGGTGCGGGCGGTGCCGAGATCGGCAAGGTGCTTCTTCGCCTCTGTCAGGAGGTCCGTCAGCTGCGCGCCAAGGTTGGCGAGGATCTCGTCTCTGTTCGCCTCGTACAGGCCCTTGAGAGTGCTGCCGGACAGGAAGTCCCGGTGCAGCGCTGAGAGCCTCACGCGGACGGCGTGAGCACCCACAGCGGCTGTGTACGCCGCATGCGCCCGCTCGTTGGTGGTCTCGTCGAACTTGCCCGACGCAAGGTAGGCGTCAACGGCGTCGTCGGCTACGCGCTGCGCCGCCAATTCCGGCGCTTCGACGATGGGGAGGGACGAGAGCAAGTCCGCGACGCGCTTGCGGCGGGCGTGGTGATCGGCGATCTCCGGGACGGAGAGGTACGCCGCTTCGAGAGCTGGGTTATCGGTCATTCGGTTGCCTTTGCTGGATATGACAGCGCCCCCACCGGTCGGCAGGGGCTGTGTGGTGTCAGGCGGCCTCGTAGAGGCCCGTCGACTCCCAGAGCGCAGTTCGCTCGATGCGTCGGCTACGCAGGCGCGCAAGGACATCCGCGGAGTTCGCTGCGTACCGCTCCTTCGCCTCGTCGCACGCACACACGCGGCACTGCTTTTTCAGACCGGTCGCGTTGTTCGCGTCACGGTGGAAGAAATCAGTCGTCAGCGGGAGCACGGCCCCGCAGGTTCGGCAGGCGCCCGTGGGGCGGCTCGGTACGTCACTCATCACGGTGTCTCCGTCCTTCTCGCTATCGGGATTTCTCGCTGATTTGGCCACAAAAACGGCGCCGCCCCGTAGGGCAGCGCTTCGAAAGAGGTCTAGGGCCAGGCGGAGCGGCGACGAGTGGCAGGGGAGGAGAGAGGCCCTTCCCGACGTCGCTCTACGCCTGGCCTTCCCGCTCAACGTCAAGGGAAAGGCGACCTGGACGGAGCGGGAGTGCGCACGGGACCGGAGCGCGCCCAAAAGGCTGCCACTGCCGGTCCCGCGGTTTGTGGGTCGCGCGCGTGCGCGACGATAAGTGCCTTCAACTTAGTTATGGGGCGCATGTGATGCGACATAGCACCCATAAAGGTACTAATCCGACATAATGGCACTCTACTGTTACAAGATCCGGACATTAGGGCCGTCGGTACCCGCACACCCCCGGCGTCCAGCCGCGATACGCAACCCGGGCCGCACACTCTGCGTGATCGTCGCCCTGTACGCCGCCCTGCGGACCTAACTCGACCCCGGACCACCCAAGTACCCGAGAGGGGCACTCAGGCGCTCTCGGGGGTCGTCAGGGACCGTGGGGGCGTCAGGATGCCTCCCACGCCTCCCCCGGTTCAGTTTCTGACGTCAGATCGGGGCACCCGGAGGGGTCGGAGACAGATTGGCCAATCTGACAGAATCGACCCCTACTTTCCTTAGACCCTTCGTGCGTTAGGGAGAGAAGGAAAGTAGGGGTCGATTCTGTCAGATTGGCAACGTCGCAGGTCAGAGGGCGTGCCAGTTTGGCCACGGTCTGACCAGTCTGACGCGGGGAGGCGACCAAAGGTGACCTACGCCACGCAGGGCAGCCTAACTTAGGCACCTTCGTACGCTCATCTGAGCGTGGAACGCTACTCTCCGCTTCGTCGGAGCGGCCGTAGACGTCGACGAGGCGCACCCCTGGAACGCACGGAGGCCCCGACCGGTGACCGGCCAGGGCCTATCCATGTGACTTAGGGTTATGTCAGGCAGCCATGCCGACCAGCAGTCGCGACGCCTCCGCGCCGGCCATGGCGTTCCAGGGCGACGGGTTGAGCGCCTTCCCGATGCCCGCGCAGTTGCTGGAGCACATCGGCACCCACGCGCCGTCGACGTAGACCGGCTCGGTCACCTCGTCGGCCAGGCACTGGGCGCAGCCCGGGGCGTCACCGGTGCAGTCCACACAGAACACCTCGCCGTGCCCGTTTCGCACGGTGGCGATCGTCTGCCGCTGTCCGCAGGCGTCGCAGGTGGCGAAGTCAGAAACCGGCTGGGCGACGATGACCGGAACGTCATAGAGCGCCGCCTCCGCTTCGAGCACCATCGCCGTGCCGACGGTCGACATCGGGTCGGAGAGCGACGGGCCGTAGACCACGAGGGCCGCGAACTCCCGGACGTCGACGGTGTCGGACGTGGCGACGACCGTGCGGAATCCCAGCTGATCCGTGACGTCGTAGGCGAAGGCCGTCAGGTCGTCGCACTCCGCGGGAGTGGAGCAGGGACCGGTGACGAGCACCGCAGACGTCTCGTCCGTCGACTGAGCGGCGCAGGAGGGGTGAGCGAACACCTGGACACCGTCGACGTGCCCGACGGGGACCATGTCGGCCGTCTCGGACAAGCACTCAACACATGCGACGCCGGAGAGCTGTGCGGGGGTGAGGTTGGCAGCGGTGAGGCCGGATGAGAACATGGTGTGCTCCTTCAGGGGAGTTAAAGGGCCCGCGTCCGCCAAGACCTGCGGGCCCTTTGCCGTGCCGTTCCTTGTAGCCACAACCTACGGTCTCTTGTGGCTACAAAACAAGCCTCGTGTGAAGAAATCTTGTAGCTACAACCGTGCGGCCCCGATCGCGTGGTTTTGTGGCCACATCTTGGATACCGTGGCAGTCATGACGGAGCAGCCAGATACCGAGTACGACACCCCTCGTCGGGTGCGCATGCCTGACGGCGAGTGGGAGCCCTTCCTAGCCGCCGCAAAGTCCTTGCATCCTGACGGCCGCAGCCCCCGGGGCAAGGTGCTGCGGGAGTTCGTGAACTGGTACCTGCGACGGCCCGGGGCCAAGATGCCGGAGCGGCCTCCAGCCGGCCCGTGGAGCACGCCCTCCGAGTAGCCCAGCGCATACGAACGGCCCCCGTCATTGCGTCGACGAGGGCCGTTCGTGCGTGGTCAGCGTTCGTCAGGCGTCGCCCACTCGATGTCGCAGCGTGCGTCACCGTCGAACGGTCGTCCGCGCAGGCCCTGAGTGATCATCACGCGGTCGATGGCGAGGCGGATCAGGTCCCGACGGAGATCAGAGTCAGCAGCCTGCCATGCCTCACTGAGTGCTTCTGGCTCGTCGAACAGCGCCAGGTTGACCGGCCCTCCGTACTCTGCCGCCCGTTCCGACGCCGCCGCTAGGTCTGCCTCCGCCTCTTCCACGAGCCGCGGGAAGAATCGTCCGATCGCGCCGCTGTACACACCGGCCCTGCGGTCCATAGCCAGTTGCTCCAGCGCCTTTTCCGCCGCCTTGACGGCTGCCAGGGCTTCCCGGTGCTCCTCCGTCTCCTCCGGCTTCGTGAGCGCCACCCAGCGTTCCGCCACCGCCACCATCAGCGGGCTGGCGTCGTCGACGCGTGCGGACAGGATGGCCGATTGCCACTCGTCGTAGACGTAGCTCTCCAGCAGCGACCGCATTACCGACGCAGGGCGCGGGCAGGGCTGTCCAACGGTGTACCTGTAGCACCGGTAAGAGCGCCCGTGGATAGCCGTGCCCCCTCCGCAGCCCTCACACGTCAGCAGGCCCGTCAGGAGATGCTTGGGCTTCCGGCTGCGGTGCTCGGGCGCTACCGCCGAGTGCCCAGCGACGGTTAGCCGCGCAGCCTTGATGAGTTCCGGGGGCACGGGTGCTACGTCTTCCGCAAGAACGGAAACGCGCTCCCCTCGCCGGTTCCGGTACGCAATCGAGCGGCCTCCCTTGACCGGCGTCACGGACTGCCACCCTTCGTACACCGGGCTTTGGATGATCCGGTGAATGGTGGAGCCTGCCCACGCGCCACCATTTGGGGATGCCTGCTTGTCGGCCGTCAGCCCTACGGCGATTGTCCGCCCTGACTTCCCCTCCGCCGTTTCGGCAAAGATCCGTAGCACATTCGACCACCGCTTACCGTGTTTCAGTTTTCGCGACGTCGGGTCGGCAATCTCAAATCCGTAAGGCGCGGCGCTCAGCCAGGCTCCTTCTTCCCGCTGCTGAGCTTTCGTGTCGAGCACCCGGTGTGAGAGGAGTTCGGAATACTCGCGCGCCTCTTCCGCCCGGGTGATGATCTGCTTTCGATCGCGCGGCTCCGCGGAGTCCAGTCGCTCGTAGTCGAAGACCAGCCGCTTACCTGAGTCCAGGAGCGGGAGGACGGACCCCGCCCCCCTGCGGGAGAAGCGATCCAGCGCGTAGCACCACAACGCCGGTACTTCGTCAGCGGCCAGCGCCGCAATCGCCTTGTCAAACTCCGGGCGCGTGGTGTCGCTGTAGGCGCTCAGGTTATCGGCCCATCGCTTGCGTACCGTGTAGCCGTGCTCTTCCGCCCATTCCCGTCCGCGGCTCTCTTGGGCCCGGAACGTCAGCGCTTTGTCCCGCTGTCTCGTGATCTGCGACTTGCGAAGGTAGAGGTCAATTTCTTGCGGCACGCAGTCCTCCCCGATAGGCCACGCTCAGTATGGCGTAGTGTCCAGGCGACCCTTCCCGCCGACTACGACATGGGCGTCATCCGTGACCGGGTGGCGGCCAAGGGCCCCCTCCTGGACGACTTCCCCGGACTCGGCATCAAGGCCTACCTGATCCGGGAGCGCGGCAAGAACTCGCCGGTCAACCAGTACGCGCCCTTCTATCTGTGGTCGACACCCGAGGGCATGAACTCCTTCCTCTGGGGCCCCGGATTCCAGGGCGTCGTGCGAGACTTCGGGCGGCCCGAGGTACAGCACTGGGCCGGGCTGTCGTACGAGGAGGGCCCCTCGTCGGCCGCGCTCCCGCGCACGGCCACCCGCCGCCGCGCACCCGTTCCGGCATCGGCCGCTCCGGCGGACGCGGTGGGAGCCGCCCTGGAGGAGACCGGCCGGCTCGCGAAGGTTCCGGGCGCGGTCGCCACGGCGCTCGCCGTCGACCCCCGCGGCTGGGAACTGGTCCACTTCACACTCTGGGACCATCTCGCGCCGGAGGAGCCCGGCGAGCGCTTCGACGTGCTCCACCTCAGCGGGCCGGGGCGCGGAGACCTCGGGGAGGGGCGCCAGTGGTAGCCACGGTCCGCACCGTTCTCGGGGACGTCCCCGCAGGTGATCTGGGGGTGTGCGACGCACACGACCATCTCTTCCTGCGCAGCCCGCTGCTGCCGGGCCAGGAACTGGCCGACCCCGAGGACGCGGCCCAACGGCTGGGTTCCTTCGCGGAGTTGGGCGGCTGCACGGTGGTGCAGTGGACGCCTTACGGGATGGGGCGCGGGGCGGGATCGCTGGCGGGGCTGTCCCGTTCGACGGGTGTGCACGTGGTGGCGGCGACCGGGCTGCACCAGGCGGCGCACTATCCGCCCGCACGGCTCGCCCCGATCCGGGACGGCCTCGCCTCGCTCTTCGTCGCGGAGCTCACGGAAGGGATCGGCTCCACCGGGGTGCGGGCGGGGCTGATCAAGGTGGCCGGCGCCTTCCACGCGGTCGACGCGCACGCCCGGCTCACCATGACGGCGGCGGCCGAGGCCCACCACCGCACGGGCGCGCCGATCGCCGTCCATCTGGAGCTGGGCAGCGCCGCCGGCGACGTACTGGATCTGCTGTGCGGGGAGCTGGACGTAGCGCCGCAGCGGGTGGTCCTCGGGCATCTCGGCCGCTCGCCGGACGGCACCATGCAGCGGGAGGCGGCGCGGGCGGGGGCGTTCCTCGCGTTCGACGGCCCCTCCCGGGCCCACCATGCGACGGACTGGCGGCTGCCCGAGGAACTGGCGGCGCTGGCCGAGGCCGGGTTCGGCGGGCAGTTGCTGCTGGGCGGCGACACCACCGTGCCGGAGACGCCGGGCATGCCGTATCTGCTGCGCCGCCTGCGCCCCCGGCTGGAGAAGGTTCTGGGGGCGCAGGTCATGGCTGCCGCGCTGATCGACAACCCGGCACGGGCGTTCGCGTTCGGACCGGTACGGGATACGTGAGAGTCGGCCCGGGTGGGACGTGTGGCCATGGACCGGGACGGGATACGTGAACGCCAAGGCGGACGCGTAGCCCTCCGCCCCTCTCTCAGGCGAGCGCGCCCAGCGGGTCGTCCAGCACCGGCTGCCAGGCCAGCTCCGCCGCGCCGACCAGGCTGTTGTGGTCGAGGGTGCAGGGCAGGATCGGCACGCTGCCGCTGCGCCCCCACAGGCTGCGGTCGGCGACCACGGCCCGCAGGCGTTCCGGGTCGGCGTCGAGCAGCGCGCGGTGCAGTCCGCCGAGGATGATCCGGTCCGGGTTGAGGATGTTGACCAGCCCGGCGAGACCGAGGCCCAGCCGGTCGATCAGCTCCTCCGCGGCGACGCGCACCGCCACGTCGTCGTACTCGTTGCGCAGCAGGTCCCCGGACTGCTTGAGGAGCGACTCCTCCGGGCCGGGTGCGCGCCCGGCCGCCGTGAGGAAGGCGAGCGGGTCGGTCTCGACGTCGAGGCAGCCGCGGCCGCCGCAGTGGCAGGGCCGGCCCTCCGGGTTCACCGTGAGATGGCCGACCTCCAGGGCCAGCCCCGAACTCCCGCTGTGCAGGCGGCCGTCCAGGACAAGCGCCCCTCCGACACCACGGTGTCCGGTGGCCACGCAGAGCAGGTGCTGCGCGCCGCGCCCGGACCCGTGCCGGTGCTCGGCGAGCGCGGCGAGGTTGACGTCGTTGCCGGTGAACGCCGGTCCCGCGATGCCCGCTTCGCGGACGCATGTGGCGAAGATCTCGCGGACCGGGGCGCCCGCGGGCCACGCGATGTGGAGCGGGTTGAGGGCGGTGCCCTCCGGCTCGGCGACCGCGGACGGCACGGCGAGCCCCGCCCCGACGCACCGCAGCCCGCTGTCCCGCAGCAACCGGGCACAGTCGTCCACGACTTCGCCGATGACCTGCGCCGGGTCCGCCGTGATGGTGACGCATCCCGGGGCGGTCGCGACGAGCCGGCCGCCGAGCCCGACCAGCGCGGCCCGGAAGCCGTCCGCGTGGACCTGGGCCGCGACGGCCACCGGCCCGGACTCCCGCACCGCCAGCCGGTGCGAGGGACGCCCCTGCGAGCCCGCGGCCGAACCGGGGCTGGAGTCCACCCTGATCAGGCCGAGCGCCTCCAGCTCCGCCGCGACCGCGCCTGCCGTGGCACGGGTGACACCGAGCTCGGAGGTGAGGACCGCACGAGTGGGCGCTCGTCCGGTATGGACCAGTTCCAGCGCGGGCCCGAGCGCACTGCGGCCCCTCTCCAACTTCGTCCGGGTGGTGGTCACCTTGCCGTTCATGGGGGCGAGTCTCCCATGATCCGGAGGTGTTGCGGACGCCGTGGTGGCCGGGTTCCCCCCTTGCGCGTACCCGGCCGTCGGCCGTCTTGCGCCCGTTGTCGGCGGGCCTCTATGCTGACTTTGTGCCGCAACTAAACAAACTGCGGACGGCCCTGCCGGGGGGAGCGGGCGGCAACCCCGCCCCACCCTCGTCCTCCCGTCTCCGTACCGCGCTGACCGTGTTCTTCGCCCTCGACGGGTTCCTCTTCGCCGGCTGGGTGGTCCGTATCCCGGCCATCAAGCAGCAGACCGGCGCCTCGGCCGCCACCCTCGGCCTCGCACTCCTCGGCGTATCCGCCGGCGCCGTGATCACCATGATGCTCACCGGCAGGCTCTGCCACCGCTTCGGCAGCCACGCGGTGGCCGTGGTGTGCGGAGTGCTGCTCCCGCTCAGCATCGCGCTGCCCGCGCAGACCCATTCGGCACTCTCGCTCGGCCTGGTGCTGCTGGTGTTCGGTGCCGCGTACGGCGGGATGAACGTGGCGATGAACAGCGCCGCGGTGGATCTGGTCACCGCCCTGCGGCGCCCCGTGATGCCCAGTTTCCATGCCGCCTTCAGCCTCGGCGGCATGGTCGGTGCCGGGCTCGGCGGGCTGGTGGCCGGTGGCCTCTCGCCCGCGACACATCTCCTCCTCCTGACCGGATTCGGACTGCTGGTGACGGCCGTCGCGGGCCCGGTGCTGCTGCGGCACACGGTCGCGAAGCCCGCGACGGAGGCGGCCGCGAGCACGGAACGCCCCAAGCGCCTGGACGGACGGGCGCGCCGCGTGGTGCTGCTCTTCGGCATGATCGCGCTCTGCACGGCGTACGGCGAGGGCGCCCTGGCCGACTGGGGCGCGCTCCACCTGGAACAGGATCTGCACGCCCACCCCGGGATCGCGGCAGCGGGATACTCGCTGTTCGCCATGGCCATGACGGCGGGCAGGCTCAGTGGCACGGCGCTCCTCGAACGGCTCGGCCAGACCCGGACCCTGGTCGCGGGCGGCGGCACCGCCGCGGCGGGCATGCTGCTCGGTTCGCTCGCCCCGACCACCTGGCTCGCGCTCCTCGGGTTCGCCGTCACCGGGCTCGGCCTGGCCAATATCTTCCCGGTCGCGATCAGCAGGGCCGGCGAGCTGGCGGGCCCCGGCGGAGTGGCCGCGGCCTCCACGCTCGGATACGGCGGAATGCTCCTCGGACCGCCCGCGATCGGCTTCCTGACCGACTGGTTCTCGCTGCCGGCGGCGCTCACCACGGTGGCCCTGCTGGCGGCAGCGGCGGCGGCGCTGGGGTATGGCGCCCGCAACGTGGCACACACATGAGCGAGTGAGTAGGAGTACTCAGGCAGAAACGGTTCCCCGGACGCACGATGGAGAAGTCAGCCACCAACGGGGAGCAACGATGAACGAGCCGGTCATGACCAAGCGGCACCTTCGCTCAATCGCACGTCTGACCTTCGGCAACGCCGCCTCACTGATCTATCTGGGAGTGGTGGCGGCCACTGCCGTGTTCGTCACCGTGGACACCCTGTTCGTCGTCCATGAGGACGCCTCGTTCGCCGGGGTCTGGCTCTTCTTCCTGGCGGCGCCCAGCGTGTTCGTCTTCCTCCTCGGCAGCTCGATGTGGGGCACGGAGGCGGCCGGGCCCGACTGGTACATGTACCTGGCCCTGACGGTGTCCGTGCTGGTGCAGTCGTTCGCCCTCGGCTGGTTCGTACGCCTGCTGCTGCGCGGCGGTGCCGGGCAGACGCGTTCCGCTCACCCCCAGGGCGTCTGACCACTGGCACAATCCCTGCCATGGAGATCGCGGAGCACATCAACACCCTTGCCTCCGAAGGCTGGTTGCTGGCGGAAGCCGCGCAGGAGGCCGGAACCGGGGCTCCCGTGCCGACGTGCCCGGGTTGGCGGGTGCGGGACCTGCTCCGGCACACCGCGATGGTCCACACCTGGGCGGCCGCCTTCGTGGCCGAGGGACACACCACGTACGTCCCCGACGCCGGGGAGCCCGACCTGGACGGGCCCGAGCTGCTCGGCCGGTTCCGTGAGGGACACAGCCGGCTGGTGGACGTCCTGCACAGCGCGCCGCCGGACGTGACGTGCTGGACCTTCTTCGCCGCGCCGTCGCCGCTCGCCTTCTGGGCGCGGCGGCAGGCGCACGAGACGACGATCCACCGGGTGGACGCGGAGTCCGCACGCGGCGGGGCACTGTCCCCCGTGGCAGCCGCGCACGCCGTGGACGGCGTCGACGAACTGCTCCGGGGGTTCCACACCCGCCCGAAGAGCCGGCTGCGCACCGAGGTGCCCCGCACGCTGCGGGTGCGGGCCACGGACACCGGCACGGTCTGGACCGTACAGCTCTCGGCGCAGCCGCCGCGGGCCGTGCGCGGGACCGGGACGCCGACGGACCGAGCCGTGGACTGCGAGTTGAGCGGCACGGCCCAGCAGCTCTGTCTCTCGCTCTGGAACCGGCTGCCGCTCACCGTCCTCACCCTGACCGGCGACCCCGGTCTCGCCCGGCTGTGGCGCGAGAACTCCGCGGTCACCTGGTCCTGAGCCGACGCCCCCTTCAGCGGCGAATTCCAGAGGGCGTCGCTTCGTGTTCGGGGGCGGGACATCCCTGCGGCCCACCCGTACCCGTACGGGTGGGGTTGTCCGCTGTCACCGCTCCTGTGACACTGCGGGCATGGGACACCGAAGCCAGGCCGACCGGGACGCCATGACCGTCGAAATCGGCTTCGCCGTGCTGAGCGGAGCCCTGATGGCCGCGGGAGCGTTCATCGTGGTCTGCGTCCCCACTGTGTTCCTCGCACCGCACGGCGGCCCGCGGTCCGCGCTGTTGATGATCGCGGCCGGCGTGGCCGGGCTCGTCCTCGTGGGACGTGTCGTCGACGTGCTGTGGCGGTTCGGCCGCCAGGACGCCGCTGTCGAGATCCGGCCGGGTGGTCCGCCGACTCCGGTTCAGCCCAGCCAGCCGGGGCGCACGAGTCCCGACTCGTAGGCGAGCACGACCAGTTGGGCCCGGTCGCGGGCGCCGAGCTTCACCATGGTGCGGCTCACATGGGTCTTGGCCGTGAGCGGGCTGACGACGAGCCGGCGGGCGATCTCCTCGTTGGAGAGGCCTATGCCGACCAGGGCCATCACCTCCCGTTCCCGTTCCGTCAGTTCGCTCAGGCCCGTCGCGGCCGCGGGTTCCTTGGAACGGGCCGCGAACTCGGCGATCAGGCGGCGGGGGACCCCCGGGGACAGCAGCGCGTCACCGGCGACCACCGCACGGACGGCCCGCAGCAGCTCTTCCGGCTCGGTGTCCTTCACCAGAAAGCCGGAGGCTCCGGAACGGATCGCCTCGAAGACGTACTCGTCGAGTTCGAAGGTGGTGAGCATGACCACCTTCACCTCGTTCAGCGCGGGGTCCTCGGTGATCGCGCGTGTCGCGACGAGGCGTCGAGACGCGGCATCCGGATGTCCATCAGCACGGTGTCCGGCCGCAGTTCGCGCACCAGGCGGACGGCCTCCTCGCCGTCGGCGGCCTCGCCGGCCACCTCGATGTCCGGCTGGGCGCCCAGGAGCGCCCGGAATCCCGCCCGGACCAGGAACTGGTCATCGGCGAGCAGTACGCGAATCACGGTGTCTCCTTCTGGTGCGGTGCCCCGTCGGTCCCGCCGGCCGGCAGGGGGAGTTCGGCGCGTACCCGGAAGCCGCCGTCGGGGCGGGTCCCCGCCTCGATCGTGCCACCCAGGGGCGCGGCCGGCCCCGTGGACGCCGGGGATCAGGTGTGCCCGGGGTGCGGCGTGTCGTCAGCGCCGCGCCCGGCCCGCCGTGCCGGTGCCGCCGCGGCGTGCGGTGCCGAGCAGGCCGACCGTGCGGGCCAGCTCTTCCGCGGCATGGCGGAAGAAGTCATCCCTGGCCTCCACGACCCGGTTGAACTGGCCGAAGACCTCGAAGGACACCAGCCCGAACAGCTGCGCCCAGGCGGCGACGATCGATACGGCGACCTCGGGAGGCAGGCCGGGGGCCAGGTCGGCGGCGAGTCTCTCGGCCTCGGGACGCAGCTCCGCGGCGAGCGGCGGCAGCGCCAGCCCGGCCTCGCGGTGGGCGTCCTCGACGACGGCGATGAGGACGCGGCCGACGCGTGACGCGGGGCCGACGGTGGCCTGCGGCGCCGTGTAGCCGGGCACCGGCGAACCGTAGATCAGGGCGTACTCATGGGGGTGCGCCAGTGCCCAGCCGCGTACGGCACAGGCGACCGCGACCCAGCGTGCCAGGTGGGCCGCGCGCTCCGACGGGCCCGGGACTCCGGCCCGTCCTGCGCTCTCGGCCGCCTCGCCCACGGCGTCGTACGCATCGACGATGAGGGCCGTGAGCAGTTCGTCGCGGCTGGGGAAGTAGCGGTAGAGCGCGGAGGAGACCATGCCGAGCTCGCGCGCCACCGCGCGCAGCGAGAGTTTCGCCGCTCCCTCGGCAGCGAGCTGCCTGCGCGCCTCGTCCTTGATGGCGGCGGTGACCTCGACACGGGCCCGTTCCCTGGCTCCTCGGATAGCGCTCATGAATCTCAGTCTGCCACGGGAGCAGAGCAGCGACCAATAACGAGAGCAGTGCTCTTGCTTTTGAGCACCACTCTCGCGCACACTGATCTCAAGCGAGAGCACCGCTCTCCCAAGCAGTGGGGATCATCATGTCGCAGGCCTACTACCTTCAGGGAAGCCCGCTCACCGTCCGCCTGAACAGCTTCGTCGGCCGGCTCGCCCGGCACGGTGTCAGTCTGCTCGGCACGCAGGAGATGTCGGTCCGCGGACGCAAGAGCGGCCAGATGCAGCGCATCCCCGTCAACCCGCACACCTACGAGGGCGCGCAGTACCTGGTCTCGGCCCGCGGCCACTCGCAGTGGGTGCGCAACATGCGGGCCGCCGGCGGCGGCGAACTGCGCAAGGGCCGCAGCAACCGCACGTTCACCGCCGTGGAGATCGCGGACGACGAGCACAAGGTGGTCGTCGTCCGCACCTACCTGAAGCGCTGGGGCTGGGAGGTCAACCAGTACTTCAAGGGCATCACCGCGAAGTCCACGGACGCCGAACTCCTCGCGGCCTGCCCCGACCACCCCGTCTTCCGGATCACCGTCGAGAACTGAGCGGCCGGCCCCGCCGGCCCCCTCCTCCGCACCGCCTCGGCCGGACCCCGGGACTGCCGGATCCGGCCGGACGTCCGCCGTTCCGGCGGGCAGCGGCGGTCGTTACTTGCGGTCCATCGTGGACAGGGCCCGCTGGGCCAGCGGATGCGAACGGACCAGCTCGGCCAGCGAGGTCGTTCCCCGGGTGATCCCCGCGAACGCGTTCCACGCCGGACGGAATCCCGTCAGCACCGCGTGCAGCAGACCCGGGCGGCGCTCGAAGAGCTTCAGCATGCGCCGCCCCACGCTCATCTCGACACCCAGCCCGGCCTTGATGGCGAAGGCGTAGTTGAGCGCCTGGCGGCGAGCGTCCACGGCGTCGTGCGACTCCGCGACCCGGACCGCCCACTCCCCCGCGAGCCGCCCCGACCGCAGCGCGAACGAGATGCCCTCGCGGGTCCACGGCTCCAGCAGACCGGCCGCGTCACCGCACACCAGCACCCGGCCGCGCGACAGCGGCGAGTCGTCGCTGCGGCAGCGCGTCAGATGGCCGGAGGAGATCTTCGGCTCGAAGCCGGCCAGCCCGAGCCGTGCGACGAAGTCCTCCAAGTACCTCTTGGTGCCGCCGCCGTCGCCGCGCGCCGAGATCACACCGACCGTCAGCGTGTCGCCCTTGGGGAAGACCCAGCCGTAACTCCCCGGCATGGGACCCCAGTCGATCAGCACCCGGCCGGCCCAGTCCTCCGCGACCGTCTGCGGAACGGGGATCTCCGCCTCCAGGCCCAGGTCCACCTGGTCGAGCTTCACCCCGACGTGAGCGCCTATCCGCCCGGCACTGCCGTCCGCGCCGACCACCGCACGGGCCAGGACCGTCTCGCCGCCGGACAGCACGACCGCGACCGTGCGCCGGTCGGGCACCGCGGCGCCGTGCTGCTCCACCCGGGACACCGTCGCACCGGTGCGCAGTTCGGCTCCGGCCTTCTGCGCCTCCTCGACCAGGCCCGCGTCGAACTCGGGGCGGTTGATCAGCCCGAAGAGCATGCGCTTGGAGCGGCGGGTCCGCGCGAGCCTGCCGTTCAGCGAGAACGTGACCGCGTGAATCCGGTCCCGCAACGGCAGTTCGAATCCGGGCGGCAGCGAATCACGCGAATACCCGATGATGCCGCCGCCGCATGTTTTGTAGCGGGGCAGTTCCGCCTTCTCCAGCAGCAGCACCCGACGGCCGGCGACCGCCGCCGCGTATGCCGCGGAGGCTCCCGCCGGTCCGGCGCCGACTACGACGACATCCCACACGGACGACTCTTCGTGCTCATGTCCGGCGTCTGCGTTCTCGCTGCTCACGATGTGCTTCTGCTCCCGATCCGACCAGTGGCCCAAGCTGCTCACGGCATCCTACGGCGCGTTCCGCCCGCCCCCTGCTGTGGGAGGATCGGCCGTGCCTCCGTCGTAACCACAACGCCGCATTCGCGGCGTTCAAGTACACGGATTCGTACACATAACGTCGCACCTGCTAGGAGCGTGCCCATGAGCGGCCATCCGATTTCCGAGACCATCGCCTCACTGATGCCCCGCGCCAAGGCGGAGCTCGCCGAGCTGGTGGCCTTCCAGTCGGTGGCGGATCCCGCGGTGTACCCGAGGAGCGAGTGCGACGCCGCCGCCGAGTGGGTCGCCGGAGCGCTGCGCGCCGAGGACTTCCAGGACGTCGCCCTGCTCGACACCCCGGACGGCAGCCGGTCCGTCTACGGCTTCCTGCCCGGTCCCGCCGGGGCACCCACCGTACTGCTGTACGCGCACTACGACGTGCAGCCGCCGCTCGACGAGTCCGCCTGGCTGTCCCCGCCCTTCGAGCTGACGGAACGTGACGGCCGCTGGTACGGCCGGGGCTCGGCCGACTGCAAGGGCGGCCTCGTCATGCACCTCCTCGCGCTGCGCGCCCTCAAGGCGAACGGCGGGGTGCCGGTCTCCGTGAAGGTGATCGCAGAGGGCTCGGAGGAGCAGGGCACCGGAGGCCTGGAGCAGTACGCGCAGGCGCATCCGGAGCTGCTCGCCGCTGACACCGTCGTGATCGGCGACACCGGCAACTTCCGGGTCGGTCTGCCCACGGTCACCTCGACCCTGCGCGGGATGACGATGCTGCGGGTGCGGCTCGACACCCTCGAAGGGAACCTGCACTCCGGGCAGTTCGGCGGCGCGGCGCCCGACGCGCTGGCCGCGATGATCCAGTTGCTCGCGTCGCTGCGTGCCGAGGACGGCACGACGACCGTCGACGGGCTCACCACCGGTGCGAAGTGGGACGGTCTCCAGTACCCCGAGGCCGAGTTCCGCAAGGACGCGAAGGTCCTCGACGGGGTCGGACTCATCGGCACGGGTACGGTCGCGGACCGGATCTGGGCGCGGCCGGCCGTCACGGTGATCGGCATCGACTGCCCGCCGGTCGTCGGCGCGACGCCCTCGGTGCAGGCCGGCGCGCGGGCGCAGATAAGCCTTCGGGTGCCGCCGGGCGTCGACGCCGACGACGCGACGAAGCTGCTCACCGCGCATCTGAGGTCGCACGCCCCGTGGGGCGCCCGGGTCTCGGTCGAGCAGGTCGGACAGGGGCAGCCGTTCCGCGCCGACGTGTCCAGCCCGGCGTACACGGCGATGGCGGACGCCATGCGGGCCGCGTACCCCGGACAGGAGATGCAGTCCTCCGGCATGGGCGGCTCGATCCCGCTCTGCAACGCGCTCGCGACGCTGTACCCGGAGGCGGAGATCCTGCTGATCGGGCTGAGCGAGCCCGAGGCGCAGATCCACGCGGTGAACGAGAGCGTGTCGCCCGAGGAACTGGAGCGGATGTCGGTGGCCGAGGCGCTGTTCCTGCGGAACTACGCCGCCTCCAAGAAGGCCTGAGCGGACCGCACGCGGCCCGGCGGGCCGGGCCGGCTCAGGCCCTCCCGGCCCGCCGCCGCTACGCGTTGAGCGAAGCACGCGCAGAGCGTAGATCCGTGCGCTGGACGTCTGCCGCTGCGTACGTTCGGCGCATGGATCTCGTCGAAGTACTTCCCCGGCTCCACATGTTCCGTTTCCCGATCGGTCAGGCGTACCTCTGGCGCGACGGGGCGGAGCTGACCCTGATCGACGCGGGCGACATCAACGCCGCGCCCGCCATCGAGAACGCGGTGCGCGGCCTCGGCCTGGACCCCGCCCGTATCTCCCGCATCGTCATCACGCACGGCCATCGCGACCACTACGGCGCCGCCCAGGAGCTCGCCGACCGCCACGGCGCCGAGATCCTGGCGCACCGGCTCGACGCCCCGGTGATCCGGGGCGAGGAGGAGATCGGCGACCCGGTGCTGCTCGACTGGGAGGTTCCGTTGTACGAGCACGGGCTGACCGTTCCGGTGGCCCCGGCGACCCGGGTCGACCGCGAGCTCTCCGACGGCTCGACGATCGACTTCGGCGGCGGTGCCCGGGTGATCCACTCGCCCGGCCACACCCCGGGTTCCATCGGGATCCATCTCCCCGCGCACGGGGTGCTGTTCACCGGGGACTGCGTGGCCGGTGCGGGGCAGGTCATGCTGGGCGTCTTCAACATCGACCGCGAGCAGGCCGTGGCCTCGTTCCAGCGGCTGGCGGCGCTGGAGCCGGCCACGGTCTGCTTCGGACACGGAGATCCCGTCACCGTCGGCACCGCCGAGGTATTGCGCGCTTCAGCCGACCGGGACTCCGGCCTCCAGATTGAACACAACTGACTGCTCGCGGGCCCGCAGCGCCCAGCGCAGCCGTTCGTACCGGGTGGGCGGCAGCATGGTGGCCGCCTCCGCCTCGGTGACGAACCGCCAGCCGCGCAGTTCGGAGTCGGGCAGCGTCAGCCGCCCGGCATCCCGGCCCGGCAGCAGGCCTCCGTCGAAGAGCAGCCGCAGTCCGCCGTATCCGGGCGGCTCTGGCGCCTCCCAGTCGATGACGAGCAGTTTCGGCACCCGGGCGAGCTGTATCCCTATCTCCTCTGCGACCTCCCTGATCCCGGCCTGCGCGGGGGCCTCGCCGGACTCCACGATGCCGCCGGGGAACTCCCAGCCCGGCTTGTAGGTGGGGTCGACGAGCAGGAACCGGCCGTCCTCGTCGAAGAGCAGCACCCCGGCCGCGACGGTCTCCGCGGCCGGATCGGGTGTCTGCACGATCTCGCAGGCCGGCGCCGCCCCCGTGTGCAGGGCCTCGGATATCAGTTCGGCGGTCTCCCGCGGGGTGAGCGCGCTGTTGTCTATCGTGTGGGCGTCCCCGGTTATCCAGTCGAGCGCCGAGCGGTAGGGCCCGATGTGCTCGTACGCCCACTGCCGGACCTGTTCGCTGCGTTCGGGATCGTCCTCGGCTTCGACTCGGTCGGCGATCCGCTTTCGCAGGATCGTTTCCTCCGGTGAGAGCAGCACATGGCGCACCGGAATGCGCCGGGCGGCGAGCCCTCCGAAGATCTCGTCGCGATACTCCTGTCGCAGCAGCGTCATCGGCACCACCAGTACCCCACCGACTTCGGCGAGCAGGGCCGCCGCGGTGTCCACCACCATGCGCCGCCAGATCGGCAGGTCCTGGAAGTCGGTCACCTCGGCGAGCTTCTTCTGGGGCAGCAGGTAGCGCAGCCCCGCGCCGGTCAGTTCCGGGTCGTAGAAGGTGCTGTTCGGGATCAGATCGATCAGTTCGCGCGCGGCGCTGGTCTTCCCCGCGCTGAACGCACCGTTGATCCAGACAACAATCACTCGTACTCCAGGATGGGAAGGCCGCTGAACAGCGGCGGAGTGGATTTCGCGGGATCGTCTGGGAGACGGATGGGAAAGGCGGTGTCCACAGCCCGGCTCCCACCACTTCCGTCTCCCACACCTCCTGGGGATACCCAACGATCCGCTCCTCCATTGCGATCGTCACCTCGCTGTGGGTGCTTCTCCGCACCGGGCACCTCATACCGGCTGGTGACCGCATAGACGGTGGCGATGGTGACCTCGGCGGCCTTGCGGCCAGTGCGGCGGCACTCCAGAGGACCAGCAGTGCCGCCCGAGCCGTATCGCACCTTCGTGGCCGAAATTGCGAACGGAACGAACGGGGGCCCGATGGACGAGGACGGTCTTCTGCCTTTGGGGGCAAAGTCCGACAGCTTGCTTGACCCTGAAGCTCCTGTAGATCGTCAAGCGGCTCCCCCGCCAAGTGCCCGCATTTCGAGCCCTCAGTGACCCTCATCACTTATGGATCGATCGAGCCATAACCGCTTGACCCTGCGCCGGGTCCGGGATGAGTATTTCGGTATGAACGATCCAGAACTTGAGACCGACGCCGACGACCGCCCCGCGCTGAGCCGCGCGATGGTGCTGCTGCTGGCGGTGACGTGCGGTGCGGCCGTAGCGAACATCTACTACGCGCAGCCTCTGCTGCCGGTCATCTCGCGGGCGTTGGGGGTGTCCGAGGGGGCCGGTGGCCTCGTCGTCACTGCCTCGCAGATCGGCTACGCGGTCTCCCTGGCGCTGCTCGTGCCCCTCGGTGATGTGCTCGAACGTCGGCGTCTGGTGAGTGCGTTGCTCGGTCTGAGCGCCGTCGCCCTGCTCGGCGCGGCGATCTCACCCTCGCTGGGGTCGCTGTACGCCGCGGTCGCACTGGTCGGGGTGACCTCCGCCGTGGCGCAGATCGTGGTGCCGATGGCGGCCTCGATGGCCGCCGACCACGAACGCGGCTCGGTGGTGGGCACGGTCATGAGCGGCCTGCTCGTCGGGATCATGCTGGCCCGTACTGCCGCGGGCTTCCTCGCGGAGTTCGGCGACTGGCGGCTGGTGTTCGTCTTCGCGGCAGTGCTCATGGTGGTGCTGGCCGTCACCCTGCGCTTGGTGCTGCGTCCCGTGCCGCCGTCCGGGACCACCCCCTACCCCCAGCTGCTGCGCTCGGTACTGACGCTGGTGCGCACCGAGTCGCTGCTGCGCAGGCGTATGGGCCTGGCAGCGGTCGGCATGGGATCCTTCACCATCCTGTGGACGGCGTCGTCGTTCCTGCTGGCCGGTCCGGCCTACGGGTACGGCCCCGCCGCCATCGGCCTGTTCGGCCTGGCCGGAGTGGTCGGGGCAGCCGCCGCGGTGGCGGCCGGCCGGTTCGCGGACCGCGGGCGCGGCCGGCAGGTAGCGACCGGTGGACTGGTCCTGCTGACGGCCAGTTGGGGCGTACTGGCTTTCGCCGGAGCGGGCGGCGCAGGCGGGCTGGTCGCGCTGGTCGTCGGCATCATGCTCCTCAACCTTGCCCAGCAGGCCCTGCTGATCAGCCATCAGAGCGTGCTCTACCACCGGGTACCGCACGCCCGCAGCCGGGTGACGACGGCCCTCATGGTCTCCTCGTTCGCCGGCAGCACCGTCGCCTCCGCGCTCGCTTCGGCGCTGTACCCGCTCGTGGGCTGGACGGGGATATCGGCGCTCGGCGCGGTGACCGCGCTGATCGGCGTCGGGATCTGGGTCCTGGAACTGCTCCGCCCGAGCCCCTCCGAACCGCTCACCGACCCGTCGGTGAGCGTACGCACCGCGACCGCGGACCCCATTGACCCGCACTCGAAGGACTCGAAGGACCCCGCTCATGCCTGAAATCCGCCGTGTGGCGATCCTGGACGACTACCAGGGGACCTCCCACCGGTACGCCGACTGGAGCGCCCTGCCCGACGGTGCGCGCCTCACCGTCTTCACCGAACACCTGGGCGGCCCCGAGGAGGTGATTGCCGCGCTGGAGCCGTTCGACGTCGTCGTCGCCATGCGCGAGCGCACCGCCTTCCCGGCCGAGGTCCTCAGCGCACTGCCGAACCTCCGCCTGCTGGTCACCACGGGTCCGGCCAACGCGGCCGTCGACGTGGCCGCGGCACACCGGCAGCGGATCCTGGTCTCGGGCACCCGCGCGGCGGGGCTGACATCGACCGCCGAGCTGACCTGGGGGCTGATCCACGCCCTGGCCCGTTCCGTCCCTGCTGAGGACCGCAGCCTGCGCGCGGGTGCCTGGCAGAGCACCGTCGGGCGCGACCTGTATGGCGCCCGTCTCGGAATCATCGGACTGGGCAATGTCGGCAGCCGCGTGGCCCGGGTCGGACTCGCCTTCGGCATGGACGTCGTCGCCTGGAGCACCCACCTCGACGCCGGGCACGCGAGAGCACTGGGCGTCTCTCCGGTCAGCCAACGGGAACTGCTGGCCACGTCGGAGGTGGTCACGCTCCACGTCCAGCTCTCCCGCCGTACCACCGGACTCATCGGACGCGACGAACTGGCCCTCATGCGGCGGGACGCGCTGCTGGTCAACACCTCCCGGGCGGCCCTCGTGGACGAGCGGGCGCTGCTGGCCGCCCTGGCCTCGGGAAGCCTGGGCGGAGCCGCCCTCGACGTCCATCCCGCCGAACCGCTCCCCGCCGGCTCGCCGTGGCGCACCGCACCACGGACGGTGCTCACCCCGCACCTGGGCTACGTCACCGCCGGCACCTACCGGACCTTCTACGGCGACGCACTCGACGACGTCCTCGCGTACGCCGCTGGAGAACCGGTCCGCGTGATCGCTCCGTGAGCGGATCCCGCCCGACCCCTTCCTCTCCGATCCTTCATTCGCTTCCACCGCACCCGTACCCGTACGAACACACGAAGAAAGGCTCGACCATGGCCAAGAGCGACCAGACAACCACGGCCGACATCCTCCGGCCCGACCGCACTGACGGCACTGACGCCGCCGACCTCACCAGTGACTCCGGGCGCCGTATGCCGACGTTGTGGACCCGGACCATCGGGGAGCTCACCCTGACCTATCTGCCCGATGCCGGTGTCACCATGATCCCGACGCGGGTCTACCCCGCTTCCGAGGAGACCGACTGGAGCCCGTACCGCACTCACATGACGGACGCCGGTCACCTGGCCATGGGATGCGGCGCACTGCTCGTCGAACGCGCCGGGCATCACCTGCTTCTCGACGCAGGCCACGGCCGGATCTCGGGCGACGACCCGGAACACTTCCAGTACGGCTTCGAGCACGTGAAGGACCTCCCGGCCTCGCTGGCGAGCCTCGGCGTCGACCCGGCCGCGCTGGAGACGATCGCCTTCACCCATCTGCACGACGACCACACCGGCTGGGCACGCCCCGACGCGGCCGACCATCCGCACAGCCTGTTCCCGAACGCCCGATGGGTCGTCGGGGAAGGCGAACTGGAGGGCCTGGATCCCGCCGCCGGGCCGCGGCTCGCCGGGCAGAGCGAACGGACCAGGTCCGTGGCCGACGGGACCGAGATCGCCGAGGGCGTCCGGGCCTGGGCGCTGCCCGGGCACACGACCGGGCACACGGCCTGGGTTCTCGACGCGGGCGACGGCCGCCGGATCGTCGCGTTCGGTGACGCCATGCACTCCCCCGTACAGGTCCACCACCCCGACTGGGAGGTGGTCCTCGACCACGACCGGGCAGAGGCCGAACGCTCTCGGCGCCGGCTCGTGGAGTACCTCTCCCAGGACGGGGTCTACGGCTTCGGTGTCCACTTCGCCGACCAGCAGCTCGGCACGGTCGACGGCAACGGCCGCTGGCGCCCGTGGAACGACGCGACGGACGCCCGCTGAGCCCGCCCCGGAATGAACGGCGTTCCCTCCACGAGCGTCCGGTTCATCATCCACACCCCAGTTCCCAGCACAGACCACTCACGTGAGAGACCAGCGATGAATTCGACCCACGGGCCCGCCACCGCGGCAGGCACCTTTCGTCTCGGCGGCGACCTTCCCGTCACCCGTCTCGGCCTCGGCACCATGCAGATGACCGGTCCCGGCGTCTGGGGGAACCCGGAAGACCCGGACCGAGCCGTCCAAGTCCTGCGCCGTGCTGTCGAGCTCGGCGTGAACTTCATCGACACGGCGGACTCCTACGGTCCCGCCGTCGCCGAGCCACTCGTCAAGAAGGCCCTGCACCCCTATCCGGATGACCTGGTCATCGCCACCAAAGCCGGGCTGGCCCGCTCCGGCCCCGACCAGTGGCTCCCTGTCGGCAGGCCCGAGTACCTGCGCCAGCAGGCCGAGATGAGCCTGCGCCACCTGGGAACGGACCACATCGACCTCTTCCAGCTGCATCGCATTGACCCGAAGGTTCCCCTTGAGGAACAGCTCGGTGAACTGCAGCTCCTTCAACAGGAGGGCAAGATTCGGCACATCGGGCTCTCCGAGGTCTCTGTCGAGGATCTCGAAGCGGCCTTGAGGACGGTCCCGATCGTCTCGGTGCAAAACCTGTTCAACCTCGCCGACCGCACGGCTGAGCCGCTGCTGGAGTACGCGACGCACCACGCCATCGGTTTCATCCCTTGGTTCCCGCTGGCAACCGGCAAACTGTCGAAGGACGACGGCCTGCTCGCCGAGCCGGCCCGGCAGCACGGCGTGAGTCCGTCACAACTCGCCCTGGCCTGGTTGTTGAAGCGTTCGCCCACGCTGCTGCCGATCCCGGGAACCTCGTCCGTCGAGCACCTGGAGGAGAATGTCCGGGCCGCCGAGATCGATCTGCCCGAGGCGGTGTTCGACGCCATGACCCACGCCGCGTAGCGAGGCCGGCCGCCTGGCTCCGCGCACGCCTGGGCCTGTCCGGCGGATCATGACGATGGCAGAGTGCGTCCGTGAGCCGCAGCGTCTTCCTGCTCCGGTTCGTGGACAGCGAGGTTGTCGCGTTGGACGCCGATGTTCCGGCATGTGACGGAGCCGCGGGCGGTCCGGAGGAGGGCTTCTCCTCCACTCCACGTGGAGGACGGGGGACGAAGTGGTGCACCACGAGTCCCGCGGCGAAAGCGGCATGCCGTGCGTGACGGTGACGAACTTGGCCCGCGGTCTGGACCTGCGGGCTCCGGCCTCGTGCTGGTGGGCCCGGCCGACCGCGTCCTCCCGGCGGGCGGGCCCGATCACATCTACCGTCGCTTCGGCCTGCTGCCCGGCTACGGCCGCTACTGTCGCAGCACCCTGGCCCACCGTCCGGAGTCCGTGGCCGGGGCCGAGCCGCTCTTCCGTCAAGCGCTTCAGCGGAACCTCCTGGACACGTTCCCCGGCGCCTACGACTACCTGCGCAGGCTGCACGGGCAGGCAGGGGTCCGATGAGGTCCCCGCCACTCCCCGTTGACCGGGGCCACGCTCTCCGTCCCCTGGCTCGGCTCGCATCGTCGGCAGGGTAGTCGACGGGTTGCCCGGCAGTCAGCAGGTCAGGGTGGCCAGGCGCCCGCCGGTCGTGCACGCGATTTATGTCGCCTGAAGTCGTGCGGTTCCGGGGGCTGCGCGTGGACCGATGCCGACGTGTGGTGCACGTGAGCGTCAGCGTCCCCGTGTGTCCCAGTTCGCGAGCACGGCGTCGGCCGCCGCGTGCAGGTGCCGTGCTGATGTGCCGTCACAGACCTGTGTCGAAATACCGAGCAAAAAGCCGTGGATCATTGACGTGACGCCGTCCACGTCGGTGTCTTCGGCGAGTTCTCCTGAGGCGATGCCGCGTACGACGCACGCCCTGATGCGTGCTCGGTCCGCTGCGCGGCGCGCCGCCACGACCTTCCGCGCTCCGGCCTCGCCCGCTCCCGGCGCCCGGACCGTCCCCGAGAGGGCGACGAGGCATCCGCGGGGATGGGATGTGTCGGTCTGCATGTTGATCGACCCGTGGAGGAGCCGGGCGATGGCCTCGCGGGGGCTTTCCGACTCGTCGGCCACGACATCGGTGACGCTGCCCGGTCCGGCGATGTAGTGCTCAACGGCTTTCTCGAACAGTCCCTCCTTCGAGCCGAAGGCACCGTAGAGGCTCGCGGAGGACAGCCCTGTGGCCTCGCGGAGCTGGGCCAGTGATGTCCCTTCGTAACCCTGTTCCCAGAACAGCAGCATCGCGGCCTCCAGGACGGCCTCCATGTCGAAGATGCGGGGACGACCGACGGTGGGCACGGTGAACCTCCTTCATTGCGGACTGACTGATCAGTTTGACACTCGTCCATACCGCGGTCAATATCGGATCAGTCAATCCATAACTAGTTGGGGAGTCCGACCCGATGACCACAACGAGCCCCACGCCGGCTCACGAGCGAGCGCACCATTCGTTCCCCATTCCCGCACTGGTGGTGATGGCGTGCACCGGATTCATCGTGATCATGACCGAGACGCTGCCTGCGGGGCTGCTCCCGCAGCTCGCTACCGGACTCGACGTCTCCGAAGGCGGTGCCGGCCAGCTCGTGAGCGCCTACGCGATCGGAACGGTCCTCGCGGCGATACCCGCGATCACACTGACGCGCGGGTCACGACGCAAGCCGCTCCTCCTCGCGGGTCTGATCGGGTTCCTTGTCGCGAACACCGCCACCGCGGTAGCGCCGTCGTTCGCCGTCGCCCTTGGCGCCCGGTTCGTCGCGGGAGCATTCTCCGGTCTGCTGTGGGGCATGCTCGCCGGATACGCCCGCCGTATCGCCGCACCTGAGCACGCCGGGCGCGCCCTCGCCATCGCCATGACCGGTACCCCCGTCGCACTGGCTGTCGGAACCCCCCTCGGCGCCTGGCTGGGCTCGGCAGTCGGGTGGCGCTGGTCCTTCGCCGCGATGTCGCTGCTCAGCATCATCGCCATGGTCTTCGCGAAGTTCCTCGTGCCCGACGCCCCGGGGCAGTCGGCGCAGACACGCGCTCCGCTCAGCCGAGTGCTGGGCATTCCCGGCGTGGCGACCATCCTTGGCGTCGTATTCGTCTGGATGCTCGCGCACAACCTGCTCTACACCTACATCGCTTCCTACCTGCGGCAGACGCATCTCGTGCTCCGGCCCGACATCACACTTCTCGTCTTCGGCGTCGCTGCGCTCGGAGGTATCTGGGTCACCGGCGTGTTCATCGACCGCGCCCTTCGCAGGCTCACCCTGGCGAGCGTGACCCTGTTCATCGTCGCCGCAGCGGTTCTTGCCGCCGCGCAGCAGTCCACTGTGCTCGCGCTGCTCGCGATCGTCCTGTGGGGCCTCGCGTTCGGCGGCGCCGCGACGCAGTTGCAGACGGCCATGGGGGAAGTCGCGGGCGAGAACGCCGATGCGGCGAACGCGGTGCTGACGACATCCTTCAACATGGCGATCTTTGCGGGCGGTGCCGCGGGGGCTGTGGTCGTCGACGGCGTGGGCGCACCTGTCCTTCCAGCCGGGATGATCACTCTCACGCTCATGGCGCTCGTCATGGTCGGCTTCGGCCGGCGCGCAGCATTCCCCGCCGGGCGTTGATCGAGATCTGGCGGGACAGGAACTCGCTGGTCAGCCAGGGTCGGGAGGGTTTCGAGTCGTACCAGGGCGTCGGTGATCACATCGGTCCAGGGCCAGTGGCGTGCGAATCTCAGGTGCCGTCGGCGGGCCGTCGTGACGATCTGGGCAGGCCGCGGATCACCTCGGCAGGGCCCCGGCCATGCATGGGACTTCATCTTGCTTGCCCGGCGGGCGCACGGCCCGGCGGGCAAGGTATCTGACCGGCGGCCCGGGAGCCGGATGTCGGCGGCCCCTGGGGTAGCCCGGCGGCCCAAGTCCCCTCGGCGGCGATAGCTCACGGCGCCCCCGGTTGACCGAACGGTCCCAGATCTGGGACTCCATCGCAGCCCGGCCCGCCCGTATCAACTGCCGCGAAAACCCGTTTGAGGCGATGCCGTTGCACGAACGCAACCGCGGACGGCGCTCACAGGCGTCCTGAGGCAGGGAGCGGCGTCCACGGAACCGTAACGGAGACGGCCGGACGTCGTTGGAGCCGACAGCAGAAGGAACGACAGGGGGTGAACCGTGCTTCGCACCGTGCTTGAGCAGTTCCCCGCAGGAGGCCCGCGGGGCAGTTGGCCGGCGGAGGAGTTCGCGGCGGCCCGCCGCGGCGAGGGTGTCGCGGCGGAGGTCGTGATGGATCTGGAACAGGACGCGTTCCTGGTGGTCGTGCCGCAGCAGTACTCGGACCGGGGCCGCTGAGCGCTTGGCGGGGCGCCTGGGTGAGGGCCGGGTGGCCCCGCCCTCACCCAGGCGCCCTCACCCAGGCGCCCTCAGGCGCCTCCGGTCGGCACGGCACAGCGAGCACCGCGGGCCGGTGCGGCAGGGCTTCCGGGAACGCGCGGCACGCGCCCTGGCGCTCAGGGGGTGTCGCCCCGCCAGTCCCACTTGTACGGCTCGTTCACCCTCGGTCCGTACTCGGCCCTGCCACCGGCCCCGTAGGAGCCGATCTCGGTGATCAGGGCGGAACCGTCCGCGAGGGCGACCTCCGTCCAGCCGGTCACGTCCAGCAGCAGCCCGTCGAGCGGGCCGCCCACCAGCTCCCGGTAGACACGCCCCGGCCGGGGCCCGGGGTCGGGGTCGTCGTGATCGGCGCCGTACACCCGTCGCCGCATGATCTCGTCCATGGCAGCAGGATCGCACCGACCACTGACAACTTCCTCGGCCAGTGGGCCCGAGTGACTCGATCGGAGGCATGTCCGCACGTCCGGGCCGGGTGCGCGCGCGGCCCTGGGACGCGAGAAGGCATTGATCATCCGATTGCGTACCTGTTCAATCGGCGGATGACCGAGACCGACGCAGACCGGGAAGCCTGGGCCGCGCTGTCCGAGGGCGTCCGCCCCTCCGAGCGCCTGGCCGAGGCGTGGCTGCGCGGTCTGGGCCTCAACCGTGCCGCACCGGCCGAGGTGCTGATCAGCCTCTTCGACGCGGGGAGGAGGCCGATCGTGCACTTCCTGTACCGCGACGACCTCCCGGCCGGTGTCCTGGACGCGGCGGCCGTCCACCCCACCAGGGGCGTTCACGGCACGGCCGCCGAATCGGGGAACCTCTCGCCCGCCCAGTGGGACCGGCTCCTCGCCGCCTCCCCGGATTCGGCGCACCGCAGTGCGCTGGCGGAGTTGGCGGCGGAACAGGCCGCGTACCCGAAGTCAGGACGCCGGACCGGTGTCGAAGCGGCGCCGGACCCCGGGTCCCGACCACCCTCGAACCCGGCCGAGGTCGCGGCGATGGCCGCCACCGTGCCCGACACCGGCGCCGATGACCGCACGTACGCGGTGTGGTGGATCGCCGCCCTGCATTCCGACGCCACCGCGATGCGTCAACTCGCCGTGTCGCCGAACCTGCGGATCCGTCGCAGCGTGGCCCGTGCGCCGCGCCTTCCGTCGGATGTCGTGGAGCTTCTCGCCCACGACGAGGACAGCGTCGTGCGCCTCTTCCTCACCGAGTCCTGCGACGACGCCCCGGCGGAGCTGCTCCTTGAGGTGTGGAGCTGGTGGCCCGGCAGCCTCTCGTTCCCCGGGCGCCCCCGCAACCACCCCAACTTCCCCCGTCACACCCTGCTCCGCTTCGCCGAGGACCCGGAGCCCCGGATGCGCCTTCTGGCACTAGAAGATCCCGCATCGTCAGCCGCACTCGTCGAACGGTTCAGCCGAGATCCCGATCCGCGGGTGCGGAGCGCCGCCGCCGGTGACGTCCGGCTGTCCCCCGGTTCCGCTGTCAGGCTGCTCGGCGACGCCGACCACGGTGTCCGCCGCCGGGCCCGCCAGAATCCGGCACTGCCGGCGAAGGTCCTGGTCTCCTTGCTCCTCAATGACGACAGCATCGGGAGCAGCGCCGAGGACGCCGCCGGGAACCCGGCGATTCCGACGGCGGTCATGCACCGCATGTCCGCCCTGGCCACGCGGGTTTCACCGCACTGACCTCACCGGGACATCCGATGTCCTGTGACACGGCCGGGTACATCTGGCCTGTCGCGCGAGCGCGCCATGACCCCCTCCCCCGGAAGGCAACTCAACACATCCGAACGCTCGCTCTTGGATATCACTCCCAACCAGGGCCGACGTCAAGGCTTTTGGCGAGCTACCGAACAACCGGCACCGACCCTCTTCCAACAGACTCCAACACGCCCTAACGTAACCGCACGTCTTGGCGTGCACATGCCGTCACTTGATTCGGCACGAGTCCGGAGGAACGTATCGATGCGTCATCTTCCAATCCGCACACCCCGCTCAGGCCCCCACAGAGTCATCGGAGCGCTGACCGCAGGACTCCTGTGCGCGGCGGGGATCGCCTTCCCCGCCGCAGCGGACTCCCCGGGCCCCGCCCCGGCCCCGGCGTCCGACACCGGCGCGCGGGCCGACGGGGATCTCGCTCTCACACCCCCCATGGGCTTCAACAACTGGAACTCGACCCATTGCCGGGCCGAGTTCAACGAGTCGATGGTCGAGGGCATCGCGGATCTCTTCGTCGAGAAGGGCCTCAAGGACGCCGGCTATCAGTTCGTCAATCTGGACGACTGCTGGGCCAAACCGCAGCGCAACGCGGAAGGCAAGCTGGAGGCCGATCCGGCGCGGTTCCCGAACGGGATCAAGGCCGTCGCGGACTACGTCCACTCGAAGGGTCTCAAGCTCGGCATCTACACCAGCGCCGGCACCAAGACCTGCGACAGCGTCGGCCTGCCCGGCGCACTCGGCCATGAGTACAGCGATGCGCAGCAGTTCGCCGACTGGGGCGTCGACTACCTCAAGTACGACAACTGCAACAACCAGGGCGTCGACGCGAAAGAGCGTTATACGACGATGCGGGACGCGCTGGCCGCCACCGGCCGGCCCATCGTCTACAGCATCTGCGAATGGGGGGAGAACAAGCCCTGGGAATGGGCCGCGGAACTCGGCAATCTCTGGCGCACCACGGGCGACATCAACGACAGCTGGAGCAGCATGCTGTCGATCATGAAGCAGAATCTGCCGCTCTCCGCAGCCGCCGGACCGGGACACTGGAACGACCCCGACATGCTGGAGGTCGGGAACGGCGGGATGACGGACACGGAGTACCGGACCCACTTCTCCATGTGGTCGGTGATGGCCGCCCCGCTCCTCATCGGCTCCGACCTGCGCAAGGCGACACCCGAGACGTTCGACATCCTCTCCAACCACGAGGTCATCGCCGTCGACCAGGACCCGCTGGGCAAGCAGGGAACCGTGCTCTCCTCCGAAGAGGGGCGCTGGGTCGTGTCCAAGGAGCTGAAGGACGGCAGCCGGGCGGTGGCGCTGTTCAACGAGACCGGGAGCGCGCAGCGGATCTCGACGACGGCCGCGGCGACGGGGTTGCCGCGGGCAGCCGCGTACACGATGCGTGACCTGTGGGAACACACGGACTACAACACCGCGGGCGACATCTCGGCGACTGTTCCGGCGCACGGAACCGTGCTGCTGCGTGTCGCCGCCGACAACGGGTGGGCCTCGCACCCTCCGGCCGCTGAACTCGGTCTGAACGGAAGCCCGTTGGTCGAGGCCGGACGCACCGCACAGCTGACGACGACGGTCACCGATCTGGGCCGTACGCCTGCCCTGAAGGTCTCTGCGGCCCTCACCGGGCCGTCGGGCTGGCAGGTCAGGGCCGGCTCGGCGACCACTGCCGCCGCGCTGCCCACCGGACGGGCGCTGACCACGCGCTGGCGGGTGACGGCCCCGGCCGGCACGGCGACCGGCACGTACGACCTGACGCTCACCGCTCAGTACCGCTCGCCCGCCGGGAAACGCGTGCGGTCCTCGGTGCCCTTCCAGGCCCATGTGGTGGTGGCGCCACCGGCCGGCGGCGGCTTTCTGAGCGATCTGGCACAGCTCTCCGCGTCCAACGGCTACGGGCCGGTCGAGAAGGACACCAGCAACGGTGAGAGCGCGGCGGGCGACGGAAATCCGCTCACCATCGGCGGCGAGGTCTACGCGAAGGGGCTCGGCGTGCACGCGGACAGCACCGTCGAGTACTACGCGGGCGGTGCGTGCGACACCGTGACGGCCCGGGTCGGTGTGGACGACGAGAAGGGCGACAAGGGGAGTGTGGCCTTCGAGATCTGGGCGGACGGCACCAAGGCGGCCTCGACCGGGGTGCTGACCAACGCGATGCCGGCGCAGCCCGTCTCGGCGGACGTGAGCGGCGCCCAGGTCGTCCGCCTGGTCGTCACCGACGGAGGGGACGGCGACGACTCCGACCATGCGGACTGGGGGAACCTCCGCATCACCTGCTGACCGGGAACCCCCGCCCCACGCGTGTGAGGGCGGGTCCGAGATGTCGGGCCCGCCCTCACACGGACGGCGCGGTTCTCAGAGTCGTGGGACAGCCCTGACGATCTGGTCCGCTCCCTGTCGCGCGCCAGGTCGTCAGACCGGGACCACTCCGTCCGCGCCCGCCCGGACCGCGAGTGCCGCTGCCGCCGCACCCACCAGCCCCGCGTCGTTGCCCATGACCGCGGGCGCCACCGTCAGCTGCTGGACGAAGGAGAGCGTGGCGTAGCGGCGCAGTGCGCTGCGCAGCGGGGCGAACAGGACGTCGCCCGCTCCGGCCACTCCCCCGCCGATCACCGCGATGTCGATCTCGACGAGCGTGGCCGTCGCGGCGATGCCCGCGGCCAGCGCCTGCGCGGCCCGCTCGAAGGAGGCCGCGGCGACCGCGTCCCCCGCCCTCGCCGCGGCGGCGACCGCCGCGGCCGAGGCGTCACCGTCCGGGCCGGGCCGCCAGCCGCCCTCCAGTGCCCTGCGGGCGATGTTGGGCCCGCTGGCGATGCGCTCGACGCAGCCGCGCGAACCGCACGGGCAGGGATCGCCGTCCAGGTCGACACTGATGTGCCCGATGTGGCCCGCGTTGCCGCTCGGGCCGGGCCGGAGCGTGCCGCCGAGGACGAGCCCGCCGCCGACGCCGGTCGACACGACCATGCACAGCGCGTTGTCGTAACCCCGTGCGGCGCCCAGCCAGTGCTCGGCCGCGGTCATCGCTACCCCGTCGCCGACCAGCTCGACCGGGAGCCCGCCCGTCGCCGTGCTCACCCGCTCCACCAGCGGGAAGTCCCGCCAGCCGGGAACGTTGACCGGACTGACCGTCCCGGCGGAGGCGTCCACCGGGCCCGCGCTGCCGATCCCGACGACCGATGCCCGCCCCCACAGCGGCGAGGCGGTCAGCTCGGCCAGCACATCACCGACGGCCCCCATCACCCTCTCCCCGCTCTCCCGGGCGGGCGTCGGCCGCTGCGCGCGTACGAGGAGCCTGCCACTGCCGTCCACCAACGCGCCGGCGATCTTGGTGCCGCCGATGTCCAGCGCGGCTACGAGGTCGGTATGCATCGGTGTGGGCTCCGGATGGTGAGGTGGTGGGACCTGCGGCTTCATTGAATAGTCTGCATAGTCTCCATTCAGCTGACAACGTTGTCCAGGGCCTATGCTCGACGCCACAGCCTCCGGCCCCCTCCGCGGTACTCTCCGCGGCCCCGCCGGACAGCCCCGCACCCGACGACAGGACAGCGCACCGTGGCCGAGACCACCCGTCATCCCGAGCCCCGTTACGGCAACCGGCCGACCATGAAGGACGTGGCCGCGCGTGCCGGGGTGGGGCTCAAGACGGTCTCCCGCGTGGTCAACAGCGAGCCGGGTGTCACGCCCGACACCGAGCGCCGGGTCCAGGAGGCCATCGACGCGCTGGGCTTCCGCCGCAACGACAGTGCGCGCGTGCTACGCAAGGGCCGTACCGCCTCCATCGGACTCGTGCTGGAGGATCTCGCCGACCCCTTCTACGGGCCGCTGAGCCGTGCCGTGGAGGAGGTCGCCCGCGCGCACGGCGCCCTGCTCATCAACGGTTCGAGCGCCGAGGACCCGGAGCGCGAGCAGGAGCTCGTGCTCGCGCTGTGCGCGCGCCGGGTCGACGGGCTCATCGTGATTCCGGCCGGTGACGACCACCGTTATCTGGAGCAGGAGATAAAGGCCGGCATCGCGACCGTCTTCGTGGACCGGCCGGCGGGCCGGATCGATGCCGACATGGTGCTCTCGGACAGCTTCGGCGGTGCCCGCCAGGGCGTCGCCCATCTGATCGCGCACGGCCACCGCCGGATCGGGTTCATCGGTGACCAGCCCCGCATCCACACCGCCACCGAGCGGCTGCGCGGCTATCACACCGCCATGACGGACGCCGGGATATCCGTGCAGGACTCCTGGGTCTCCCTCGGCTCCACGGAGCCCGACCGGGTCCGCCGGGCGGCCGAGACGATGCTCTCCGGCCCGGAACCGGTCACCGCCCTCTTCTCGGGCAACAACCGGGTGACGGTGACCGTCGTACGTGCCCTGGCCGACCGTGAACGACCGGTCGCCCTGGTCGGTTTCGACGACATCGAGCTCGCGGATCTGCTCGGTATCACCGTCGTCTCCCAGGACGCCGCGACCGTCGGCCGCACCGCGGCCGAACACCTCTTCCGCCGCCTCGACGGCGCCGATCACCCCCCGGTGCGGGTGGAGCTTCCCACCAGGCTCATCGCGCGCGGTTCGGGCGAACTGCGTCCGTCCTGAGCGCATTTGAGTGCCTTCACACCGTCTGGCCTTCTAGGAGACACGGTGCCCGGTTCACTAGGATGTCGGTCGCACCGCGCCCGCGCTCCTATTCCCGGGGGAAGGTCAGACGCAAGGTGAACGAACGCACGCTTGAGGCATTGGGCCTCGATGAAGCGCCACGTGAACACCCGCTCATCTACCCGGGAGCCTGGCCCGTGGAATCGGGCCTGCTGCATCGGAACCAGTATCTGAGGTTACGGCCCAAGCAGAATCGACGGCTTGCCCAGTGGCTGGTGGAGAACCCCGGCAACGAGTTCAGCGGCAGCCCCGAACCCGGTCGCGCCGTACCACTCGACTTTGCGCTGATGAGCGCCAACGAACCGCTGATCGGTGAGCGATTCCCCGTACTCTCGATCGGCTCGAACGCCTGCCCGGCGCAGCTCCGGCACAAGATGGACGGGCTGGGCATCTCCTCGACCGTTCCCATGGTCAAGGTCCGCTCAACGGGAATTGAGGTCGGGGTCTCCGCCTACGTGAGTCCGCTCGGCTACGTCTCGGCATCTCCTTTCCACACGCCGGGCAGAACCCGCGACTTGTTCGTCACCTGGCTGGACGCGGCCCAGCTGGAGGTCATCGACAGCAGCGAGGGCGTCTTCACACCCGATGGCGAGTACGACCGGGTGTTCCTGCCCGCCTCCGGCTTCCCCGTGGAGATGCCCTCCGGTGAGCGGCTGGGCGGTGTCTACGCGTATGTACACCGCTACGGTGTGATCCACGACGGAGCGGGCGCCCCCAGGCCGCACCCCGGCGAGCGGCAGTTGCTCACCGATCTGCTCTCGGAGTCGCGGCTCCTGCGGGAGTGGTTCGGCGACACCCCCGAGGAGTTCAGCTCGCGGGCCCGCGGCGACGAACAGCTCTGCGAGAAGGGCACCCGGCTGTTCCGGGACGAGGAGCGCATCACGCTGTCGGGGCTGGAGGGACTCGTCCCCGAGGCACCGTCGAACATTCCGTACGACGACATCCACCCCGCCAACGAGCTCCCCTCAGGGGCCTTCCACGCCGCCCGCACCCCCGATACCTACGACCAACGCGGTTCCGGCGTCGTCAGGATCTCGGCCGGGCTCGCCGCCACGCTGCGCCACCCGAGCCATGTGATCGTGCAGAACGTTCAGGTCCCGGCCTCGCGGCACGAGCGCCTGGGCGCACTGGCCAACGTGGTGGTCGCGGCCGACATCAACCGGGAAGACCGGCACACCGTGCAGGTCGACCGCTCGCTGCGTATCTGTGTGGGGGTCGAGCCGGGCGAAGCGGTCACGGTGCGCCCGGCCACGCTGCCCAAGGCCAAACACCGCTGGCAGGATGTGCTGTTCGGCAAGCAGAGCTATGTCACCTGCAGGATCCAGGACGGCGATCGCGCCAGCGCGGAGCACGAGGTCTGCCTGCTGGACGCCCTCACGCTTCAGCTCATCGGCGTGTCCAGCGGCGACGCCGTGGTGCTGGAGGGCTTCCCCGACGAGAACGGGATCGTGCCGGTCCTCGAACTGAAGGCCATCCAGACGAGCGACGAAGTGCAGAACCGTCGCGCCGAACTGCACGGCGGCGACATGACCAGCCGCTATCCGAGCTCACTCGACGCACTCGGCACCTATCCGGATCTGCCCTGGGCCTTCCTGGACCGCCGGCTGTGGTCCGGGCTCGGCGTCGAGGGGCAGTGGCTGGCGACCGTGCGCATCCGCTGCAGCCGCACCTACCAGCTCAAGAAGGAACTCCGCGAGATGGTGTTCCTGCTCGGGCTCGCCTTCATCGGCGTGGTCACCGTACTGAACAGCATCCTTTGGAGGATCACCAGCCTGGCGATCCTCGTGGTGCTCGTCGGTGTGCTGGTGAGCATGCGGCTGCGCAGCAGACTCACCCAGCGCGCGCGGCGCACCGGGGGTCCCATACAGCGTCAGTGATCCGATCGTCCCGGGCGCGGCCCGCGCCGCGCCCGGGTGGGGTACGCGCTACGGCGCCGTGACCGTCAGCCCGCCGCGCCGCGGTGAGGCGAAGGCGTCCAGGTCCGCGCGGGTCAGCCCGGTCAGCCGGGCCACTTCCGCGGTGTCCAGCGCGCCGCAGTCGATGCCGCGCAGCAGATAGCCGCTGAGCGCCTTGGCGGTGGCGGGTTCGTCCATCACGTCCCCGCCCGCCTTCGCCACGTAGGCGGCGAGCCGGGCCGCGGCCTGTTCCAGGCCCTCGCGGTAGAAGGTGTAGACGGCCGCGTAGCGGGTCGGCAGGTGGCCCGGGTGCATGTCCCAGCCCTGGTAATAGGCGCGGGCCAGGGCGCGCCGCGTGAGGCCGTAGTGCAGCCGCCAGGCTTCGTGGACCTGCGGGGTCGGGCCGACGGGGAGGACGTTGGTCGAGCCGTCGGAGACACGTACGCCGGTGCCCGCGGCGGCCACCTGCATGACGGCCTTGGCGTGGTCGGCGGCCGGGTGGTCGCTCGCCTGGTAGGCGGCGCTGACGCCGACACAGGCGCTGTAGTCGAACGTGCCGTAGTGCAGACCGGTCGCGCGGCCCTGCGCGGCGTCGATCATCCGGGCGACGGCGGCGGTGCCGTCGGCGGCCAGAATGGACTGGCTTGTCTCGATCTGGATCTCGAAGCCGAGCCGCCCCGAGGGCAGACCGTGCGCCGCCTCGAAGGCTTCGAGGAGCTGGACGAAGGCGGTGACCTGTTCGGGGTACGTCACCTTCGGCAGGGTGAGCACCAGCCCGTCGGGAAGCCCGCCCGCCCGCATCAGGCCGGTGAGGAAGACGTCCGTGGTGCGAATCCCCCGGTCCCGGACGGCCGCTTCCATGCACTTCATCCGGATGCCCATGTACGGGGCGGCCGTGCCGTTCCCGTAAGCGTCGGAGACCAGCCGGGCCGCTCGGGCCGCGGCCTCGTCCTCCTCCGCGTCGGAGCGGGGGCCGTAGCCGTCTTCGAAGTCGATCCGCAGGTCCTCGACGGGTTCCCGCTCCAGCTTGGCGCGGACCCGGTCGTGGACAGCCTCGGCGAGCTCGTCCGGGATGCCGAGAACAGCCGCGAGGCGGGCCGCGTCGGGGGCGTGCTCGTCGAGCGCCGTCAGGGCCCGGTCGCCCCAGGAGCGGATGGTGCCGGCGGTGAAGGTGTCCCCCGGTACGTAGACCGTGTGGACGGGCTGGCGGGTCCCGGGGTCGCCGGGGTAGCGGCGGGCGAGTTCGGCGTCCACCCCTGTGAGGGAGGCGCTGATCCCGTCGCTGACCGCTCCGGCGAGGCTCGTCGCCACCTTCTCCTGCTGACCCATTTCCGCACCCTCCACACTCTCACTGTTTCCGCTTCCCGGAATCAACAATCCGTATAGTGAAGTTATAAGGCTGCCGTACCTGCGTCAATGGTGATCGGAAACGGTGCGGGGCCGCACGGTGTGTTCACCGTGCGGCCCCGCAGGCCGTGCGTCGTGTGCCGGTGGGGTCAGCCCTTGCGGGTGGTGACCTCGTCGGTCAGCTGGGGCACGACGTTGAAGAGGTCACCCACGACGCCGTAGTCGACGAGGTCGAAGATCGGGGCCTCCGCGTCCTTGT
>NZ_JBIVTZ010000035.1:0-39039 GCF_044756945.1 Streptomyces sp. NPDC091387 | reverse complement strand
ACACCAGCCGACACCAACGGCCGCCACACCACCTCATGCAACCCACCACCCACACCCGAACCCACACCACTCAACTGCTCCACCGACACCGGACGTGACACCAACGCGCCGACGCTGAGCACCGGTTGGCCCGCTTCGTCGGACACCAGGACCGACACGCTGTCCTGCCCGGCCGGCGCGATCCGGACGCGGAGAGCCGAGGCCCCTGCCGCGTGCAGAGCAACGTTGGTCCAGGCGAAGGGGAGAACGGTCGACTCGTCGGTCCCCGAACCATCGTCAATGAGCGCCACGTGCATGGCTGCGTCGAGCAGAGCGGGGTGCAGGCCGAAGCGTAGGGCGTCGTCGTGCGCCGAGTCGGGGAGTGCGACCTCCGCGTACAGCTCCTCCCCGGAGGTCCAGGCGGCTTTGAGCCCCTGGAACGCCGGCCCGTAACCGTAGCCACGCTCGTTGAGGAGGTCGTAGGCCCCTTCGACGTCGATCGCCGTGGCGCCCTTCGGCGGCCACACGGTCAGGTCCGCGGCAGGCGTTTCCGCGCCCATGGCAAGGGTGCCCTCCGCATGACGCGTCCAAGGCGCGTGGTCGGCGCCCTCACCTCGTGAGTACACGCTGACCGAGCGCCGGCCCGTCGGATCGGCTGCTCCGATCGCCACCTGAATCGCGACACCGCCCTCTTCGGGGAGGACGAGTGGCGCCTGCAGGGTCAGCTCTTCGAGAAGGTCGCAGCCCACCTCATCGCCTGCTCTGACGGCCAGCTCGACGAAGGCGGTGCCGGGCAGGAGGACGCTGCCCAGCACGCCGTGATCGGCGATCCATGCCTGGGTGCCCAGAGAGAGCCTTCCGGTGAGCACCATCTCATCGGCCTCCGCCAGCGCGACGGCCGCGCCGAGGAGCGGGTGGTCGGTCGTGCCCAGGCCGAACGAGCCGGGGTCGTTGCCGCCGAGTTCCGCTTCCATCCAGTACCGCTCGCGCTGGAAGGCGTACGTCGGCAGATCGACGCGCCGCGCCCCCGAGCCCTCGAAGAACCGGGACCAGTCCACCGACACACCGGCCACGTGCAACTGACCCAGCGCCGCGACAGCCGTAGCCACCTCGGGACGGCCCTTACGCGCCAACGGCGCGAAGACCGCCGCGGACTCCGCGTCCACCGACTGCTGCGCCATCCCACTCAGCACACCGTCCGGGCCCAGCTCGACGAACGACGTGACGCCCTGCGCAACAACGAACGACACCGCGTCCGCGAACCGCACCGCCTCCCGCACATGCCGCACCCAGTACCCGGCCGAACCCCAGCCCTCCGTCAGATCCCCCGACACACCCGACACCACCGGGATCGACGCGGCACCGAACGACAGCCCGGCCACCACCGCCCCGAACTCCGTCAACATCGGCTCCATCAAAGGCGAATGGAAGGCGTGCGAAACCCGCAGCACACTCGTGCGGCGCCCCTGCTCCTCGAACGTCGCGACCAGCCCGCGAACCGCCGTCTCCGTACCCGACACCACCACGGACTTGGGCCCGTTGACGGCTGCGATGCCCACCTCACCGTTCAGCAGCGGAAGCACCTCGGCCTCCGTCGCCTCCACCGCCACCATCGAACCACCGGAAGGGAGCGCCTGCATCAACCGGCCACGCGCCACCACCAGCTCAGCCGCATCACCCAGCGACAACACACCCGAGACGTGTGCGGCAGCAATCTCACCCACCGAGTGACCCACCAGGAAGTCCGGACGTACGCCCCAGGACTCCACCAGCCGGAACAGTGCGGTCTCGACCGCGAACAACCCGGCCTGGGCGAACATCGTCCCGTTCAACAGGTCAACGTCCTCACCCCACACCACCTCACGCAACGAACGACCCAACCGAGCATCCAGCTCCACCAGCACCGCGTCGAACGCCTCCGCGAACACCGGGAACGCCTCGTACAGCTCCCGGCCCATACCGAGCCGCTGCGCACCCTGACCCGTGAACAGGAAGGCCGTAGCACCAGCCGGACGCACCGATCCCCGTACCACCGAGGCCGACACCTCGCCCTCAGCCAGAGCCGTCAGACCCCGCACCAACTCCTCACGGTCCGACGCCGCGACCACCGCACGGTGCTCCAGCACCGCACGCGACACCACCGACGAGAAACCCACATCCAGCAATGAGACAGAAGCGTCCATACGCGCCAGAAGCTTCGCCGCCTGCCCCGCCAGCCCCGCCTCGCTCCGCGCCGACAACACCACCGGCACCACCGGCACCTCGACCGAGGAAACCACCGCAGGAGCCTCCACCGCCGGAGCCTGCTCCACGATCACATGCGCGTTCGTCCCACTCAGCCCGAACGACGACACACCCACCCGACGCGGACGATCCCGCTCCGGCCACGCCCGCGACTCCGTCAACAACTCCACCGCACCCGCAGCCCAATCCACCTGCGGCGTCGGCACATCCACATGCAACGTCCTCGGCAGCACACCATGCCGAATCGCCTGCACCGCCTTGATCACACCACCCACACCCGCAGCCGCCTGCGCATGACCCAGATTCGACTTCAACGACCCCAACCAGAGCGGATCACCCTCCACCCGACCCTGCCCATACGTCGCCAGCAACGCCTGCGCCTCGATCGGGTCACCCAGCCGGGTCCCCGTACCGTGCGCCTCCACCAGATCCACCTGATCCGACGAAATCTGCGCATCAGCCAACGCCGCACGGATCACCCGCTGCTGCGACGGACCGTTCGGAGCCGTCAGCCCGTTACTCGCACCGTCCTGATTGACGGCGCTGCCGCGCAGGACGGCCAGGACCGGGTGTCCGTTGCTGCGGGCGTCGGAGAGCTTCTCCAGGAGCAGGACGCCGGCCCCCTCCGACCAGCTGGTGCCGTCGGTGGAACCCGCGAACGACTTGCAGCGGCCGTCCTTGGAGAGTCCGCCCTGTCGGCTGAACTCGACGAAGACCTCAGGCGTCGACATGAGCGCCACGCCTCCGGCCAGTGCCATGGAGCACTCGCCCGAGCGCAGCGCCTGGGCCGCGAGGTGCAGCGCGACCAGCGACGACGAGCACGCCGTGTCCAGCGTCATCGACGGGCCCTCGAAGCCGAAGACGTACGACACCCGGCCGGAGGCGATGGAGCCCGTGGCGCTGTTGTGGGCGTAGTCGTGGTACATCATTCCGGCGAATACGCCGGTCTTGCTGCCCTTCAACGTGGTGGGGTCGATGCCGGCCCGCTCGAACGCCTCCCAGGACGTCTCCAGCAGCAGCCGCTGCTGCGGGTCCATGATCAGGGCCTCGTTCGGGCTGATGCCGAAGAACGCCGGGTCGAACGTGTCCGCGGTGTGGAGGAATCCGCCCTGGTTGACGTAGCTGGTGTTCTGTCGCTCGCCGTCCGGATCGTAGAGGGCGCCGAGGTTCCAGCCGCGGTTGTCCGGGAACTCGGATATGGCGTCCACACCGTCGTTCACCAGCTGCCACAGGGCCTCCGGCGATTCGACACCTCCCGGAAAGCGGCAGCTCATCGCGACGATGGCGATGGGCTCGCGGGCCGCCGACGACAGTTTTCGGTTGTGGGCCCGCAGACGGTCGTTCTCCTTGAGCGACGCCCGCAGTGCGGCGACCAGCTTCTCGTCAGAATTACTCATCGGGGCTCTCACATTCCCTGTGTCGCGTCGTCAAGGCCGGATCCGTCGAGCGCCATGCTGATCAGGCTCTCGGCATCCATCGAGTCGATGGAGTCGGCGGAGGGGTCGTCCGTACCCTCCGCCTCGTTCGCAGGCTCGTCGTGAGCACCGGCGAGCTCGAAGAGGACTTCCATCAGTCCCGCGTCCCTGAGCCGGCTCAGGGGAATTCCTTGCAGGATGCGTCGGACCCGCTCCTCCCCGACGGCCTCGTCGTCCGTGGGGGAGTCGGGGCGCAGTTCCTCCGCCAGGTGCTGGGCGAGTGCGCGGGAGTTCGGATAGTCGAAGACCAGCGTGGCCGAGGGGCGGAGTCCGGTGGCCTGGGCCAGGCCGTTGCGGAACTCCACCGCCGCCAGCGAATCGAACCCGAGCTCCTTGAACGCCCGGTCCGGCTCGATGGCCGAGGGACCCGCGTACCCGAGAATGGCGGCCGCGTGGGCGCGTACGAGGTCGAGCACCTGGTCCGCGCGCTCGTCGTCGGTCAGCGAGGTCATCCGCCGGCGGAACGCCGCGGCACCGGACGCCGCCGCGTCGGTGGGCCGGTGGGCACTGGGCCGTACCAGTCCTCGGAACAGGTCGGGCAGGTCGTCCGGCTCCGGGGCACCCGCCCCGGTGAGGTCGACCCGCATGGTGACGAGCGCGGCCCCACCCGAGGTCTCGGCCGCGTCGAAGAGCGCGGTTCCTTCCTCGCCGGAGAGCGGTTCGATGCCGGAGCGGCGCATCCGCTGGGAGTCGGCGCTCTGCAGGCTGTCCACCATGCCGCCGTCCGCCCAGGGGCCCCAGGCGAGGGACTGTGCGGGGAGCCCTTCGGCCCTGCGGTACGTGGCCAGCGCATCCAGGAACGCATTGGCGGCGGCGTAGTTGCCCTGGCCCGGGTTGCCGATCACTCCGGCAGCCGAGGAGAAGAGGACGAAGGCCGCGAGGTCCATGCCACGCGTCAGCTCGTGCAGGTTCAACGCCGCATCCACCTTCGGACGCAACACCGCCCCCACCCGCTCCGGCGTCAACGAACCAATCACCCCGTCATCCAGCACCCCCGCCAAATGCACCACCCCCACCAACGGACGATCCACCGGAATCGCCCCCAACACCCCCGCCAACGCCTCCCGATCAGCCACATCACACGCCTCGACCACCACCTCAGCACCCCACCCCGCCAACTCCTCAACCAACGCACCCACACCCTCAACCACACCACCACGACGACTCGTCAACACCAACCGCCGCACCCCACGCTCCACCACCAAATGACGCGCAAACACCCGCCCCAACGTCCCCGTACCACCCGTCAACAACACCGTCCCCACCGAACCGAACTCCACCCCGGACCGGTCATCCGCAGAAGGCACAGCGCGCTCCAGCCGGCCCACATGCGCACGGCCCTCCCGCACCACCACCTGCGACTCACCCAACGCCACCACCCGCGCCACACCGGTCAGACCACCCAGACCGCCCAGGTCATCGTCCAACTCGCCGTCCAGCAGCACCACACGCCCCGGATTCTCCGACTGCGCCGACCGCACCAAACCCCACACAGCAGCACCCGCCACATCCGTCAGTTCTTCGCCCGGCAACGCCACGGCACCCACCGTCCGCACCACCAACCGCGCGTCAGCAAACCGCTCATCACCCAGCCACTCCTGCACCACCCCCAACACCTCACCCACCGCATCCCGCACACCACCCGCAGAGCCGAGCCCCGCTCCACCGGCGCGCAGCGAATCGAACACCACTACGTCCGGCACCACATCCGACGAGCTCTTCAGATCGCTCCAGTGGCCCACGGCCACGGAGTCCGCCTCGTGAGCGCCGGGCAGCGCCACTTCCGGCCACTCCACCCCGAACAACGACCCCCACGCACCGGACTCGGCCGCCGCGCGCCGCGCGCCACCCACCGAGCGCAGCACGAGCGAACCCACCGATGCCACCACACCACCGCTCGCATCGGCCAACACCACCGACACACGCCCCTCACCCAGCACGGAGACCCGAACCCGCACCACCGAGGCACCCACCACACCCAACGACACATCCGACCACGCGAACGGCAGGGCGGCCCCCTCATCCAGAGCACCCGACAACGCCACACCGTGCAACGCCGCATCGAACAGCGCAGGGTGCAGGGCGTGGGTTCCGGGCTCGGTGCCTTCGGGGAGACCCACCTCGGCAAAGACGTGATCCTCGGTTCGCCAGGCTTCGCTCAGCCCGCGGAAGGCCGGACCGTAGCGCAGACCCGCTTCTGCCATGCCGTCGTAGAACCCGTCCAGATCAACCGGCTCCGCACCGGCCGGCGGCCACTGGCCCGCACTCCACGCCACGTCCTCGGCGTCGGGCGCAGCGGCGACGGCGATGAGCGAACCGGCGGCGTGGCGCACCCACGGCAGATCCGTCGCCTCGCCGCGCGAGTGAACGGTCACCGGTCGCCTGCCGGAGTCGTCTGGGGAACCGACGACGACCTGGAGGGCGACGCCACCATGCTCCGGGAGCACCAGCGGCGCTTCCAGGGTCAGCTCTTCGAGCCCGGCGTACCCGACCTCGTCTGCTGCTCTCAGTGCCAGCTCCACGAAACCCGTGCCGGGGAAGAGGGCAGTGTCACCGACCGCGTGGTCGGCCAGCCAGAGCTGGGCCCCGGTGGACAGGCGACCGGTCAGAATCACACTGTCCGTATCGGGTGACGTCACGACCGCGCTCAGCAGGGGGTGGCCGGCGGGCTCCTGTCCGATGGATTCGGGGTCCGTACCGCGCTGCTCGCCGACGATCCAGTAGTTCTGGTGCTGGAAGGCGTACGTCGGCAGATCGACGCGCCGCGCGCCCGAGCCCTCGAAGTACCGGGACCAGTCCACGGAGACACCGGCCACGTGCAACTGACCCAGCGCCGCGACAGCCGTAGCCACCTCGGGACGGCCCTTACGCGCCAACGGCGCGAAGACCGCCGCCGACTCCACGTCCACCGACTGCTGCGCCATCCCACTCAGCACACCGTCCGGACCCACCTCCACGAACGACGTCACACCGCGCGACACGACGAACGACACCGCATCCGCGAACCGCACCGCCTCCCGCACATGCCGCACCCAGTACTCCGCCGAACCCCAGCCCTCGCCCAGATCCCCCGACACACCCGACACCACCGGGATCGACGCGGCCCCGAACGACAGCCCGGCCACCACCGCCCCGAACTCCGCCAACATCGGCTCCATCAAAGGCGAATGAAACGCATGCGACACCCGCAGCACACTCGTCCTGCGGCCCTGACCGGCGAACTTCCCCGCCAGATCAGCAACCGCACCCTCCACACCCGAAACCACCACCGAACGCGGCCCGTTCACCGCGGCGATGCCCACCTCGTCACTGAGCAGCGGAAGCACCTCAGCCTCCGTCGCCTCCACCGCCACCATCGACCCACCGGCGGGAAGCGCCTGCATCAACCGACCACGTGCTACGACGAGTTCAGCCGCATCCGCCAGCGACAACACACCCGAGACGTGTGCGGCCGCGATCTCACCCACCGAGTGACCGACCAAGAAGTCCGGACGCACCCCCCACGACTCCACCAGCCGGAACAGGGCCGTCTCGACCGCGAACAACCCGGCCTGGGCGAACATCGTCCCGTTCAACAGGTCAACGTCCTCACCCCACACCACCTCACGCAACGAAAGACCCAGGCGTGCGTCCAGCTCGACCAGCACCGCGTCGAACGCCTCCGCGAACACCGGGAACGCCTCATACAGCTCCCGGCCCATACCGAGCCGCTGCGCACCCTGCCCCGTGAACAGGAAGGCCGTAGCACCAGCCGGACGCACCGATCCCCGCATCGCCGAAGCCGACACCTCGCCCTCAGCCAGAGCCGTCAGACCCCGTACCAACTCCTCACGGTCCGATGCCGCGACCACCGCACGGTGCTCCAGCACCGCACGCGACACCACCGACGAGAAACCCACATCCAGCAATGAGACAGAAGCGTCCATACGCGCCAGAAGCTTCGCCGCCTGCCCCGCCAGCCCCGCCTCACTCCGCGCCGACAACACCACCGGCACCACCGGCACCACAACCGAGGAAACCGGCTCCTCTTCCAGCTCCGCCGGAGCCTGCTCCACGATCACATGCGCGTTCGTCCCACTCAGCCCGAACGACGACACACCAACACGCCTCGGACGATCCCGCTCCGGCCACACCCGCGACTCCGTCAACAACTCCACCGCACCGGACTCCCAATCCACCTGCGGCGTCGGCACATCCACATGCAACGTCCTCGGCAACACACCATGCCGAATCGCCTGCACCGCCTTGATCACACCACCCACACCCGCAGCCGCCTGCGCATGACCCAGATTCGACTTCAACGACCCCAACCACAACGGATCACCCTCCGGGCGCCCCTGCCCATACGTCGCGAGCAGCGCCTGCGCCTCGATCGGGTCACCGAGCCTGGTCCCCGTACCGTGCGCCTCCACCAGATCCACCTGATCCGACGAAATCTGCGCATCAGCCAGCGCCGCACGGATCACCCGCTGCTGCGACGGACCGTTCGGAGCCGTCAGCCCGTTACTCGCACCGTCCTGGTTCACCGCACTGCCCCGCACCACCGCCAGCACGTCATGCCCCAGCCGCCGGGCATCCGAGAGACGCTCGACCAGCAGAACACCGACACCCTCGGACCACGCGGCACCGTCCGCGGCACCCGCGAACGACTTGCACCGACCATCCTTCGCCAACCCACGCTGCCGACTGAACTCGACGAAGACCTCGGGCTCCGACATGACGGCCACGCCGCCCGCCAGCGCGAGGGAGCACTCTCCGGAGCGCAGCGCCTGGATCGCGAGGTGCAGGGCGACCAGCGACGACGAGCACGCGGTGTCCACCGTCATCGACGGGCCTTCGAGGCCGAGCACGTAGGAGATCCGGCCGGAGGCGATGCCGCCCGTGCTCGCGTTGTGGGCGTAGTCGTGGTACATCATCCCGGCGAACACGCCGGTCCGGCTCTCCTTGAGGGAGAGCGGGTCGATGCCGGCGCGCTCGAACGCCTCCCAGGACGTCTCCAGCAGCAGCCGCTGCTGCGGGTCCATGATCAGGGCCTCGTTCGGGCTGATGCCGAAGAACGCCGGGTCGAATCCGGGGGCGTCGTCGAGGAACCCGCCACGGGCGACGTAGCTGGTGTCCGGCCGGATGCCTTCCGGATCGTAGATCTTCCGCAGGTCCCAGCCGCGGTCGGTCGGGAAGTCGGAGATGAGGTCGGCTCCGTCGGTCACGGCCTGCCAGAGATCCTCGGGTGAGCCGACGTTGCCCGGGTAGCGGCAGGCCATGCCCACGATGACGATCGGGTCGTCGGTGTGTGCGGCGGAGTTCTGGCTCACCGCGGTGAGGGCGGCTGTCGCGGGGGCGTCGGCGCCGGCCACCTCGCTCAGCAGGTGGCGGGCCAGGGCCACGGGGGTGGGGTAGTCGAAGACGACGGTGGCGGGGAGACGGAGCGCGGTGGCTTCGGCCAGCGCGTTACGGAACTCCACCGCCCGCAAGGAGTCGAAGCCGAGGTCCTTGAACGCCTTCTCCGGCTCGATGGCCTGGAGCGAGCTGTACCCGAGGACGGAGGCGACCTGTTCGAGGACGACCTCCAGCATCGCTCCTTCCCGCTCGGACTCGGCGAGCCGCGCGAACCGCTGCTGGAGGCCGTTCGCCACGACCTGGCCCGTGGCCCTGCGCCGGGTGACGACCGGGACCAGCGTGCGGAAGAGTTCGCGGCTGCTGTCCCCCTGGGCCCGTACGGCGGCGAGGTCGAGCTGCACCGGAACCGCCACCGGCGTGTCCAGGCGCAGTGCGGCGTCGAAGAGGGCCACTCCTCGTTCCGAGGAGATCGGGAAGACGCCGCCGACGGAGGAGATACGGGAGCGTTCGGCACCGGACAGCTTGCCGGTCATGCCGCTGGCCTCGTCCCAGAAGCCCCAGGCGAGGGACTGTGCGGGGAGTCCTTCGGCCCTGCGGTACGTGGCCAGCGCATCCAGGAACGCGTTCGCGGCAGCGTAGTTGCCCTGCCCCGCGTTGCCGAAGGTGCCGGCCACGGAGGAGAAGAGGACGAAGGCCGCGAGGTCCATACCACGCGTCAGCTCGTGCAGGTTCAACGCCGCATCCACCTTCGGACGCAACACCGCCCCCACCCGCTCCGGCGTCAACGAACCAATCACCCCGTCATCCAGCACCCCCGCCAAATGCACCACCCCCACCAACGGACGATCCACCGGAATCGCCCCCAACACCCTCGCCAACGCCTCCCGATCAGCCACATCACACGCCTCGACCACCACCTCAGCACCCCACCCCGCCAACTCCTCAACCAACGCACCCACACCCTCAACCACACCACCACGACGACTCGTCAACACCAACCGCCGCACCCCACGCTCCACCACCAAATGACGCGCAAACACCCGCCCCAACGTCCCCGTACCACCCGTCAACAACACCGTCCCCACCGAACCGAACTCCACCCCGCCCACACCCTCATCGGACGGCGCCACCGCCCGCATCAACCGACCCACATGCGCACGGCCGTCCCGCACCACCACCTGCGACTCACCCAACGCCACCACCCGCGCCACACCGGCCAGACCACCCAGACCGCCCAGGTCATCGTCCAACTCGCCGTCCAGCAGCACCACACGCCCCGGATTCTCCGACTGCGCCGACCGCACCAAACCCCACACAGCCGCACCCGCCACATCCCTCAGCTCTTCGCCCGGCAACGCCACGGCACCCACCGTCCGCACCACCAACCGCGCGTCAGCAAACCGCTCATCACCCAGCCACTCCTGCACCACCCCCAACACCCCACACACCGCATCCCGCACACCACCCGCAGAACCAACCCCCGCTCCACCGGCGCGCAGCGAATCGAACACCACCACATCCGGCACCACACCCGACGAACCCACCACATCACTCCAGCGACCGACACCCACCCCCTCGCCCGCGTCCCCACCCGGCAACGCCACCTCCGGCCACTCCACCCCGAACAACGACCCCCACACACCCGACTCGGACACCGCACGCCGCTCCCCCACCACCGAACGCAGCACCAACGACTCCACCGAAGCCACCACACCCGCACCGCCCGCATCGGCCAACACCACCGACACACGCCCCTCACCCACCACGGAGACCCGAACCCGCACCACCGAGGCACCCACCACACCCAACGACACACCCGACCACGCGAACGGCAACGCGGCACCCCCACCCACCGCACCCGACAGCGCCACACCGTGCAACGCCGCATCGAGCAGGGCGGGGTGGAGTCGGAAGTCCGTCACGGGTGTTCCGGTGGGGAGGGCGACCTCGGCGTAGATGTCGCCGTCGGCGCGCCATGCCGCGTTCAGTCCGCGGAAGACGGGCCCGTAGCGGAGGCCCTCTTCTGCCATCCCGTCGTAGAAGCCGTCCAGGTCCACCGGCTCCGCGCCGGCCGGGGGCCACTGCCCCGCACTCCACGCCGTGTCCTCGGTGCCCGGGGTCGCCGTGCCGGGCGCGAGGACGCCGGTCGCGTGCCGGGTCCACGGCTCGTCGCCGTCCTCCGCGCGGCCGTGCACGGTCACCGGGCGCCGACCGTCCGGGGCGGCGGTGCCGACCGTGACGCGTACCGCCACCCCGCCCCGCTCGGGGACGATCAGCGGTGCCTCCAGCGTCAGTTCGTCGATCACCGGGCAGCCGACCTGGTCACCGGCGTAGCCGACGATTTCCACCTGTCCGGTGCCGGGGAAGAACGCGGTGTCGCCCACGCGGTGGTCGCCGAGCCACGGGTGGGTGCCGAGGGACAGGCGGCCCGTCAGGCTGAGCGCGTCCGTGTCCGGGGCGGAGACCCGTGCGCCGAGCAGCGGGTGGCCGGCCGGTTCGAGGCCGGCGGTCAGCACGTCGCCCGCGCCGGTGGGCGCGGTGACCCAGTAGTGATCGCGCTGGAAGGCGTACGTGGGCAGCTCCACGCGGTCGGCGGGCGCGGGGGTCTCGGGGAAGAAGAGGCTCCAGTCGACCGGGGCGCCGTGCACGTAGGCCTCGGCCAGCGAGGTGGCGAAGCGGTCCGGTCCGCCGCTGTGACGGCGCAGCGAGCCGACGGCGGTGGCGGTGGCCGAGCCGGCGGCGACGGTCTCGCCGAGGGCGATGAAGAGGCCCGGGTGGGGGCTGGCCTCGACGAAGAGGGTGAACCCGTCGTCGAGCATGGCGCGGGTGGTGTCCTCGAAGCGCACGGTGCGGCGCAGGTTCTCGTACCAGTAGCCGGCGTCGAGGGCGGTGGTGTCGAGCGGGCCGCCGGTCACCGTGGAGTAGAAGGTCGTGGTGGACGGGCGGGGGGTGACCTCGGCGATCTCCGCCAGCAGGCGGTCGCGTATCTCCTCGACGAACACCGAGTGGGAGGCGTAGTCCACCGGGATGCGGCGGGCCTGTACGCCCTGTGTCTCCAGGTGGGCGTACAGCTCGTCGAGGGCTTCCGTCTCGCCGCACACGACGGTGGAGGAGGGGCTGTTGACCACGGCGATCTGAAGCCTGTCGCCCCAGCCGCTCATCACCGACTCGGCCTCCGCGGCGGGCAGTGCGACCGACATCATGCCGCCGCGTCCGGCGAGGTCCTGGCGGATGATCCTGCTGCGGAGCGCGACGACGCGGGCGCCGTCCTCCAGCGAGAGTGCCCCGGCGACACAGGCGGCCGCGATCTCCCCCTGGGAGTGGCCGACGACGGCGGCGGGCTCGACACCGCACGCGCGCCAGAGGCCCGCGAGGGAGACCATGACGGCCCACAGGACCGGCTGGACGACGTCGACCTCGTCGAAGGTGGGCGCTCCCGGGCGCTGGTGGACGACGTCGAGGAGGTCCCAGTCGGTGAAGGGAGCCAGGGCCTCGGCGCACTCGCGCATCCGCTCGGCGAACACCGGGGAGGATGCGAGGAGTTCGACGGCCATGCCGGCCCACTGGGAGCCCTGGCCGGGGAAGACGAAGGCGACCTGGGCGGGGCCGGTGGCGGTGCCGCGGATCACGTGCGGCGCCTTGGCGCCCTCCGCGAGTGCGTCCAGGCCGGTGAGCAGGGGGCTGAGGGGGGCGGTCTCGCTGTCGCCCGCGTCGTCGGCGGGGGCCGGGAGGGTCGCGGTGTCGAGGACGACGGCACGGTGCTCGAACGCGGTGCGGGTGGCGACCAGGGCGTGGCCGATGTCCTGGGGCCGGGCGGCGGCTCCGGCTCCGCCCCGTACGAAGGAGGCCAGTCGCGCCGCCTGGGCGCGCAGGCCCGCGGCGCTGCGTCCCGAGACGAGGAACGGGGCGACGGGCGTGGTGACGGATGTGGCGTCGGACGTGGCGAAGGACGTGGCGAAGGGTGCCGTCCGGCCGTCCGTGGCCGGCTCTCCCTCGACCGTCTGCTCGCTCTTCCCGTCACCTGTCCCAGTGGACGCACCTGTCCCGGTGGTCGCACCTGGCTTGCTGTCGCGGCCCGTCGTGGCGGGTTCGGCGGCGGGTTCCGGTGCCGGGGCCTCCTGGAGGATCACGTGGACGTTGGTGCCGCTGAGCCCGAACGCCGAGATGCCGGCGGTACGCGGGTGGCCGTTCTGCTCCCAGGGTTCGGCCTCGGTGAGCAGGCTGACGTGGCCGGCGGTCCAGTCGACGTGGGTGGAGGGCTGCTCGACGTGCAGGGTCTTGGGGAGCAGGCCGTTGCGCAGGGCCATCACCATCTTGATGACGCCGCCGACGCCCGCGGCCGCCTGGGCGTGGCCGATGTTGGCCTTGAGCGAGCCCAGCCGCAGCGGCTGTTCGGCGGTGCGGTCCTGGCCGTACGTGGCGAGCAGGGCCTGCGCCTCGATGGGGTCGCCGAGGGTGGTGCCGGTGCCGTGGGCCTCGACGACGTCGACGTGGGCGCCGGGGACGCGTGCGTTGGCGAGGGCCTGGCGGATGACGCGTTGCTGGGACGGGCCGCTGGGCGCGGTGAGGCCGTTGGAGGCGCCGTCGGAGTTGATGGCCGATCCGCGGATGACGGCGAGCACTGGGTGTCCGTTGCGGCGGGCGTCGGAGAGGCGCTCCAGCAGGACGATGCCCGCGCCCTCCGACCAGCCGGTGCCGTCGGCGGTGTCGGAGAACGCCTTGCACCGCCCGTCGGGCGCCAGGCCGCGCTGCTTGCTGAAGGCGACGAAGGGCGCGGCTGTCGACATGACCATGACTCCGCCGGCCAGTGCGAGGCCGCACTCGTCCTGGCGCAGGGCCTGTGCGGCGAGGTGCAGGGCGACCAGCGACGACGAGCAGGCGGTGTCCACGGTGAAGGACGGGCCTTCGAGGCCGAGGGTGTAGGAGATGCGGCCGGAGATGACGGAGGCGGCCCGTGCGGTGGCCATGTAGGCCTCGACGGCCTCGGGTACGCCTTCGGGGAAGTCGCCGTAGTCCTGGATGCCCGATCCCATGTAGACGCCGACGCGGCCGCCGCGCAGGGTCTCCGGGTCGATTCCGGCCCGTTCGAAGGCCTCCCAGGCGACTTCGAGGGTGAGGCGCTGCTGCGGGTCGGTGGCCTCCGCCTCCATGGGGCTGAGGCCGAAGAACCCGGCGTCGAAGTCGCCCGCGCCCTGGAGGAATCCGCCCTGGTGGACGTAGCTGGTGCCCGGCTGGGAGGCGTCGTCGCCCCTGAGCTGGTCGAGGTCCCAGCCCCGGTCCTCCGGCATGCCCGATACGGCGTCGCGGCCCTCGGCGACCAGTTGCCACAGTTCCTCGGGGGTGGTCACTCCGCCGGGGAAGCGGCAGCCCATGGCCACGACGGCGATGGGTTCCTGCGCGGCGGCCTCTGCGTCCTGGAGGCGGCGCCGGGTGCGGTGCAGGTCTGCGGTCACCTTTTTGAGGTAGTCGAGGATCTTCTCGTCGTTGGCCATGTCGGTCTCACCGAGTCCTTTGGGTCAGATGCCGGTCAGCGTGCCCTTGTCAGGCGAGGCCGAGTTCCTGGTCGATGAAGGCGAGGACGTCGTCGGCGGAGGCCTCGTCGAGCGTGTCCCGCACGGCGGCCACCCCCGTTTCGCCGCTCTGGAGGGTGGTCAGTGTGTCGAGGAGGGTCTGCAGCCGTGAGGTGATGCGGCTGCTGCGGATCTCCTCGATGCCGAGTGCCCCGACGAGTTCCTCGAACCGGTCGACCTCCGCGAGGATCGGCGTCGCGGTGTCGTCGCTGTCGGGGAAGAGCCGGGTGTGCAGGTGGTCGGCGAGTGCGGTGGGGGTGGCGTAGTCGAAGACCAGCGTCGCGGGCAGTCGGGCGCCGGTGGCCGCGGTCAGGGCCTGGCGGAGTTCGACGGCGGCGACGGAGTCGAAGCCGAGGTCCTCGAAGGCGCGTTGCGGGTCGAGTTCGGACGCCGTGTCGTAGCCGAGCAGGGTCGCGACGCGGGTGCGTACGAGGTCGAGCAGTGCCCGGCCGCGTTCGGGTGCGGAGAGCCCGGCGAGCCGGGTCATCAGGCTGTCCGCGTCGGAGGATGCGGAGTCCGGCTCGGCGGACAGGATCTGCCGTACGTCGTCGAGGGCGTCGAGCAGGGGGCGGGGGCGGGCGAGCGTGTACGTGGGGGCGAAGCGGGACCAGTCGAACTCGGCGACGACGAGGTGGCTCTCGTCGTGCTCCAGGGCCTGCCGCAGTGCGCCGATGGCGAGTCGCGGGTCCATGGCGGGGGCGCCGATGCGTTCCATCACGGCGCTGAGTTCGGCGTCGACCATGCCGCCCTGCCAGGAGCTCCAGGCCACGGAGGTGGCGGTGAGTCCGCGGGCCCGGCGGCGGTGCGCGAGGGCGTCGAGGTGAGCGTTGGCGGCGGCGTAGGCGGCCTGTCCGGCGCTGCCCCAGACCGCGGCGCCGGAGGAGAAGAGCACGAAGGCGTCGAGGGGGCGGTCGCCGAGGAGGTCGTCGAGGTGCTGGGCGCCGGTGACCTTGGCGTGGCCGACGGCCGCGAACTCGTCCTCGGTCATTTCGGTGAGCGGTGCCATCCGCTGCATGGCGCCGGCGGCGTGCACGACGGTGGTCAGGGGCAGTTCCGCGGGTACGGCGTCGAGGACCCGGGCCAGTGCGACGCGGTCGGTGACGTCGCAGGCGGCGAGGGTCACCCGGGTCCCGTTCGCCTCCAGTTCGGCGGCGAGTTCGCGGGCGCCGGCGGCCGCGTCGCCGTGCCGGCTGAGGAGCAGCAGGTGCGGGACGCCGTCGGCGGCGAGCATACGGGCGACGTGGGCGCCGAGGCCGCCGGTGCCGCCGGTGATCAGCGCGGTGCCGTGGGACGGGCGGGCCCGGCTCGGGGCGCGGTCGCCGAGGGGGGCGCGGACCAGGCGGCGGGCGAGGATGCCGTCGGCGCGCAGGGCCACCGCGTCCTCGCCGGTGGCGCCCGAGAGGACGTCGCAGAGGCGGTGGAGGTCGGCGGGGCCCGGCTCGGCGGGCAGGTCCACGGTGCCGCCCCAGGTGTCGGGGTGGTCGAGGGCGAGGCCGCCTCCGAGGCCCCAGAACTGGCTCTGTTCCGGGGCGGTCAGCTCGGTGGAGCGGGAGGTGGCGACGGCCGACTGGGTGGCGCACCAGAGTGTGGGGGCGTCCGGGGTGTCGGCGAGGGCCTGCACGAGGGTGACGGTGGCCGTGAGTCCCCGGGTGAGGTGGGGGTGGGCGGGTTCGGGGCGGCTGTCGAGGGCGAGCAGGGACAGGACGCCGGCGGCGGGCTGTGCGGTGAGCCGGGCGGCGAGGTCGGCGCGGCTCTGTCCGGGGAGCGCCTCGATGACGTGGGGGGAGGCGCCGCGTTCGATGAGTGCGGCCAGGATCGCGTTGACCGCGGGGGTGTCGGCGTGTCCTTCCGCGACGGCGACGAGCCAGGGGGCGTCGAGCGCGGTGGCGGGGGCGGCCTGTGTGGTGGCGGGCTGCCAGACGACGCGGTAGCGGAGGTTGTCGAGGGCGGCGCTCTCCTGGTGGAGGCGGCGCCAGCGGGCCATCGCGGGCAGGACCTCGCCGAGTGCGGTCTCGGTGACCGAGAGCCGGTCGGCGAGGGCGGCGACGTCCTGCCGGTCGACGGCCTCCCAGAACGCGGTTCCGGCCGGGTCGGCGGTTCCATCCGTGCCGGTCCGGTCCTCTGCGCGTTCCAGCCAGTGGCTGCGGCGCTGGAAGGGGTAGGTGGGGAGGGGGACGCGGTGGGCGCCCCGGCCCGCGAAGAAGGCGTTCCAGTCGACGGCGGTGCCGTGCGCGTGGGCGTGGGCCACGGCGGTGACGAGGGTGCGTTCCTCGGCGCGGGCGCGGCGCAGGACGGGGACGCAGAGGGTGTCGTCGTCGGGCGGCAGGCAGTCGGCCGCCATGGGGGTGAGTGCCGCGTCCGGGCCGATCTCGATGAGGACCCGGACCCCTTCGGCGTGCAGGGTGCGGATGCCGTCGCGGAACCGGACCGCCTCGCGGACGTGGCGGACCCAGTAGTCGGGCGAGGTCAGTTCTTCGGGTCCGGCGAGCCGTCCCGTCACGTTGGAGACGACGGGCAGCCGGGGTGCGTGATACGTCATCCGGGCGGCGACTTCCCGGAAGGCGTCGAGCATGGGCTCCATGAGGGGCGAGTGGAAGGCGTGCGAGACACTCAGCCGCTTCGTCCGCCGCCCCAGCGCGGTGAAGTGCTCCGCGACGGCGAGCGTCGCCTTCTCCGTCCCCGACACCACCACGGCCGACGGTCCGTTGACCGCCGCCAGCGCCACACCTCCGCCTTCACCCCCACCCTCACCCCGGTCCAGCAGCGGAAGCACCTCGTCCTCCGACGCGGCCACCGCCACCATCACCCCGCCCGCCGGCAGCGCCTGCATCAACCGGCCGCGAGCGACGACGAGTTCGGCCGCGTCCGCCAGTGACAGCACACCCGAGACGTGCGCGGCCGTGATCTCACCGACCGAGTGGCCCACCAGGAAGTCCGGACGCACGCCCCAGGACTCCACCAGGCGGAACAGGGCCGTCTCGACGGCGAACAGGCCGGCCTGGGCGAACATCGTCCCGTTCAGCAGACCGACGTCCTCACCCCACACCACTTCACGCAGCGAACGCCCCAGCCGGGCGTCCAGCTCGGCCAGCACCGCGTCGAACGCCTCCGCGAACACCGGGAACGCCTCGTACAGTTCGCGGCCCATCCCGAGCCGCTGCGCACCCTGGCCCGTGAACAGGAAGGCCGTCAGGCCCTCCGCCGTGGAACCGGCCGACGTGACCACGTCCGCGCACTCCCGGCCCGCCGCCAGTTCGGACAGCGCGCGCACCGTCGCGTCACGGTCCGCGGACAGCACCACCGCGCGGTGGTCCAGCCCGGCACGCGTCGTGGCCAGCGAATAGCCGACATCCGTCAACGACTCGTCCGGGTGCGCCTCCACATGGGCCAGCAGGCGGCCCGCCTGGTCGCGCAGGGCGTCGGGGGTCCTGGCGGAGAGCGGCAGCGGGATCAGCGAGGCCGTCACGGTGGGCGGGGCCTCCGCTTCGTCCTCCTCGGCCGCCGGTGCCTCCTCGATGATGACGTGGGCGTTGGTGCCGCTGAGCCCGAAAGCGGAGACGGCGGCGCGACGGGGGCGTCCGTGGTCGGGCCAGGCGATGGCTTCGGTGAGCAGGGAGATGTTGCCGGTGGACCAGTCGGCCTTGGGCGTCGGGCCGTCCACGTGGAGGGTGCGGGGCAGGATGCCGTGGCGCATCGCCTGCACCATCTTGATGATTCCGCCGACACCGGCGGCCGCCTGGGCGTGCCCGATGTTCGACTTGATCGAGCCCAGGTACAGCGGCCGGTCGGCGGGGCGGTCCTGGCCGTAGGTGGCGAGCAGGGCCTGTGCCTCGATCGGGTCGCCGAGGACGGTGCCGGTGCCGTGGGCCTCGACGGCGTCGACCTGGTCGGCGGTGAGCTGGGCGGCTGCGAGGGCCTGGTGGATGAGCCGCTGCTGCGCCGGGCCGTTGGGCGCGGTGAGGCCGTTGCTGGCCCCGTCGGAGTTGACCGCGCTGCCCCGGACCACGGCGAGCACCCGGTGGCCGTTGCGTCGGGCTTCGCTGAGCCGTTCGACGACGAGCATCCCGACGCCCTCGCCCCAGCCGGTGCCGTCGGCGGCCGCCGCGAAGGACTTGCAGCGGCCGTCGGGGGCGAGGCCGCGTTCCTGGCTGAAGCCTACGAAGGAGGTGGGGGTGGCCATCACGGTGACGCCGCCGACCAGGGCGAGGTCGCACTCGCCGGTGCGCAGCGACTTGACCGCCCAGTCGAGGGCGACGAGGGAGGACGAGCAGGCCGTGTCGACGGTGACGGCCGGGCCCTGGAGTCCGAGGGTGTAGGAGATGCGTCCCGAGGCGACGCTGGCCAGGCCGCCGGTGCCGCCGTCGGTGGCGTAGTCGTGGTAGACGACGCCCGCGAACACGCCGGTGAGGGAGCCCTTCAGGGAGAGCGGGTCCACTCCGGCGTGTTCCAGCGCCTCCCATGACGTCTCCAGCAGCAGGCGCTGCTGGGGGTCGGTCTCGCGGGCGTCCTTGGGGCTCATCCTGAAGAAGTCGGCGTCGAACCGGTCGGCCTCGTGGAGGAAGCCGCCCTCGCGGGCGTAGGTGTGTCCGGGGGTGGCGGGTTCGGGGTCGTACAGCCCGTCCACGTCCCAGCCGCGGTTGACGGGAAAGGGCGTGATGCCGTCGCGGCCCTCGGCGACGAGCTCCCACAGCTGGTCGGGGGAGGTCACGCCGCCCGGGTAGCGGCAGCTCATGCCGACGATCGCCATCGGCTCGTACACCTTGGCCTCGGCCTCCCGCAGGCGGCGCTTGACCTGCCGCAGGTCGGCCGTGGCCCGCTGGAGGTAGTCGCGGAGCTTGTCCTGGGTTGCCATCTGTTCCTCAACCAATCTCGGTGCGGGTGTCAGCCGTGCCGGGCGGAACCGGTGCCGTGACCGGCGGTGTGTGCGACGGGGCGAGAGCCCCTCGGTGGGCGTACTAGAGGAGTCCGATCTCCTGGTCCAGCACGTCGAACAGCTCGTCGTCGGTGACCGAGTCGAGTGCGTCGTCGTCCTGGTGCCCGGTGCGGATGCTGTCGTCGCCGTGGGTGTCCTGCCAGTGGCGCAGCAGCGCTTCGAGCCGGGAGGCGATGCGCGGGCGGTCCCCGGCGTCGGGGTGTGCGGCGGTGAGGAGCGCGTCGAGCTGGTCGACCATCCCCAACAGGGTCTTCGCCTCGTCCTGTTCGTCGGATCCGTCGCCGATCAGTCCGGCGAGGTGGGCGGCGACGGCCCGGGAGTCCGGGTGGTCGAAGACGAGGCTGGCGGGGAGGCCGAGGCCGGTGGCGCTGCCGAGCCGGCGGCGCAGTTCGACGGCGGCCAGTGAGTCGAAGCCGAGGTCCTGGAAGGCCCGGTCGGCGCCGACCGCTTCGGAGGTGGGGTGGCCGAGCAGGGTCGCGACGTGCGAGCGGACCAGTTCCAGCAGGATGCGGCCCCGTTCGTCCTCGCCCCGTCCGGCGAGGCGTCGGTGCAGGTCGGCGGCGGCGGAGAGGCCGGAGCCCGGACGGGTCGCGGGGCGGCCGGGGGTGCGGACCAGGGTGCCGAGCACGGGTGGCAGGTGGCCCGCCGGTGCGCGCAGGGCGCCCTGGTCGGGGTGGAGGGCGAGCAGGGACGCGGTACGGGTGCGCAGCGCCTCGTCGAGGAGCGCGGTGGTGCGCTCGGCGCTCAGCGGCAGGAGCCCGGTGCCGGACTCCCGTGCGCCGTGCTCGTCCGCGGGGCCGCCGGTGGCGTCCCCCGGGGCGAGTGCGACGGCCGTGGCGGGGAGGCCGAGGGTGTGCCGGTGGCGGGCGAGGGCGTCGAGGAAGGTGTGCGCGGCGGCGTGGTGGGCCGCCCCGGCTCCGTGGACGAGGCCGTGGGTCGAGGTGAGCAGGACGAAGGCCGACAGGTCGTGGCCGGCCGTGAGTTCGTGCACGTTCCAGGCGGTGTCGGCGTGGTCGCGCAGTGCCTCGTCGAGGAGGTGCGGGGTGCGTGCGCCGATCGGTGCGCTCTCCCCGGCGGCGCCCGTGTGGACGACCGCGGTGAGCGGCCGGCCGTCGGGGAGACCGGCCAGCAGGGCGGCGAGCGCGTCGCGGTCGGCGGGGTCGCAGTCGCTGACGACGAGTTCGGCACCGGTGCCGTCCGTGAGCGCGTCCGTCTCCCCCGGTGCGCCGGCACCGCGGGCGACGACCACACGGCCGGCGCCGTGCGTGGTGACGAGGTGGCGGACCAGCGCCGCGCCCGTCGCGGAGACCCCGCCGGTGACGAGGACCGTGCCGCCGGGCGGGAGGGTGCTCGCGTCGCCGGCCGGCGGCGCCGGGACGAGTTGCGGGACGAGTACGGTGCCGCCCCGGACGGCGAGTTCGTCGGCGCCGGTGGCCAGCGCGTCCGGCAGCGCGGTCGCCGAGGCGTCCAGCCCGTCCACGTCGGCGAGGACGAACCGTCCGGGGTGCTCGCTCTGTGCCGCCCGGACGAGACCCCACACGGCCGCGTGCCGGACGTCCGGTGCCGCGTCCCCCGCCTCGACGGCGTGCCGGGTGACGACGACGAGCCGGGTCACTCCCCCGTCCGGTGCGTGGCGGAGGAACTCCCGCATGTGAGCGAGGACTTCGGCGCTGTGGGCGCGTACGGCCTCCGGCACCCCACCGCCGTCTGCGGAAAGCGGCAGGGACAGGGGCAGCAGGACGAAGTCGGGGGCGGGCCCGTCCCCGGGGTCGCGCGGGTCGAAGGCCGGGAAGGGGAGCCCGGTGCGCGGGTCGTCGAGGGGTCCGACGGCGGCGAGCACGGCGGTCCTGGATCCGAGGTCGGCGATGTCGACGGGGGCGGGCGCCCACTCCAGCCGGTAGAGCGCCCCCACGGGTGCGCCGGTGGTCAGTTCGGCCGGGGTGACGGGCTTCCAGGTGACGTCGGTGGCCGTCAGTACGGGCCGCCCCTCGCCGTCCGCGATGTCGAACGCCGCACGGTCCGGGCCGGTCGGCCTGACCCGTATCCGCAGTGCGGTGGCGCCGGCGCGGTGCACTTGGACGCCCGTCCAGGTCGCGGGGCTCAGTGGCGCGTCGCCGGCCGGGTCCGTTGCGTCGGGCAGGGCCCCGAAGCGGGCCAGCTGGACGGCGGCGTCGAGCAGGGCCGGGTGCAGCGCGCACTGCTCGCGGGCGGTGTTCTCGTCGAGCACGGCGTCGGCGAAGAGTTCGTCCCCGCGCCGCCAGGCGGCGCTGAGGGTGCGGAAGGCCTCGCCGTGACCGTGGCCTGCGGCGAACAGCCGGTCGTAGAGGGCGCCCGGATCCACCGGGGCGGCCCCGGGCGGCGGCCAGACGGCCGGGTCGGCGGTCGTTCCCGCGGCCGGGTCGGCGGCGGGCGGGGCGAGGATGCCGCGGGCGTGCCGGATCCAGGCCGCGTCGTCGTCCTCCGGCCCCGCGCCCTGGGCCCTGGAGTGGATGTCGACCGTACGGCGACCGTCGTCCGCGGCTGCTCCGACGGTGACCCGCAGTGCGGCGCCGGGACCGGCCGGCAGCGGCAGTTGCGCCGTCACGGTCAGCTCGTCCAGCCGGGGGCAGCCGGTCTCCGTTCCGGCGCTCAGGGCGAGGTCGGCGAGGGCGGCGGCGGGCAGGACGGGGGTCCCCAGCAGATCGTGGTCGTCGAGCCAGGGCAGTTCGGCACGGTTCAGCCGGCCAGTCAGGAGGGCGCCGCCGTCGGGGAGGGCGACGAACGCGCCGAGCAGCGGGTGTTCCGTCGCGCCGAGCCCGGCGGCGGTGAGGTCGCCGCCGGTGCGTTCGGGCAGTGCCCAGAACGGCTCACGGCGGAAGGCGTACGTCGGCAGCTCGACGCGGCTCGCCCCGCTTCCGGCGAAGAACTCCGCCCAGGCCACCGGGACATGACGGACGTGGGCGTGCGCGAGGGCTGCCACCAGTTCCGTCGCCTCGTCGCGGTCGCGGCGGGAGAGCGGGAGGAACGCGGCGGCGGTCGTCCCGGGCAGGCAGGCGGGGCCGAGGGCGGACAGCGCCGCGTCCGGGCCGATCTCCAGGTAGGTGGTGACACCCGCCTCGTCCAGGGTGCGGACGGCGTCGGCGAACCGTACGGCTTCCCGTACGTGCCTGACCCAGTGGGCGGGGTCGGCGAGGTCGGCGGCCGTCACGGCCCTGCCGGTGAGGGTGGAGACGAGCGGGACGGACGGCTCTGCCACCGTGATCCCGGCGGCCGCGCGGGCGAAGTCGGCCAGCATGGGTTCCATCAGCGGCGAGTGGAAGGCGTGCGACACCTTCAGTGGCTTGGCCGAGCGGCCGAGTGCGGCGAAGTGGTCCGTCACGGCCCGTACGGCGGCCGCGGTGCCCGACACGACGACGGATTCGGGGCCGTTGACGGCGGCGACGGCGGCGTCGCCGGTGAGGAGCGGTGCCACCTCGTCCTCGCTCGCCCGCAGCGCGGCCATCGCCCCGCCCTCCGGCAGCGCCTGCATCAGCAGGCCGCGCGCGGCGACCAGCCGGGCGGCGTCCGGGAGCGACAGGGCCCCGCAGACATGGGCGGCGACCAGTTCCCCGATGGAGTGGCCGGCGAGGAAGTCCGGGTGGACGCCCCAGGACTCCAGCAGCCGGAACTGGGCCACCTCGAAGGCGAACAGCGCGGCCTGCGTGTACCCGGTGCGGTTCAGCGCGGCTTCGTCCTCGCGGATGACGGCGGCGAGCGGCCGGTCGAGGTGGCGGTCGAGCGCGGCGACGGCCGCGTCGAAGGCCTGCGCGAAGACGGGGTGGGTGCGGTGGAGCCGCTCGCCCATGCCGAGGCGCTGGGCGCCCTGGCCGGAGAAGAGGAAGGCGGTCGGTCCGCCGGCGGGGCGGCCGGTGTCCTCCGCGACCACGAGCGAGGCGGTGGAGCCGCCGTCCGCGAGTACGGCCAGGTCACGCAGGGCCTGGGCCCGGTCGGTGACGAGGAGGGCGGCGCGCTGGTCCAGGGAGGTGCGGGTGGTGGCCAGGGAGTGGGCCACGTCGAGGGTGCTCGCGCCCGGCGTGGACTCCAGATGGGCCAGCAGCCGCCCGGCCTGGCGGGCCACGCCCTCGGGTCCGCGGGCCGACAGCAGCCACGGCACGGTGGTGGCGGCGGTAGCGGTGGTGGTGGTGTCAGCGACGCTGGGAGCGGCCTCGGGTGCTTCGATGATGACGTGGGCGTTGGTGCCGCTGATACCGAACGACGAGATCCCGGCGCGGCGCGGCCGGTCCAGTTCGGGCCACGGGCGCGGCGTCGTCAGCAGGGTGACGTCCCCCGTCTCCCAGTCGACCCGGGTCGAGGGCTCGTCCAGGTGGAGCGAGCTCGGCAGGACGCCGTGCCGCATCGCCTCGACCATCTTGATCACCCCGGCGATGCCGGCGGCGGCCTGGGCGTGCCCGATGTTCGACTTGATCGAGCCCAGGTAGAGCGGCCTGCCCTCGACCCGGTCCTGGCCGTAGGTGGCGAGCAGGGCCTGCGCCTCGATGGGGTCGCCCAGGGTGGTCCCGGTGCCGTGGGCCTCGACGGCGTCCACATCGGCGGTCCCGAGTCCCGCGTTCGCGAGGGCCTGCCGGATGACGCGCTGCTGGGACGGGCCGTTGGGGGCCATGAGTCCGTTGCTGGCACCGTCCTGGTTGACGGCGCTGCCGCGCAGGACGGCCAGCACCGGATGCCCGTTGCGGCGGGCGTCGGAGAGCCGTTCGATGACGAGCATGCCCGCGCCCTCGGACCAGGCGGCTCCGTCGGCGGCGGACGAGAACGAGCGGCACCGGCCGTCGCGGGACAGCCCGCGCTGCCGGGCGAACTCGATGAACGTCTCGGGGGTCGACATGACGGTCACACCCCCGACCAGGGCCAGCCCGCATTCGCCCGACCGCACGGCCTGGGCGGCCAGGTGCAGGGCGACCAGGGACGACGAGCACGCGGTGTCGACGGCCATCGAGGGCCCTTCGAGACCGAAGGTGTACGAGACCCGGCCGGGGCCCAGCGATCCGGCGGCGCTGTTGCCCGCGTAGTCGTGGTACATCGTGCCGGTGAAGACGCCGGTCGTGGTGCCCTTGAGCGACAGCGGATCGATCGTCGCCCGCTCCATCGCCTCCCACGCCACCTCCAGCAGCAGCCGGTGCTGCGGATCAGTGGTCAGCGCGTCGTTCGGGCTGATCCCGAAGAAGCCGGGGTCGAAGTCGGCGGCGTCGTGCAGGAATCCACCGTGGCGTACGTAGCAGGTGCCGGGGCGAGTGGACTCGGGGTCGTAGAGCCGGTCCAGGTCCCAGCCCCGGTTGCGCGGGAACTCGGTGATGGCGTCGACACCGTCGTCGACGAGCCGCCACAGATCCTCGGGCGAGCGCACCCCGCCGGGATAGCGGCAGGCCATGGAGACGATGACGATGGGATCGTCGTCGGCGGAGGACGCCGCGACAGCGGCTCCGGTGGCCGCGGCGCTGGTGTCACCGGCGAGCAGGGTGTCCAACTGGGCGGCGACCGCGCGGGCGTTGGGATGGTCGAAGACCAGGGTGGCCGGAAGCCGCAGCCCGGTCGCGGAGGCCAGCAGGTTGCGCAGTTCCATCGCGGTCAGGGAGTCGAACCCGATCTCGGTGAAGGCCCGGTCGGGTTCCACGTCGACCGCCGACCCGTGACCGAGGACGGAGGCCACCCGGTCCCGTACGAGGTCGAGCAGGGCCCGCGACCGCTCCTTCGGCGCCAGGGCGGCGAGGCCGGACCGGGGCTGCCGGACGGGTGCGCCGGAGGCCGCGCGCGCCTTTCGGCGCACCAGGCCGGACAGGATCGGCGAAGGCGGTTCGGCCGCGCGCAGGGTCCTGAGGTCGAGCCGGACCGGGACGAGCAGTGCCTCGTCCGACTGCCCGGCCTCGTCCAGCAGGGCCAGGGCGTGGGCCGGGGCGAGGGGTTCCACGCCGGAGCGGCTCATGCGCCGCAGATCGGTGGCGTCCAGCGCGCTCGCCATGCCGTCGCCGTCGGCCCACAGACCCCATGCGAGCGACTGCCCGGACAGGCCGAGCCCCTGCCGCAGGACGGCAAGGGCGTCCAGGAAGGCGTTGCCGGCCGCGTAGTTGGCCTGCCCCGGGTTGCCGAGGACCCCTGCCACGGACGAGAAGAGGACGAACGCGGACAGGTCCAGAGGGGCCGTCAGTTCGTGGAGGTTCCAGGCCGCGTCGATCTTCGGCCTCAGTACGCGGGCCAGCCGGTCGGCGGTGAGCGAGCCGAGGGTGGCGTCGTCCAGCACCCCCGCGCAGTGGACGACGGCGGTCGGCGGATGCGCGCTCAGCAGGGCCCGGACGTCCTCCCGGTCGGCGAGGTCGCACGCGGCGACGGTGACCTCGGCGCCGAGGCCCGCCAGCTCGGAGCGCAGCTCGGCGGCTCCCGGCGCGTCGGGCCCGCGGCGGCCGGTGAGCACCAGCCGCCGGACGCCGTGCGCGGTGACGAGGTGGCGTGCGACGAGGGCGCCCAGGGTGCCCGTACCGCCGGTGACCAGCACGGTCGTGCCGTCGCCGCCGAACGGGGAGCGCGACGGGGCATCGGCCGCGAGGGGGCGGTCCGCACGGACCAGCCGGGGCGCCCACATGCCGCTCTCCCGGACCGCGACCTCGGGTTCGCCGGAGGCGGCGACCGCGGCAACGTCCAGAGGTACGCCCGTGTCCGTTTTGATGTCGATGTCGGTGAGCAGGATGCGCCCGGGGTTCTCCGTCTGCGCGGACCGCACCAGACCGGCGACGGCCGCCGCCGCCGGATGCGTGAGCGTCTCGCCCGGCAGGGCGACCGCTCCACGGGTGACCACGAGCAGCCTGCCGGCCGCGAACCGCTCGTCCGTCAGCCACTCCTGTACGACTCCGAGGGCGCGGGCGGTCAGTTCGTGGGCGCCGGCCACCACGTCATCGACGGGCGGCGGGCATTCCCAGACCAGGACGGCTGCCTCGGGCAGGGAGCCGTGGTCCCGGTCGTCCCAGTTCACGGCGGAGGGGACGGGTGCGACAGGGGCGGGAGCCTGCGTGAGCGGCGTCCATCGCACGGAGTGCAGGGAACCGCGCTGCGCCGGGCCCGCCGTCGCCGCAACAGCCACCGGCCGGGTGACGAGGGCGCCCACGGTGAACACGGGGTGCCCGTCCGTGTCCGCGCCGTCCACGGTGATGCTGTCGGGACCTGACGGTGCGATCCTCACGCGGAGCCGGGCCGCGCCCGTGGCGTGCAGCCGAACGCCGCTCCACGCGAAGGGAAGCCGCGCCGTTCCCTCGTCGCCGGGCACCGCGTCGGCCCCGTCGAGGAGCGAGGCGTGCAGCGCGGCGTCGAGCAGGGCGGGGTGCAGACCGTACCGCGCGGCGTCGGCGGCCGCCCCGTCCGGCAGGGCCACCTCGGCGAAGATCTCGCCGTCGCGCCGCCAGGCCGCGTCGAGCCCCTGGAACGCGGGCCCGTAGGCGTAGCCCTGTGCCGACAACTCGGCGTACACATCGCCCAGTTCCACCGGGGACGCGCCCTCCGGGGGCCAGCTGGTGGCGTCGAATGCGGGGGCCGACGCGTCCGGGAGCAGTACACCGTCGGCGTGCAGGGTCCACGGTGTGTCGCCCGCTTCGTCGTCCTCGTCCCGCGCGTGCACGGTGACGGTCCGGGCGCCGGTGCCGTCGTCGGCCCCTACCCTGACCCGGACCTGGACGCCGCCGCGGGGCGGCAGTATCAGGGGCGCCTGGAGGGTCAGCTCGTCGAGCACGTCACAGCCGACCTGCGCGCCGGCGCAGAGTGCCAGTTCGACCAGGCCCGCGCCGGGGAACAGGACGGACGTGCCCATGCGGTGGTCGGCAAGCCACGGCTGGCTGTCGAGGGAGAGCCGTCCTGTCAGTACGGGCCCGTCCGTGCCGGGAAGAGTGACGGCCGCGCCGAGGAGTGGGTGGTCGGTCGTGCCCAGGCCGAACGAGCCGGGGTCGTTGCCGCCGAGTTCCGCTTCCATCCAGTACCGCTCGCGCTGGAACGCGTACGTCGGCAGATCGACACGACGCGCACCCGAACCCTCGAAGTACCGGGACCAGTCCACGGACACACCGGCCACATGCAACTGGCTCAGGGCCCCGACAGCCGCAGCCACCTCGGGACGGCCCTTACGCACCAACGAAACGAAGAGAGCCGACTCCGCATCCACCGACTGCTGCGCCATCCCGCTCAGCACACCGTCCGGACCCAGCTCGATGTAGGACGTGACGCCCTCAGCAGCGACGAACGACACGGCGTCCGCGAACCGCACCGCCTCCCGCACATGCCGCACCCAGTACTCCGCCGAACCCCAGCCCTCGCCCAGATCCCCGGACACACCCGACACGACGGGGATCGACGCGGCGCCGAACGACAGGCCGGCCGCCACCGCCCCGAACGCGGCCAGCATCGGCTCCATCAAGGGCGAATGGAACGCATGCGACACCCGCAGCACACTCGTCCTGCGGCCCTGACCGGCGAACTTCCCCGCCAGATCAGCAACCGCACCCTCCACACCCGAAACCACCACCGAACGCGGACCATTGACCGCCGCGATCCCCACCTCGTCACTGAGCAGCGGAAGCACCTCAGCCTCCGTCGCCTCCACCGCCACCATCGACCCACCAGCCGGCAACGCCTGCATCAACCGACCACGCGCCACCACCAGCTCAGCCGCATCACCCAGCGACAACACACCCGAGACGTGCGCCGCCGCGATCTCACCCACCGAGTGACCGACCAAGAAGTCCGGACGCACCCCCCACGACTCCACCAACCGGAACAACGCCGTCTCGACCGCGAACAACCCGGCCTGGGCGAACATCGTCCCGTTCAACAGACCGGCATCCTCACCCCACACCACCTCACGCAACGAACGACCCAACCGAGCATCCAGCTCCACCAGCACCGCGTCGAACGCCTCCGCGAACACCGGGAACGCCTCATACAGCTCCCGGCCCATCCCCAGCCGCTGCGCACCCTGACCCGTGAACAGGAACGCGACCCTGCCCGCCGGACGCACCGACCCCCGTACCACCGAGGCCGACACCTCGCCCTCAGCCAGAGCCGTCAGACCCCGCACCAACTCCTCACGGTCCGATGCCGCGACCACCGCACGGTGCTCCAGCACCGCACGCGACACCACCGACGAGAAACCCACATCCACCAGCGAAGAAGAAGACCCCGCAACCCTGGACAGCAGCTTCGCCGCCTGCCCCGCCAGCCCCGCCTCACTCCGCGCCGACAACACCACCGGCACCAACGGCACCACAACCGACGAGACCGGCTCCTCTTCCAGCTCCGCCGGAGCCTGCTCCACGATCACGTGCGCGTTCGTCCCGCTCAGCCCGAACGACGACACACCAGCACGCCTCGGACGATCCCGCTCCGGCCACGCGCGCGACTCCGTCAACAACTCCACCGCACCCGCAGCCCAGTCCACCTGCGGCGTCGGCACATCCGCATGCAACGTCCTCGGCAACACACCATGCCGAATCGCCTGCACCGCCTTGATCACACCACCCACACCGGCAGCTGCCTGGGTGTGGCCCAGGTTCGACTTCAACGAGCCCAGCCACAACGGATCGCCGTCGTCCCGCCCCTGCCCGTACGTCGCGAGCAGCGCCTGCGCCTCGATCGGGTCGCCCAGCCGGGTCCCCGTGCCGTGCGCCTCCACCAGGTCCACGTCCGTGGTGGTCAGCCCCGCGCCTTCCAGGGCGGCGCGGATCACGCGTTGCTGTGACGGACCGTTCGGAGCCGTCATGCTGCTGGAGGCGCCGTCCTGGTTGATGGCGCTTCCGCGGACCACGGCGAGTACGGGGTGTCCGTTGCGCTGGGCGTCCGAGAGGCGTTCCAGCATGAGGACGCCGACGCCCTCCGAGCAGCCCGTGCCGTCCGCGTGGGCGGCGAAGGACTTGCAGCGGCCGTCCTTCGCCATGCCCCGCTGGTGGCTGAAGTAGAGGAACATGTCCGGCGTCGTCATCACCGTCACGCCGCCGACCAGCGCCATCGAGCACTCGTCGGACCGCAGCGCCTGGGCGCCCAGGTGCAGGGCCACCAGGGACGACGAGCACGCGGTGTCGACCGTGACCGACGGCCCTTCGAGGCCGAGGGTGTAGGAGACACGGCCCGAGACCAGGCTGCCGCCGGTCGTCGCGGCGGCCTCGGTGCCCAGGGCGTAGTCGTGGTACATCAGGCCGGCGAAGACGCCGGTCCGGCTGCCCTTCAGGGAGAGGGGATCGATCCCCGCACTCTCCACCGCCTCCCAGGACGCCTCCAACAGCAACCGCTGCTGCGGATCCATCCCCAACGCCTCACGCGGAGAGATCCCGAACACCCCGGCATCGAAATCAGCCGCGTCATACAGGAAACCCCCCTCACGCGTCACCGTACGATTCGGCTTCCCCGGCTCCGGATCGTAAAGCCCCTCCACATCCCACCCACGATCCACCGGAAACCCCGACACACCGTCCCGGCCCTCCACCACCAAATCCCACAACTCGTCCGGAGAACCCACCCCACCCGGATAACGGCACGCCATCCCGACAATCGCGATCGGCTCGCCACTGGACTTGCGTTCCGCGGCCGCGAGCCTCTTGCGCATGTCCCGCAAGTCGGCTGTCGCCCGGCGCAGATACTCGAGAAGTTTTTCCTCGTTACTCACCGAGCATGCCCTCCTGTGTCATGACGTTCAGCGGACCGCGGACCCGCGCAGCTGGCGGAATACAGAGAAAGAGAAGAGTGGGACCGCTCGAAAATTACGTCTCTGCGGGCCTGTTTGCCCACCCCTTAGTCGTGTCCGGGGTCCCCACAATCCGGCCCCTGCCCCACCCCGGCGACCCCAGAGCCCGTGGGGGATCGCGGATCGGCCCCGGCGGGCTGGGCGCCTCGTACGGGGTGCCGCCCGGCTGTTCCCACCTGCGGCGGAGGGTGTGTCCGTGGGCGGGCGGCACTGTGCCCACCGGCGCGGACGGCCTCGGTGCGGCGCCTTCATAGGGGCGGGTAGGGGTACTGGTTCGGGCCCGCCGGGGCTAGCGTCGGGGGCCGGTACCCCGTCTTGCCGGGCATGTGGGCGGCCGGCTGTTTTCCCGGCTCCGTTCCGGTCCCGTCCATTCGTTTCCGCACGGCCGGCGCTCGGGCGGTCCCTTCGGTCTCCATCCTTCGGTCTCCGTCCGTCCGCCGTTGTCCGCAGGCGGATTCGTGCCGCGGTACCGGTGCGGTCCGGCGAGCCCGGAACAACCATTCACCCCTTCGCGCCTGAAACCGGAGTCATCATGTGGGATGAACAGTTCGACATTCTCCTTCGGAAGCAGTTGTCCTTCCTTCCGCCGGACGAGCCGATCACCGGGGACATGAAACTGCGCGATTTCGGTCTCGACTCACTGGGGATGATCGAGCTGCTCGCGGGCCTCGAATCCACGTATGAGGTGCATTTCCGCGACGAGGCCCTCTCCCTGGAGATATTCGAGAACCCGGACGTTCTCTGGAACTCACTGCAACGTCTGCGCTGAGGGCCGGACATGCGTAGCGTCCCGGCCCTGCGTCTGAACGAGGGCGACCGGGCCCGGCTGGAAGCGCTGACCCGTATGTCGACGGCGCCGGCCGGGCTCGTGCGGCGGGCGCGGATCGTGCTGCTCGCCGCAGGGGGTGCCTCGAACACGGAGGTCGCCGCCCTACTGCGGGTGTCCCGTCCGACCGTCCTCAAGTGGCGTTCGCGGTATGCCGAGTCGGGTATCGCGGCCCTGGGCGATCTGCCCCGGCCGGGGCGTCCCGCGACGGTGGACGAGGTGGCGGTGCTCGTCGCCACGCTCTGCGACGGCGGTACGCCGCCGGCCCGGTTGCGGGCGCCGTACTGGTCGTCGCGGCTCCTCGCGGGCGAGTTGGGGATCGCCCACTCCACGGTTTCGCGGGTGTGGCGGAGGTGGGGGGTGCAGCCGCACCGTCCCGAGTCCTTCCAGCTGCCCGCCGAGCCGCCCCTGCCGCCCGGCGCCCATCGCGGTGTCGTCGGTGTCTGCCGCGTGTCGCCGTGGAACGCCGTGGTCCTGCGGGCGGACGGCCGGACGGGGCACCGGCCCGAGGAGCGGCCCAGGCCCCTGTTGCTCGACCGGGCCCGCCCGGGGGCGGACCGGGCCTCCGCACCGGCCACCTTCCTGAATCTCCTGGACGCGGTCACCCAGGCCCATCCCTACCCGAGGCTGCACGTGCTCCTGGACGGGAAGGGTGCGGCGCGTTCCCGTGACGTACGGGAGTGGCTCGCGAGGAATCCCCGGGTGGTCCTGCACCACGCGCCGGCCGGCCGGTCCTGGGCCGACCTCACCGAGGTCCTCCTGCGGATCGCGGGCCCGGCGCCGCGCCCCGGTGCGCCCGAGTCCGTCCCGGCGGCCGGCCGGTCGTCGCGCGCCCTCGCGGGCATCGAGCACCGCTCTACCTCATCCGTCCACCGTCACCCGGGGAACACTCATGGACCAGACATCGGCCCACGCCCTCTATGACCGTTTCCTGCGCGGGCTCGCGCGCTCCCCGCACGGGGTGGCGATCCGCGTCGGCGATGCCACGCTGACGTACCGGGAGCTGTACGACCGGGCGCTGATCTGGGCGGGCTCGCTGCTGGCCGCGCTGCCGGAGCGGCCGGCCGCGGTGGGGGTGCTCGCGGGCAAGGGCGTCGACGCGTACACGGGCATCCTGGCCTGCCTGTTCACCGGGGTGCCGATGGTTCCGTTGCAGCCCTCCTTCCCCGTGCTCCGTACCCTCCAGATGCTCGAAGCGGCGGGGGTGGAGGCGTTGATCGTGGACGCCGAGGCGGCCACGGTGCTGGAGAAGCTGCGCGCGGAGGGCGTGGGGCTCCCCGCCCTGCTGGACGGGGCGGCCGCGGACGGTGCGGAGGGGAGGATCGCCCCGGATCCGGCGGCGCGCCTGGCGCACCCCAGGCCGGTCGCACCCGGTGACACCGCCTATGTGCTCTTCACCTCGGGTTCCACGGGCCGGCCCAAGGGGGTGCCGGTCACGCACGCCAACGGCGCCCACTACTTCGGCCTGCTCGACGCGCGGTACGACTTCGGCCCTCACGACGTGTTCTCGCAGAACTTCGATCTGAACTTCGACTGCGCGATGTTCGACCTGTTCTGCGCGTGGGGCGCCGGCGCCGCGCTGGTGCCCGTTCCGCCGGGCGCCTACCGGAACCTCCCCGGATTCGTCGCCGAACAGGGCATCACCGTCTGGTTCTCCACCCCCAGCGTGATCAGCCTGATCCGGCGCACCGGCCAGCTCACCGAAGGCGCGCTGCCCTCGCTGCGCTGGAGTTTCTTCGCGGGCGAGGCGGTGACGTGCCAGGACGTGACGGACTGGCAGCACGCGGCGCCGGGCTCCGCCGTCGAGAACCTCTACGGACCCACCGAGCTGACCATCACCATCACCCGGCACCGCTGGTCGCGTGAGACGTCGCCGCGGATCGCGGTCGCCGGGGTCGTCCCGATCGGGCCGGTCCACGCGGGGCACGCGTGGATGCTGCTCGGCGCCGATGGCGAACCGGACGCGGCGGAGGGCGAGTTGTGTGTCGCCGGACCCCAGCTCACCGCCGGGTACCTGGACCCGGCCGATGACGCGGGCCGGTTCCTCGACCGGGAAGAGGTGCGCTACTACCGGACGGGCGACCGGATCCGGCTGGGCGAGGACGGGCAGTTGCTCTACCTCGGCCGGCTGGACCAGCAGGTTCAGGTGCGTGGCGTACGGGTCGAGCTGGCGGAGATCGACGAGGCGCTGCGCCGGTGCCCGGGGGTGGAGGACGGTGTCGCGGTGGCGATGCCCTCCGAGCAGGGCATCACGCTGGCCGCTTTCCACACCGGGGAGCGCGTGCCGCCCGTCGTCCTGGCCCGCGAGCTGAACCGCACGCTCCCCCGGGCCGTCCTCCCCCAGCACTTCTTCCACATCGCGGAATTTCCGCTCAACACCAACCGGAAGATCGACCGCCGGGCGCTGCTGCGCCGGGCGCAGGAACTGCTCGCCCGAACGCACTGAGACCGCTGCGGGGCGGGGCTCGGGAGCCTCGGCCCGCCACCGATGGGTACGCGACACGCTGACGCGTACCTGATACGCTCAGCGTGTTACGTACTCAGGGTCATGACGCAGGAAGGCATGGACGTTTGCCATGACAGAAATCAAGCCCCGGGCGGGGCTCAAGGAATGGCTCGGCCTCGTGGTGATCGTCCTGGTCACCCTGCTGATCGCCATTGACATCTCGGTACTCGGCTTCGCGATCACGCCCATCAGCGAGTCGCTGAAGCCGAGCGCCACCCAGCTGCTGTGGATCATGGACATCTACAGCTTCGTGCTGGCCGGTGCGCTCATCACGATGGGCTGGGTGGGTGACCGCTTCGGACGGCGGAAGCTCCTCATCATCGGCGCCCTGGTCTTCGGTGTCGCGTCCGCGCTCGCCGCGACGGCCGACAGCCCCGAGATGCTCATCGGCTCGCGCGCCCTGCTCGGGCTCGGCGCCGCGACGCTGACGCCCACCTCCCTGGCCCTGATCCGCAACATGTTCCACGATTCAAAGCAGCGCAAGTCGGCCATCGCCGCCTGGAGCGGCACCCTCGCCACCGGTGCGGCCATCGGCCCGGTCGTGGGCGGCCTGCTGCTGAACAACTTCTGGTGGGGCTCGGTCTTCATGATCAACACCCCGGTGATGGTGCTGGTGCTGATCCTGGCCCCGATCCTGCTGCCGGAGCGGCGCGACTCCTCGCGCGGCAAGCTGGACGTGCTCGGCGCGTTCCTCTCCGTCGCGGGCATCATGCCGTTCATCTACGGCCTCAAGGAGCTGGCCGTCGACGGCTGGTCCCGCGATCCCGCGATCTGGGCCGGCGTCGGCCTCGTCCTGCTCATCGCCTTCGTGCAGCGCCAGCGCATGACGTCGCACCCGCTCATCGACATCTCGCTGTTCCGCTACGGCGGCTTCACCGGCGCGATCATCACCAACCTGATGGTGATGTTCTCGTTCATGGGCGTCAGCATCCTCACCAACCAGTTCCTCCAGATGGTGCTGGGCATGACACCCTTCCGGGCGGCCCTGTGGTCCATGGCCGTGATGCCGGCGATCGGGATCGCGGTCGGCCTCGTGTCGGCCCTGTCCCGCAAGGTCAAGCCGGTGTACCTGGTCTCCAGCGGCATACTGGTGATGGCCGTCGGCTTCGGCGTACTGAGCCGCCTCACGGTGGAGTCGAACGTCGCCGTCCTGCTGGTGGGCGTGGGGCTGATGGCGGCCGGCATGACGGCCTCGAAGACGCTCACGGCGGAGATCGTCGTCACCTCCGCGCCGAAGGAGCACGCCGGCTCTTCCACGGCCACCTCGGAGACGTTCACCGAGTTCGGCAGCGCGTTCGGCTTCGCGGTCATCGGCAGCATCGGCTCCGCCATCTACCGCCACGACATGAACGCGGTGAACCCGACCGGTCTCGGCGGCGAGGCGCTGGGCGCGGCACGCAACACCATCGGCGGTGCCGCCACCGTCGCGGCCCAGCAGCCGGCCGCGATCGGTTCCGAACTGCTCGCCACCAGCCGCGAGGCCTTCACCCACGGCCTCCAGGTGGCCGCGCTCTCCGGGGCCGCCGCCATGGTCGTGGTGGCCCTGATCGTCGCCGTACTCCTGCGCAAGGTGCCGATCGAGACGGGCGAGCCGATCGACCCGTACGACCTGGACGCACCGGCGACCGTCCCCGCCGCGGGACGCATGGAGCCCGCCGCGAGCTGAGGCGCCGGAGCCGAGGAAGCGGAAGGGGGCTGGTTCCCCACCCGGTCGGGTGGGGAACCAGCCCCCTTCCGCATGCCGTACGGCAGGCCGCTGACGCGGTCGCACCGGCCGGTCCCGCGGCGGGACCGGCCGGCGGGACCGTCAGGTGAGCGGCTTCTCGCCGTTGCGGATACGGACCAGCACCTCGACCCCGTCCAGGACCCGCTGGAGCCCGAAGGTGAAGTCGTCCTCGGGCTCGTCGAACGCCCCGGCCTCCAGCAGTTCGGCGAGGGCGGGGAACGACGCGGAGTCGGCGTACTTGGCCAGCGCGCGGCCGTAGTTGGCCATCAGATCTTCCTCGCTGATGCCCTCGGTGACGACGCCGAGCGACATCTGCACGTTGTTGCGCACGTAGCCGATCATCAGCATCATCACGGAGAGCTTCTCGTCCGGCCGCAGCGCGGTGCCGCCCAGGGTGCGCAGGCCGCACTCCAGCCAGCTGAGCTGCCCCGGTTCCAGGGGCGGTCCGCTGACCGAGATCTGGAGCATCCACGGGTGCCGGTGGAAGACCTCCTGGAAGGCGCGGGCCCACTGCTCCAGACCGTCCCGCCAGTCCCCCGCCGCCGTTTCGATACGGGGCGGGGTGCCGTAGGCCATGTCCAGCATCAGCTGCCGCAGTTCGTCCTTGCTCGACACGTGGCGGTACAGCGACATGGTGCCGAAGTCGAGGCTCTTGGCGACCCGGGACATGGACAGCCCGGCCAGGCCGTCGGCGTCCGCCGACTCGATCGCGGCCGTCACGATGCGCTCGACGCTCAGGCCGGTGCGCGCGGTGCGCTGTTCCCTGTTCCGCAGTTCCCAGAGCACCGCGATGCTGTTCGGCAGGCCGACGCCTTCCGTGCTCTTTCCCTCGCCAGTAGTCATCTCGTGCCTGCCTTCATCGGAAACCTTCCCATGCGTATCACGCACGCATAGAGCATCGTATACGCCTCGGGTCCGCGGTACGCGGAGCCGGTGTGACACCGAGGTGGGGAGACGGTACGACACCGCTCTCGGTGAAAGTGAAGGAAGGGTCGGGCTCGCGCGCCGCCCCCTGAATCGGTTGGTTCGCCGTCAGACGGACGTCGGTGCGGGGGCCGGTGCCGGCACCGTGGCGGTCAGCTCCGTCGACGGCCGGCCGAGCAGGAGCCGGCACTGCCGCAGGCCGCGCGCGCTGTTCCAGCCCAGCGCGCCGACGAGGATTCCGTCGCGGTGGTACGCGGCGACGAACTCCCGGTCCGCGGTGGACCCGCTGATGATCTCCGTCCGTGCGTCAGGGGGGCACCAGCCGATCGTCTGGAGCTTCTCCCCGAACTGATGGGTCCAGCCGAAGGGCACGGGGGCGTACGGCTGCCCGCCCGCGTCGCCGGCCAGCAGGTTGGAGACGACCGCCATGGCCTGCTGGGCGGCGTTGGTCCGCTGTTCGAGCCTGACCCGGGCCCCGGCCACCATCGGGTGGGGCCAGTTGGCGACGTCTCCCGCCGCCCACACCCCGGGGGCGGCCCGGCACTGGGAATCGCACAGGACCCCGTCCCCCAGGGCCAGTCCGGAACCGGCGAGCCAGTCCACGGCGGGCACAGAGCCGATCGCGACGACGACCAGGTCGGCGTCGACGGTGGTGCCGTCCGCCAGCCGGACCCCGCGCACGCTGCCGCCGTCCTGGGCCATCCCCACGACATCGGCGCCGAGCACGAGCCGCACCCCGTGCTCGCGGTGCATACCGGCCACGAGCTCACCGATCCCGGCACCGACCTGGCGCTCAAGAGGCTGCGCGTTCGTGTCGATCAGCGTCACGTCGAGCCCGGCCCCGCGCGCCGTGGCGGCGATCTCCGCGCCGAGGAATCCCGCCCCGATCACGGCCACCCTGGGGCCCGCCGCGAGCGCCTCGCGCAGCCGGACGGCGTCGTCCAGCGAACGCAGGACGTGGACGCCCCGCAGGCCGTTCCCGTACGGCAGTGTGCGCGGCCGGAGGCCGGTCGCGATGATCGCCGCGTCGTAGGGCAGCCGTTCACCGGTGTCGAGGGTGACGGTCCCGGCCGCCGGGTCGAGGCCGGTGGCCCGGCAGCCGAGGCGCAGGTCGGCGTCGACGGCGGCGAGCGCGTCCTCCTTGCGCAGCCAGGTGCTCGGGGGTTCCCACCCCTCGCTCAGCAAGTCCTTGGAGAGGGGCGGCCGGTCGTAGGGCGGATGGACCTCGTCGCCGACGAGCGTCAGCCCGCCCTCGTAGCCCTTGGCACGCAGCGTCTCCACCGCGGTCAGTCCTGCGGCCGCCGCGCCCACGACGACTATCCGGTTCAGCACACTCGCTCCTCGTCTCCGGTCGGTGCTCATATGAACCCCTCGTGCCATGACCCGCAAGACCTGCCGGGAGGTTGTCCTACGCCTCGCTGCCGAACATGTCGCCGTCGAGCAGGTCGAACAGCTCGTCCGCGGTGGCCGCGCTGAGGTCATCGGCGGGGGTGTCCTCGCCGAAGAGCGTGTGCCGCAGGTGCGTGGCGAGCTCGGCGGCCGAGGGGTAGTCGAAGATCAGCGTCGGCGCCAGCCGGCAGCCGGTCACCTCGCCCAGCCGGTTCCTGAGTTCCAGGGCCGTCAGCGAGTCGAACCCGCTGTCGAGGAAGCCGCGTTCGGCGGGGACCGCTTCGGCGCCCGAGTGCCCCAGAACGGCGGCGGCGTGACCGCGTACCAGGTCCAGCAGGGCCCGTTCGCGGTCCTCGGTGCCCAGCCCGGTGAGACGGGCGATCAGCGCGGCGGGGCCGGCGCCCTTCGTGCGGGTACGGACCACGGGTGCGGCCTCGGCGGGGACCATGTCCCGCAGGAGGGCGTGCACTGCGCCGGGGTGCGCCTTCAGGGTCGGTACGTCGACGGCGAGCGGTACCAGTGCCGCCCGGCCGGAGCGCAGGCCGGCGTCGAACAGGCGGAGTGCGTCGGCCGGGGCGAGGGCGGGCAGGCCGCGTGCCGCCATGAGACGGGCGTCGTCGTCGATGGCCTCGGTCAGGCCGGTGGCGACGTCCCAGAGCCCGTAGGCGAGTGACGTCGCCGGCAGCCCTTCCGCGTGGCGGTGTGCCGCGAGCGCGTCCAGGAACACGTTCGCCGCCGCGTAATTCGCCTGCCCCGCCGCCAGCACAGAACCACCCGCCGACGAGAACATCACGAAGAACGCCAACCCGAGATCCCGCGTCAGCTCGTGCAAATACCAGGCCCCATCAGCCTTCGCACCCAACACCCGATCCAGCCGAGCCCCATCCATCGACCCAACCAACCCGTTATCACCCGCACCAGCCGCATGCACCACACCCACCAACCCCGCACCCACACCCTTCACCAGCCCAGCCACTGCATCGCGGTCCGACACATCACACGCCACCACCGACACCTCAGCCCCCAACCCCTCCAACTCCCCCACCAGCACACCAACCCCAGGAGCGTCCGCCCCCCGACGCCCCGCCAGCACCAGACGCCGCACCCCATGCACCTCCACCAAATGCCGCGCCACCAAACCACCCAAACCACCCGCACCACCCGTCACCAACACCACACCATCACCCACAAACTCACCCTTGCCATCACCCGCACTCGCCGGTACCTCCACCAGACGCGGGACCAGCACCTCACCCCCACGCACCGCAACCTCCGGCTCACCCGAGGCCAGCACCACACCCGCGACATCCCCGAACACCCCACCCGAAGCATCCACATCGACCAGCACAAACCGGCCCGGATTCTCCGCCTGCGCCGCCCGCACCA
>NZ_JBIVTZ010000034.1:29271-39121 GCF_044756945.1 Streptomyces sp. NPDC091387 | reverse complement strand
CCAACATGCCCATGGCCGCCGACCGGCCGGGATGCCGCTGCGCCACACGTTCAGGTGACGACAAAACTCCTATCCACTCTCATTCTGCCCTCTGAGAGCAGGCCATCCAGGCAGGCACCGAACCAGTTGTCATCGAGCGCATGCCAGGCCGCATCGTCGATGTATCCCTCGGCAGCGGCGCACAGGAAGCCGGGAGAGAACAGAGGACTATGCCCGTAACGCCGTGCATCCATCGCGGCATGCAGCACGGCTTGAGGGGCGGGGCTCGCGTTCTCGTACCTGCGCCACAACTGTGGCGCACCGGCAAGAAACTGCGATATTCGTCCGCTTGTGGCTTGTTCACGAGCCATCACCAGACGAGGATCTGAGTTGATCAAGTGAGCAGCCGAAGTTAGCTCATCCTTGGTGAAGGCAACGGGCATCGCCACCGTAACCGCCAGATCGGCGAGCTGCGAGGAGCCGTCGAGCAGCTCATCGGCTGCTACATCGGCCTGCGAGAAGCGGTCCCACAGATCAGGCCACATGGTCCCCAGCGCTAGGACCGGGCCCCGGCCACGATCCCACAGCAAGTCTTGCAAAGCGGACGTGATTTTCTGAACCTGGTCATTTCCTAGCAAGTACAACTGCGCTTCGTTGAGCCACAGCACTGTGTGCGGACCTACTGCACCCTGCTCCAGTGCCTGCAACAGCCCCCGCGGCCGATCTGGCACAAGAGGATGAAGCACCTTCCACTCGGGCAGCTCAGCCCTGATGGCCTCCCAGCAGGCACGAGTTTTCCCACCTGAGGAACTGCCGGTGACCATCACCAAACGACTCTCATCCTTGGCCGCACGGACCTCGCTGCGCAGGAGATCATCCAAACGGTCAGGCCTGAGGACGTACGGGGGCAGCTTGGAGAGCGACCGCTTGTCGTCCTCGACGCTGAGAGAAGGGTGTACTTCGAAACGGAGGGCGTCGGCCGACCGCAGGCTCGAGATTTTCTCCAACGCGTACGCCGGCCTTGGGCCCGCGGCAGGCTGTGGGCCGACCAGGAGATTTCCTTGCACGATGGTCAGGTTGTTGTTCCCGGTGACCGCCAGCCCCAGATTCTCTCCTGCGGTCACTGACCGGCCAGCGCCTCCGTTCACCTGCTGAACTGCTTGGTCGTCAGAGGTAGGGTCCGCCCCCAGGGAGCGGCCGACGACCGCCTCCTCGCCCGAGTTTCTCGCCGACTTGGTGGGCCAGTCCTTCTGGTCTGTCTCGGTAACGGCTTCCGACGATCTAGGCCGAGGAGAGCGGATTCGGCGCCACCAGGAAGTCACAACTGCTGGTTCCCGTCACCAGTGATGGCCTCACCGAGCGAGCCACCGGCATGTACCCCTCGGATGCCTGCCGCCGGTACATCACGCACCGGCCAGGTCGGATCATGGGGAGCTGGCTGCGGCGCAGGCCCAGACCGCCGATTGTTGTCACCCGTCACAACCAGCCCAATGCTGTGGCCGACCTGCACCCCGCGTTCGCCGGCCACGGGCGACTCGGAGACGTGAAAGAGAGCGAACACCGAAATGACGAGGCCGATTGCCCCAAGCCCCGCGCCCGTGATGCTGGCCACCCGGTCCGCGGTATCAAGATCTACAAAAATCGCCAGTAGCACCAGCCCGACCAGGACCACGGCAGACACTGCCGCCGCAGCCCAGATCCACCGCCTCCTGCTCGCTGAAACTGTCACCATGCCTACCTCCGAACAGAGCACCTGACCTTGAGCACATGAACTTAGCGCTCTGTGACGGGCAACTTCGTGTCGGGCGCAGCGTCGTCAAGGTGCACGGCGCAATCAAGGCACTGATATGCGTCCGAAGCGGAACAGATGCTCGCGACGACGCAGCGGGCCTGGCATGCTGCCTACCGTGAACTCGCCGTTCCCCGCCCTCGCCGCACCACTGAGCTGCGCCATCGCCTGTTGATGTTGTCCGTGCGGATCCAGTGGCATCCGTTCTGGTCCACTCCTGGCGGCCGCGTCCCCGCGGCCCGGGTGGAGCTGAGGCGCCTCGCCCGATGCCAGGGACAGCTCGAGGCGAGGACGGCATGAGCCGGACGCACGTCCTGTCCGACCGGCAGACAGTCATCCTGCGGGTGATCGGGGACTGGGTCATCGAGTACGGGGAGGCGCCCACGGGCCGGGAGATCGGGGCGCGGGTCGGGCTGGCGAGCACCGGATCGGTCGCCTGTCAGCTCGGCCGGCCCGAAGGCCGGGGCCTCGCCAGCCGGACCGGGCACCGGAAGCGCTTCTGCCGCCCGTGCGCGTGAAACACCGCCTGTCGACGCGGCACCCTACGTCCGTGGGACCGGGTTGTGAGTAGGCCTGGAGCAGCGGCTCGGTCGCGTCCGGCTCGGGTATCTCGAAGTGCGCGGTCTGTTGCCGCGCTGTGGGTTGCGGCTACGTCTGTGGAGGTACGGCAGCGTTGGGTGGCCACTTAGCTTGACGTCTATCGTCCGTAGTCGAACGTGACCTCGAACTTGCCGACGTTTCAGCTGAGTAGCTGACGTGAGAGCGGCCTTCGTCTGATCCTGTGCTCCGTCACAGAGGCACTTGACCAGTACGAAGGCCGTAGCCATGAGTCTGCCGCAGCGGGATGCCCCGCGGGATGCGTTTGTCGACCTCGCTTCCTTCCGGACGGAGTTGTATGCGTGTCTGACCGGACGGCGCGACGCGTTGTTCGAGCTGAGTGACGCCTTGCTCTGCGCGGACGGCCCGGTGAGGACGCTGGTCGAGCTCTCGCTGGCCCCTGAGTACCGGCGTGGGCATGGTGCGTTGTACGGCGGAGTGAATCGGGGGCACCTCGACGTGTCCCGGCTGCGTAGGGCGCTGGTGGGGCTGCCGCTTCCACGGACGGCGGAGGGGCAGCTGGTCCTGGCGGTCGATGTGAGCAACTGGCTGCGGCCGGATGCGAATACCAGCCCGGACCGGCTGTTCTGTCACACGTATGGCCGTGGCAGGGGCTCGGCCCAGATGATCCCGGGGTGGCCCTACTCTTTCGTGGCCGCTCTGGAGCAGGGGCGGACGTCATGGACTGCCATGCTGGACGTGGTCCGGCTGTGTCCGTGGGACGACGCGATCGCCGTCACCGCCGCCCAGATTCGGGAAGTGTTCCAGCGACTGTATGTAGCAGGCCAGTGGCAGATCGGAGATCCGCCCGTCCTGGTCGTCGCCGATGCCGGCTACGACGTGACCCGCCTGGCCTTCCTGTTGACGGACCTGCCCGTCGAGATGCTGGGTCGGATGCGTTCGGACCGCGTCCTGTACTTCCCACCCCCGCCGCAGCCGCCGGGCAAAGTCGGCCGCAAGCCCAAGCGCGGGACGGAGTTCGCGTTCGAGGTTGCGGCAACTCAGCCGGCCCCGTCCGTCACCACGGCGACCGACACCACTCATTACGGGAAGGCCGTCGCCACAGCCTGGGACCGGCTGCACCCGCTACTGGTCCGGCGCTCGGCTTGGGCCGAATACCCCAAAGGAGAGCTACCGGTCATTGAAGGCACCGTCATCCGCCTTCAGGTCGACCACCTTCGTGGGGACCGCAGTCCCAGGCCAGTCTGGCTGTGGTGGTCGGGCACCGCTGCTACTGCCGGTGACGTGGACCGGCTCTGGCAGGCGTTTCTGCGCAGATTCGATCTTGAGCACACCTTCAGGATGCTGAAGCAGACAATGGGGTGGACCACTCCCAAACTCCGAGAGCCGGCCGCCGCCGACCGCTGGACCTGGCTCGTCATAGCTGCCCACGCCCAGCTCCGTCTTGCCCGGCCCCTCGCAGAGGATCTCCGCAATCCTTGGGAACGGCCCGCGCGTCAAGGGCGCCTCACACCCGCACGCGTCCGTCGAGGATTTCGCCGCCTCCACAGGAAGACCCCTCAGCCGACCGGCGCACCGAAATCCACCATTGCAGGCCCCGGTCGGCCAACCGGCACGAAGAACAGACATCGTGCACGTGTGCACCCCGTCGGGAAACGGGACAAACCAGATCCGCCACTGTCGTCATAGTCAGCACGACTGGATAAACGTCTGGCTAAGTGCGTTCTGTAGTGGTCCCGCGGCCGTCGAGGGAAGTGCCGCACGCCAGCCAACCGCCATTGAGAGCGCAGGTAGGTCGCCGTTTGAGCCACCGAGGGGAGCCTCGGTGATCTTGAGGTGATGGGGATCCGACTTTGTACCGTCCTCGGGTCGCCTGCGGCTATTTGCACCCAGGACTCGTGGGGCAACGAGACCACGGTGCCCCCTTTCCGGTCGGCGGCGACATGGACGACTGTGAGGGTGTCGGACATGTCCACTGCATGGTGGTCAGGCTGTGCCGTACTCGGCGTTGTCGCCGTCGCGGATGTCCGAGCCGACGACCACGATGTTCTTCGGGGCTGAGGTTCTTCGGACGGTCCTCCCTGCTCTTGTTTTGGAGATCGTTATGTCCGGCTCTCCGTGTGGAGAATCGCCGCTCTGGCTGCCCAGGCCAAGATGCTCTGGCCTCGCATGGAGAGTCCGATCCGGTTCCAGTGGAAGATCACGTGGTAGCTGAGCACCTGCCTCAAGCCGCGGTCCAGCGTTCCGGCTTGAACAGCCCGGCGGAGCTCCTGCCCCGTGCTGCGGAAGGCGGCGGCCCACTCGGCGACGGGCTCCAACAGCCCGCCGGGGCGCAGCATTACGTCGCTGTCGGCGAAGAGCAGCGGCCGGATCTGCTGGGCGCGGGCGTCGAGATGGCCTGCTGGGACGTCGCTAACGGCCGATCGGTGCTCCTCCGTGATGACACGGTGCCAGACGTCCCCCTGCTCGTACCACTCCAGGCCGGCAGCGCGCATCGTGATCGTGCAGAGGAGAACGGACAGCTCGCGCGGTCCCACGGCCAGGTCCCCGCGCTGCCTTAGTTGCTGCGCCTCTCGGCTGTCGGTGACGAACAACGCGTGCGCGGCCGTCATGCTGGCCGGGCCCCCGAACGCTGCGGTTTCCTGCTCGTAGATCCCGGGCCACCACCGTTGCAGGTGACCGTCGGAGACGAGACGGTCGAAGCTGTCGCCGAGGGTCAGTTTGGTTCCGGGCTCGGGCGGTAGACGAAGGCGCATGCGCCAGCACGGGTGCTTGCGGGTGTACCACCAGCCGTCGATGTTCCCCGCGACCTCTGCCTCCCGCAGCACGGGGAGCACGTGCGCGGTGAAGGTGGTGTCGGCGTCCGCCCAGTCGGTGAAGTGGAGGTAGGCCTGCCACCAATCGGTGGTGGCGGCGTGACGGGCCAAGGCCTCCCGGCCGGCCTGGTCGTAGACCGCCACGGCGTCGGACAAGACCGTTGGTTCCATCCCGTACTGGGCTGCGACGTCGGGGATCGGCAGGCCGGTGAGGGAAGCGGTGACGGCGCGCTGGATCGGGCGCGGTTCCGTCAGGATCAGTTGATCAAGAGACATGCGTCCCATCCGGTAATCGGGGCCTGCTGTGAGGCGTGGGTGGTGAGGGCGAGCGCGGTGCCGGCGTCGCCGTTGATCAGCCCGGTCGCGTGGAGGCCGCCGGGTTGGGCGTGCGCTGCGAGGGGGTCGCCGAGGCGCTTCGGCAGGGTCTGGAGGCGGGGGTCGAGGGCGTCGGCGGCGGCGCGGAAGGCGGTCTGGTAGATGCCTGCCCAGCCGTGGCACAGGCCGGAGTCGGTGACGTGGGCGAGTTGTTCGGGGTCGGTCAGGGTGCGGTACAGGGCGTCCTCGTAGAACGCCTGGAGGTTGGGGGCGCGCAGGGCGAGCCCGGCGAGTTGCCCGGCCCGTGCGATGCCCGTGGTTCCGTAGCACCAGCTCGGCCGGGTGGGGGTGTCGTGGTGGGGGCGTCCGCGGCCGAATTCACGGCGCGAGATGTGCTCGGGCCACCAGGGACCGGAGGGACTGAGCTGGCACCAGACGTCAAGATGTTCGCAGATGGTCCACATGGCCTCGTGGTGGCCGTTGACAGTGATGCCGCGGCGCAGGGCTTGGGCCAAGAGGAGGAGCGGGCCGGTGATGCCGTGGGCGGCACCGAAGTTGGCGTGGCCGCCCGGGAAGTGAGGGGATTCGCCTCGGGCGGGATCGTGGCGGACCCACCAGCCGGGCAGGCCGAGGCCACCAGAGGCGAGCGGGCGGGCCAGGGCGACGAGGTACCGCAGGACGCGTTCCAGGGCGAGCCCTTCGGGGTCGGCGCGCAGTAGGTAGGCCCCGATGCCGGTGAGTCCGTAGAAGATGTCGTACTCGGCGAAGGTGGGCAGGTCGCCCTTGCGGATGCGGGTGAGCGCGGCATCGACGCGGCGGTGGGCGAGATCGGTGATGTGCTGGTGGAGCGTCCCGCGCGCAGGGTCGTACAGGTGTTGGAAGGGCGGCGGAACAGTGGTGAGGACGAAGCCGATGGCCGGGGCGCCGAGGAACAGGCCGGTGGTGTCGGCCGCGCTGATGTGTCCTGCCGCTGCGGCGGTGATCCACCGGTGGGCGGGGCGCCAGGAGTCGCCGTAGCGACTGGCCATCTCGATGTGCAGCAGGCTGATTCCGGCGGCACCGTCGGCGAGGGACTGCACGGTCCAGGGTTCGTCCGGGGGCGGGGGAGCGGGTTCTGCGAGTTGGGCGGTGTACTGCTTCAGGACCGCCGCGGTGGTGGCGGTCATCGGGCCGCCATCCGGTGCTGAAGGGCTGCGGTTCGTACGAGCCGGAGTGTGGTTTCCTCGGTGCGCGGGTCGACTCCCAGGGCCCGGATGTGGTGCTGGTGCAGTAGCGATCGGGCGACATCGAGCGGATCACGCTCACCGGTCAAGGTGTTCCGATAGGCGGCCACGACGGCGGTGCGGGCCCGCCACGCTTCGGTGACCAGGGAGCCACCGGGGAGGGCCGCGAGAGCGGAGGCGCCGTTCGGCGCGGCGAGTTCGAGCACCTGGCTACGCAGGGCCCGGTCCAGTCGCCCCTTGCTCTGGGGGAGGTTGCGCAGCAACCACTACTCGGCTGTGGCGGTGTTCGGCGCCAGAGGGGTGACGAGGCGCAGGGCGCTGGCTGCGGCGAGGGCCTGCGGGGCGAGGGCGTCGGTGCGCTCGGTGAGCTGGATCTGCGCGAGGGCGGCGGCAGAGTCCGCCGTGAACACCTGGTGCGCGGCGTCCATGGCCGCCGCCCTGCCGAAGCGCCCGGTCTGCGGCTGGTAGGGAGCCAGGATGAGTCCGGACGACAGACCGAGCCGGTGCAGGTTGTCCGCCCAGGTACGGATGTACTGGGCGGCGGTGCCGTACGCCTCTGGCGGCAGGTGCAACGTGAGGTCGAGGCGCTGGTCGGCGTCCGGACGGGCCATCTCCCGGTGCCGGGTGAACCACCAGGCCGGCGGCTGCTCGTCGAACGCTGCGAGAAGGCAGGGCAGATGGCGGCTCAGGATCTCGTCGTAGCGGCGTGGGTGTGCGTGGAGCTGCGCGAGGAGCACGTTGCCGGCGCCCGGGAGGTGTTGCTCGGGGGCCGGCGAAGTGGTCGGGCGGAATGCGGGTACATCGGTGGTGCCGGGCTGGGGCCGGCCCAGGGAGAGCCAGATTTCGTGTGCTCGCCCGATCCAGCCGTGGGCCTCGCCGTCCGGGACCTCGCGCAGCTCCAAGCGTCTGGTGCTGTCGAGGTGCGCGCGCAGTACCCGGCGGTGGACCGGATGGGACAGGTCGAGGGGCAGGCGCTGGTCGTACTCGATCATGGCCGCCTTCATGGGCACCCGTAGGCGGTTTCGCCAGGTGTCGAAGGCGTGCTCCCACTCCTGGGTCGTGGCTTTGCGGCCGGGCAGGTCGTCGGCCACGAGCAGCCATCGGGCCTGCGTGAGGATGGTGCGGCGGTAGCGCACTCGTGGGAGGTACGGGAGGCGGGAGCCGGCGCCGAAGTCGAACGGCTTGTAGGCGGCGTACCGCCCGTTGGCCACCTCGGCGAGGAAGCGGGCCAGCGGCGGTGTCTGCGTCCCGCCCTCCAGGGCGTGCAGGACCCGTACGTCGATGCGCCGGCCGGTGGAGAGCTGTACGAGGTGGAAGCTGCGCGGGTCCGCGGTGACGGCGATGTCGGTGAGCTGGATCGTCGTCTCGTCAGCTTCCCGGTGGCCGGAAAGCTCGATGACGTGCGGTAGCAGCCGCGGTGTACGGGTGACGTTCTCGTTGCGGTGTCGGCGTGGCGGGAACACGAGCTGCGCCGTGAGGACGCCCGGAGCTCCGTCGTATGTGGCGGCGAGTGCGTCCTGGTGCTCGGGTGGCAGGAGGTGGGCGAATCGGCCGGCCATGCTGCTGCCGGGCCGTGGTGCTGCGGTGAGGAGGACGTCGAAGGAGCCGCGTGAGAGGGCCGTGGCGCTGGGGGAGTGGACTTCGAAGGCGGTCTCCACTCGGGGTACGAACAGTCGCTCGTCGCTTCCGGCGGCCTTCTCCAGGGCGTCGACCATGGTGTCCGTCAGCCGGAGTTCGTTGCGTCCGTCCAAGAGGGCTTGTTGCACTAGGGCGAGTAGCAGTTCGTCGCGGTCGGTGCGCAGTTTCAGGGCGGCGCCGCGTTCGGAGCCGATGTATCCGGCGGGCAGGCCCAAGCCGCTGTCGGCGACCAGGTCCATCACCGGCACCAGGGCGCCGACGCCGTACCGGGCTCGAAAGCGGCGGTGGTAGTCGCGCCAGTGCTGGTAGCCGTAGGGCTGCGGGGTGGTCCGGTACAGGGCCGACACGGCTGCTTGCACTTCCGCGATCACGGCCTGCGGGAGCTGGGTCTCGCAGTCGAGGGCGGTGTCGATGAGCAGCGGCGTCGGGGTGACGGGGGTGAGGGCCCGCATTTGCGTAGCGAGGGCGCTCACGTGGGTGTCGGAGAGTGTCGGCTGGTGGGAGGACACCTCGTCGCGCAGCGCGTACAGCGCGTGGACCAGGTCCCGCACCTCCGGGATGGTGTCCGCCTGATGCCGGTCCAGTTCGCGGCACAGGTGCTGGAAGGCGTCCACGGTGGTCATGGGCGCCCACAGGCTGGTGATGAGGAACTGCTGCTCGACCAGGCCCAGGAGGAGAGCGTCGATCTTGTCGTTGGTGGCCTGGGGAAAGCCGGCGCGCAGGTGGTCGTGGAGTTCGCCGTACGGGATGGGGGCGCGGGCCGCGTCCATCGCGGCGGCCACCGGCCGGGCGTTGCGGACGGACACCTCGACGGGGGCCAGGAGGACGGCGTGGCCGTCGGAAGGCGGGCCCGGCGCCACGAGCCGGTCGCCGCGCGTGTGAGCGGCGTTGTTGGCGACGAGCGGTAACCGCTTCAGTAATGCGGGGGTGCGCTGGAGACGCAGGATCATGTCGGTGACCCATTCGGCGTCCGGCCGGATCATCGCGCGGTGCTTGTCGCGCCACCGCACGCCGGCCCGGGGCCCGACGGACACCGGGGCGGTGCCGGCGAACAGGCCGAGCGGGGTCGGGCGGTGCTGCCACCGCAGAAGGTAGGAGGCCGTCGACATTGCGGTGCGGCGCACGTGACGGGGCTCGGCCTGCCAGCCGCGTACGACGGCTTCGATGGCGTCGGATAGGGCGGGGGTGGCCGCCTCCAGCGCGCGGCGGAAGTCTTCGCGCTGCCAGATCCGGTTCAGCCATCCGCGGGTGACGGCCACGTCGTCCAGGTCGAGGGTACGGGGGATGTCTGCCGGTCCGGGGCTGGTGGTGGCGCGCAGCATCGCCACGCCCTGCCACTGGTAGCCGGCGACTGCTCGGGAAGCCATGAGGCCCTTCCGTCAGGCGGCGCGGGGGAGGGGAGAGGGGGAGAGGGGCCGGTGGGCCGGGCGAAGCGCGTCGCCCCGCCCCCCCGCGCGGGGCCGCCCGGGTCAGGCCCGGGGCGCCGGGGCGGCGCCGCCAGCCGAGGCGCCCGGAGCCCCGGGCCAGCCACC
>NZ_JBIVTZ010000034.1:0-29262 GCF_044756945.1 Streptomyces sp. NPDC091387 | reverse complement strand
GCGCCCCCCGGGGGGCCCGCCCCGGGGGGGGGGGGGGGGGGGGGGGGGGGGGGCGGGGGGGGGGGGGGGGGGGCGCCGGGGGCCCCCCGCCCCACCGGCGAGGGACGGCCTGGATCAGGCCGGGTCCTCGGTGAAGGAGCCGCATGCGGAGGCGCCGGTCGCGCAGGTACTGCCACAGCCGTCGCCCGTGGAGCACATGAGCTTGCCGTACGCGTGCTCGGCGATGATGACCTTCACATCCAGGGGCGCGAAGTCGTCGTCGTCCAGGCCTGCCAGCGGGGCGGGCGGGGCCAGAGTGGCGCTCGTCATGATGTGCCTTCCTCTTGTGCGGATGGTTCGGATGGTGCGGGACTACCTGGCTCCCGGTGTTACGCCGAGGGCCAGGAGAGCGAGATCCGACTGTGCACCTTGTCGATGACCCGGTCGGCCGGGATCTGGTCATCGGGGGTGCTGGCCGGATAGACCCGGATGACCGGGCTGGGGCCGCCGCGCCGGTTGGCCTCCCAGTCGCGCAGCACGCCGGCGATCTTGTCGGCGAACTGCTGCGCGTTCGGGCCGAGGGCGTGCACGCCGTACTCGATGTGCTTGTTGTCCTGGGTGCGGCGGGTGACGAGATAGGCGAACGTGTCGTCCTCGACGGCAGAGAGGGCGAACCGCCTGTTCACGGGGGTGACCAGGCCTGTGTCCAGGTCTTCGTCGACGGCCATCGTGCAAAAGCCCGGCAGGCTGATCGCCATCGCCATCTGGAGGGTGTCGATGAGTTCCTGGAGACGAACGGTGACGCCGGTCCACAGTTCGTGGCGCGGTGTGGTGACGGCGTTGTCCAGCCGGTGCGGGTCGGCCGGCAGGCCGTCATCGAACTTGAGCCCGATCTCCGGAGTGCCGTTGACCAGAAGGAGTTCTTCCCGGTGGGCGGTAGAGCCCTGAATCGGTACGAAGCCGCAGATCCGCGCCGAATCGCTCTCCAGGTAGGCGCCGTGCTCGCCCGTGACCTGGGTGAAGGCGACCGACCGGGTCAATCCCCGCATCCGCAACGGCACCACGAGCCGGCCGCCCTGCCTGAGCTGCGCGGTCCAGGCCGGGGAAATGTCCCAGGCTCCGGCGGTCACCATCACGACATCGACCTCACCGAGGCCAGGGATGGGTTCGGCGGCGTCGGTAGTGACGACATGCACGCGGCCGTAGCCGTGCTCGTCCAGGAGCTGGCGCGCACGTCCGGTGACGACGGGGTCGATGTCCACGGCGACGACTTCACCGTCCTCGCCGACGAGTTCGGCGAGGTAGGCCGCGTTCAGCCCACCGGAGCCGATCTCCAGAACCCGCATCCCAGGCTTCACCTGGGCCTGCTCCAGCATCATGGCCTGGATCTGCGGCGCGGAGACGGAGCTGAGCTGCACGCCGTGCTCGTCCGTCTTGGTGATCACGGCGGCGTACGTGTCGTACGCCTTGTCCAGCGGGGTGTTGGGCGTGAACTCGTGCCGGGGCACCTTGCGCATGGCCGCTTCGGTCTCCGGCGAGGAGATGTTGCCGTCCGCGCACAGCTCGTCCACCACCTTGTTCCGCAGGCGGGTCGCCTCGTCGGGCTCGACGGTCGTGTTCGTCATGAACTTCCTTCGGTCGTACGTGTTCGGGGAGATAGGCCGGCACCGCGTGCCGGTGGGATGGGGGCTGCCGGTGAACGGCCTCCTTCTTGTCGGAGCGCTCGCCCAAGGTTGTGGATGGCGCCCGGGGGATTTGGTGCCGGTGGTGAGCCGCCCGGCGGTCCTGTCTGTACCACTCAGGGCCGCCGGGCGGCCGTCTACGTGGCGGGCACAAGATCGTCCAGGTTGACGACCTCGTAGTCCCGCAGCTCGCGTACGAGTTGGCTCGCCAGGAACCAGCCCACCTGGGGATGCCCGTACGGCACGGGCGCATCGTCGTGCTCGGCAGGAAGCGGTTCCAAGCCGAGGGCGGAGAGGCGATACCGGGAACCGACAACACCCCAGACCGACGTCGCCCGCGCACGGAAGGCGACGTGCCCCTTCCGCAGATGCGGACACAATTCGATGGCAGGCCGCACATGCTTAAGACACACCGGCGGCTGCGCCGTCCGCACCGGCTCACCACCCCGGTGGGCCGTGCCCTCCGCAGCTCCGGCCAGGAAGACGTACCCCCGGTCGGTCTCGGCCGAGCAGAACCCGATCTGGCAACGAAGCTGCCGCATGCACGCCAACTGCCGGGCAGGATTGACCAAGCGCCATTGCGGTTTGCCCGCCGGGCTCCCGGAAGCATCGACCGACTGGGAGCACCGCGCCCACAGCTCACCGCGCGGGCCACGGTCGGCCGGTGTCTCGTCGTGATAGGCGAGACGCACGGAGCCGAAGGCGTTCATGCTGAGCGTTAGGTCCGATTCCGGTGCGCCGTACTCGCCCTCCCGTGAGGTGATGTAGGGGACGAGTCCCGACGCTGCGCCGGCCCGCTTCACGACGCTGCCCCCGCCGTGTCGAGAGGAGCGCCGAGGGGCCGGTGCGGGGCGATGACACGGCCGTCAGGGAGAAGTTCCCCGGTGTCCTCGAAGAGAAGCACCCCGTTGCACAGCAGGCTCCAGCCCTGCTCAGGGCGGTGCCTGAGAGGTTGCGCGGCCTCCCTGTCGGGAGCCTCGGCCACGGGGCACGGCGGGTTGTGCGCACACATGGTGCTCGTCCTCTCGGGTGGGAAGTCGGGCCCTCTTCGGCGAACTACAGGGCCGTGGGGGAACACGGAACGGAGATTGCCGAAGAGGGAGTCGTGTGGTGCCGCTGCACGAAGTCGGCGATGGCTGTCTCGCTGTAGCCGTAGAAGCGACCAAGGGCGGTGACGCTGCGGTCGCCCCAGAGCATCGGTGGTTTCTCGCCCCACTCGACAACGGGACCGGTGTCCGGACAGGACGACAACCGCAAGCGAGGGTTGGGGAAGCCGGGCTGCTCAAGGAGAAGGTCACGGACCTTGAGCCCGAAGCAGAAGCACGGCACCGGGTAGTACCCGCCTCGCCGCGTGCCCCCGACGGGGACCGCGAGGAAGGGCATACGCAGGGTGCGCACAGCGACGCTCTTCTCCAAGAGCCAGGTGTCGGAGATGCGCTGCTCGTAGTAGTCGAAGTCGCACGCATCCCGCGGAAGGGCGGCCACCGCGGCAGTCACGGGCGGGTGTCTGACGGCGCTGGGGTTGTGCATCACTCCGCCTCCGTGATGTAGCGGGCTTCGATCAGCTCTTCGACCAGGTCGGAGGTCACGAAGGCCAGGCGACGTGCGAGGCCGACAGCCTGCTGGTGTGCGGCCGGCGTTCGCTCGCCCCTCAAGGGGAGTCCTCGTTCAACGAGCTGGACCATCGCCCGGGTGGGCGGAAACTGCTCGTCCGCGAGGGCGATGTCGCTGAGCTGCTTCAAGTGGCTGCGGAGGCGGTCGATCAAGGCGTCGGTCGTCGTGACCGACGGCAGTTGATTGCCGATTGCCGTGTCGAGGTCGTCGAAGACTTCCTCGACATCGAGCGGACTCCAGTCCTTGATCCGCTCCAGGACGGACCTCAAGCCCTCTGCATCGAGTGGAGGTGTCCACTGCGGGATGCTCGGCTCGTCGGCCGGCGGAGGAACCACGTCGTTCTCCGGAACCAGAGCGGTGAGGGACATCGGAACTCCTGTAGAGGGCCAAGTGCCGGCCGTGAGGGGTTAGAAGTGTTCGGGGGTTTCCGGGGTTCCGATGAAGACCCACACGTCCTTGCCCCTTGGGGTCACGGATACGGACGTGTCGTCGGCCAGGGCCCGTAGCAACAACAGCCCGCGCCCCTCCTCGGCCAGGGGGTCCGGAGACGCGTATACGGGCGGGCAAGGGTCCTGGTCGCGGACGACAGCGGTGACTCCGTCCGGCACCTTCTGGAGGAGCAGGCTGGCCATCCGGTATCCATCGGTGTCCGCCACCGTGTGCTGCAAGACGTTGGTGATCAGTTCGTTCACCACGGTCAGCATGCGGTGCGCAGTGCTGTCGTCGACGCGCCACCAGCAAAGGTGCGCCGCGACGATGCCCCTGACGGTTCTCAGGTCTTCGGCCCGGACTTCGAAATTCATGTCGAGTTGACCGCCCACGCTTCTGGACGTGGCTCGAACAGAAGCGTCCCGATCGCGGGTGCCGATGAGCAGGTCCATCGCTGCTTCCTCCGTTCTGCCAGAACCCCTTCAGCAGGGGTGGGTTGCGGTGTGTACTGGACTGGAACCGGTCAGCAACCATTTAGGCAGAGCGCACCGAGAGCGTGCAGAGCCTGATGCCGACAGATGAGAAGTTCGGCATCAACGACTTCGGGGACAGAACATGCCGCAGCCAATGAAGCAGCTCGATCCGGGCGCCTCCCCCCAGGAGTGGTTCGGCAACGAGCTGCGCAACCTGCGCCTGGAGCACGGGCTGTCGGCCAAGACACTGGGGCGGTTGGTGCAGGTCAGCGACGACATGATCTTGTCGATTGAGAAGGGGAAATACCCAAGCTGCCGGCGAGACGTGGCTCAACGGCTCGATGAAGTCCTCCGTACGGGAGGGCTGTTCGACCGCGCGTGGCCGATGGCCTTCGGTAACCGCGATGCCGACAGAAAGTGCGCTGATGCCGATAAGGCGTCCACGGGAGGGGGGAAGAGGTCCGCTCAGGTGCCGGCAGGCCGCATCCTGGGCGGAGACGAACCGACTCTTCGCCCTGGGAGCCATGAGCCCGTGATTCGACGCTCGTTCCTCCAGCTCGGTGGCCTCGCCGCCATCGCGCCCCTCGACCTCACCGAGATCTTCGCCCCCGCCGAGCTGACTCTCCCGGCGAACGTCAACCCCGGCCACGTCGACCAGGTCCTGGCCGCAGCCACCGCCATCAGCGGCATGGACAACGAGCTGGGCGGCGGCGGCATGGTGCGTGACGTAGCCGGCCGAGCGATGCAGTGGTCGGCCGGCCTCCTCCAGGCCCAGTGCCCTGAGCACCTGCGAACCGAACTGTTCGCCTCTGTGTCGCGACTCGGGATCGTGGTGGGTGCCTCCGCGTTCGACGCCTACCACCACGATGACGCCACCCAGACGTTCCGGTTCGCAGCGGACTGCGCCGAGGAGGCCGGCGACTGGCATCTCCGCGCCAAGACGTACTCGTTCCTCGCCCGGCAGGCCGTATGGATCGGAGCCCCCGACGACGGCCTGACCTACGCCGAGAAGGGACTCGTACGCGCCGACCGGTTGTCCGCGACAGAGCAGGCGATGCTTCACGCGGCACGGGCCAGGGCTTTCGGGAAAATGGGTAACGTGCGCGACACCATGGCGGCCGTCGGCGCCGCGGATGAAGCGTTCGCCCGGGCCCGGCCTGCCGAAGAGGCGCCGTGGATGGCCTATTACGACGAGGCGCAGCACAACGGGGACACAGCCCACGCGCTGTTCGATCTCGCCATCCTCGCCGGACAGGACCCGGGCCGGGCAGCCCGCCGATTCGGCACCGCAGTGAAGGGGCACACCGACGCCTACAAGCGGTCCCGTGCGATCTCGCGCACCAAACTGGCCTCCCTGATCATGGCCAAGGGTGACCCTCGCCAGGCGGCGGCACTCGGCCACGAGGCCCTGGACGAGGTAGGCCGGCTCACCTCCCGCCGCGCTGCCGACGACCTACGACAGCTCGGTCGCTTCGCCGCGAAGCATCAGACGGTCCAAGAGGCTCTCGGGCTGCGTGAGCGGATCGCCGCTACGGTTTCCGCATGACTTCTGCGGCAGCCGCGCCTGCGCGTCACGTCTTGGAGCAGGCATGTTCCGTGGTCGGACTGGAATCTGCCGGGGCGGAACCGCTACGGCTGGCCGAGAACCAGATATGGCGGCTACCGGGCAGGCGGGTGATCGTACGGATATCACGGGCGGGCCAGAGCGCTGCGGCGGCCCGTGAGGTGCGCGTCGCGCGTTGGCTCGCCCGGGAGAACGTCGCGGCTGTTCGCCTGGTCGACGTGGAGCAGCCGGTCGAGGTGGGCGGTAGGCCAGTGACCTTCTGGGTGGAACTCCCGCCGCAGGAGCACGGCTCCGTTCAAGACGTCGCCCAACTCCTTGCACAGCTCCACTCCCTGCCCATGCCGGGCATAGAGCTGGGGTACCTCGATCCCTTCGTCCGGGTCGGCGAACGACTCCAAGCAGCCACGACGATCCGCGACGACGACAGGGAGTGGCTGCATGGACTCCACCGTGACCTCGCAGCGGCCTGGGCCGAGCGGCCGGCCGGCCTACCCGACCGGGCTGTGCACGGCGACGCCTGGCCCGGCAATTTCGTCCGCACGGCCGACGGGGTCCTGATGATGGACCTGGAGCGCTTCTCCGTGGGGCCTCCGGAGTGGGATCTCGTATCCACCGCAGTGCGCGCGAAGACCACGGGCGCGGTCACCATGCGCGAGTACGACCAGTTCTGCGCGACCTACGGCCACGACGTCACGGCGTGGGAGGGCTATCCCGTCCTCGCGCGCGCTCGGGAGCTGCGGATGACGACGTACGCAGCACAGCACGCGGCCGGCAACGAAGAATGGATCAGCCAAGCGCAGTACCGGATCGACTGCCTGCGCGGCCGATCCGGCCCGAGGCCGTGGACGTGGACGGGAATCCTCTGATCAGGATGTTCGCCGACGCGCCGCCAGGGTCAGCTCGGCGGCGAATCGACCCCACGTCAGCGGCGTGATGCCGCACCTCGCACTCGTCGAGTTGTGCAAGCTGGCCCGCTCACCGACACCGCGCTACCTGAGAAGCCCGAACGTCACGGCAGCGGCAACTCCGCCCAGCAGGGCGCCGACGATGGTCTGCGCGACGGTGTGGTCCCGGAGCTGGACACGGGACCATCCGACGGCGGCGACGACAAGGGCGAGGGCGGTCAGGGCCGGCCCGAAGGCGAGCGTCAGGATCGTGGCCACCCCGCCGGCGACGGCGGTGTGCACCGACACCTTCCACCAGACGGTGACCACCATGGTGGCGGCCAGGCCGACGAGCATGGCGATGACCAGGGCGAAGAGCTCACGGGGAGCGTCGAAGACGACCTGGATCAGGATGCCGACGAGCACCGAGATCATGGTCGCCGTGAGTGGGATGGCGCGCTGGGACCGGACTTTGACGTGCTTGTCCGTCCAGGATCCGCGTTTCACACCGAACAAGATGATGGCGATGGGAATGCCACCGCAGAACAACGCGGCGAGGAGTCCCCAAGCCAGCCCTTCGGCGCTTCCCGTGCTGTGCCAGCCGATGATCAGCAGGATGGCTATGACGAGGTAAGCCGGCGCGAGGACTTCGGTGACTATGCGGGCCAGACGGGTTGAAGTGAGCTTCATCCTGAACTCCGGACTGAGGAGAATTCTCGAACAAGTGCTGATTCGTAGGCTGTTGCCAGGTGCCTCAAAGCTTCGACTTCACTGTGAAGGTCCTTACCGCCACTGGCAGGGGCTGTGTGCTCACCCGCGCGGGCGTCGCCGTTTTCCCGCGCCTCCTTGGCGCTGGCGATCCAGCACGCTTCGGCGTATATCTCGGCCTGGGCGCCTATGAGGCCCTTCTCCGCGACGTAACGTGCGGCCTCGGAACGTAGGGCCGGGGAGGCGTGGTCCCCGAGATCCAGAATCGCGTCTCGGATTTCTATCCCCCGTCGATACAGGCGACCGCGTGTGTGGCGGAAAAGAAGAGCATCCGCTCGCCTGCTGCGCGGTGGATCGAGCCGCACTGAAGGGACAGCGGAAGTGAGCTCGAGCCAGAGAGGGTAGAGCCGCGTGAGAGCGAGATGGGCACGGCCCCATCGATGGAGACGGCGAACGACCGGCAAGGTGCTTCCGGCGAGGATGAAGACCAACGCCCCGAACAGGAAGGCGCTGCTGACGGTTTCATCAGTACGCGGGGATATCGGCGTCAAGCCGAAGTAACGAAGGGCCAAGGCCAGTACGCGGTGCCCCGCGTAGACGATCCCCAGCGCCGTCCCCATGCCGGTGATCCGAAGCCCGCGCCCCAGGAGGCCGGCTTCCGGGAGGCGACCCCATCGCCAGCACAGTCGAGTGGCACTGACGAGAGCCGTACCGAGGTAGCCGGACCAGATGACGCCGTAGACGGCGATACGCCAGTCGTCGGCGAAGTCGGTGAGAAGGTCGGTGGCTTCCCCGGGCTGTGGAGCGGCGAAGAACAGCAGGGTCAGACCGACTCCCGCAGCAAGAGGGACGGCGATGCGCGGACGTGATCCGCGGAGCGAGGTGGCCTGCTCCTGTGCCACGTCATACACGAAGGTCAGTACGGCGTAGGCGGCTGTGATGCCTGCCAGGTGCTTGCAGAGGGTCGCTACGTTGTGGATCCCCAACCAGGAATCCAGAGCCGATGAGACGCCGTCCGGACGGATGGTCATGGCTATGGACAGCGCGAAGAACGCCACCCAAAGAGCGCGCTTCGCCGGAACACGCCAGGCGGCCGGCGCGCGCCACACCGTGACGATCCACAGCAGGGCTGCGGGGATGAAGGAAGCCATCAGATCAGGAGTCACTCAGCGCGTCGTCGAGGCGCTGCAGGACGGGGTTGCTTCGGGTCTCGTTCGGGGAGAACAAGTTGGCTTTCCTGGCAAGGAGGTCGGCGAGCTGCTCGGCGGCTCGCTCATCCTCCGTGTTGTAACTGGCCCGCCCGAGCACACTTTTCACGGCTGATGAGTCAACCCGCTTGAAGAGATGCGCCATTCGTTCAACCTGCAACGAAGTGTGTTCCAGCAGCATGTGACTTACTTCGTGGAGGACGATGTGTGTGCGATGAAGCGGGGAAGTCGATTCCTCGTGGAAAATGTGATCGGCCCGCTCCGTGGCGATCCACGCCCCGCAGGGAACTCCGCTGGACGTGATTCCCGGAGTGCTGTGAAGGTATACGGGGCGTCCGCGTTGTGCAGACAGCATCTCGCAGAAAGTCTGTACGTCAAACGGGTCGGGGATCTCTGTCGTGGCGAGCAAGCCCTTGTGCTTCGGGGATTTTGCCGCGCTGCTACCCACCCGACCGAAGTGACTGCGCAGGTTCAACGTGCTGCTCCGGTTCGATGTCATACCGAAGCGTTCTTCGGCCGAATCACGATACGACAGTGATCACGCGCGAATGGGCTGGGGGAATGCAAGGAATGACTGTTGTTGATTGGGTGTCAGTTGATCAAGCTCGAAAATGGTGCATAGTGCATTTTTTCGGCGTCGATCTTCGCAGTGTGGAATCGGCGTGGTGACAACCGTCACGCGTTCGGCTTCGCGGGGTCGTCGTGAAGCCCCTCCAGTGCGCGCGCCCTTTCGATGAATCCACTGATCGTCGAGAGCGTTTCAGTCGACAGGCCGGCGGCGCGTAGGGCTACGGCGCGGACGTCGGCGTCCCGCATGGTCGTCAGGAGGGCCAGCTCGGCTTCGATCTGCTCCGACTCCTTGGCGTCGAAGAAGTACGCCGGAGGTACGCCGAAGAAGGCGGCCAACGCTCTGATCGTTTCCAGCTTCGGGTTGCGGTTGGAGCCGGTCCGGAGCTGCTGAATGGCGCTGGCCGAGATGGATGTCCCCGTGCTCTCCCGGATGCCGGCGGACACCTCGGCGTAGGTGTACGGCCCTCGCCCCTTGGGGTGCATGTCTCTGAAGAGCCGGTCGAGCAGTTCCGCGAACTGCCGCTCTGTGGTCATTCCGGATCCCTTCGCTGCGCGGGTGAGCCCATCCACTTCGGTGGTGCTACGTGTTCGATCGTACCGAATGGCAACACTGTGGTTGACGAAGGTTCGCGATTGCGGTGTATGTTGATCGCGCATCCATCCACTGGAGTGGTGATTGCCTGGTCAGGGCAGGTGTAAGAGGTGGACTTGTAACGAGGCTCACCCTATGGTCCTGGTCCCAGCAGATCGCCTACCCGGCGCTGCGGCAACGAACGAGAGGGAAGAGGCAGGGAAGGAAGAGGGGCCCAGTGCCCGGGAGCTACCAACTCCCGGAGCGCCAGGCCGGCGCCCCAGAGGGGCCGACTCACATCTCGCGGGCGGCGGGCTTTTTCAGGAGAACCACCGCACCGCGCTCCTACGAACAACGGAGTATCGCATGCTCGCCACGCCGAGCGGAATCCCGGCCTGCCCGGAAACCGGCCGCCAGCACCGCCTCGCTGCCCAGCTCACCGACATGATCCCGGGCGCGGTCACCATCCGCGTCAGCCTTACCGACCCGAGCCAGGCCTGGCCGCACCCGCATGCCAGCGCAAGGGGCGAGGCCGGCGAGACGGTGGCGCTCAGCCGGACGACCGCCAGGGTCGCGGCCCGCTGGATCCTGCGGGTCTGGCCGGAGGCGGACTGGACCCGGCCGCACATCCTCGACCTCGCCGACGCGACCCTCATCCGTAGCGACCTCGCGGCCGGCCGGGATCGCTGACATGGCACGGATACGCACCATCAAGCCGGAGGCGTTCACCTCCGAGTCGCTCGCCGAAGTGAGCGTCGAGGCCGAACGGACCTTCTTCGGGCTGCTCACCCAAGCCGACGACCACGGCCGTCACCGCGACAACGCCGCGATCATCGCCGGGCTGCTCTGGCCCCTGCGCGCCGAACACACCTCGGTCCATGTCGAGGACGACCTCCAGCAGCTCGCGAACGCCAGGCTGATCTGCCGGTACGCCGGCTGCGACGGCCGCCGCTACCTCCACATCGTCACCTGGTCCGAGCACCAGAAGATCGACAAGCCGAGCCAGTCCCGCCTGCCGTCCTGCCCGCAGCACCAAGCCGCCCACCGGTGCGCACCCTGCAAGGGCACCTGCACCGAGCGGACGCAGGCGCCGTCCCCTACTTCTCCCGGAGTGTTCGCCGAGGCTTCGCCGAACACTCCCCGAGGCCTCGATCTGCCGGCCCAGGCCGCCGCGACATCTCCCGGCCCCGCAGGCGGACCTCCCACCGGCCAGCAGGACCCACTTGACGTCACGGTCGGCGCCCATCACCACAAGGGCGCGAAAAACGCAGGTCAGGACGCATTCGTCGAGGCTTCCCTGAACCTTCCCCGAAGCCTCCCCGAGGGCTCGGCGCCTGGATCTAGGATCTTGGATCCTGGATCTTCTTTCCCTACGGGGCGCACGGCGCCCGCAGACACCGTCTCGGCCAATCAGCTGGTCGGCGAGTACATCGCTGCATGCGAGGAGCGTCCGCCCAGTGACGTGATCGGGCACCTCGGGCGGATCACCAAGAAGCTCCTGGCCGAGGGCATCGCCCCGGAGCACATCCGGGCCGGGCTGCGGAACTTCGCGGCCAACCCCAAGCATCCGAGCGTGCTGACCAGCATGGTCAACGAGGCCATGAACGCGAGGCCCGGCGGTTCGGCACAGCCGGGAAGCTGGCCTTACGTGCCCGCTCACCAGGCGTGGACCAACCCGGCCGACGCTGCCGCCGCCTACGCCGAGGAGCTGTGATGCGCACCCGTAACCGCGAACCGCAGACCCTCGCCGGCGAGGGCACCCTGGACCGGATGGCTCGGATTCTGGCCGCCCGGCACATCGACCCGGCCACCGTCGCCGCAATCGCCGACGACCCCGAGCCCTTCTCGCCGCTGGACGCCCTGTCGGCCGGAATGCCTCCGCGCTACCAGGCCGCCATCGCCGACCACCCCCAGGTCCTGGCCTGGGCCCGCGACGTCACCGAAGCGGCCGTCGTCCCCAGCCCGGGAGCCCGGCGGCAGGTCGCCACCGGACCCAGCCTGCTGATGGCCGGCGTCGTCGGCTCCGGCAAAACCCACCAGGCGTACGGCGCGATCCGCCTCCTGGTGCAGAGCGGGATCGGCGTGCGATGGCGCGCGACCACCGCCGCAGACCTCTACGCCGACCTACGCCCCCGCCCCGGCGTCGACAGTGAGCGGGAACTGGCGGCCTACAGCCGGGTGCCGCTGCTGATCATCGACGACCTCGGCGCGGCCAAGGCATCGGAGTGGGTCGAGGAAGTGACGTACCGGCTGATCAACCGCCGCTACAACCACATGCTCCCGACCCTGATCACCACCAACCTGGCGATCAAGGACCTCAAGGCCTACCTCGGCGACCGCGTCACCTCCCGCCTCGCCCAGATGACCACCCGGGTCGAGTTCGAACCGGTCGACCGCAGACGCCACCGCACCGCAGCCTGACCCACCACTGGCCGCCCCACGCGCCCTCAGCGCGCCGCCCCATGCACCTCACGACCCAGCGCACCTCTCCGCCGACGCCCCATGCGCGCGGAGAGCGATCGGAGCAACCCGCATGACCACCACGACGATCAGCCCTGCCCACCACCGGTCCCTGGGCGATCACACCTGGCAGGACGAGGCCGTCTGCCAGTCCACCGAGTACAACCCGGTGGACCCCGAAATCTTCTTCCCCGAGCCCGACGAGACCGACAAGATCACCGCCGCGAAGTCGCTGTGCGGCCAGTGCCCGGTGCGGCGCGCCTGCCTGGACGCCGCCCTCGAGAACAACGACACCGACGGCATCCGGGGCGGACTGACCGAGGAGGAGCGTCGGCCGCTGCACGAGAAGCTCGCCAACCGCCTCGACTACAGCCGCGTCAACGCCACCATCGCCGGACGCGACGTCCACCTCACCAAGGCCGAACGCCGCGCGGTCGTCCACGCCGCCTACCGCCACGGCCTCACCGAACAGCGCCTGGCCTGGCTCCTGAAGATCACCGAGGAACACGCCCAGAAGCTGTACCGCGAGACCCGCCGGGCACTCGTACACCGTGACCTGGAGCCGGCGACGAAGACCGTCCAGCCGCCCGTGACCGACGGCGAGCGCCTGGGTCGCGTCGACTTCGGGACCGCGGCATGACCAACACGCACGCGCCGAGGACGGCGCACATCACCGGCTGGGACCGCACGGTCGTCATCGCCCTGGGCGGCGCGGGTTGCGCCCTGTCGTACGACGCCCTCCAGCAGATGGCCGTCGCCATCCACATCCGCGGATTCCTCACCTACCTCTTCCCTCTGGTGATCGACGGGTTCATCGCCTACGGCGTACGGGCCCTGCTCGTCCTGCGCGACGCGCCTCTGCGCGCCCGGCTTTATGTCTGGACGCTCTTCGGTACGGCGACGGCGGCCAGTATCTGGGCCAACGCGCTGCACGCGGTCAGGCTCAACGAGGAGGCGGGTCCGGTGACCGGGCTGCGGCTCGGGGACACGGTGGTCGCGGTGCTGTCCACCATCGCCCCGCTCGCCCTGGCCGGAGCTGTCCACCTCTACATCCTCATCGCCCGGGGGCCGGTCAAGGACGGTGACCGCGAGGACCCCGGTCACCCCGGTCAGGTCGGTCTCTCCGGTCACCGCGGTCCGGCTGACCGGCCCGAGGACGTCGAGGTCACTCGGGCCGACTGGACTGACCGGGTCGGTCAGCCGCAGTCGAAGGCCGGTCAGGTCAGCGCCGGACAGTCGGTCACTGCCCTGACCGACCGGCCGCACCCGTCCCCGGACAAGCCGACCCCGATCCCTCGGTCACTGACCGGGGACAGCGCCCCGGCGGACAGCGGTGCCCCGGTCACCGGTCAGCACGGTCAGCCGGACGAGGCCGCTGACCTGCCCGGACAGCCGACCACCGCCCCGGCGGTCACTGACCGACCGGCCGGCACCGAGCCGGTCACCGGCCACCGGGGCAGCCCCGAGCCGGTCACCGGTCAGCCAGTCACTCCGCCGCCGGTCGCTGACCGGGGCGCCCGGACGGCCGGTGACCGGCGGTCCGACCCGGACACCGAGGAGTTGCTGAAGATCGCCCGGTCAGCGGTCAGGGCCGAGGACAAGCTGACCCGCAAGGTGGTCGCCCAGGCGATCCGCGGTCAGCAGATCCCACTCTCCAGCGACACGCTGACCGTCCTGATGGCCCAGCTCCGCGCGCAGCACGGACAGCCGGTCACCTCCACCCGGAACTGACCGGACAGCCCGAAGCGGGTGACCGAGCCGGACACCCGGCAGGTCACCCGCCCCCGGACAGGTACCCCCACACCCTCCCCAAGCGAAGCGGAGAGCACCTCATGCGCACCCGACCGGCCACCCCCGCCGAAGTCGACTCCTGGCTGACCGTCCTGCACCAGCACGGCCACCTCCACCGCGCCAAGTCCACCCCCGACAACACCTGGACCGTGCAACGAACCCCGCACACCCGCCCCTGGACCCTGCACCACCCGGTTCTCGCGATGGACTGGATCGAGGAACTCGTCCTCGAAATCCGGCAGCAGAACCCGGAGACGACCCGGTGAGCGCCCACGACCCGGCAGTCCCCACGTCCGGACAGCAGCGTGACCCCACGACGGCTCCTGGCGGAGCAAGCTATCGCGTACGACGGTCCTACGGCCCGTCGTACGCACTTGCCCCCGCCCAGGAGGGCGGGGGAAGCCCGGCTGGTCCCCGAGCGAGGGCGCTCGGGAACCAGCCGGGTGACCGGCACCAGGGGGCGCCGGTCACCGGGGGAGAAGCCGCACGCGACGACCACCGCGAGCAGCCGAGCCCGAGCACGCCCGCCTTCCCCGACCGCAAACCGCGCCGCCGCACCCGCAACCCGAGCGAGCGCACCCGCAAGACGACCACCCGCCTCTCCGACGACGAGAAAGCCGAGATCGCCGCCGCAGCCGCGCAGCGCGGCATCACCGTCGCCCGCTTCCTCGCCACCGTCGGCCTGACCGCCGCCCGCGGGCCCGCAGCCGTGCACAGGAACGACCGTCTCGACGCGGCCATCGACGAGCTCGCCGCGCTGCGCACCGCGCTGGCCCGCATCGGCAACAACATCAACCAAATCGCCTACGTCCTCAACAGCGGCAGCCGCCCGCGCGCCGACGAACTCGAACACGCACTGAGCGTTCTGATCCGGCTCCTCGGCCGCCTAGACGACGCAGCGAACGACCTGGTGAACAGGCGGCTGTGATGGTTCCCGACATCGGACGCGGCTCCCGCACCCACGGACTCCTCATTTACCTATACGGCCCCGGCAAGCGCGAGGAGCATACCGACGCACACCTCGTCGGCTCCTGGGACGGCTTCGCCCCCGACCCCGGCCGCGACACCAGCCCCGACCCCGATCCGAAAGTCACCCTCGCCCGCCTCACCGCCGCCCTCGACCTCCGGGTCAAGCAGGCCGGCGACCGCGCACCCGCCAAGCACGTGTGGCACTGCTCGGTCCGGACCGCCCCCGGCGACCGGCGACTCTCCGACGAGGAGTGGAACGCCGTCGCCCAACGCATCGTCCACGCCACCGGCATCGCCCCCGACGGTGATCCCGACGGCTGCCGATGGATCGCCGTCCGCCACGCGGAAGACCACATCCACATCGTCGCCACCCTGGTCCGAGGCGACCTGCGCAACCCCCGCCTCAACTACGACTTCAACAAGGCCCAGGCCACCTGCCGCCTCATCGAGAAGGAGATGGACCTGCGCCGTCTGAATGCTGGCGACGGCACCGCAGCGAAAAACCCCACCAGCGCCGAGAAGTTCAAGGCCGAACGCACCGGCCGCCCCGAGACCTCCCGCGAGACGCTCCGCGAAGCCGTCCGCCAGGCCGTCGCGGGCGCGGACGACGAGAAGGAGTTCTTCACCCGACTTCACGCGGCGGGCCTGCGCGTGAAAATGCGCCACGCCCCGTCCGGTGACGCGCTCGGATACAACGTGGCCCTGCCCGGCGACCGCAACCGCCACGGCGAACCGGTCTGGTACCCCGGCTCCAAACTGGCCCCCGACTTGTCGCTTCCGAAGATCCGCCTCCGGCTGGCCGACGGTACCGCCGAGCGGACAATGCCTTCGACCGTCGACGGCCGACCCGACTGGTCCCCGCCCGCCAGGGAGCGACGGAGCGCCACCGGCATCGCCGAGCATGCCGCCGACCTCCTCGACGGCGACGAGGACGAAGCCGCCGCCCAGCTCGTCGGCGTCGGAGAACTTCTGGACGCGGTCGCCCAGACCTCCCCAGCCGCCACCCGCGCCGAACTGGGAGCAGCCGCCCGGGCCTTCGAGCGTGCCACCCGCAGCCACGTCCGAGCAGAGCACGCCGACACCCGGGCGCTCCGCACGGCGGCCCGGGGCATCATCCAGGCCGGCAGCGCTCTCGGCCGTGGCGAGGACGGCGGCACCACCGCCATGCTCATCTCCACCCTCGTCCTCGTCGCCCTCGCCGCCGCCCACTGGCACTCCGCCCGCGGCCACGCCCAGCAGGCCCACGCCTCCCGACAGACCGCCGAGCACCTACGAGCCGCCTACCATCAGGCCGCCGCCACGCCCATGCATGCACTACACGACCAAGGTCGCGCCCTGCCCGAAGCCGAACGCCGAACCTACGAAGCCACCATCCGCGCAGCCCTGCCGAACGAGGGACGGCGAGCAGACAGCTCGTCGACGAAGACCGATGCCCTGGCCGCCACCCTCGCTCAGGCCGAGCAGGAGGGCCACGACATCAAGGCCCTTCTCCAGCAGGCCATCGACATGCGCGAACTCGACACCGCCGAGAACATGAACGACGTCCTGGTCTGGCGCCTACGCCGCCTCGCCCATCTCCCCGCACACCCAGGCGAAGCGACCCGCCGCCCGCATGCTGGCACGACCCGACCCAAGACCGCGACCAACCCCACCATCAACCGAATGGCGCCCACGGCAGCAGCCCGCCCCGCAGCATCCGATCCCCGCAACCGCTCACCGCGCCGCTGATCAGAGTCCGGTCTCCGGCCCCGCCGGAGACCACGAACCCCGTGGACAACCGATCCCACCAGCGCTATGGATGAAACAGAAGGACCCCGACCGGAAGATGAAACTCGTGCTCAGAACCACCCACCGCCCCACAGAGCTGACAACACCCGTGCAGCCCACCCCTCCCACCGGAACCGATCCACTGCTGCAACACGAGTACGAGACACAGCCGCCCACCGGCCCCGGCGTGACGCGTTGCCTCAACCACCCACGCGAACTGGCACTTCGCGGAATCCCGGCGATGTGCACAGCCTGCAACGCCCGACGAGACTGGCTGCTCATCAACCACGGCCGCAACGTCTGGATCGTCTGCCGCTGCAGCAACCAGTGGCTCGAACCCGAGATCAGCCGCGCCGACTTCGACGCCCTGATAGACATCCCAGACGGGACCACGTACCCCAGCATCGAGCGCGGTCTCGCTGCGCTCGGCTTTGATGGGACCTTCGCCGGCACCTACCTGGACTAGGCTCACGTCTGCGCGGCCCGCTGGGGTCAGCGCTCCACCCTGAACCTCGTCCGACTCGAATAGCCCATCCGTGACCACGCCTCGCTCCGGCGTCGCAGCACCTCGCAAACACCGGAGCGGGCCGTTCGGGGGCCGGGGCTGCCGGCGGGTCAGCGCACGGTGAGCAAGACAGCACGCCCATGCTTGTTCATGTAGCTGAAGAGCTGGGCGATGTGGCTGGGGTGGAGCTTGATGCAGCCGTAGGACCTGTAGTCCTGCACGCCTTCCCAGCGCTGCGGGCTGTCGGCACCGTTGCGCGGACCCTGCTTCCTGTCCTTCGTCATCTCACTGTGGATGAACAGTCCGGTGCGCTTGACCTTGCCGGTGCGGCACTTCGTGTCCGGCAGGCCGATGGCGTAGCCCTTGATCGCGCTGTTCCGGCCGGTCTCGAAGGAGGTCGGCTTGTACGTGCCGTTGGGAAGCCACCCGGCTTTGCTCGTGCAGTCATTCCGGTAGCTCTTGCCCTTATTCGTATTGTAGTTGGCGGCCGTTCCCAGCCCGGAACCGGCCCGGTACGTGGCGATGCGGTCCCTTCCGTTCCAGAGCTGCAAAGTTGAGTTGGACGGGTCCTTTGCGTTCTTCACGAACACGAGGGCCACGCGGGATGCCGCAGCAGCGGAGTGCCGAGCCGACGGGGTGCCAGTGGCCGGCGCGGCCATCGCGGTGACCACTCCAGTGGCGAGTACGGCCGTGGCCGCCGCTGCCGCGATAACGCTCTTGAGATTGTTCATGGTGTCGACTCTCCCTAATACTTTCGACCCTCGTTGGGGACAGCGGTCGGATGCTCCGTGCCGCCGGAACCGACTGTGCCGTAGCCGGATCGGGAGAACACCAGTGCAAGAGAATCAGGGATTTGCAGCGCAACTTGCACCTCCGTAACCTGCTGTTTCTTCGTTGCACTGCAACGATGAGTCCGTCGGAAGGGAGCCGATGACCGAGGAACCAGGGGATGAGTTCGCGGACCTCGCGCGCGGCCTAGTGCAGGCACTGGATGCATGGGCAGCGTGTGTGGGGGAGCCGATCTCCAAGGACAGGCCGGCACGGAAAGTATTAGTCAGGGCGCTGGAGCAGGAGCGGGCTACACCAGAGTGGACATCGCGTGCGCCGATCGACGGGCCAATACTGTCGTATTGGCTCCGCGGCCGCAGGCAACTCCTTCCCGGCACCAAGCACAACCGGTTTCCCAGCGTGGAGGACAGTGCGGCTATCGCACGAGCGCTCAAGCTGCATGCACCCGGCAATGCGGAGCGGTTGCCAATGATTGGCCGGGAGATCGCCGATCTGGCACACAGGCTTCAGGAGACAGCTGGACGCGGGTGGCGCCGCCGGATTGGGGAGAGCAGATGTCTGCATTCCCCCGGGCAGGTCAGCCCTGGAGAATCCATCGGGCTTTCCGTAGCCGTCGCATCGAGCGAAGCCGTTGAACCAAGCCCCGCAGAACCTGTCGCACTCCAGGCGAACGTGGAATCGACGGCAGTTACCGAGCCGGAACTCCACGAGCTGTTGCCGGTCGAACCCGTCACCATTGCAGTCTCGCCCGGGGCACCCAGCGCAGCAGTTGCGGCTGAGGCGGAAACCGGCGTGATCGTGGCGGCGGGTATCACCGACCGGACATCGTGCCCGGCGAGGAAGAGGTGGATCGGGGCAGGAGCACTCACCGCCGCGGCGGCTGTGTCGATCGGCCTGTGGGCGTGGCCGGGCGAAGAAGCGCCGACCACGGCTGGCAGGGGCCCGGACAGGTCAGCGTCACCGAGCGCGCATGCCATGGATGCCGCCGGTCCCAACGCTGTTACCTCCGCCGTGTCAGGCAGCCTGAACGGGAATCACCGATGCGGAAGAAAGCGGAGCGCGGGGACGGTGGTGTGGAAGCCATGCCTGATCGTCACCGACGAAGCGACGATGGCCTTCCTCGTTCAGTTCACCAACACCTCGGGCAAGCCGATGACAGTGAAAGCGAAACTCGCCTACGTCCAAGCCTCCGTGGAGCAGGCTTGCCCCGCTCCCTGGGGAACCTCGGCGACCATCACCATCCCAGCCAGGGCCACTCGAATCAGCCCGCTTGACACCTGCACCGCTGCGCTGACACCCATTCAGGCATTCCAGGCCAAAGCCTGGGTAACACCGTACGGGGCGACACAGTGGGCATACCGGGAGCATTCACCGACCCTGCACGTGCAAGAAGCCGGTAATCCAGTGTGGGCCGGCCAATCCTAGAAGCAGCCCGACCGAGGCGGCCAGGACGAGGCCGATGACGGCCGGACCACGCGAGGTGATGGACGACGTTCGGCGCTCCGTGGCGCGCTGCGCCTTTCCGAGTACGGCAAGGCCGCCCTTGCCTGTTCGGCGCGGGCGTCCTTCCGGTTAGTAATGGGCGAGTTGATTTGAGAGGTCGAGGGCGGTGGTCGCGATGGTGAGGGCGGTGCACAGGCCGAGTACTTCGTGGATGGTCGGGTGGACCAGACGCGGCCAGTCGTCCGGTGCGGCGGGCCAGGAGGTGAGGCGTACCTCGGTGGTGGCCAGGCTCAGGTGGGCGGTGACGTTCCAGCCGGCGGGGGAAGTCGGCTGCCGGTGGAGGCGGATGCGTCCGACAGGGAGTCTGGGGGATTCGGTGGCGAGCCGGGTGACGACTGGGAGCGGTAGGTCGTGGCAATGAGTCGACGGCGGCGCGAAATGTCGCTGAAAGTCCGGTGTACTGACACCGCGCCGGCTCCATAGAGTTGTAACCCGGGCCGGATCGAGGGAGGGCAAAGGATGGACGCGGAGATCACGCTTTTAGCGGGCACCGCCGGGACGACGATTGCGACGCTCCTGGCGACCGATGCGTGGAACGGCGTACGGAACGGCGTGGTCGGTCTGTGGCGACGTGTCCGGCCGGACCATGAGGAGCAAGTCGGCACCCAGCTCGACACGTCGCGCCGGGACCTCCTGGGCGCGCAGAGCAGTGGTGACGAGGAGACCGAGCGGGAGATCGCGGCGGAGTGGCAGGGCCGCATTCGCCGCCTCCTCGTCGCCCACCCCGAGCTGGTGGCGGAACTGCGCTCCCTGCTGACCGAACTCGACCCCGGCACACCCGCCATCCCGACCGTCACTCAACGTGCGACCGCATCCGGCAGCTCACGCGTCTACCAGGCCGGCCGCGACCTGAACGTCGAGCAGTGGTGACCGGACGCAACGACGGCCGGGCCAATGACCAGGGGCGCGTCTACCAGGCTTCCGGTGACCAGCACATCACCGAGCACCACCATCACGGCGCCACCTGGGCCGGCCCGGACTCGGTGCGGCAGCCGCCCATCGGCCGGGCACCGGCGATCCTGAGGGACCGCGGCGAACTCATCGAACGCCTGAGGGAGGCAGTGACCGAGAACGCCGGAAGCACCGTGTTCGTCCTGCACGGCCTGGGAGGATGCGGGAAGACGGCCGTGGCGTGCGCACTCTTCGAACACGCCACCCGGGAACGCGGACGCCTGGGCCTGTGGGTCAACGCCTCCGATCAGGCATCTCTGCGGGCCGGGATGCTCGCTGTGGCCGCCGACCGCGGCGCCGGCGACGGCGAGCTGATGGCCGCGCGCAACGGCTTACGCGCAGCCGCAGACTTGGTCTGGGACCACCTCGACCGGTCCGACACACCCTGGCTGCTGGTGCTGGACAACGCCGATGACCCAGCGGTGCTACGGGATGGCGGATGGCTGCGCACCAGCCCTCGCGGAACTGTCCTCGTGACCACACGGCAGGCCGCCGGCCACTGGTGGCCCGCAGCCGAACTGCTGTACGTGGATGTCCTGCCGCGTGAGGAGGCGGCCCAGGTCCTGCGCGACCTCGCCCCCGGAACGGGATCGGCCGAGGACGCCGCCGCCATCGCCGACAGCCTCGGCCGACTCCCGCTCGCCCTGACTCTGGCCGGCGGATTTCTGGCACACCAGGTGATCGCCCCCTGGACGATGGAGGAATACGGGCGCCGTCTGCAGGAGCGTCCGGATCCCATCGAACTTATCGACCAGGGAGCCCTCGACGCGGGCAACGACTCGCGCCACCTGGTCAGCGGAACGTGGCAGCTCTCGCTGAACTCCCTGGCCGGGCAGAACCTGCCCGAGGCCGTCACCCTGCTGCGCCTTCTTGCCTGCTGGTCGAACGACCCGCTGCCCCTGTCGCTGCTGGCCAACATCCGGCTCGACCTGACCCTGCCCGCAGACCGGGTGGAACTGGCGCTTCGGGGGTTGCTCGACCACTCGCTCACCGAACTCGTTCCCGGCGACATCCGCTGCCTGCGTACGCACGGAGTGCTGCTCGACAGCGTCGCACGCGTCACCCCGGCCGATGAACGCGACCAACTCGCCGCCGCAGCGGCCGGACTTCTCCTGCACTCCCTACCCGCATCCCCGGAACGCGGCCTGCGCGACAGCCTGCTCACCCCCCTCACCCCCCATGTCCTGGCACTGCTTCGCCGCGTCACTACCTGGCCCGAGATCACGATCGGCGCCGCCGAGTCCGCTGCCACCTGCGCCCTGCTTCTGGCTACGGCCCAGCATCGTTCCGGCGATTACGCATCCGCGCTCGCCACGGCCGAACACGCGACAGTCCTCGTGCAACGACGGCTGGGAAACGATCACGTCCTGGCGCTGCGCCTGCGGCAGCGGATCGGGAAGGCGACCGATCGTCTGGGGCGCCTCGACGCGGCTGCGGACTTCCACCGCGGGCTGCTCGACGACTTCGAACGGGTCTGCGGTCCCGAGGCGCTGGACACCCTGACCACCTGCCTCCATCTGTCCCGCCCGTTGGTCTGGCTCGATCGAGTGACGGAAGCCGTGCAGTTGATGCACCGGGCGGTCGCCGGGCGAGCCGCACTGCTGGGCCCATGGCACCCGCTGACGCTGGAGGCGAGGGCATGTCTGCTCGAACTGCCTCCCGGTCCGGACCTGGACCGGGAGGCGCTGGCAGGAACGGATGTGGTCGCCGACTGTCGCCGTGAGTTGGGCCCAGACCACCCGATCACACTGTCGGCCGACCTCAACTGCGCAGGTGCGCTGCTCAACACCGGAAAGCACGCCGAAGCACTGCTGTTGGCCCGCCGTGCGCTGGCGGCGCACGAACGCCGGTTCGGAGCTCGCTACCCCATCACGCTGGCGGCACGAAGCCTGCTCAGCAACGTCCTGCACGCGGTCGGCGAGGACCGGGAAGCGATCGAACAGGCGGAAATCGTCAGGAAATGGCGCGAGCGGGTACTCGGTCCAGAGCACCCGTGGACGAGGGGAATCCGGGACAAGCTGGGGCGGTACCGGCGTTCCCTGGCGGAGGCAACGTCACCAGACCCGAACTGACTCGCGGTGGTTCGGTGTCTGTTCAGGACTCGGAGTCCGCCACCGGTACGGACTCCGTAATCCACACGGATCCATCTCCACACGTCACCTTGACTCCGTCCGTCGGCTGCAACGATGTCCGCAGAACCCGCAGACGACGGTCAGCCACCACGGCAACCGGGCCGGATCTGCCCGAGCTGGCGAACCTGACGGCACGCACCTGGTTGTGGATCTCCTCCCTGGAGGCGGTCCAGTCGATCTGCGAGAACTCGGGTTCCATCCAACCCGCGTAGGTGGCCGACCTCTCCTCCTGCGGCGTACCGGGCGAACCGGCTTCGGCCAGCGAGAGCGCGCCGGGCAGAAGCCGCTCGATGTACCGGTCGACCTCTTCCCACAACAACCGGGGGGCGACATCGTCACCCAACGCGATACCCGCCTCCTGCGCCAGGATCCCGCCGGTGTCGAATTCGCTCTCCATCCAGTGGATGCTGACGCCGATTTCCTTGTCGCCGTTCCTGATCGCCCAGTTGACCGGAATAGGGCCTCGGTACTTCGGCAGCATCGACGTATGCACGTTGACGGCACCCAAGTTCGTCGACCGGAGTGCCGCCGGCGGCAGCTTCCAGGGAAAGCCGTAGCAGACGATGAGATCCGCCTGATATCCCGCGAGGATGTGCGGCAGCATGCTCTTCCGGCCCGGAATCAGCAGATCCATCCCGTTCGGCAGCGCGTCGACGATCTCGCCCACGACATCGCCCGCACCGCTTCGCGTCGGCTCGCCCGGCCGCAGTGACCGCGCATGCAGGTAAGCGACGGGCGTGTGTCCGGCCAGTTCGCACACGCGGTGCAGGAGCGCGAAGCCCTGTGCAGAGTATGAAATCAGGATAATGCGCATATGCAGCCCTTATGGTGCGACCAGCGTCCGGCCGAAGCCTCATGCCCATCCCGGACTCTCCACCGAGTTCGGGGCGGGACTACTCCGCCCTACTCCTCGGTCACGGACGGCGGAGGCAGTGGAGCGACCCGGCGGCTGAAGAAGTCGTCCAACGGCTCACCAGCCTGGTGCATCTCCTGGATCGTCTTCCGCCACCGGGAGATGACGTGCGGATCGTCAAAGCGGATACCGCCGGCGAGTTTTCCGTCGTCGTCATACAACACCTCGTACATCACCGAGGAACCGAGGACCACGATCTCCGGAAGCGGATGCTGCGCTTCGTACCGGAGGATGCCGTCCCGGCTGAGGACTCTCGTGTCCTCCCCGCACTGCGCCTTCAGGTTGAGCAGGTGGAGCTCCCACTGGAGGTACGGAGCGATGGGCTCCTCCACACAGCGGACACGGTGGAGGGCGAATCCGCTTCCGGCGATTCGCCGGAGGTACTCCTCGTAGTGACCCCGCTTTCCCTCGATCAGTGCCAGGGACTCGCCCCAGTGCCCCTTGCGGAAGGCCTCCCAGCTCTCCACCCCGGGCTCTTGGAAGCTCTGCTGACGTTCGAGCTTCCAGAACCCTTCGGAGCCGGAACGCCAGAAATGGCGACCGAAGTCCTCGGAGTAGTCGTCAAGTCCGAGGCGCTGACCCGGACCGCCGGTCTGTGGGCTAAGCATCGGGAAGGTCCACCTTCGCCGCAGCGGCTGTCCTGCGGGGGATGACGACGATCCGTTCATCCGGGGCGACGACGAGCCCCAGGGGAAGGCGGGGCAGGTAGGAATCGGTGAGGTCGCGGCCAACGATGGCGATGTCCCCGTTCTCCAGTTCCCAGATATCCGGGCATCCCTGCTCGCCGCCCGTGGTCCCGAGCTCGGTGGGGGATTTACCCAGGCGGCGCACCAGCGGCGAAGAGGGATCGGCTTCCCAGCCCCGAATCATCACGGCTCTCCATTCAGTCCCCCCGAAGGTAACCTAGATCACATCTGATGCAACGTCGGGCAGTGACTTCCAGCCAACGGCTCGTTCCTCCGTATCGACCGGACAGTCGGGCGGATCACGGCGAGTTCGCCCGGGGTGGAACGGCAGGAACGACCGGACTTCCGCTCGGCCGACCGACCGTGACAGCGCTTCACGAATATGTACTGCCGTCCCGTCCGTCCCCGCGAGTCTTGTAGCAGTCGATGGGACATGCTGAAGGGAGAGCGCACCGGGCAGGTCTTCGAGGCCTGGCCCCTCGACGAGTTGGCCGCGGAGTTGGAGGAAGGCGCTGCGGTCCCGGTCAGACCTGGGCGAGGCGGTTCGAGAGGTCGAGGGCGGCGGTCGCGACCGTGAGCGCGGCGCACAGGCCGAGCACCTCACGGATGGTGGGGTGGACCAGACGCGGCCAATCGTCCGGCGCGGCAGGCCAGGAGGCGAGGTGTACCTCGGCGGTGGCCAGGCCCAGGTGGGCGGTGACGTTCCAGCCGGTGGGGGAAGCCGGCTCCCAGTGGAGGCGAATGCGTCCGAGAGGGAGCTTCGGAGATTCGGTGGCGAGCCAGGTGACGTCGAGCGGCCCGTCGGGTAGGACGGAGACGCGCTGGACCAGTGCGCCGCGTACACCGCTCGGCATGGGGTGCGCGGCGATGCTGTGGAGCGGAAGGACGTGCGACGAGATAGGGACCTCCGGGGCGTTGATGGGGGTGGTCATGTCCAGTTGAGGGCCTCGCCCACCGCCACCGGGAGGTAGCCCTCCTGGCCGTCGTCGGCGATGAACGCTTTGCCGTCCCGGACGATGACCTGGGCTCCTACGTGGTGGGCGAAGGGGAAGTCGGGGTTGACGGCGAGACGGATCGGCAGGTTGGGGTCAAGCTCCAGGAGCTGACGGAGCACATGGCCGACGGTCAGGTGGCGGGGCACGGAAGGCCTCCAAGATCGGTAGGGAAGGGCGGGTGCGGGGAAGGCCGACTCGTCTGCACGTCAGGGCAGCCGGAACGGGCCACGTGCGTTGGGCGGGAGATCAAGTCCGATGTCCTGCCGCCATTCGCGGTCCTCGCGGGCGCGTTCACGTCCGTGGTGTTAGGAGCGGGGGTTGTGGCCGGGGCAGCAGTTGTAGCGCCGCATCCCGCGTCGGGTCATCATCTTGTCGCGCGTCATGTGGTGCGGTCCCTTCTTCATGCCGGATTGCATGGGTGCTGTGGCGGAGAGTCGTGGTTGTTCAACGACTTGAAAGCTCTATGCGGATGCGGTGTCCGCGAAGTCGCGCTGCCACTAGCGTCGTTCGGCGTGCCGGGCGGCGCGGCGGCGGATGTTTTTGGTAAGGCGGCCGTACTGACCGGGTAGGTAGTAGCAGGTGCAGCCTCGTCGGGCGTAGGCGCACGTGCGGCGGTGGCCGGGGCGGGTGGCCAGGAGCATGCGCGTGGCCGGAACCTCCTGTCTGGGTGGTGCTGTTCGGAGCGGGCATGGTGGTGACGTGGTCAGCGGTGGGCGACGAGGGCGGCGATGAATCCGGCGACGGTCTCGGAGGGGGAGTGGAGGCCGAATTCCTGAACCCATGGGGCGTCTTCGGCGGGCTGGACCCGGACCTGCCAGACGATGTCGAGTTGCCAGGCGGAGGGATCTTCGGGGAGCCAGCCGACGTAGATACGGCCGTCCGGGCTCGTAGCGTGGACGTTGGCCTCCGGGGTCTCGACGACCGCCCAGCCGAGGGCGTGGAGGAGGTCGAGGACCGGGGCCGCGAAGTGGTCGGAGGAGAGCCGGCAGTGGTCGTCCGGGACGGGGTGGGTGACGGCTGGGAGGAGGGTGGCGGAGGCGTTCACGGTTGGATGATCCCTTCGTTGACCTGCGGTTTTTCCCGACACCCGTACGTTGGCATGCGGTGCGCAGGAGTTCGTAGTCCTTTCCCGGGAACTGGCGTCTGCCGTGGGCGAACTGGCCGCCGGCAGCAGATGGCGGCTCCGGGAATGGATGAGCGGACCTGGTTGTCGTATCCGGGTTGCGGCAGCGGGCCACACGGAATCGAAGGGGAGCAGGATGGTGGAGCCGGGCAGGCACCGGGACGGAGCCGGGCTGGAGCGCAAGATCCGGGCGGCCGGGCGGCCGTGGACGGTCGGGGAGATTGCGATGGTCGCTGACGGCCAGTGGGCTGTTGGTACGCGGTGCGACGGGTGGTGGGGCGAGGGTGCGGTGGTGGAGGAGCGGGTCGCGGAGGGGTGCCGTGTCGAGTTGACGGTGGAGGAGCTGGCCCGCCCGGTGGGCTCCCGCATCGGGGAGGCCGACCGCGACGAGGACCTTGCCTGACGGTCAGCGGCGCGGCCCCGGGCCGGCCACCGGCGGGCCGACAGCGGCCGAAGAGGCGGGCTGATCGGGTGCCTGGCCCAGGAGGCGTGGTGTGTGCCCGGAGCGGGCGACGGCGGCCTGGGCCAGCCGGGCTGCCGGGGCCGAGGCCGTGGTCGCGGCGGATTCGCGGGCTTCGATCACGTGGCTGATGGCCTGCAGAGACGTACTGCTCTCCGCCTTGGCGACGCGGAGGTCTGCCGCTGAGCTGGTGATCCGTTCCAGGTCGTAGAAGGCCGGCACGTGGCCGGGCCGGGTCAGGGCGTGCAGACGGTCCTGGTGCACGGTCGCAGCGCTGTCGGTGATGACCATGGCCGAGCGGATGCGCATGGCCGAGCGCAGGAGCGGGTCGTCGCTGGGGCGGCGGATCGCGAGGGATTCCAGAGCGTCGATGGGGCGGGTCCAGGCTTTCTCGATCATGGCTGTGGCCTGGTCGAGTGCGGTGGTGTTGGACATGAGCGGCTCCACATGGTCGGGGGAGAGGGCGTTCGTCAGCGGGCGTACCCGGAGCGCGGGGCCTGCGAAGCCGGCAGCGAACGCGGCGACGGGGTTACGAGACGAGCCGCGGCAGTCGTCGGCACCACCGTGGAGCGGGATTTGGCTGCCTGGACGCGGTGGATGTCCAGGGGTGTGGGCATGCGCGGTTTGACCGGTGTCGCGGTGGCCTGTGGGGGAAGGCGTTGCAGGTCGTAGCCGTAACGGATGACTGGCGACGGGTCGGTGAGGGCGGTGTTCATCGCGGTCACCAGCCTCTGCGGGGTGAAGGAGGAAGCGGTGGCGTACCACTGGTTTCCTGGTGGCCCGGCGAGGGTGAGCCAGCGTTCTTGATGGCCCCGCATCTCGGCGGTGTGGTCACGGTGGTTGTGGCGCAGGTAGACCTCGGCCAGGCGGTCGGGCGACTGGAAGTAGACGTTCTGGGGGCTGTAGCTGTGGCTCCAGCCCGCCGCTGCCAGCGGTGTGCCGGCATCCAGTGCGGTCAGGGCGCTGTTGCCGTGGTGGAGGTAGGAATCGGGGCCCTCGGCGTAGGCGGCGGCGAGCGCCGTGGTGAAGCCGGCGACGATCTCGGTGGGGGTGCCGCTCTGGAAGGTGACCAGCCAGCGTGGCGTCGCGTAGTCCGAGGTGTACGCGGTGATTTTCCACAGGGCGTCGTCGTCGCCCTCGGGCAGGTAGGCCAGGCGGACCCGCTGGTCAGGGGTGTTGACGTACACGTTGCCCACGTCGTCGCCGTTCAGCGACCAGCCGCTGTCGAGGAGCGGACGGAGAGCAGGGTCACCGGTGAACGTTGATCCGGCGAGGTAGCGGGGGCTGACGTGGTACTCGCGCCGCTGCTCGTCATCCGAGCTGAAGGTCATGGGGCGTTCCTGAAGAAGAGAAGGGGGAGGGGGACGCGCCTGCGTACGCCGTGGAACGGGCCGTTCGGCCGCACACGGGCGCCGTGGAAATGAGCCGGATCACCGGCTCCGGAACGGGTTGTGGGGGCTCACCCGGCGGTTTCCATCCGGGCGAGCAGTGAACGGACCAGGGTGGGCAAGTGGCCTGGGCCATCGTTGATCCAGACGTGGTCGGTCGCTTCGCCGAGGACGTACGTGGCGTCGTCGAGAAGGCCGCTGGAGATCTCCATGCAGGCGTCGGTGATCCGGGTGATGGCGAGAAGGGACTCGGAGAGCACGGCGACGTAGTCGCCCGGCGGGAGGTGGGCGGCCTCGGCGGCGGTGCGGATTTCCGTCAACTCCAGGTCGCTGAAGGCGAAGTCGAGCTCGCTGTCCCGCTCCTTGCTGTCGGGCGTGGTGAAGGTCGGGTCGTCCGGTGGCTGTGTGGGGATGCCGACGCGGGTGCAGATCTGGTCGACCGAGGTGGTGAGCTCGGCGAGGGACTCGGTGAGCCATCCCAGTGCGGAGGCGTAGGAGGCCAGGGTGAACAGACCCGCCGGCGTCGCGGGGCGCGGCTCGGCGGCCAGGAATTCTTCGAGCCGGTCGTTCAGCTCGCAGATCACCCTGGGTCCGGCCGACAGCGCACCCAGTACGGGGTGCAGGTAGGAGCGGCTGGCAGCCGTCGGGTACTCGGCGGTGAGGATCCCGGAGACACTCTGCGCGGCGTCGGTGAGCAGGCCCGCCAGTTCGGTACGAGTCAGCGGGGCGCGGTCGACGATCATCGGTGGGGAGCCTTTCGGGAAGCGGTGGCAGGGGGCTGGGCCGCCGCCACTGGGAGGGGCGTCGGCTGGTTTGCCGTGTGGGGAGAGCGGGAGCGTGCGGCCTGCACGCGTGCTTCGGCGGCCGAGGAGGTTGTCTCGACGTCCGCGTTCTGGTGGGGGCCGGTGCGCAGGTGGGCCGTGCGGTAGACCGCGTACTCCTTCCGGCTGCCCGCGGCGACGAGATAGACCTCGCGCTTGTGGTGCGAGGTGGACGGGGCGGGGCGGAACTGGATGACCATCCGATAGGAGACGGATGGGTCGACGTACACCTTGTGAGAGGGCGGTATGCGAGTTTTTGCCTTGCATCTGACTCTGCTACGGGATTGGCGTGCAGACCAGGGCTGTTAACGAGCGCCGGTTGCACGG
>NZ_JBIVTZ010000033.1:0-51564 GCF_044756945.1 Streptomyces sp. NPDC091387 | reverse complement strand
CGCCGTCGGCGGCTACTGGCCCGGCGACCCCGACAACAACACCACCTTCCCCCAGCAACTCGTCGTCGACCACGTACGCGTCACCACCAGCGACACCCAGCCCCCGGCCGGTTCCGGAACCATCACCGGCCTGGCCGGCAAGTGCGTCGACGTGGCCGCGGCGAGCAATGCCAACGGCACCCCCGTACAGCTCTACGACTGCAACGGCTCCGCCGCCCAGAAGTGGAGCGTCGGCGGCGACGGGACGATCCGGGCGCTGGGCAAGTGCCTTGACGTCGCGTCCGGCGGTACGGCGGACGGAACCGTCGTTCAGCTGTGGGACTGCAACGGCTCGGCTGCCCAGCGATGGGCGGTCAGTGGTGCGCGCGACATCGTGAACCCGCAGGCCAACAAGTGCCTGGACGTCACGGGGAACAGTTCGGCCAACGGCACCCGGCTGCAGATCTGGACCTGCTCCGGGGCCGCCAATCAGAAGTGGACGGTGAACAGCTGATGCGCCGAGACCTGCTGCGCGGGCACGCCCCCGCCGTATGGAGCGCCCTGGGAGTCGTGGCCGCCGCGGCCCTCCTCGCCGGGCTGACCGGCTCGCCCGCCCTGGGCGCGGCCGCGGCCACCGGGCAGATCACCGGGGTCGGCGGCAAGTGCGTCGATGTCGCCGCGGGTGCCAACGCCAACGGCACTCCCGTACAGCTCTACGACTGCAACGGCTCCGCCGCCCAGCAGTGGAGCCTGGGCAGTGACGGGACGGTCAAGGCGCTGGGCAAGTGTCTTGACGTCGCGTCGGGCGGCACGGCCAACGGTTCCGTCGTTCAGCTGTGGGACTGCAACGGCTCGGCTGCCCAGCGGTGGACGGTCAGTGGTGCGCGCGACATCGTGAACCCGCAGGCGGACAAGTGTCTGGATGCCACGGGGAACAGTTCGGCCAACGGCACCCGCCTCCAGATCTGGACCTGTACCGGGGCCACCAACCAGAAGTGGACCGCGCCCGCCGTCGGGGGAGGCGGGGGAGACCCGGCCGCTCCCGGGGCCATGGCGGTCGCACCGTACCTCTACAACGGCTGGGGCAGCCCGCCCAGCCCGACCACCGTCATGAACGCCACCGGCGTCAAGTGGTTCACGCTCGCCTTCGTCCTCAGCAACGGCTACTGCAACCCGCAGTGGGACGGCGGCAGGCCGCTGACCGGCGGTGTCGACCAGCAGACGATCAACACCGTCCGGGGGGCCGGCGGCGACGTCATCCCGTCCTTCGGCGGCTGGAGCGGCAACAAGCTGGAGAGCTCCTGCTCCAGTGCGGGCGAGCTGGCGGCCGCGTACCAGAAGGTGATCAGCGCCTACGGCCTGAAGGCGATCGACATCGACATCGAGGCCGACGCGTACGCCAGCGCCACGGTGCAGCAGCGCACGGTCGACGCGCTGAAGACCGTCAAGGCCAACAACCCGGGCATCAAGGTGTACGTCACCTTCGGCACCGGCCAGAGCGGGCCCGACGACAGCATGGTCCGCAAGGCGTCGGCCTCCGGGCTGACCGTGGACAGCTGGACGATCATGCCGTTCGACTTCGGCGGGGCGGGCCAGAACATGGGCAACCTCACCGTCAGCGCGGCCGAGGGGCTGAAGAACGTCGTCAAGAACGCCTACGGATACACGGACGACCAGGCGTACCGGCACACCGGCATCTCCTCGATGAACGGCATCACCGACGACAACGAGACGGTGACGGTCGCCGACTTCCGCACCATCCTGGCCTACGCCCAGCAGCGCCATCTGGCCCGGCTCACCTTCTGGTCGGTCAACCGGGACCGCCCGTGCACCGGGGGCGGCGCCGACACCTGCTCGGGCGTCTCCCAGCAGCCCTGGGACTTCACGAAGGTGTTCGCCCAGTACGCCGGCTGACCGGCCCGCACACCGTCTGACCGTCTGACCGCCCCTGCCCGTCGCGCCGTCCGACCCGCACAGGAGACAACCGTGCCCAGATCTGTCCGAAGGCCCACAGAGGGCCGCCGATCCGGCCCCACACCGACCCGCCGACGGCGGGCGCTGACCGCGGTGTTCGCGGCCGGCGCCCTGGCCGGGTCGGTCCTGGCCGCCACCCCCGCCCCGGCCGCGGTCCCGGCCGGGCCCGCCCCGCGCGCCGCCGCGGCGGCCGCCGCGCTGCCGTCCGGCTGGGCCACCGTCGTCAACAGCGGCAGCGGGAAGTGCCTGGACGCCCGGTCCGCCGCAACTGTCAACGGCACCGCCGTCCAGCAGTACACGTGCAACAACTCCGCCGCCCAGCAGTGGAGTCTGACCGCGACCTCCGGCGGCTATGTGCGCATCAACAACCGCAACAACGCCGACCAGTCCGTGGACGTCAGCAACGTGTCCACCGCCGACAGCGCCGCCGTCCAGCTCTGGACGTACGGCGGCGGCACCAACCAGCAGTGGCAGCCCGTCGACGAGGGCGGCGGCGCCTACCACTTCGTCAACCGCAACAGCGGCAAGTGCCTGGACGTGCCCGCCGCCTCGACGGCCGACAGCGTCCAGCTCGTCCAGTACACCTGCAACAACTCCGCGGCCCAGCGGTTCCAGGTCACACCGGTCGCCGTCGCGCCGGGCGATGTGGACCTCGGGCCGAACGTGGTGGTCTTCGACCCGTCGATGCCGTCGGCCACCATTCAGGGCCGGCTCGACTCGATCTTCCGGCAGCAGGAGACCAACCAGTTCGGCAACCAGCGCTACGCGGTGATGTTCAAGCCGGGTACGTACAGCAACGACGTCAACGTGGGCTTCTACACCCAGGTCCTCGGGCTCGGACAGTCGCCCGACTCGGTGACGATCAACGGCACCGTCCACGCAGAAGCCGACTGGTTCCCGCCGCAGAACGCCACCCAGAACTTCTGGCGCGGCGCCGAGAACCTCTCGGTGAACCCGACCGGCGGCACCGACCGCTGGGCCGTCTCCCAGGCGGCCCCGTACCGGCGCATGCATGTGCGCGGCAACCTGGCCCTGGACGACGGCGGCTGGGCCAGCGGCGGCTTCATGGCCGACACCAAGATCGACGGGCAGGTGCGGTCCGGCACGCAGCAGCAGTGGATCACCCGCAACTCCACGCTCGGCAGCTGGACCGGCTCCAACTGGAACATGGTCTTCGTCGGCAGCCAGGGCGTCCCCGCCACCAGTTTCCCCAACCCGCCCTACACCACGGTGAACCAGGCGCCCGTGATCCGGGAGAAGCCCTTCCTGTACGTGGACGGGGGCGGCGCCTACCAGGTGTTCGTCCCTGCCGTCCGCAACAACGCCTCGGGCACCACCTGGGCGGGCGGCAACGCCGCGGGCACCTCGATCGGCATGGACAAGTTCTTCGTCGTGAGGGCGGGAGCCACGGCCGCGCAGATCAACGCCGCGCTGGCCGAGGGAAAGAACCTGCTGGTCACGCCGGGCGTCTACCACCTCGACCAGACGCTGAAGGTGACCAGGCCCGACACCGTCGTCCTGGGGCTCGGCCTCGCCACGTTCATTCCGGACAACGGGGTCACCGCGATGACGGTGGCCGACGTCGACGGGGTCAAGGTCGCCGGCATCCTCTTCGACGCCGGTACGACGAACTCCCCGACCCTGATGGAGGTCGGCCCGGCCGGCTCCTCGGCCGGGCACGCGGCGAACCCGACCTCGCTGCACGACGTGTTCTTCCGGGTCGGCGGCGCAGCCGTGGGCCGGGCGACCACCAGCCTGGTGGTCAACAGCGACCACGTCATCGGTGACCACATGTGGATCTGGCGCGGCGACCACGGCAGCGGCATCGGCTGGAACAGCAACAAGGCGGACACGGGCCTCGTCGTCAACGGCGACAACGTGACGATGTACGGACTCTTCGTCGAGCACTACCAGAAGCACCAGACGATCTGGAACGGCAACGGCGGGCGCACGTACTTCTACCAGAACGAGATGCCGTACGACGTGCCGGACCAGGCGTCCTGGATGAACGGCTCCACCCAGGGCTACGCCGCCTACAAGGTCGCGGACTCGGTCACCAGCCACCAGGCGTACGGGCTCGGCAGCTACTGCTTCTTCAGCTCGAACCCGTCAGTGACGGCCGAGCACGCCTTCGAGGTCCCGGACAACCCGAACGTCCGGTTCCAGAGCATGGTGACCGTCTCGCTCGGCGGCACCGGAACGATCCGCCACGTCATCAACGGGCGGGGCGGCCCCTCCAACTCCTCGTCCAACGTGGCCAACCTCGTCAGCCAGCCCTGAGTACCGCGACGTCCGGAAAGGACGGTTCCGTATGACAGCGTTCAGGACCACCGCCGGAGCGCGCGGAGGCATCGGCCGGCTCTGCCGATGGCTGCTCCTGCTGCCGGCCCTCCTGCTGGGGCTCACCCCGGCCCCCGCGCAGGCCGCGCCGCGGGCACCCGCCTTCAACGTGATCGCCTTCTACAACGGCACCTGGGACGCGGCCCACATCAGCTTCGTCCAGGAAGCCAACCAGTGGTTCCCCGCCACCGCCGCGGCCAACAACTTCTCCTACACCTCCACCAACGACTGGGAGCGGCTGAGCACCCTCACCCCCGACCAGTACCAGGTGGTGCTGTTCCTCGACGACGCGCCGCAGACCGCCCCCCAACGCGCGGGATTCGAGCGGTACATGCGCTCGGGCGGGGCCTGGATGGGCTTCCACGTCTCCGCGTTCACCACCGCCGCCCAGGAATGGCCCTGGTACTACGACCAGTTCCTCGGCAGCGGCGACTTCAGCTCGAACACCTGGGGCCCCACCACCGCGGTGCTGCGCACCGAGGACCGGACGCACCCCTCCACCACGGGGCTGCCCGACACCTTCACCTCGTCGGTCAGCGAGTGGTACTCGTGGCAGCACAACCTCCGCGATAATCCGGACATCAAGGTGCTGGCATCCGTCGACCCGGTGAGCTTCCCGCTGGGCACGGACCCGAACCAGTCCTGGTACAGCGGCGACTACCCGGTCCTGTGGACCAACACCGGCTACCGGATGCTGTACGCGAACTTCGGCCACAACGCCATGGACTACGGCTCGGGGACCACCCTGTCCTCGACGTTCGCCAGTGAGACGCAGAACCGGTTCGTGGTGGACGGGCTGAAATGGCTGGGCGGCGGGGAAGGGCAGACGCCCGGGGCCCCGGCGCACGCCAGGCCGGCCGCGCGAAGTCGCTGACTCGCCACGCGCGGCTGACGACGGCGGGTGCGGACAGGTGTCTTCACGCCTTCCGCACCCGCCGCTATCCGATCGTCAGTAAAAACCGTCCGCCACGTGGGCGCCGCTCTTGCCTTGCGGACTGTATGCGGAATGGAAGTAGGCTTCTGACGACCGTGAACCGCTCCCGTTCGACGGGCGATCCAGGCATCCCCCGGATTCCCCGGGCGATCTCGTAGAGCTGCCCGTCGGACAGCGCGTACCGGCAGCGGTGCCGTGTGCCCGTCGGCGCACGCAGATTCAACCAGCCGCATCCCCGGTTTCGTCCGGTGCCAGGGAGCGGATCCGAGGTATCGGTGAGGGCAGTAGCCAAAGCATCGACAGGACTCCGCCGACGGCGGCAATGAGGAGAGTGGGCCTCAGCCCGAGGGCGGTGGCCAGCAGCCCGCCGACGATGGCACCGATGGGGCGAATCCCGTAGTTGATCGTGCTGTACGCGCCGGCCACGCGACTGCGCAGGCCGTCGGGGATCACAGTGGTCTGCAGGGCGTTGAGGTTGACGTCGAACAACATGACACCGAAGCCGGACAGGAACTCGGACGCGGCCAAAGCGCCGGCACGGAGCCAGAACGGACCGTCCGCGATGGCGGCGATGGCGATCGGCGCGGGGAAGAGCACCGCGCCCACGACGATGCTGGGCCCCACGCCGAACCGTCGCGAGATTCTCGGAGCGACCAGGGCGCCGAGGAGGGAACCCGTCGCACCGACACCGAGCGCGATTCCGATGACTCCCGCGGACAGTCCGAGGTTCCGGCTGGCGAACAGCACGATCAGTCCACTGCCCGCGATGAAGGTGAAGAAGTTCACGGTGGCTGCGCATCCGAGACTGGCCCGCAGCACCGGGTGACGGACTACGAGAGCCAGTCCCTCCCTGGCCCGCCGCAAAAGGGGAGGCGCCGTGGTGTCGTCCGCTGTCGGCGGTTCGTCGACCGAGACGCGGCTGATCAGGACCGCCGATGCCAGGAAGGTCAGGGCGTCAAGGACGAGGGTTATGGGCGCGGTGAAGACCTGGATCAGAGCGCCGCCGATGGCCGGGCCGGCGACATACGACGCGGATCGACTGGCACTGAGTTTGCTGTTCGCGTCCACGTAGGACGCGCGTGGCACGAGGCCTACGAAGAACGGCGGATAGGCGGTGTTGAACAGCACTCCCGCAGCGCCCGTGAGCAACGCCACGGCGTACAGCTGGCCGAGAGTCACCGCTCCCAGCAAGTAGGCAGCCGGGATGCTGAGCAGTACCGCGGCGCGCACCAGGTCGGCGAGGATCATCAGGCGACGTTTGCGGACCCTCTGGTCGACCCAGGCCCCCAGGAGGATGGCGAGCAGATTCGGAGTCCAGATGAGTGCCGTCAGCCATGCCACCTGGTTGGCCGTGGCGTTCAAGGCGTTGACAGCGATCAAGGGCAGGGCCAGTTCGGTGATCCGGTCGCCGAACTGGGAGACGGTGTTCCCGGCCCAGAAGCGGCGGAACCGTTGATCTCGCCACAGGGATATCGCAGCGGTCGGGCTCGGGCCGTTCACGGCGTCGGCACGGTCTGTTCCTCGGCACCTTCCGGCAGGACGAAACGCATCAGCTGGACGCCCCGGCCATCGGCCGGCCGCTCGGCCGGAGCGCGAGTGACATACGGCGCAAGGATGCGCTCGATGCCGTCCTCAATGGCGGCGAGTTCCTCAGCGGAAACGACGAGGCGGGTGTTGGCCAGCCCTGCCAGCCTCTGCCACGCCGGATCGAGTGCGGGCTCCACCTCTGCTGCCCACCGGCTCGGCAGGTCCGCATAGCGCAGGAACATCTGCTGCGACAGCACCCGCGCGGCCGACCGGCCCTCCTCGTCAGCCTGGTCCTGCGGCGTCTCGAACCGGAAGCCGTGTGCCACCGCCTCCCACCTTCGTTGGCGGCGGTCCGAACCGGGCTCGCTGTCGCGAACCAGCCCGAAACCGGCCAGGTGGCGCAGATGCCAGCTGGTGACCGACGGCGTCGCCCCCACGTCCGGCGCGAGCCGCGTCGCGGTCGCAGGCCCGTGCCGCTGCAAGTGGTCAAGGATTGCGAGCCGAACCGGATGCGCCAACGCCCGCATCGCTTGCGGGTCACTGATCTCGATATCGCCGAGGCGATTACTGGAGCCCATAACGTGAGAGTCTCCTCTCGTAATATGCGAGAGTCAACTCTCATATTTTCAGGGGGGTTCGGATCCGTCTGCGAGCGGGGTCCGTCTGTGAGTGCTCGGGCGGCTCCCGCGTAGCGGATGGCTGTCAATTCCGACCAACCGAAGATCGCGGCAAGGCACCGGGGATGGGTCTCCCGCCAGTTCCTGACTGCCGGCGACTCGTGGGTGCCGTCGTCGTCGTGGATCAGGTCGGCCGAGACCTCCTTGTCGAGTTTGGTGAGGAACTTCTCGAACTCCGCGGTCCGGTGGCGGCGGTGGATGGAACCGATGACCTCGCCGGTGGCCACGTCCAGGGCCACATCACACAACGATCTTGGACGCCCTGTCTGCGTTCCTGGACACACCGTCAGCATTCGGAAAGACTCGTCTAGCGATCTGCGCAGGCCCCGAAGTCGAGCCGGCCGAGCTTGGGCCCGGACCAGCCCGACCACCCGTCGGAGCCGGTCTTGTCATCGCTGACAGAGAGCCCGCCGCCGTCCTGCCGACCGATATGGCGGTAAGTGGTGCCGTCCCCGCCTGACTGGACTATCTGGAGCTCGGCGCGGCCGTCGTGATCGGTGTCGGTGGCCCGCACCGCGAACACGAACGCCGAGCCCCCCATACGGATGGGGCCGGTCCGGTCACTGCTCAGGTCGCGGGCGAGAGGCCCGTAGCGCACCTCATGCACCACCATGTTGTCCCGCGTCGCGTCGCCCTCGTCGCGCTGACTGTAGAAGAGGGCCAGATCGAGGTACCCGTCGCCGTCGAAGTCACCGAAGGTTCCCCGTGTCGCCATGTCTTCCTTCGGTAAGCCTCGCAGCTTCTGCCAGAACCCCCGGGCCTCGCCGACGCCGACAGTGGTGCGGTGGCCGTCTCTCCGGAAGACGACTGAGTTGGTGCCATCGCGGCCCTGGTCGCGGATCTCGTCCAGTTGTCCGTCCGCATCCACGTCGGCGCGCAGGCTCTTGCTGTCCACGGCGCATATGGCCATGGGCGCATGGTCGCCCGGTTCGGGCCCGGTGACCAGCAGAAGCCACAAGCCTCCGGCGACCCCGACGAGACCGGCTCCGGCTGCCGTCCCGAGCCGCCGACGACGACGCGTGCGCCGGCGCCGCAGCGACGCGAGCTCGACCGCAAGCGTGGATTGCTTCGGAGCGGGGGAAAGAGACATGGCCGAACCCTAGATGAGTCATTCCGAATGCTGACGGTGTGTGTCCGGGAACCGAGCCTGGTCGGCCTTGGCCGGGATGGTCCAGCTGATGCCACGCCACCGCAGGCAGGCGCGGTTCTTGTGGAAGGCACACGCCTTGTCGGCGCGCACGCGGTCCGGACGTGCGGGAAGGAAGGGGCGCAGGGCAGTCGATAGCCTGCTGGGGGAGCGGGCGGAGGAGATCTCCGGTCCGAACTCCCCAGATTCTCCCCAAGCTTCGATCCTGAGTGCAGTCTCGACCGTCCGACACACGTAACAGCGAGGTGAGAGCCCGTATGTTCACCACCAGGCCCACCCTCCAGGGCACCTTCGGGATGGTGTCCTCCACCCACTGGCTCGCCTCGCAGTCCGCCATGGCCGTCCTGGAGGACGGCGGCAACGCCTACGACGCCGCCGTCGCCGCCGGATTCGTCCTGCACGTCGTCGAACCGCACCTCAACGGACCGGCCGGCGAAGTGCCGATGATCCTCGCGCCCGCTGACGGCGAGGTCCAGGTGCTGTGCGGCCAGGGCCCCGCCCCCGCCGGTGCCACCATCGCCCACTACCGCGCGCTCGGCCTTGGCCTGGTCCCCGGCACCGGACCGCTCGCCGCCGCCGTGCCGGGCGCCTTCGACGCCTGGACGCTGCTGCTGCGCGACCACGGCACCAGGACCCTCGCGCAGGTGCTGCGGTACGCCATCGGCTACGCCGAGGACGGGCACGCGCCCGTGGAACGGGTCGGCCAGACCGTCGAGACCGTCCGCGAGCTGTTCGAGAACGAGTGGCCGTCCTCCGCCGATGTGTACCTGCCCGGCGGCGCGTCCCCGAAGCCCGGCGAGCTCTTCCGCAACCCGGCCCTCGCCGCGACCTGGCGCCGGCTCGTCGCCGAGGCCGAGGAGACCGGCGGCGAGAACCGCACCGCGCAGATCGAGGCCGCCCGTGCGATCTGGCGCGAGGGATTCATCGCTGAGGCCCTGGTCCGGCAGGCCACCGTCCCCACCATGGACACCAGCGGCGAACGCCACACCGGCACCCTCACCGCCGCCGACCTGGCCGGCTGGTCCGCCTCGTACGAGGCCCCCGCGACGTACGACTGGAACGGCTGGACGCTCGCCAAGGCCGGCGGCTGGAGCCAGGGCCCCGCGTTCCTCCAGCAGCTCGCGCTGCTCCCCGCCGAACTGCCCCGGTACGGCTCCGCCGAGTACGTGCACCTGCTCATCGAGGGCTGCAAGCTGGCCATGGCCGACCGCGAGGCCTGGTACGGCGACGCCGCGGAGGTCCCGCTCGCCACCCTGCTCTCCGAGCCGTACAACGCCGCCCGCCGCGCCCTCGTCACCGGTGAGGCCTCGCACGAGCTGCGACCGGGCAGCCCCGACGGCCGTACCCCCGTCCTGAGCGGGCACGCCCAGGCCGTCGCCGCGGGCGAGTCCGGCTTCGACGCGATGGGCCTCGCGACCGCCGGTGTCGGCGAGCCGACGGTCGCCAAGGACGGAGCCGGGGAACCGACGGCAACCGTGGACCGCACCGGCGAGCCGTCCGTCGCCGCGGACGGCGCCACCCGCGGCGACACCTGCCACGTGGACGTCGTGGACCGCTGGGGCAACATGGTCTCCGCCACGCCCAGCGGCGGCTGGCTCCAGTCCAACCCGGTCGTGCCCGAGCTCGGCTTCCCGCTCGGCACCCGCCTCCAGATGGCCTGGCTGGACGAGGACCTGCCGAACTCCCTCACCCCCGGCCGGCGCCCCCGTACCACCCTGACGCCGTCCCTCGCCCTGCGCGACGGCGTGCCGGTGATCGCGTTCGGCACCCCCGGCGGCGACCAGCAGGACCAGTGGCAGCTGCACTTCTTCCTCGCCGTCGCCCTGCGCGCCGAGGTCCGCGGCGGCCTCGACCTCCAGGGCGCCATCGACGCCCCGAACTGGCACAACGACAGCTTCCCCGGCTCCTTCTTCCCGCGCGGGATGCGCCCCGGCAGCGTCACCGTCGAGGAGTGCATGGACCCGGACGTCGTGTCCGAGCTGCGCCGCCGCGGCCATGACGTCACGGTCGGTGACCCGTGGTCCGAGGGCCGGATGTGCGCGGTCGCCCGTGACCCGCGGACCGGGGTGCTGTCCGCGGCCGCGAACCCGCGGGGAATGCAGGGGTACGCGGTCGGCCGCTGACCGGCGCCGCCACCTGGCCATCCACCCGTCATGACCAGGTCGTCGGCGCCCCGGACCCGCGTGCTTAGCTGGGGGCATGATCGATGACTTCCTTGCCGGGGACCTGACCGAGGTCGAGGCGGCGGTCCGCGCAGCGGCCGCCGCCGAGATCATGCCGCGCTACCGGCAGCTCGCCGCCCACGAGATCGTCGAGAAGAACGGTCCGCACGACCTCGTGACCACCGCGGACCGCCTCGCGGAGGAACACCTCACCGCCTCCCTGAGCCGGCTCCTGCCCGGTTCCGTGGTCGTCGGCGAGGAAGCGGTCCACGCCGACCCGACGGTGTACGAGGCGCTGAGCGGCGAGGCGCCCGTCTGGATCGTCGACCCGGTCGACGGCACCCGCCAGTTCGTCCGCGGCGAACCCGGCTTCTGCACCCTGGTCGCCCTCGCCCACCACGGCGAGACCCTCGCCTCCTGGACGTACGCCGCCGCCCTGGACGAGATGGCCGTGGCCGTCCGGGGCCGGGGCGCGACGCTCAACGGCGCGCCCCTGCACGCAGGTTCACCCGAGCCCGGCGCCGTCCTGCGGGTGGCGATGTCGCACCCCGACTACACCACCGACGCCCAGAAGCGCGCCCTGCTCGGGCTGCGCACCGAGGGCATCGACGCCCGCCCCTGCGGCTCGGCCGGCCTCGAATACCTCGGCGTCGCCCGCGGCGACGCCGAGGCGGTCGCCTTCAACTGGGAGTTCGCGTGGGACCACGCGGCGGGTCTCCTGCTGGTCACGGAGGCGGGCGGCGCCCAGGCCACGCTGTCCGGTGTGCCGTTCCGTATCGCCGGGGGCAACGACATGCCCTTCACGGCCGCCCGTGACCGGGCGACGGCCGACAGCGTCCTGGCCGCGCTGCGCGCCGGAGGCTGAGCGGGGCGGGAGCGGCGAGGCAGGCGCGGACCTCACCGCGTCCGGCCCGCCGCGCCACGGCCACCCAGCGGGAACTGGGCAGTACCCTCAGTTCCCGCTCGTGCCGTGCTTGACCAGGCAGAACGGGTGGCCTGCGGGGTCGGCGTAGATACGCCACGGCCGATCGGACCCGGCGCCGTCGTCGAGTACGGTCGCACCGGCCGCCACCACCTCGGACTCGGCCGCGTCCAGGTCGGGGACCCCGAAGTCCAGATGGAACTGCTGCGGGCGCTCCGGATCGGGCCACCGCGGCGGCCGGTGGTCCGCCACCCGCTGGAAGGCGAGCACCGGCCCGCCGGGGGTGTGCAGCGTCGCCCAGTTCTCGTCGAGCGCCCACCGGCGGTCCACCTGGTTCACGCGCCCGCCGACCAGCGAACGGTAGAACCCGGCGAGACGCGCGGGATCGGGACAGTCGAGCACCACACACTGCAGTTCGGCGATCATGGCGGAATCGTAAGGCCCGTCCGACGGCTCAGCCGCGGTCGGGGCCTTGGGCGGACGCGCCGCTCAGGACCGCCCGTACGTCGTCCACGACGTCCGCGGCCGTTTCCACCGCCGCGGCGTCCAGCCCCCGCAGCGCCTCGCCGGCCCGGTCCGCGAAGTCCGCGGGCGTGTCCGGCAGCGCGGCGGCGGCCGCCAGCGCGCCCTTCTCGTTGAGGCACCAGGTGCGGTGGTGGGCGTGCAGCGACTGGGCGAGGATGCCGAACGCCCGGGACAGGCAGAGCGAGACATGGAGCCGGTCGCCGGAAGGAGCCGACTTGCGGGCCGACGCCACCGAGAACTCCGCCTCCCAGGCCGCATCGGCGAGGGCCGTGCGCAGGTGCTCCGGATAGTCGTGCGTCTCGGCCTGAAGTGCCGTCAACTCACCTTGTGCGTCAGCGAGTACGTGCCCGAGGGCGACCTCGCCCGGATAGGCGGGGGACCAGAAACCGAGCGGGTGGCCCGGCTGGACACCCACCTCGTAGCGCCCCTGGCGGCAGTCGGACCAGACCGCCTCGACCCGGTCCAGGTCGCGCAGGATCCAGTCCACCGGTGTGCCGTCCACCCGGAGCCAGGCCCCGCCGTTGACCCACGGCCCCCAGCCGCCGGGCCCGGCCACCTCGACCGGCGAACCCTGCACCTCGCGGGCCAGCGCGGTCAGCGCGGCCAGGTCAGGGACGCCGCGGTAGTAGAGGCCCAGATCCCAGTCGGAGTCCGGGCGGTGGGTGCCCCGGGCCCGGCTGCCGCCCAGGACGACGGCCCGGATCCCGGGCACGGCGACGAGTCGTTCGGCCATGGCGGAGATCCACCCGTACGGTCCGGAATCCTCCGGGGCCGTCCCGGGGGCCGGGTACGGATCGGGGAGCGGTGTGGGGCGCGGCTGCCGCGCGGGGTTCGGAGTGCTCATCGAGCGGGAAGCCTACCCGCGCCCGTAGCGCCGGCGCCTGTGAATATCCTGGGACTCCGACCGCCGGCTGACAAAGGAGTCCGAAGGTGCCGTCGATGCTTGACGCAGTCGTCGTGGGGGCGGGCCCCAACGGGCTGACCGCCGCAGTCGAACTGGCCCGCCGCGGCTACGCCGTGGAGGTCTTCGAAGCCGGGCGGACCGTCGGCGGCGGAGCCCGTACCGAGGAGCTCACCCTCCCCGGCTTCCGCCACGACCCCTGCTCGGCGGTCCACCCGCTGGGCATCGGCTCGCCCGCCTTCGACGCGATGCCGCTCGCCCGGCACGGCCTGGAGTGGCTGCAGCCCCCGCTGGCCCTCGCCCACCCGTTCCCGGACGGGTCCGCCGCCGTGCTGGCCGGCTCGGTGGGGGAGAGCGCGATGTCGCTCGGGCCGCGTGACGCGGGCGCGTACCGCAGGCTCCTCGCCCCTTTCCTCGGCCATTGGGACAGCCTCGCCCAGGACTTCCTGCGCACCCCGTGGGACGGGCTGCCGCGCGACCCGTACCGCTGGGTGCGCTTCGGGCTGGACGCCATCCAGCCCGCCACGCTGCTGTCCCGCCGCTTCAGCGGCGAGAAGGCGCGCGGCCTCTTCGCCGGACTGGCCGCCCATGCCATAGCCCCCACCAGCGGTGTCGCGACCGGCGGAATCGCCCTGCTCTTCGCCCTGGCCGCGCACGAGAAGGGCTGGCCGGTGCCGCGCGGCGGCTCCCAGGCCATCTCCGACGCCCTCGCCTCGTACCTGCGCGAGCAGAGCGGTGTCATCCACACCGGTACCGAGGTCAAGCGCCTGGACGAACTCCCGCCGGCCCGCGCCTACATCTTCGACACCTCGCCGACCGCGCTGGCCCGGATCGCCGGACTGGGCAACGCGTACCGGGGCTACCGCTACGGCGCGTCCTGCTTCAAGATCGACTACGCCCTGTCGGGCCCCGTCCCCTGGACCGCAGAGGAGGCCCGCCGGGCGGGCACGGTGCACATCGGCCCCACGGCCGGCGAGATCGATTCCGCCCTGCGCGCCGCGGTCACCGGCCGCGACCCGAGCGTGCCGTTCCTGATCACCGCCCAGCCCAGCCTCGTCGACCCGTCCCGCGCCCCCGAGGGCAAGCAGGTGTTCTGGGTGTACGGACACGTCCCGGCAGGCTGGGAGGGCGACGCCACCGATGTCATCGAACGCCAACTGGAGCGCTTCGCCCCCGGCTTCCGCGACGTGGTGCTCGCCCGCGCGGTGACGGGACCGCCCCGGCTCGCCGCGCGCAACGCGAACTACGTGGACGGGGACATCGCCTGCGGCGCCTTCGCGGGGCTCCAGACGGTGATCCGCCCCAAGCTAGCCCGGGTGCCCTACGAGACGGCGCATCCGGCGGTCTTCATCTGCTCCTCGGCGACTCCGCCCGGACCCGGTGTGCACGGCATGTCCGGACACCACGCGGCGAAGGCGGTATGGCGCCGGCTGCGGGAGTCGGGGCCGTCCCGCGGCTGACCCGGCGGACGCTCAGGGGCGGAGCGGCTCCGCGTGGGCGCCGCACCGGACCGCTCGCCCTCAGGCGGTCCGCGCCGGTCCGGCTCCCTCGACGTCGAAGGTCACCTCGTCCTCGTAACACCACCACCAGGTCTCGCCCGGCTCGTAGGAGCGGATGAGCGGGTGCCCGGTGGAGGAGTGGTGCGCGGTGGCGTGCTTGTTGCGGGACGAGTCGCAGCATCCGACGTGTCCGCAGGTCGGGCACTCGCGCAGATGTACCCAGGTGTCGCCCGTCGCGACACATTCCGTGCAGGAGTCGGCACTGCCAGGGGCGACCTGCCGCACCTGGTCCAGGTGGGAGCAGATCGGTGTCGCCTGTGCGTCCGTCATCGTCGGGCCTCCTTCTCGTCGCTCACCGCAGCGGCCCCGTCCCATTCTCGTTCGAAGTGCGGAACGGGGCGAGAGGAGGCGTGGACCGCAGGGGTGCGGGCAGCTCAGGGCTGATGTCGGATTCTCGCCAGCCGTGGCCAGGACGGGTGCCCCATGCTTGAACCATGCACACCGACACCGAGCGCTGCGTGCGAGCTGTCCAGTCCAAGGACTCCCGCTTCGACGGCTGGTTCTTCACCGCGGTCCTGACCACCGGGATCTACTGCCGGCCGAGCTGCCCCGTCGTGCCGCCCAAGGTCGAGAACATGACCTTCTACCCCAGCTCCGCCGCCTGCCAGCAGGCCGGATTCCGGGCCTGCAAGCGGTGCCGGCCCGACACCAGCCCGGGATCGCCCGAGTGGAACGCCCGCGCCGACTCCGTCGCCCGTGCGATGCGGCTCATCCGGGACGGGGTCGTCGACCGGGAAGGGGTACCCGGCCTCGCCACCCGGCTCGGGTACTCCGCCCGGCAGATCGAGCGGCAGCTCCTCGCGGAGCTGGGCGCGGGGCCGCTGGCGCTGGCCAGGGCACAGCGGGCGCAGACCGCGCGGGTGCTCATCGAGACCACGGGGCTGCCCATGGCCGAGGTGGCGTTCGCGGCCGGGTTCGCCTCGATCCGCACCTTCAACGACACCGTCCGTGAAGTCTTCGCACTCGCCCCGGGCGAGCTGCGCGGCCGGGCGGCCCGGTCGGTGAAACCCCCGTCCACGCCGGGCGTGATAGCGCTGCGGCTGCCGTACCGCGCACCGCTCAATCCCAGCAACCTCTTCGGACACCTCGCCGCGACGGCCGTCCCCGGCGTGGAGGAGTGGCGCGACGGCGCCTACCGCCGCACCCTCGACCTCCCGCACGGGCACGGCATCGTCGCCCTCGCCCCGCACCCCGACCACATCGCCTGCCGGCTCTCGCTCACCGACCCGCGCGATCTCACCCTGGCCATCAGCCGCTGCCGCTGGCTGCTGGACCTCGACGCGGACCCGGTCGCGGTCGACGAACAGCTGCGCGCCGATCCGCTGCTCGCCCCGCTGGTCGACAAGGCGCCGGGGCGCCGGGTGCCGAGAACGGTCGACGGTGCGGAGTTCGCCGTCCGGGCCGTGCTCGGCCAGCAGGTGTCGACCGCCGCGGCCCGGACCCACGCGGCCCGGCTGGTGACCGCCCACGGCACGCCCGTCGACGACCAGGAGGGCGGTCTCACCCACCTCTTCCCGGCGTCCGGGGCGCTGGCCGGCCTCGATCCCGAGCAGCTGGCCCTGCCGCGCAGCCGCCGCCGGACGCTCACCACACTCGTCGGGGCGCTGGCGGACGGTTCGCTGCGGCTCGGCACCGACACCGACTGGGAGAAGGCGCGCGCCGAACTGTCCGCGCTGCCCGGCTTCGGGCCGTGGACGGTCGAGGTCATCGCCATGCGGGCACTCGGCGATCCGGACGCCTTCCTGCCGACGGATCTCGGCATCCGGCGGGCCGCGGGAGAACTCGGCCTCCCCTCGACACCGGCCGCACTCACCACCCGGGCGGCGGCCTGGCGGCCCTGGCGGGCGTACGCCGTCCAGTATCTGTGGACCGTCGACGACCACCCCATCAACCACCTTCCCGCACAAAGAAGTTCCTCGTGACCGCAGCACGCACCACCACCGCCGTCGCGTCCCGGCGGCACACCGTGACCGACAGCCCGTACGGCCCGCTGACCCTCGTCGCCACCGACGGGGTCCTCGCCGGGCTCTACATGACCGCTCAGCGGCACCGTCCGCCCGAGGAGACCTTCGGCGAGCCCGATCCCGGCCCCTTCGGCGAGGCGATCCGGCAGCTGGACGCCTACTTCGCCGGTGAACTGAGGGAGTTCGACCTCCCGTTGGCCCTGGACGGAACCCCGTTCCAGCGCACCGTCTGGGCGGAGCTCCAGCGGATTCCGTACGGTGAGACGCGTTCGTACGGCGAACTGGCCGAGATCCTCGGCAAGCCCGGGGCCTCGCGTGCCGTCGGGCTGGCCAACGGCAAGAATCCGGTCGGCGTCATCGTGCCCTGCCACCGGGTGATCGGAGCGTCGGGGAGTCTCACCGGATACGGCGGCGGACTCGACCGCAAGCAGCGGCTGCTGGCCTTCGAGAACGGTACGCGGGACACGGTCCAGGCGCTCTTCTAGAGCATGCGACGGCGGGCCCGCCCACGATCGGTGGACGGGCCCGCACCGGAGCCCCGGGCCGGGGCTCCTCGCGTCAGCCGGTGAAGATCTCGATGACCGTCCAGATCGCCAGGCCGAGCATGCACAGGCCGCCGATCCGCTGGACCGTCTTGAGGGGGACGCGCTTGGCGATGAAGCGCCCGGCGAGCAGCGCCAGCGCCGATACGGACATCAGGGCCGCCGCGGACCCGATCGCGGTGGACCAGGCGCCGTTGCTCGCGGCCAGGTTGGCCGTGGTGATCTGGGTGAGGTCGCCCCATTCGCTGATGAACACCGCCATGAACGCGGTCGAGTACACCGGCCAGAAGCCGGTCACGGTCTTCGGGGCGTCCTCGTCATCGTCGTCGCCCCCGCCGGCGCGCAGCAGCATGAACGCCCCGAACGCGAAGAGGGACGCCGAGACGAGCTTGACGATCCAGTCGGGCAGCAGTCCGAGGAGGCCGCCCGCTCCGACCGCGATGGCGACATGGACGATGAACGCGGACGACGTACCGAACCAGACGTAGAGCGGGCGCATGCGCGTGCCCATGGCCAGCGACGCGAACATCGTCTTGTCGGGGAGCTCCGCGAGGAAGATCAGCCCGAAAGCGGTGAGGATCGCCAGGGGGTCGAGATGCATTCCGGGTGGCTTTCTGTAAGAGCCGGGCCCCGGGGCCTTCCGCGAAGTGCCACTCGGGCTTTTTCGGAGGACCACTCGGCCCGGCATGACGGCGGCACCCGCGGGACGCGGATGTGTCATACCTGACCGAAGGTCTCGCCCGCCCGTGACGTTGCACGAACCCGGCCACCGGGAACCCGGGGGTTCCAGTGTGTCGACGACCGGTTTGCAGGGCTACTCCCCTTCGCAGCCATCAACATTACCGCACCCGGCAGCGGGGGAGTTCACCTGTTCGAGCCGACAGCGGGCCCCGGTACAGTCCCACGGTGATCATCCACGTCCCGATCCGGAGTCTGCCCGCATGAGCCGCCGCGACCGCAGGGCCCCCACCCCGTCCCGGCCCACCGTCAGCGTCTGCCGCGGCTGCTGCTGCGGCACCCCGAAGATCGAGGGCGTGGACCACGCGGGGCTGCTCGCCGCGGTGCGCGGCTCGCTCGACGGGATCGCGAGGGTGCGGGTCGTGGACTGTCTGGACGCCTGCGACCAGGCCGACGTCGTGGTCGTCCAGCCGTCCGCCGACGGCCGCCGCGCCGGTGGCCGGCCGGTCTGGCTCGGCCTGGTGAACGACACCGAGGCGGTCGCCGACATCGCCGGCTGGGTGGCGGCGGGCGGCCCGGGACTCGTGGACCCGCCGGGAATCCTGGACCTGTACGAGTTCCGTCCCTCCCGCCGGGTGCGGCAGGAGCTGGCTGAGGACTGAGGGGTCCCGTTCGGATCGGTCAGGTGACCGGCAGCCCGTCCTCCAGCTCCGCCGTGCCCGCGCCCGAGTCCAGGACGTCCAGCGCCGCCTTCACCCGCAGCCCGAGCCCGACGGGCAGATGGCTGCCGAGCTCCGCCCGGCCGACCAGCTTCCACGACAGCAGCTCTTCCTCCTGGATGCGCACCGCGTTCAGCTGCTGCTCGTCGAGCACGCCGCCGTCGTAGACGTAGGCGACGATCGGTGGCCGCGTGGTGCCGCGCGCCCAGTCGACCGCGAGCAGCCGGCCCGGCTCCAGGTCGAGACCGATCTCCTCGGCCGACTCGCGCCGGGCCGCCTGCCGGGGTGTCTCGCCCTCGGCCGACTCGATCGTGCCACCGGGCAGGGTCCAGCCGTCCCGGTAGTTCGGCTCGACGAGCAACAGCCGTCCCTCCGCGTCGCGGAAGATGCAGGCCGCGCCCGCGAGCACCTTGGGGAGTCCGTCGATATACGTGGCGTAGTCATCGGTGGTCACGCGAGCAGCCTAGAGCCTGCCGGGCGCCGCGGGTCCAGGGCACGGACACCCATGGGCAGGGAGCGGGTGGTCCGGATAGGGTCGGGGCGGCGCGACTGCCTGTTCGAAAGCAAGGGAATCAAGGTGACGGACGGAGCAGTGATGGAGACCGCACGCGTGCTCGTCGCGGCGGACAAGTTCAAGGGCTCGCTCACGGCCGTACAGGTCGCGGAGCGCGTCACGGCCGGGCTGCGGCGCATCGCCCCCGAGGTGCGGGTCGAGACCCTGCCCGTCGCGGACGGCGGCGACGGCACGGTGGCGGCGGCGGTGGCCGCCGGGTTCGAGCGCCGTGAGGCGCGGGTGACCGGGCCGCTCGGGGAGCCGGTGACGGCGGCGTACGCCCTGCGCGACACCACAGCGGTGGTGGAGATGGCCGAGGCCTCGGGCCTCCAGCACCTGCCGGAGGGCGTGTTCGCGCCGCTCACCGCGACCACGTACGGCTCGGGCGAACTGCTGCTCGCCGCGCTCGAAGCGGGCGCCCGGACCCTGGTGTTCGGGGTCGGCGGCAGTGCGACCACGGACGGCGGAGCGGGCATGCTGGCCGCGCTCGGCGCACGCTTCCTGGACGCGGACGGCAAGCCCGTGGGCCCCGGCGGCGGCGGGCTCGCCGACCTCGCCACGGCCGATCTGTCCGGGCTCGACCCGAGGCTCGCCGGGATCGACCTGATCCTCGCGAGCGATGTCGACAACCCGCTGACCGGGCCGAAGGGCGCGCCGGAGGTGTACGGGCGTCAGAAGGGCGCGACCGAGGAGGACATCGCGGTCCTCGACGCGGCGCTCGCCCACTACGCCTCGGTGCTGGGGCCGGACCACGCGGAACTGCCCGGGGCCGGGGCGGCGGGCGGCATCGGGTACGGGGCGCTGGTCGCGCTCGGTGCGCGGTTCCGGCCGGGGATCGACGTGATGCTCGACGTGCTCGGCTTCGCTCCCGCGCTGGCCCGCGCCACGCTGGTGATCACCGGTGAGGGCTCGCTCGACGAGCAGACCCTGCACGGCAAGGCCCCGGCGGGCGTCGCCGCGGCGGCCCGTGCGGCGGGCATCGAGGTCGTCGCGGTCTGCGGCCGCCTCGCACTGGCGCCCGAGGCGCTCGGCCGGGCCGGGATCCGCCGCGCGTACGCGCTCACCGAGCTGGAGCCGGACCCGGCGGTGTGCATGGCCGAGGCGGGGCCGCTGCTGGAGCGGGCGGCGGAGTCCATCGCGAGGGACTTCCTGCGCTGACCTCCCGCGCCTCAGCCGCCGGCGGGGTCCGACATACCTGTCAGCCTCGCCGGCGACTGAGGCCCGGGGTGCGCGGCAGCGGATCACGACCCCGCCGCCGCTCGACCCGGAAGCAACCGCACCGCGTCCAGCGCGAGCACCACCTCCACCAGCTCCCGCGGCCGCGACAACGACCGTGACGTGAGCCCCTCCAGCCGCCGCAGCCGGTTCAGCACGGTGTTCCGGTGGCAGCCCAGCCGGTCCGCGGCCCGCGCCGCCGACCCTCCGCACTCCAGCCACGCGTCCAGCGTCGACACCAGCAGGTCCCGGTCCGCCGGGCCACGGGCCAGCAGGCGCCCGAAGACCTCCGCTGCCAGGTAGGCCGACACCGCGGTCCGGCCGGCCACCAGGGCCGCGGGGACCCTGCCGTCCAGGCAGACGACGTCCTGCCCGCCGGGGCCGCACGTCAGCAGCGCCGCGTCGGCCAGCCGGCGCGCCGTGCCCAGGCCCGCCAGGCCCGCCACGGCCGGGCTGACGCCGCCGGGGCCCGGACACCGGTCCGCCAGAAACGCGGCGACCGCGGCCGGATCCGCCCCGCCGAGCGTGACCACCGCGATCTCCCGGTCCGGCCGGGCCCGCCAGAGGAACCGGAGCGGGTGCGCGCCCGCCGTCAGGTGCGCGGGGCCGGGACGCTCCCGAGCCGGCGGCAGCACGGCCACCGCGTACCGGCCCGCCTCCGGCAGCCCCAGCACCGCGGCGGCCAGCGAGGTGAGGCCCGGCCCGGTCTCGCCGTCCAGCAGCGCGTCGAGCAGCGCCCACCCCCGCTCCTCCCCGCGTTGCCTCATGTCCGCTCCGTCCTCCGCACCCCGCCGCGGACCGCTTCCCCGCCCGGTCGCCGGGCCGCCGACGTGAGGATGCCAGCGGCCCGGACGACAGGCGACAGCGGGCGGCCCGCCTCTGTGCGCGTGCACAACCACCGGTCTCCCGCACTGGTCATCCGCAGCGTCTGCGCCGGGTTCCGTGGACGGGCGGCCCGCCCGCTGCTGGTCTGTGGCCCCACGGCGCACGTGGTGACACGGCCGGAGACAGCGGCCGGGCCACAGTGCCGGCCGGGCCGGCGAACCGCGCCGGACCGGTTCGACGACAAGGCGGAAGGAGGAGGACGCATGGCAACGCTGGAGATCCGCGGACTGTCCGTGGGCTACGGCCCCGTACGCTCCCTGCGCGACGTCTCCCTCGATGTGCCGGCGGGCGCGATCACCGCCGTACTCGGCGGCAACGGGGCCGGCAAGACCACGCTGCTGCGGGCCGTCTCGCGGACCCTCGGCTTCCACCGCGGTACGGGCACGGGCACCGTCCGCTTCGACGGGCACCGGCTGGACGGGCTGCGCCCCGCCCAGGTGGTGGCAGCCGGAGTGGTCCAGGTCCCCGAGGGACGACAGGTGTTCGCCCGGATGACGGTGGCCGACAACCTGCGGGCGGGCGCCCTCGGGGCCCGCGGCGGCCGCAAGGCGTCGGCCGCCGCCCTGACCCGCGTACACGAACTGTTCCCGGTCCTGGGCCGGCGCGCCCACCAGCGCGCCGGGCTGCTCTCCGGCGGCGAGCAGCAGATGCTGGCCATGGGGCGCGCCCTGATGGCCCGGCCCCGGCTGCTGCTGCTCGACGAACCGTCCCTCGGCCTCGCCCCGCTGATGGCGGCACGGATCGCCGAGACGGTACGGGAGATCAACGCGGCGGGCACCTCCGTCCTGCTCGTCGAGCAGAACGCGGCCATCGCCCTGCGGCTCGCCTCGACGGCGTACGTGCTGGAGGTCGGTGAGGTCACCCTGGAGGGACCGGCCGACGAACTCGCCGCGTCCGACGAGGTGCGCCGGCGCTATCTGGGCGTCGTCGACGAGACGGCCGCCGCGGACGCGGACCGGGCGGCCGGTTCCGCACGCACCCTGAGCAGGTGGTCCGCATGAGGACCGCCGGACAGGCCGCCCCGCTCACGACCGCCCCCGCCGCACTCGCCGTCCGCGACATCACCGTCCGCTTCGCCGGACTCACCGCCCTGGACGGCGTCTCCTTCACCGTGGAGCCCGGCAGCGTCCACGCCGTCATCGGCCCCAACGGGGCCGGGAAGTCCACCTGCTTCAACGTGCTCTCCGGGGTGTACCGGGCCGCCGCCGGAAGCGTCCGCCTCGGAACGGCGGAACTCACCGGACTCGCCCCGCACAGGATCGCCGCCCTCGGCGTCGCCCGGACCTTCCAGAACCTCGCACTGCCCCCGCACGCCACCGTCGCGGACAGCCTGCTGCTCGGCCGGCACCGGCTCACCCGCGCCGGGTTCCTCGCGAGCGGACTGCGCCTCCCGGCCGCCGCCCGCGAGGCCCGGCGCCACCTCGAACGGGTCCGCGAGATCGCCGGGTTCATCGGACTGGAGAAGGAGTTGGAACGGCCCGCCGGGGCGCTCCCGTACGGGCAGCAGAAGCTCGTCGAGCTCGGCCGCGCCCTGTGCATGGAGCCACGGGTCCTGCTCCTGGACGAGCCCGTAGCCGGAATGACCGCCGACGAACGGCGGCGCACCGCGGCAGTCGTGGCCGGGGTCCGCGACAGCCTCGGCATCTCGATCGTCCTCGTCGAACACGACATGGGCGTGGTGATGCGGCTCGCGGACGCCGTGACAGTACTCGACTTCGGACGCAGGATCGCGGACGGCACCCCCGCCGAGGTCCAGAACGATCCGGCCGTCGTCCAGGCCTACTTGGGGGCACCGGAATGACCACCTTCATCGAACTCCTCCTCGGCGGACTCTCCATCGGCTCGGTCTACGCGCTGATCGCGCTCGGCTTCGTCGTCATCTTCAAGGCCACCGAGGTCGTCAACTTCGCCCACGCCTCGCTGCTGCTCGCGGGCGGCTACGTCACCGCCGTGCTCCACGACGACATCGGCTTCTGGCCCGCGCTCGCCGTCGGCGTCGCGGGCGCGGCCGTCGTCGGAGCGGCCGTCGAGTTCCTGGTGATGCGCCGCTACCGGGGCAGCGACCACAGCGTCCTGGCCATCGTCACCATCGGCGTCGACATCCTCCTCACCACCGAACTCACCCGCCGCATGGGCACGGAGGTGCTCTCGCTCGGAGACCCCTGGGGCGACCGGGTCATCACCGTCGGCGATGTCACCCTCGCCCAGACCAGGGTCGCGGCCTTCGTCGCCGCCGCCCTGCTCATCACCGTGTTCCTGCTCGCCTTCCGCTTCACCTCCTGGGGGGTGTCGATGCGGGCCGCCGCCGAGAACCCGCAGACCGCGGCCCTGATGGGGATCAAGCTCGGCCGGGTCTCGCTCGCCGCCTGGGCGGTCGCCGGAGCACTCGCCGCCGTCGCCGCCCTCTTCCTCACGGTGTTCCCCACCCCCGGCCTGGAACGGGCCACCTCACTGGCCGCCCTCAAGGCCTTCCCCGCCGCGATCCTCGGCGGACTCGACTCCACGACCGGGGCCCTGGCGGGCGGGCTGATCGTCGGCGTCACCGAATCCCTCGCCACCGGCTACCAGAGCGACCTGTCCTTCCTGGGCCGCGGCATCGGAGATCTCGCCCCCTACCTGGTGATGGTGATCGTGCTGCTCCTAAGGCCCGCCGGACTCTTCGGTACGAAGGAGCTCGCCCGTGTCTGAGACCACGACCACCCCGGGCCCGGCGGGGACCGCGACCCGTGCACCGGGCACCGGCCTCGGCGCGCGGCTGCGCCGGCCCCGGACCTGGCTCTGGGCCCTCGGCTCGGTGCTCCTGCTCGCGTTCCCGTTCTACCTCGACCGCTTCTGGCTGCAGGCCGGGCTCTTCGCGATGGCCGCCGCGATCGGTGCCATCGGACTCAACCTGCTCACCGGCGCCACCGGCCAGCTCTCCATGGGACACGCCTTCTTCCTCGCGGTGGGCGCGTACGGCTACTGCGTCCTGGCCGGGGAGAGCAGTACGGACAACGGGCACCGGCTCACCGGACTCGGCCTGCCCAGCTGGCTCGCCGCCGTGCTCGCCGTCCTCCTGGCCGGGGTCGCGGGCGGGCTGTTCAGCCCCATCGCCGGCCGGCTGCGCGGCGCCTATCTCGGCATCGCCACCCTGGCGCTGATCTTCATCGGCCAGCACGTGCTGTTCAACGCGGGCTCCCTCACCGGCGGTTTCAACGGCCGTGCCGTCCCGCCCCTCTCGCTGTTCGGCCTCGACTTCGACGACACCGAGGTCGTGGTGGCCGCGGTGCCCTTCCAGTCCGCGGAGAAGCTCTGGTACGCGGCGCTGCTCGCCCTGCTCCTCAGCGGGCTCTTCGCCCGCGGTGTGCTGCGCGGCAGGCCGGGACGGGCACTGAACGCCATCCGCGACCACCGCATCGCGGCCGGCGTGATGGGAGTGCCGGTGGCCCGCTACCGGGCCGGTGTCTTCGTCCTGTCCTCGATGTACGCCGGACTCGCGGGCGTACTGCTCGCGCTGGTCTTCCAGCGGACCGTGCCCGAGTACTTCGGCATGGTCCTGTCCCTCGAATACCTCGCCATGATCGTCATCGGCGGGCTCGGCACCGTGGCGGGGGCGGTCGTGGGGGCCGCCTTCGTCTCGCTGCTGCCGCAGGTGCTCACCCACTACAGCGATTCCCTGCCCCTGGTCTCCGCCCCCGGTACGGGCGGACTGGCACCGGGCGAGGCCTCGCGCTACCTGTACGGCGCCGCGGTCGTCGCGGCTGTCCTGTTCCTGCCCGGCGGCCTGACACGGCTCCTGCCCGGCGGCCCGACCCGTTCGAAGAACTCAGGGGAGAAGAAATGAAACTGCGTGTGCTCGGGGCCGTGTGCGCGGCCCTCGCCCTCACCCTCGTGGGCTGCAGCGAGAAGGCGAACACCTCCGACGGGGGCGGCGCCCAGGACAAGGGCGGGGTGAAGACCGGCGAGGGCGTCACCGACTCGGTGATCTCCCTCGGCGCCCTCACCGACATGACCGGGGTCTACGCCTCCCTCGGCAAGAGCGTCACCCAGGCCCAGCAGCTGTGGGTCAAGCAGACCAACGCGGCGGGCGGCATCTGCGACCGGAAGATCGCGCTGACCGTCCGCGACCACGGCTACGACCCCCAGAAGGCCATCGCCGGCTACACGGAGCTGGAACCGAAGGTGCTGGGCTTCGTCCAGTTCATCGGCTCGCCGTTCGTCGCGGCGGTCGAGCAGCGGATCGACGGCAAGGACAAGGGACTCGTCCTGCCGCAGGCCTGGTCGGCGAACCTGCTCGGCAGCAAGTACATCCGCGTCATCGGTGCCACCTACGACGTCGAGACCATCAACGCGATCGACTACCTGCTCGCCGGGAAGCGCATCGCCAAGGGTGACAGCATTGGACATGTCTACTTCGAGGGCGACTACGGCGAGAACGCCCTGGCCGGTTCGGAGTACGCGGCGAAGGAGGCGGGGCTCACCGTCGTCCAGCAGAAGATCAAGCCCACCGACAACGACATGACCGCCCAGGTCGCGGCGCTCAAGCAGGCGGGGGTCAAGGCCGTCGTGGTCAGCGCGGGCCCGCGCCAGGCGGCCTCCCTGGTCGGCGTCGCCGCCGCCACCGGCTTCAAGGTCCCCGTCGTCGGCAACAACTCCGCCTTCGCGCCCCAGTTGCTGAAGACGCAGGCGGGCCCGGCCCTGCTCAAGGACTACTACGTCGCCGCCTCCACTCTGCCGATCGGCGACCCGGGCGCGGGCCCGGCCAAGCTGTCCAAGGAGTACGGCGCCGAGTACCCGAAGGACGGCCTCGACAACGGCGTCATCGCGGGATACACGGCGGCGACGCTGTACGGCGAGGCCATCAAGAAGGCCTGCGCCGCGAAGGACCTCACCCGTGCGGGCATCGACAAGGCGCTGCTGACCATCACGGACTTCGGGAGCGACTTCGGGATGTCGCACGACTTCTCCGACCCGGCGGCGCCCTCCACCCGGGAGAGCGTGATCATGAAGCCGGACGCCAAGGCCCCCGGCGGCCTGAAGGTGGTCAGTCCCGCAAAGGCGGCAGCGGCCGCGAAGTCCTACCCGCTGAAGTAGCGGAAGCGCCGGGGACCGGCCGCCGGACGGACACGCTCAGCGCGTCCGTCCGGCGACCGGTCGCGTCGGGGTCAGCTGGTGTACGCCTCCAGTTCGGAGAGCTGCGCCGCCGGCCACTCGGTGTTGCCGGTGAACGTCAGCCGCAGATAGCGGGCGGACGTGCCGGGCAGAGTGACGGTCGCCTTGTTGCCGCTCGACGGATCGAAGGTGTAACCCGCCGATGCCTTCAGTGAGTTGAACGTGTTGTTGTCGGTGCTGCCCGACACGCTCAGGGTCTGCGTGCGGGTGGACCAGGCGGCTGCCGGCGGCAGCTTCAGGACCACTCGCTTGACGGCCTTGGCCGCGCCGAGATCGACGGTGATCGTCTGCGGGAAGGCGTGGTTGGCGCTCTCCCAGTAGGTGTTCGCGTTTCCGTCCACCGCGTTGGACGCGCCGTACACGTCCGCGTGGCTCGACTCGGCCACCGGACGACCCTGGGCGAGGTTGCCCGTGTCGGCCGGCGGGTCGGTGGGGGGATTGGTCGGCGGGTCCGTGGGCGGGTCGGTCGGACCACTGCCGCCCTGCGGCACACCGCCGTTGGTCCACACCGGGGCCGGCCAGTTGCCGGTGCAGGCGGGCGGGTCGGAGTACCAGCCGGAGTTGCCGGCGCCCCGGGTGATCTGGAAGCCGCTGCCGACGCAGTTGTGGATCGGGTTGGACTGCGCGATGTGGGTGGCCACGACGTTGGTGAAGGTGGCCGTGCCCGGCGACTGGATCTGGAGCGCGTAGGTACCGGCGCCGTCGATCTTGATGTTGTTGAAGTGCAGCCCGTTCGTCGCGCCCTCGATGAGATGGATCGCGGCGTAGGAGCTGTCGAGTATCTCCGTGTCGGTGATGTTGATGGTGGCGTTGATCGGCTCGTTGAGCCCGCTGAACCAGATCGCGCCGACGCCGAACTGCCAGTTGTAGTCGTTGTTCCCGGTGCGGATCAGGGTGTTGCGGGCCGCCGTGGTGGTGCCCGAGACCGCGGTGCCCTGACCGGAGTTGACCCCGGGATAGCGGTTGGCGATGTGCAGCCCGCCGCCGTTGCTGATGGTGTCCGACATGACGTTGTCGGAGATCGTGATGTCCTTGCCGCCGTACGTCACGATGTTGTTGGCGAGGATCGGCAGGACCACGGTGTTGAACGTGAACTTGTTCTTCACGTTCGGGACGTTCTCCGCCCACATCGCCAGACCGTCGTCACCGGAGTTGCGGACGAAGGTGTTGGTGACGGTGGAGTTGGTGACGCCGTAGTGGAAGTTCACGCCGTCGGCGGTCTGGTCCAGGATGCGGCTGTTCTTGATGGTGAGGTTGTCCATCGGACCGTCCATCCAGGCACCGCACTTGGTGTGCTGCATCCAGATGTTGTCGACGGTGGAGTTCGACAGCGCACCGCCGATGGCGTTGACCTGGTCGTCGTCCACCCGCTCCTGGATGTCGCCGATGATGGCGAAGTCCTTGAGCGTGACGTTGCTGCTCCCGCCGTCCTTGGCGTACTTGCCGTAGACGCCGACGGCCTTGCTCCGGTTGGAGGGATCGCGTCCGGTCAGGACGGAGTACCAGGGGCCCGCACCGCGCAGCGTCACCTTGTCCACGACGATGTGGTCGCGGACCTGGAAGGTGCCCTGCGGGATGTAGACCTCCTTGCCCTGCGCCTTGCCCGCGTCCACGGCCGCCTGGATCCTGGCGGTCGAGTCCGCGGCCCCGGTCGGGTCGGCGCCGAAGTCGGAGACGACGTCAAGTGCGCCCGAGGGCTTGGCGATCGGCGCGGCCACCTGCTCGAAGTCCGCCAGGTCGATGGTGAACGACGGTGAAGCGGAGGTGGAGGAGACCTGCAGCCGGACCTTCGTACCGGCCGCGAGGGTCGACCCGAACATGGTCCGGGCCTCGTCGTAGAAGTGGTGCGGGTTGGTGTCGCCCGGGTTGTTGTTGAAGGGGTAACCGCCGTAGTACCAGCCGTACTTCGAGGTGACCGGAACCGCCTTCGGCGATCCGCCGTTCACCAGCACGTTGATCGAGGCGTCCCGGCCCGATCCGGCGGCGCTGTCCGGCAGCGAGTACCGGAAGGACATCGCGTTGGCCGGTGCGGTGAGCGTGAACTCCACGTACTCGCCGACGCCGTCCAGCGTCACGGCCTGCCGGCCGGAGGCCTCGGAGGGCAGCGTGCCGTACAGCCGGTTCGGGCCGATCAGCGTGCCGTTGGTGGCCGCGTACTCGGCTTCCTGCTCCTTGAACGGAACGGTCGCACCGCGACCGGGAACCGCCACGGGGGAGGGGGCGGGTACCCCCGCCGCCTGGGCGGCCGGGGCGCTGGACAGGACCACGGCGGCGGCGGTGCCGAACGCGGCGAGTGCCAGCGAGAGAGAGGCGGATATGGAGCGTCTGAGCAACGTGCGTCTGGGAGGTGGAGTCACTTGTCAGTCGTCCTTGCGGCTCGTGGGGGCTCTTCGGACGCCCCACAGGCTAGGAGCAGTACCGCAAGCACGTCCATGCTGCTGCGCAAAATTCTGCTTGAGATACTCAAATTCATGACTCAAACCTGTGAAGAACGCGTGATGCAGGGCGTGTGATCGGGGTAGCCGAGGCGTGTCGTGCGGCCAGGCAGAGCAGCAGTGGCCTCTGATGGTGTGCAAAAGCTTTGCATTCATACGTAAAAAACAACCGCGGCTGGGAGGGTGGGGCAGCCCGTCCTCCGCGGTGGGCCGGGCGCGCCCTCCGATGGCCCGGCGGCCGGAAACCTTGGGGAATCACAATCACCCGAACGAGGGATCTCGATGTTCCCCGGACCTGACTAGCCTTTCCGGCAGGACGCTGATGGTGGGCGCACAGCGGGGCGGGGGAGTCGGTTCATGCACGTACCGGAGTCGGTGGTCTACGCGCTGGTGCTGGGTCTCGTGATCCTGTCGCCCCTCGTCGGGTTCGGCCGGGCCAAGTGGCTGACCGTGGCGTGCCTGCTGAACATCGGTGAGTACCGGGTGCTCGTGGCGAGTGATCCCTTCGCGATGGCGGTCGCCGTCACCGCGTTGCTCGGAGCCCTCCTGCTGCTCGCGGAGATGACCGTTCCGAGGCGGGTGTCGGGGACCCTGTGGATGGTCGGCGGGGTGCTGGTCGCGGTGGCCGTCTCCCGGCAGTCGGACGTCGCCTGGGGGATCGTGCACGCGAGGCCCTGGGTGGCGATCTCGACGGCGGTGGCCGCTGCCGTGCTGGCGGTCCGGGCGCGGCGGGCCAGGCTGATCGCGCACGATCCGTCCGAGGGCCTGCGGGGCATGTGATGGGACAGTCCCCGTCCACCCTGCTCCAGATCGCCCTGCTGGTGCTGTTCGTCCTGCCGGGAGTCACCTACCAGTTCCTGCGGGAGCGCTGGCGTGGCCCGGTCCCCGGCGAACGGGACCTGGGAGAGCGGGTGTTGCGGGCCGTGGCGGCATCCGTGGTGCTCGACACCCTGTATCTGATCGCGGCAGGGCCCCAGTTGGTCCGCTTCGCCCGGCACGCGGGCCCGGCGGGCCGGGAGTCCGTCGCGCAGCAGCCCCGGTCGGCCGGGCTGCTGGGGCTGGTGCTGTTCATCGTCGTGCCGGCCGCGGCCGCCGGTGGTGTCACCTGGTGGCAGCGGCGGCGGCGGCCCGCGCGCTACCGCTCGACGCCCACCGCCTGGGACCATCTGTTCCTCCGGTCCGGGCCCTGCTTCGTCCGGATGCGGCTGCGGGACGGCGCCTGGGTGGGCGGCTGGTACGGGAGCCGGTCCTACGCCACCTCGTATCCGCAGGCCCCCGAGATCTACCTCGAGTCGGCGTGGCTGATGAAGCCGGACGGCAGCTTCGTCCGGCCCGTCCGGGGCAGCGCCGGGATCCACATCAGGGCGGCGGACACCGATGTGCTGGAACTCCTCTCCCCGCCCGCCGCCGCGCCGCCCGACATCCCCCCGGCGGCCGTTCCGGCCGCCCGGACCACCGAGGAGCCAGGATGACCGCCCCCAGGGCCGAAGAGCCGGAACTGACCGAATTCGAGAAGAAGTTGCGCATGAAGGGCGGCGGGGAGTTCCGGGGACACACGCCAGTCCTCAGGATGCCCGAACCGACCCGTGGCCCCGCCGACCCGGCGGGGGTCTCCTGCCCGCCGCGAGAGGCCGACGCGACCACGCGGCCGCCCGCGCTCTCCGAACCGCCCGAGCTGCCGGGCAGCACGGCCGGCGGGGCCTGAGCCCCCGGCCCCCGTTCAGCACCCGACGTGCAGATAACTCGCCCAGAACTGAGGCCTGTGGGGGCAGAGTTCACGGACCGCCAGGGTGGCGCGACGCACCGCGGCCGCCGCGTCGACCGGCACCTCTGACCGGACCGCCTCGGCCAGCTCCGCATAGACCTTCTCGGCGAACACGGAGCTGACCTCGTCCTCCACCCGCCACAGCGTCGCGATGACCTGGCGATAGCCCGCCAGCTGGAAGGCGGAGGCCAGGTGGATGGCCTCGTCGGCATGGCGGGGCGCGGTGCGGGCGGTGTCGCACGAGGACAGATAGGCCAGTTCGGGGCTGCCCAGGTCCAGCCCCGACACGTCCTCGACGGTCAGCAGATGCCGCTGATGGTCGTGCAGGAGCAGCCCGCTGCGTGAGGGGACGTCGGGATCGGTTGCCGTGTGGCACGCGAAGTGTGCCCAGGTGTGGTGCGGGAGTGCGCTCAGGACCCGCTCCCGGGTCGCGTCCGCACCGGTGAGGCGGACGGTCCCCGGGAAGAGGCCCTGCACCATCCGCGCCTCCGCCTCTGCCCCGGAGAGCGGGCCCTCTCCCGGTGTGCTGGACATGGTGACCGCGAGGGGCGGCCGCGGCCGGGCGGGGACGGCGCGGGCGGCTCGGGCGGTGGCCAGGGACCGTACCGTGGGCGTGTAGGAGGAGATCACCCGGTCGAGCAGGGACCGCGTACCGCCGCGGTGGCCCGCCGCGTGGACGGGCAGCAGCGCGAGCGATCCGGTCGGCACCCACCACACCCGTGGCAGCCCTGGTCCGCGATGTGCGCCGTGCAGGTCCTTGAGGGCGTTCAGTACGGGTTCGGCCAGGGTGTCCCACAGCCAGCCGAGCACCTCGTGCACCGTCGCGGCCCGCTCCGCCTCCCCGCCGTCCCGGGCGTCCAGGGCGGCGTCCAGCGCGCGCCGCTGGTGCTCGGCCTCGCCCGGGGTGACACGCAGCGGGACGGAACGGATGCCGTCGGGGGCGATGATGACCGCGTCGGAGCGGTACCGGCTCACGTTGAGATAGACGACGGCACCCTCGGCGGCCCCGGCGAGCAGGCGTTGCGGGGAGGGCGGCCCCGCGAAGTCCGCGAGCCCGTCGAGCGAGCGGATCTCACGCAGCAGCACGTCCCAGCGCTCGCCCTCCTCGCGGCGCCGGGAACGGGAGTCCGCGGCACCGGCCGCCGGCCGTTCGGCGCGTCCCTCGGCGAGAGCCACCCGCAGCTCCTCGAACTCCCGCGCCAGCGAGGGCTTGCGGGCACGCAGTTCACCGATGTCGGCCCGCAGGTCCAGCTCCCGCGAGAGCAGCACACCGCGTCCCAGCTCCAGCATCGCCACCGCCCGCTCGGGAGCGCCTTCGGAGAGGGCGCAGGCGGCGGCGTCCGCCGCGATGCCGGTGTACCGGCCGAGCCGGTCCTCCTGGTCCGCCCGGCGCAGTTCGCGGCCGGCCAGCCGGGGCAGGAGCGCGATGACGGTCTCGAACGCCGTCACCGCCTCCTGATACCGGGCGGCGGAGGCGGCGATATCGCTCCAGAGCAGTCCGGCCCGCATCCGCGTCGGCACATCGGCCCTCGGGTGGGTCGCAGCGGCCCGCGCCGCGTCGAGGGCCAGGTCCAGCTTTCCGGGGCGGGCGGGACCGCCGCCGGTCGTGCGGGACGTGTCGTACTGGCCGCGATCACGAAGTGCCAGTGCCGCGACGACCTGGTAGACCGCCCTTTCCGGGGCATCGGCCGGCGCGGTGCTCAGGGCGCGCTCACTCAGGCTGATCGCCTCGTCCAGATCCTCCGTGGGCGGCTTCCGGTCGGCGCCCGCCCGCAGCCCGTGCCGGGTACGCAGCGCCAGGCCGAGATTGCTCAGGCACGTCGCGAACAGCGCCTCTCCCGGCGCGAGCGGCTCCAGCGCCTCCCGTCCCAGCTTCACGGCCCTGTCGATGTCCGCGAGGTCCCCGGTCCGCTTCCCCCTCTGCACCAGGAGGTAGCAGAGGGTGGCCCGGTCCGCCGCGCGCCGGTAGCCGCGTGCGTCGGACCACTCCACCGCGGCCGACACCTGGGCGACGGCCTGTTCCAGGACGGCCATGTCGTCGGTGCGCAGGAACTCGCTGTGCAGTGCGGCGCCGAGCTGGCCGCACGTACCGGGGAAGTGAGGGCTGCGGGACGGGACGAGCCGTACGGCCTCGCGCCCGGCGGCGACGGCCCGCGCCAGATCGTCCGCCGCGCCGAGGTGGTCGTAGCGCAGCCGTAACGCGGTACTGAGCTGGCAGAGCATACGGCCGCGGGCCTGGCCTGCGCCCCCGGCCCGGTCGGCCCGCTCACCGGCCTCGACGGCCTCGTCGAGATCCTGGAGCCGCCCGAGCCGCTCGTAGCGCATCCGTACGGCCCGGATGAGGGAGCAGACATGGACGAGGTGGGAGCCGTGACCCACGCTCCGGCGGGTGGCGGTACGAAAGTCGTCCACGGCCCGGTCCAGCACTGCCAGATCGTCCGACACGGCGTAGCTCCGCAGCCGCTCCTCGGCGGAGGCCGCGTGCTCGTTCGCCGAGAGCGGGTCGTTCTCCGGGTTGGCGCGCTGCTCCGGCGTGGTCGGCTGGAGGCGGGCGAAGCCCGCGAAGCCGGCCACCATCGCCGAGACGTACGTTGACGGCCCGTACCAGGCGGGGGTGGAGCCGGGGAAGAACCAGACCCCCTTCTCCACCATCTGCGACACGACGAACCCGAAGATGCCCCAGGGAGTCCGTCCGCCCATGACACCGATGAACCGGTCACCGGCGCAGAAGAAGAACAGCATCGTCAATGTGCCGAGCACGCCGATCGCCAGTGGCCAGTCCGACATCCGCTGAATCCCCCTCCTCCGGTCCCGCCGCCTCACGGGCGGTGCCTCCGCGCCGGCACCGTACCGCCTGGCCCGGCGGGAAAGTGGAGAAGTTTCCGTATGAGGGACGTGCCGTGGCATGTATGAGCGAGGTGCTCCCGCGCCACAGGAATTTGCAGGCCGAGCGCCCGGAACGGCAGAAGCTCACGACCGTGGAGACGGTGCAGGTGATTGAACGGAGAACATCTGCGAGGGCCTTGGACAGGTGCCCTTGGGTAAACAGCGCCCGCTCAAGACATGTCCGCTCGATATCTCCTGCCCCTTCGGGTCATTCGAGCCCTTCGGAACCTTCCGGCCCGGCGGGGTATCCGACCACCAGTACGGCCCGTTCCCTGACCAGAGGAGCTGTTCCGAATGGCGCGTCGCGTTCGTGTATTGCTGTTGACCCTCTTACTGGTGGTGACGGGTTCGGTGATGTCGTCCGCCCCTGCCTCGGCCGTTATCGGGGGATCGAGGAGCACATACGCCCCGTGGGCCGTGCGCATGCTCATCGACGGAACTCCGGCGTGCACCGGGACGGCGATCAGCCGCCGGTGGATCATCACTGCCTCGCACTGTTTCTTCGAGCAGGGGAATCCGGTCGCCGACAAGCGGATCTCGTTCCGGGTCGGCAGCCTCGACATGCGGAAGGGCGCCACGGTTCACCCGGTGCCCCGCGGCCGGGTGGGAAGCGCGAAGGCCGACATGATGCTCGTCGAGGTCCCGCCGATGAAAGTGCGCACGGCTCGGCTGGCCACAGCCCGTGTCCGCCCCGGCCGGACCGTCCGGCAGTACGGGTGGGGCGCCACCTGCACCGGGGACGAGAACAGCTGTCAGTCCCCGGTGCTCAAGCAGTCGGTCCTGCGGGTCCTGCGGCCGGACGCCCGCCGGTGCGAGGGCTACACCGTGCCGGGCGGCTCGGACTTCTGCATGGCGAAGGTGTCCGGGATTCCCGCCGGCGGTGACTCAGGGGGCCCGGTGATGAGCATCGCCCCGCACGGCGCCGAAGTCCTCCTCGGCGTCTTCGACGGCTCCGACCGGGAGAAGACCGCAGGGGCCGGCGAGATCTCCCGGCAACTCGCCTGGATCCACTCGGTCATCCAGGGACAGCCCAGGCGGCAGATGCACCGGGTGCCCGCTCGTTAGGTGTCCGGAGCATGCGAGAGGGCCCGGATGCTGGGGAGCATCCGGGCCCTCTCGCCATGACGTGCGTGAGCCGTTACGGCAGCTGCGCCGCCCGTGCCTCGCGCCGGTTGTCGCGGAAGGTGTTCACCCGGCGGGCGGTCGCGAAGAGCGGGATGACCGCTCCCAGGACCACCTGGAGCGCACAGCCGGTCTGGAGCAGCAGCTGACCGCCGGGGGCGTCGAACGCCCACGCGGCCAGCAGCCCCATCGCGGCCACGATCCAGCCGAGCATCGCCACCGCGAGGACACCTCGCGGCTTGGGGTACTCGACCCGGCTGACCATCAGCCACGCCACTCCGACGATCGCGAGCAGCGTCGGCACGAAGGGCAGCTCCAGGAGCACGATCGAGATGACCGTGAGCGCTCCGAAGGGGCTCGGCATGCCCTGGAACATGCCGTCCTTCAAGGTCACACAGGAGAATCTCGCAAGCCTGAGCACCACCGCCAGCAGCACGACGATCGCGGCGAGGGCCGAGACCCGCTGGTGTGCGTCGTCCGCGACCATGCCGTAGACGAGGACGAAGTACGCCGGGGCGAGCCCGAAGCTGACGAGGTCCGAGAGGTTGTCCAGCTCGGCACCCATCGGCGAGGAGCGCAGCTTGCGGGCCACGAGTCCGTCGAACAGGTCGAAGATCGCGGCCATCAGCATCAGGATGACGGCGGTGGCCGCGGAGTGCCGCGCCATGCCGCTCTCGTCGCTGCCCGTGAGGTGCGGGATGAGGATGCCCGTGGTGGTGAAGTACACCGCCATGAAACCGCACGTGGCGTTACCGAGAGTGAGGGTGTCCGCTATCGACAGCCGCATCGAGAGCGGCATGTCCTCGGTGTCGTCCTCGGCATCCGCCTCGGGCACCCAGCCCGCCTGTGTCTCGGGATCAATCACGGTCAATGCGAGTCACCCCCGCGGTGGTGGCCTGGCCGACCTCGACCGCGACATCGATACCTTCCGGAAGGTAGATGTCGACGCGGGAGCCGAACCGGATCAGGCCGATCCGCTCGCCCTGGTCCACCTTCGTGCCCTGCGGGACGTACGGGACGATGCGGCGGGCAACGGCACCCGCGATCTGCACCATCTCGATGTCGCCGAGTTCGGTGTCGAAGTGCCAGACAACGCGCTCGTTGTTCTCGCTCTCCTTGTTGAACGCCGGAACGAAGCCACCGGGGATGTGCTCGACCGATGTCACCGTGCCGGCCAGTGGCGCGCGGTTGACGTGGACGTTCAGCGGGCTCATGAAGATCGCGACGCGGGTGCGCCCGTCCTTCCACGGCATGATGCTCTGCACCACGCCGTCGGCCGGTGAGATGACGCGCCCCTGGGTGATCTCGCGCTCGGGGTCGCGGAAGAACCACAGCATGCCCGCCGCGAGCGCGGTGGTGGGCACGGCCACCGCCGCCCAGCGCCCGGACCTGCGGGCCCGGGACAGGCTGAGTGCGGCGGTGGCGACGGTCGGGAGGAGCCACGGCGAAGCTCCGCGTGCAAGGCGGACCCCGCCGCGTGGTGCAGAGGTATGGCTGTCGGGCATGGATGACCTTCGTAGCGGATGATGCCGCGCTGGCAACGGGGGACGGCGGCTTTTCCGGCGATGTTATCGGTTGCGGACCGCAACTGGGCAAGCCAGCAGCCGAGTCGGACGTCTGGAAGGCACCAGGTGAGGATGACAGGGTGTGATCTTCTTCGCGGTAAAATCACCGCGAATGGGGCAATCAACCCTGGAACCGGTACTCCTCGAGGAGTCGGCGCCCGATGATCATTTTCTGGATCTCGGCGGTACCTTCACCGATCAGCAGCATCGGGGCCTCCCGGTAGAGGCGCTCGATCTCGTACTCCTTGGAGAAGCCGTAACCGCCGTGGATCCGGAAGGCGTCCTCGACGACTTCCTTGCAGTACTCGGAGGCGAGGTACTTCGCCATCCCTGCCTCCAGGTCGTTTCGTTCCCCGGAGTCCTTTTTGCGTGCTGCATTTACCATCATCGCATGAGCGGCCTCTACCTTGGTGGCCATTTCGGCCAGCTTGAACTGGATCGCCTGGTGCTGGGCGATCGGTTTTCCGAAGGTATGGCGCTGCTGTGCGTAGGAAACGCCCAGCTCGAATGCACGCTGTGCGACGCCGCAGCCACGGGCAGCGACATTTACCCGGCCCACCTCCACTCCGTCCATCATTTGGTAAAACCCTCGGCCGGTGGTGCCGCCCAGTACACGATTGGCCGGAATGTGTAGGCCGTCCATGATGAGTTCGGTCGTGTCGACGCCCTTGTAACCCATTTTGTCGATCTTCCCGGGGATGGTGAGGCCGGGCCGGACCTCGCCGAATCCGGGCTCCTTCTCCACCAGGAACGTGGTCATCGACTTGTGCGGCGGCGTGCCCTCGGGGTGGCCTTCGTCACTCCGGCACAGGACGGCGACGAGATTGGACGTGCCGCCGTTCGTCAGCCACATCTTCTGGCCGTTCAGGACGTACTCGTCGCCCTCCCTGACGCCCTTGGAGGTGATGGCCGCGACGTCGGAGCCCAGGGCCGGCTCGGACATCGAGAACGCGCCGCGCACCTCGCCCAGTGCCATCCGGGGCAGGAAGGTGTCCTTCTGCTCCTGCGTGCCGTGCTGCTTGAGCATGTACGCCACGATGAAGTGCGTGTTGATGATCCCGGACACGCTCATCCAGCCGCGGGCGATCTCCTCCACGCACAGGGCGTAGGTGAGCAGAGACTCACCCAGCCCGCCGTATTCCTCGGGAATCATCAGCCCGAAGAGTCCGAGTTGCTTGAGGCCCTCGACGATTTCGGTCGGGTACTCGTCGCGGTGCTCCAGCTGGGTCGCGACCGGAATGATCTCCTTGTCGACGAAATCCCGGACCGTGGAGAGGATTTCCCGCTGGACATCGTTGAGGCCGGCGGTCTGGGCGAGTCGGGCCATGGCTACTTCTCCACGTTCTTCTGCGAAGTCTGCTTCGGCTCCGGGCGGCCGGGCTGTTCTCCGCCCCGCTCCTTGATGTAGGTCTCTGTGGGAACCATCACCTTGCGACGGAACACACAGACCACCGTGCCGTCCTGCTTGTATCCCCTGGTCTCCACATAAACGATTCCGCGGTCGCTCCTGGACCTCGACGGAGTCTTGTCCAGGACCGTCGTCTCGCCGTAGAGCGTGTCGCCGTGGAAGGTCGGCGCGACATGCTTCAGCGACTCGACCTCCAGGTTCGCGATCGCCTTTCCGGAGACGTCCGGAACCGACATGCCGAGCAGCAGCGAGTAGATGTAGTTGCCGACGACAACGTTCTTGCCGAAATCGGTCGTCTTCTCCGCGTAGTTGCTGTCCATGTGCAGCGGGTGATGATTCATGGTCAACAGGCAGAAGAGGTGGTCGTCGTATTCGGTGACGGTTTTTCCGGGCCAGTGCTTGTAGACAGCACCGATCTCGAATTCCTCGTAGGTGCGTCCGAACCGCATGTCAGGCCTCCGGAGCTTCGAACTTGGAGGTGCGCTCCATGCCCGCCGCGCGGCCCTTGCCCGCGACGACCAGGGCCATCTTGCGGCTGGCCTCGTCGATCATCTCGTCGCCGAGCATCGCCGAGCCCTTCTTGCCGCCCTCCTCCGAGGTGCACCAGTCGTAGGCGTCGAGGATCAGCTCGGCGTGGTCGTAGTCCTCCTGCGAGGGGGAGAACACCTCGTTCGCCGCGTCGACCTGGCCGGGGTGCAGCACCCACTTGCCGTCGAAGCCGAGGGCCGCCGCACGGCCCGCGACCTCGCGGTACGCGTCCACGTCGCGGATCTGCAGGAACGGGCCGTCGATCGCCTGGAGGTCGTGCGTGCGGGCCGCCATCAGAATGCGCATCAGGATGTAGTGGTACGCGTCCGCGCCGTACCCGGGCGGCTGCTGGCCGACGACCAGGGTCTTCATGTTGATCGACGCCATGAAGTCGGCCGGGCCGAAGATCAGGGTCTCCAGACGGGGCGAGGCGCCGGCGATGTCGTCGATGTTCACCAGGCCCTTGGCGTTCTCGATCTGCGCCTCGATGCCGATCCTCCCGACCTCGAAGCCCATCGTCTTCTCGATCTGGGTGAGCAGCAGGTCCAGGGCGACGACCTGCTGGGCGTCCTGGACCTTGGGCAGCATGATGCAGTCGAGGTTGGGGCCCGCGCCCTCGACGACCGTGATGACGTCGCGGTACGTCCAGTGCGTCGTCCAGTCGTTGACCCGCACGACCCGGGTCTTGCCCGTCCAGTCACCGTTGTTCAGCGCGTCGACGATGGTGTGCCGGGCGCCCTCCTTGGCGAGCGGCGCGCAGGCGTCCTCCAGGTCCAGGAAGACCTGGTCGGCCGGGAGGCCCTGGGCCTTCTCCAGGAAGCGGGGGTTGCTTCCCGGTACCGCGAGACAGGAGCGGCGGGGGCGCAGGCGGGAGACGGGCGGGCGGTTGACGGCAGTCATGCGGGGACCTCCAGGGTGTCGAGCTTGTTCGCTTTCCGGATCTCGTCGACGATACGGCCGATGATCTCCGTGATGCCGAAGTCCTTCGGGGTGAAGACGGCGGCGACACCGGCCCTGATCAGAGCCTCGGCGTCGGCGGGGGGAATGATCCCGCCGGCGATCACCGGGATGTCGCCCGCGCCTGTCCGGCGGAGCCGGTTCAGCACGTCGGGCACCAGCTCGGCGTGCGAGCCGGACAGGATCGACAGGCCGACGCAGTGCACGTCCTCGGCGACGGCGGCCGAGACGATCTGTTCGGGCGTGAGGCGGATGCCCTGGTAGACGACCTCGAAACCGGCGTCCCGCGCGCGTACCGCGATCTGCTCGGCGCCGTTGGAGTGCCCGTCCAGGCCGGGCTTGCCGACGAGCAGCCGCAGCCGGCCCACGCCCAGGTCCGCGGCGGTCCGGGCGACCTTCTCGCGTACCAGGGCCAGCGGGGTGCCCTCCTCGGCCATCACCGCGACCGGGGCGGACGACACTCCTGTCGGTGCGCGGAACTCGCCGAAGACGTCGCGCAGCGCCCAGGACCACTCGCCCGTGGTGACGCCCGCGCGGGCGCACTCGACGGTGGCCTCCATCATGTTCTCGGTGCCCGCGGCGGCCTTCTTCAGGACGGCCAGCGCCTCGGTGGCGCGGGCCTCGTCGCGGTTGTCGCGCCACTCGTGGAGCGCGGCGACGACCTCGGCCTCGATCGAGGGGTCGACCGTCATGATCGCGGCGTCGAGGTCGGCGGTGAGCGGATTGGGCTCGGTCGTCTCGTAGATGTTGACGCCGACGATCTTCTCGTCGCCGCCCTCGATCCTGGCCCGCCGGGCGGCGTGCGAGGAGACCAGCTCGGACTTGAGGTAGCCGGACTCGACGGCCGCCATGGCGCCGCCCATCTGCTGGATCCGGTCGATCTCCGCGAGCGAGTCGGTGACCAGCTCGTCCACCTTGGCCTCGATGACATGGGACCCGGCGAAGATGTCCTCGTACTCCAGCAGATCGCTCTCGTGGGCGAGCACCTGCTGGATACGGAGCGACCACTGCTGGTCCCAGGGGCGCGGCAGCCCCAGTGCCTCGTTCCAGGCGGGCAGTTGCACCGCGCGGGCGCGGGCGTCCTTGGAGAGGGTGACGGCCAGCATCTCCAGCACGATGCGCTGGACGTTGTTCTCCGGCTGGGCCTCGGTCAGGCCGAGCGAGTTGACCTGGACGCCGTAGCGGAAGCGGCGCTGCTTGGCATCGGTGATGCCGTAGCGCTCCCGGGTGATCCGGTCCCAGATGCGGCCGAAGGCGCGCATCTTGCACATCTCCTCGATGAACCGGACGCCCGCGTTCACGAAGAAGGAGATCCGGGCGACCACGGCGCCGAACTTCTCCGCCGGCACCTGCCCGGAGTCGCGCACCGCGTCGAGGACCGCGATGGCCGTCGACATGGCGTACGCGATCTCCTGGACCGGGGTGGCCCCCGCCTCCTGGAGGTGGTAGCTGCAGATGTTGATCGGGTTCCACTTGGGGATGCGGTTGACCGTGTACGTGATCATGTCGGTGGTCAGCCGCAGGGAGGGGCCCGGCGGGAAGACGTGCGTCCCGCGCGAGAGGTACTCCTTGACGATGTCGTTCTGGGTGGTGCCCTGGAGCTTGTCCGCGTCCGCGCCCTGCTCCTCCGCGACCACCTGGTAGAGCGCCAGCAGCCACATCGCGGTGGCGTTGATCGTCATCGAGGTGTTCATCTGCTCCAGCGGGATGTCCTGGAACAGCCGGCGCATGTCGCCGAGGTGCGAGACGGGCACGCCGACCCGGCCGACCTCGCCGCGGGCGAGGACGTGGTCGGGGTCGTAACCCGTCTGGGTCGGCAGGTCGAAGGCGACCGACAGGCCCGTCTGGCCCTTGGCGAGGTTGCGCCGGTAGAGCTCGTTGGACGCCTCGGCGGTCGAGTGGCCCGCGTACGTCCGCATGAGCCAGGGGCGGTCCTTGCGGCGGCCCGCCATGTCAGACGTTCCGGAAGCGGTTGATGGCGTCGATGTGCTGTTCGCGCAGCTCCTCGTCGCGCACGCCCAGACCCTCGCGCGGCGCCAGCGCCAGGACGCCGACCTTGCCCTGGTGGAGGTTGCGGTGCACGTCGTACGCGGCCTGGCCGGTGTCCTCCAGGGAGTAGACCTTCGACAGCGTCGGGTGGATCTTCCCCTTGGCGACCAGGCGGTTGGCCTCCCACGCCTCGCGGTAGTTGGCGAAGTGCGAGCCCACGATCTTCTTCAGCGACATCCACAGGTAGCGGTTGTCGTACTCGTGGGTGTAGCCGGAGGTCGAGGCGCAGGTGACGATCGTGCCGCCCTTGCGGGTCACGTACACACTCGCGCCGAACGTCTCGCGGCCCGGGTGCTCGAAGACGATGTCGACGTCCTCGCCGCCGGTCAGTTCGCGGATGCGCTTGCCGAACCGCTTCCACTCGCGCGGGTCCTGGTTGTGCTCGTCCTTCCAGAACTTGTAGCCCTCGGCGTTGCGGTCGATGATCGCCTCGGCGCCCATCTTCCGGCAGATCTCCGCCTTCTGGTCGCTGGAGACGACACAGATCGGGTTGGCGCCGCCGGCCAGCGCGAACTGCGTCGCGTAGGAGCCCAGTCCGCCGCTCGCGCCCCAGATCAGCACGTTGTCGCCCTGCTTCATGCCCGCGCCGTTGCGCGAGACGAGCTGGCGGTACGCGGTGGAGTTGACCAGCCCGGGGGCCGCGGCCTCCTCCCAGCTGAGGTGGTCCGGCTTCGGCATCAGCTGGTTCGACTTCACGAGGGCGACCTCGGCCAGTCCGCCGAAGTTGGTCTCGAAGCCCCAGATGCGCTGCTCGGGGTCGAGCATCGTGTCGTTGTGGCCGTCCGAGGACTCCAGTTCGACCGACAGGCAGTGCGCGACGACCTCGTCACCGGGATGCCAGGCGTTCACGCCCGGACCGGTGCGCAGGACGACACCCGCCAGGTCCGAGCCGATGACGTGGTACGGAAGGTCGTGGCGCTTGCTGAGCTCGCTGAGCCTTCCGTACCGCTCCAGGAAGCCGAAGGTCGAGACGGGCTCGAAGATCGACGTCCACACGGAGTTGTAGTTGACCGAGCTGGCCATGACCGCCACCAGCGCCTCGCCCGGCCCCAGCTCGGGCACCGGCACGTCCTCGATGTGGAGGGACTTGCGGGGGTCCTTGTCGCGACTGTCGACGCCGGAGAACATCTCGGCCTCGTCCTTGTGCACGGTCACCGCGCGGTACGACTCGGGGAGGGTCAGCGCCGCGAAGTCCGCGGCCGTGCTGTCCTGCGATTGGATCGCGTCCAGGATTTCCTTCACGGTGTGCCTCCGATGGAGCTGCGTTTGAGGGAACGCTTGAGGGTCCTGCGATGCAGGGGGAGCGGTGGTGCGTGGAGGTGTGCCGTCGGTTCGGCTGGTGATGCTTCGGCTGCTTGCTCTGTGGAGCAGAAGGGTTCGCCTGTGACGCAGGCGTCCGGGCACGCAGGCACCTGGCTTGCGGGGACAGCCGGCGTACGTGAGGTCTCAGCACGCCGGCCGCCCGGACGACTTCAACGTATGGCACTCCGTGACAGCTGGCAAGGCACTGGGTGCCAGTAATTTCCCTCAATTGTCGACCGGGTGCCACGCATGAGCAACACGAGGGGCGTTTGGTGTGATGTGCCCCGTAGCGGTGGCTCAGGAGGCGGGGCGGTAGATGTACGGAGTCGTCGTGGTCAGGGCCGTGAACCCGAGGCGCTGGAGGATCGGGCGGCTGTCCTCGGTCGCGTCGACCTGGAGGTACCGGAAACCGCGCTCCGCGGCGATCCGGGTCCGGAAGGCGATCAGTGCCCGGTAGACGCCCCGGCCGCGCCACGCCTCCACCGTGCCGCCGCCCCACAACCCGGCGAAGCCGGTGCCGGGGTACAGCTCCATCCGGGCCGAGCAGACCGGCTCGTCGCCCGCCATGGCGAGCACCCCCACGAAGTGGTCCGGGTCCTCCTTCAGCCGGGCCAGCACCTGCTGCCGCAGCCGCGACCAGTCAGAGCCGAACGCCTGCCCGTGGGCGCGGGCCATCAGCTCCACATCGGCCTCGTCACGTACGGTGCGCAGCCGGACGCCGTCGGGGAGCACGACCTCCGTGGGCAGGTCCGCGACCGGCGCGACCAGCAGGGTCTCCGGCTCCTCCGCCTCGAAACCGGCCGCCAGCAGCCGGGCCCCGAGATCGGCCGGGCGGTCGTGCGCGTACAGCTTCCACTCGAACTCGTCGTACCCGTGCTCCACGCTGTGGGCCACCTGGGCGGCGATCGCCGCGTCGGCCCGTGCGGCGTCCAGGTCCGGAGACGACCAGACGACCCCGTTCCAGTCATGGGCCGCACCGGCCTGGCGTACGACGTCGCCGGTGCGCTCGACGCGGACGCCGGGGCCGTCGGGGCGGGCGAGCTCGCGCATCTCCCGGTCGAAGACGGCCAGTAGTTCTGCACGGTGTGCGGTTGTCTGATCGCTCATCCGCACACCACAGCACCGGGCCGGTACACCGGCAACCGGATTTGCCGCCGTTGGATCGCTCCGGGCGGGGCAGACGGCAGACATGAATGATCTTGGAAGAGGCATATCGGGGCTGCGCGCATGACGGTACCGGTGCGAGGGCGGGGCTCCGGCGGCTCCCCGAAGGCTTTCAGCGTGCGCACGACCGCCGGCGGATTCGGGGCCGTGGCCCTGCTGATCTGCGGTGGAGGACTGATGGTGCGCATCGCCTGGGAGGGGGTGCTCAGGCATCCGGCCGCCGTCGTGCCGGTCGCCGCGCTCGCCTCTGCGGGCGCCCTCCTCCTGTACCTCCGCCGGACGCGCCGCCGCCCGCGCGGCGGCCCCGGCCCGCTCTCCGAGGTCGTGCAGGAGCTCTTCGAGCCGCCCCAGGAGCCCGAAAGCTCCCCGGGCCCGGAGTTCCGGCCCCTCCATGACGACGGCAGGGGGCGCACGGCCGTCCTGCCGGAACCGGAACCTCTGCCGGAACTGCTGCCGGAACCGGTGCGGGAACAGGAGTGGGAGCCGGCCGAGCCCGAGGAGGAGGCGCAGGGCCACGAGGCCCTGGACGCCGACGGGTTCGAGGACGCGATCGCCGCGCTCTGCGAGCGGGACGGCTGCTCCGACGTGCAGGTTGTCGGCGGAGCGGGCGACCTGGGGGCCGACGTGATCGCGACCGCCCCCGACGGACGGCGACTGGTCGTCCAGTGCAAGTACTACGGGCCGGACAACAAGGTCGGCTCACAGGACCTCCAGCGATTCGGCGGAACCTGCTACGCCGTGCACGAGGCCGAGATCGCCGTCTGCGTCACCACCAGCGCCTACACCACTCCGGCCCTGGAGTACGCGGAGCAGTGCGCGATCCTCTGTGTGGACGGCGAGGCGCTCGTGGCCTGGAACGACGGGACCGCACCGCCGCCGTGGGTCTGAGGCCGCCGGCAGCCGTGCGCCCCCGCTCAGCGCTCCTTGAGCGCCTGCTGGATCGTCCGCATCACTTCGTCCAGCGGCGCGTCCGTGCGCGCCACGGCGACCAGGACCTCGCCCTCGGTGCTCACCGAGGCGGCCGGCGCCTTCGCCGCCTCGCTCCCCGCGGTCCGGCCCGCACCGATCCCGGTGCCGAAGGTGTCGCGGACGATGGCGAACGCGTGGTCCAGCTGCGCCTCCACATCGCCCTGGCCGCCCACCCGCAGCCACCGGCGCAGCACATGGTTGTGCGCGGTGACCACGGCGGACGCCGCCACCTCCGCCAGCAGCGGGTCGTCATTGCCGACGTGGTGGTCGCGCTCGTCGAAGTGGCCCAGCAGATAGCGCGTGAAGAGCCGCTCGTAGCGGGCCACCGAGGCGATCTCCGCCTCCCGCAGGGTGGGCACCTCGCGGGTCAGCTTGTAGCGGGCCACGGAGACCGCGGGCTTCGCCGCGTACATCTTCATGACTTCCTTGATGCCCCGGCAGACCGTGTCGAGCGGGTGCTCGTGCGCCGGAGCGGCGTTCAGGACCGCCTCGGCACGTACGAGGGTGTCGTCGTGGTCCGGGAAGATGGCCTCTTCCTTGGAACGGAAGTGCCGGAAGAACGTCCGCCGGGCGACGCCCGCGGCGCCCGCGATCTCGTCGACCGTCGTCGCCTCGTACCCCTTCGTGGCGAAGAGCTCCATCGCCGCGGCGGCCAGTTCACGGCGCATTTTGAGCCGTTGGGCGGCGGCACGCGTGCCCGCGGCACTTTCCGGGGCGTCGGGCGCGGCGGACACACGGGGGGACCTGGCGGGCTGGGACATGGTGTGAACGTACTGCATCAGTGCAGGGGAGCGCGCCTGTGGGGGCGGGCTGCCCGGAGGACCGAGCAGCCCGCCCCAACCGGCTCCCGGCCCGGCGGGCCGGGCCCTCTCAGCGCCGGGCATACTCGCGGAAGCCGCGCCCCGTCTTGCGGCCGAGGCAGCCGGCCGCCACCAAGTGCTCCAGCAGCGGCGCCGGGGCGAGGCCCGGGTCGCGGAACTCGCTGTGCAGCACCTTCTCGATGGCGAGCGAGACATCGAGGCCGACGACGTCCAGGAGCTCGAAGGGCCCCATCGGGTAGCCGCCGCCCAGCTTCATCGCGGCGTCGATGTCGTCGAGGGTCGCGTAGTGCTCCTCGACCATCTTGATCGCGTTGTTGAGGTACGGGAACAGCAGCGCGTTCACGATGAACCCGGCCCGGTCCCCGCAGTCCACCGGGTGCTTGCGCACCTTCGCGCAGACCTCGCGGACCGTGGCGTGCACGTCGTCGGCGGTGAGGACGGTGCGGACCACCTCGACCAGCTTCATCGCGGGCGCCGGGTTGAAGAAGTGCATCCCGACGACGTCCTCCGGCCGGGTGGTGGCACGGGCGATCGACACCACCGGCAGCGAGGACGTGGTGGTGGCGAGCACCGCGCCCGGCCGGCACACCTTGTCCAGGGTGGCGAACAGCTGCTGCTTGACCAGCAGGTCCTCGGCCACGGCCTCGACGGCGAGGTCGACCTCGGCGAAGGAGTCCAGCGAACCGGCCGCCGTGATCCGGGCCAGGGTCTCGTCCCGGGCCCCGGCCGTCAGCCGCCCCTTGGCGACCGAACGCTCCAGCGACTTCGCGATCCGGCCCCTGGCGGCCTCCGCCTTCTCCTGGCCGCGCGCGGCGAGCACCACGTCGTACCCGGCCTTCGCGAAGACCTCGGCGATCCCCGAAGCCATCGTCCCGGAGCCCGCGACGCCCACGGAGCGCACGCTGCGCCCGGCGCCCGCCGCGCTGTCCTGCGCGGGCGTCAGCGCGTCCGGGACCACGTCCTGGCTGCCCGGCCCCGCGTAGGTGTAGAAACCGCGGCCCGTCTTGCGGCCGGTCAGCCCGGCCTCGCTGAGCTGGCCGAGGATGGGCGCGGGGGCGTGCAGCCGGTCGTGCGAGGCGGAGTACATCGCCTCCAGGACGGTACGGGCGGTGTCGACGCCGATCAGGTCCAGCAGGGCGAGCGGGCCCATCGGCAGACCGCAGCCCAGCCTCATCGCCGCGTCGATGTCCTCGCGGGAGGCGTAGCGCGCCTCGTACATCGCCGCGGCCTGGTTGAGGTAGCCGAACAGCAATCCGTCGGCCACGAACCCCGGGCGGTCCCCGACCGCGACCGGCTCCTTGCCCAGCCGGCGGGCGAGGTCGGTGACCGCCGCGACGGCGGGCGGCGCGGTGAGCACGGACGAGACCACCTCGACCAGCTTCATCGCGGGCGCCGGGTTGAAGAAGTGCAGGCCGAGCACGCGCTCCGGGTGCCGGGACTCGGCGGCTAGCCGGGTCACCGACAGGGCGTTGGTGCCCGTCGCGAGGATCGCGGTGGGGGAGACGACCGCGTCGAGATCCCGGAACACCTGCTGCTTGATCTCGTACGTCTCGGGCACGACCTCGATGACCAGCTCCGCGTCCGCGGCGGCCTGGAGGTCGGAGAAGGTACGGAACCGGGCGAGGATGTCGCGCCGCTCCTCCTCGGTGATCCGCTCGCGCCGCACGGCGCGTGCGGTGGAGGCCTCCAGGGCGGCGACGGCCTGCCGGGCGGCCGCGTCATTGATGTCGATTCCGATGACCTCGCGGCCGGAGCGGGCGAGGACCTCGGCGATGCCGGTGCCCATCGTGCCGAGGCCGACGACGGCGATGATGCTGAGCGGGGTGTCCATCACGGGACTCCAGGGATGAGTGACGACTGAGGGACGCACGGCGCGCGGCCGATGAGAGGGGCCGAGGGTGCGCGGCGTGCGGGAGTTGCCTGTCGTGGTGCTCACGTCCGGGCGCGCGGGGCACGCCGGGACCGGGAAGGGGCGGCGGACTCTGTCCCGGAGTCACGCCTCGCACAGCTGCCGAACCGACATTCACTCCGGGTGGCTGCGTCACCAGGCCACCGGAGCCGGCGGGGGAGTGTCCCGCTCACATGAGGTTAACCGGCGAGTAACGAGCGCGCCAGCCCCGCGTCGTTGTGCGCCCGCTCACACTCGACGCCCTCTTCGGCACGCTGCGTGTGCACCGATACGCTGACGGTCATGGACGAGGAGCTGCAGTCCCTGACCCACCGGCTGGCCGAAGAGTCGGGGGAGTCGGCGGCCTACCGCCGGCTGCTCGTCACCGAGGACGACGAAGAGCTGGCGCAGGTCCTCATCGAGCGCGAACGCCCGCTGTGGGCCCGCGAGATCGCGGCGTTCCGGCTGGGCTGCGGCGGCGACCGGCGGGCCTTCGAGACGCTGGTGCTGCTGCTCAACCACCGCGACCCGGAGCGGTGCGCCGGCGCCGCCCACGCCCTGGCCCGCCTCGGTGACCCGCGCACCCCGCGCGCCGCCGCCGCGCTCGCCACCAACTCCCTGCGCACCGCCTACGCGCTGTACCCGGTCCGGCTGCTCAGTGAACTGCGCGCCCCGGAGTCCGTACCGGCCTTGGTGAGCACCCTGCGCAGGCTGCTCGGGCCGGACGAACCGCACTGGCGGGTGGCGCTGGCCTGCGTCGAGGGGCTGGGGCGGCTCGGCGACGCACAGGCCCGCCCGGTGCTGGAGGCGGCCCTGCCGCACCCCCGGCTGGGCGGCCCGGCCGGTGAGGCGCTCAGCAGGCTGCCTGCGCTCTGAGGGGCGCGGCGGTGCGCGGTCAGCGCCCCTCGGGCGCGCCGAGCGGGCGCACGTAACGCACCTCGGGCACCGGCACGCCGTCCACCTCGAAGGGCTCCTCCGCGCCGTCCGGGCGGAAGCCCGCGCGAGCGTAGAAGCGGCGGGCCGGCGCGTTCTCCCTGAGCACCCAGAGCGCGAGCTCCGGGTGACCGGCCGCGGCGGCGCGCGCCAGCACCTCGGCCATCAGGGCCCGGCCCACTCCCGTCCCCGTCCGCTCCGGCAGCACGTAGAGCGCGTACAGCTCACCGCGCGCGAGCCGTCCGCCGTCCTCGCGGTACGGCCCGTACGCCGCCCAGCCGATGACGCCGAGGTCCGCCCGCTCCGCCACCACGTTGACGACCTCGTTGCCCTCGGCGAGGAACCCCCGGCGCCGCTCCGCGTCCTCGGCGATGCTCATCGCGTCCAGATGCGCCTGCGGCATCAGCCCCGCGTAGGCGCTCTGCCAGCCGCGCACCCGGACCGTCGCCACGGCCTCGCAGTCCTCGACGGTCATGTCCCGGACCAGCAGTTCGGGGGCGTGCGCGGGAGCGGGGCGTGTGGTCACACGCCCATCCTCGCGCACGCCCCCGCAGGGAACGTGAATCCCGGCTCCGTCAGCCCCGGAAGCCGAGCACTCCGTGCAGCGCGCTGCCCCGGCCCTCCGCGCCCGTACGGGGCGCCGCCTTCGCGGCCTTGCCGGTCGCGGGCTTCGGGTCAGGCGTCTTCGCGCAGACCGCGTCCACGTCACCGCCCTTGCCGCGCGGCACGGTGCCCTTGGCGAGATAGTCCGCCAGGTACGCGTCCAGGCAGTCGTTGCCGCCCAGGGTGACGCCGTGGTTGCCGCCGCCCTGCTCGACGACCAGGCTGGACCCGCGGAGCTTGCGGTGCAGGGTGACTCCGCCCTCGTACGGTGTGGCCGCGTCGTCCGTGGCCTGGAAGAGCAGCGCGGGCGGCAGGCCGTGGTTGGAGACCCGGACCGGATTCAGCGGCTCCACCGGCCAGTCGGCGCACGGCGCGTTGTACCAGGTGTTGCTCCAGGCCATGAAGGGCGCCTTGGCGTGCACCCTCCAGGAGTCGTTGCGCCAGAGGTTCCAGTCGCGCGGCCACTGGGCGTCCCGGCACTGCACGGCCGTGTAGACCGAGTACCCGTTGTCGCCCTTCGCGTCGACCGCGCCGAACCGCTCGTACGCCGTGACCAGCGTCTTCTCGTCCTTGTGGTTCACGTAACCGGCGAACGCCTCGGCCAGCGCGGGCCAGTAGCCGTTGTAGTAGCCGCCCGGCAGGAACGTGTCGTCCAGCTCGCTCGCGCCGACCTTCTTGCCCGCGGGATGCTTCCTGACCGCGTCCCGCATCCGGTACCAGGCCGCCTCGACCTCCGCCGGGTCGCTGCCCAGCCGGTACGTGCTCCGGTACTTCGCCACCCAGGCCATGAACGCCTTGTGGCGGTTGTCGAACGCGTAGTCCTGGCTGAGGTTGTCGTCGTACCAGATGCCGGTCGGGTCGACGTTCGAGTCGAGGACGAGGCGCCGGACGCGGTCCGGGAAGAGCTTCGCGTACACCGAGCCCAGGTAGGTGCCGTAGGAGTACCCGAGGTAGTTGAGCTTGGCCGCGCCGGTCGCCCGGCGGATCACGTCGAGGTCCTTGGCCGCGCTGACCGTGTCCATGTACGGCAGCAGGTCCGGGTACTTCTTGCCGCAGGCGGCGGCGAAGGACCGGGCGCGGTCCCGGTTGGCCTGCTCGTCCCGCAGGGTGCGCGGCACCGAGTCGGGCCGCACCGGATCCGAGTACTTCGGCACGCAGTCCAGGGCCGGCCGGCTCTTGCCGACGCCGCGCGGGTCGAAACCGATCACGTCGTACTGGGCGGCCACCGCCTTCGGCAGCGAGGCGGCGACGAAACCGGCCATCGACAGTCCGCTGCCGCCGGGGCCGCCCGGATTGACCAGCAGCGGGCCCTGGAAGGTCTTCGAGGTGTGCGGGACCCGGGTCAGGGCGAGCGTGACCTTCCGGCCCGACGGGTCGTCATGGTCGAGCGGGGCACTCACCGAGGAGCACTGGAGCGTTGGGGACGACTTGGTGGCGCAGTCGGCCCACTTGAGCGATACGGCGCGGCGCGCACCGGCGTCGGCGGTCGCCGGGGACGGCACGGCGGTCACCAGACCCGCGACCGTCGCCCCGACGGCGAACAGAATCCCTGGACGTTTCGTCATATGGCCTCCCGTGATGGGGGAACACGGCTGCGCGTGACGGCAGCCCCCGCCGGATGCTCCCCGCATTCGGAGCCGGTAGGACCTGTTCCGGTGAGAGATGACCCGTTTGCCCCTGCGGCGTCCGGTGCGACCGATCCGCCGGGGTCCGGTCAGAGCAGGGTCAGCTGGGTGGGCTCCGCGCCGTCGAGCGGGGGCTGCGGCTCGTCGCGTCCGGGGAGTGCGCGGGGGGTCCCGCGGTGTGCGGGCCCGATGCCGTACTCGGCCGCCAGTTCGTGCACGTGGCGGGTGATGCGGCGCTGGTACCACGTGGGCGCGTACGCCCCGTCCGCGTACAGGCGCTCGTACCGCCCCACCAGCTCGGGGTGGTGGCGGCCGAGCCACTCCATGAACCACTCCCGGGCGCCGGGACGCAGATGGAGGACGAGCGGGGTCACCGAGGTCGCGCCGGCGGCGGCGATCGCGCGGACCGTTGCCCGCAGTTGCTCCGGCCGGTCGCCGAGGAACGGGATGACGGGCGCCATCAGCACCCCGCAGCCGATGCCGTGCTCGCTGAGGGCGCGCACGACGTCGAGGCGGCGCTCGGGGGAGGGGGTGCCGGGCTCCACGGTGCGCCACAGCTCGGGGTCGACGAAGCCCACGGAGACCGAGACGCCCACCTCGGTGACCTCGGCCGCCTGCCGCAGGACCTCCAGGTCGCGCAGGATCAGCGTGCCCTTCGTCAGGATGGAGAAGGGGTTCGCGTGGTCGCGCAGGGCCGCGAGGATGCCGGGCATCAGGCGGTAGCGGCCCTCCGCGCGCTGGTAGCAGTCGACGTTGGTGCCCATCGCGATGTGCGCGCCGTGCCAGCGGCCGGCGGCGAGCTCGCGGCGCACCAGCTCCGGGGCGTTGATCTTGACGACGATCTGCGAGTCGAAGCCGAGCCCGGTGTCGAGGTCCAGATAGCTGTGGGTCTTGCGGGCGAAGCAGTAGACGCAGGCGTGCGAACAGCCCCGGTAGGGGTTCACCGTCCACTCGAACGGCATCCGGGACGCACCCGGCACCCGGTTCACGATCGAGCGGGCGCGGACTTCGTGGAAGGTGATGCCCCGGAACTCCGGGGTGTCGAAGGTACCAACAGAGGCACGTGTACGGCGCTACGCTTCATGCGGGGCGCCACTAGGGCGTGTGTGAGGTCGTGATCAATATCTGTGTTCCGCTGCTGGCTTGGGGTGGTTCGCGGTAGAACGCTGGTGTGACGCGGCGACAGCTCA
>NZ_JBIVTZ010000032.1:0-62714 GCF_044756945.1 Streptomyces sp. NPDC091387 | reverse complement strand
GATCCACGGATGCATGCCCGGTCAACGAACCAGCACCCCGGCAGTCACCGTGCCCGGGAGAGGAACTACTTGCACCCCTCAAGCAACGGCATTGGACGTCAGGCAGCAAGTGCACCGCAAGCCGTCCGGCCCGCCCCCGGCGGTGTTACGTCCGTTCGGGTGGTCGCGGCCGCGACCGGCCCCCGGTGTTCAGCCGCGCAGCTAGGTTGCTGGGCGACCACAGTCGATCTTCGCGAAGGACACCGATGACCATTCCCGGCCTGGATCACTCGACGACCGGCTACAGTCTCGCGCACGCCTATTGGATGGGCAGGGCGGCCGGGCTGGCCTCGCTGGACCGGGACGGCGTCGAGGCCCAGGCCCGCGCATGGGGATTCGACGAGGTGCGGTACTTCGAGTCGACGCACAAGATGCCGTTCCCGATCGAGGACACCCAGGCATACGTCATGGCCAGCGACCGCATGATCGTCACGGGCTTCCGGGGCACCGAGGTCGCCAAGATCCGTGACTGGCTCACCGACGTCAGCACACCGCCCGTTCCGGGACCGGGGAACAGGGGCTACGTCCACTACGGCTTCCACCAGGCCCTGCAGTCCGTCTACCCAAAGGTCCGCGACACCGTCCTGGACCTGCGCACCCAGGGACAGAGCGTCTGGTTCACCGGCCACAGCCTCGGCGCGGCGCTGGCGATGCTGGCCGGCGCCCGCCTGTACTTCGAGGAGCCGCGGCTGCTCGCGGACGGCATCTACACCTTCGGCCAGCCCCGCACCTGCGACCGACTGCTCGCCGGCGCACACAACAAGGCTTTCACCGAACGCTGCTACCGCTTCGTCAACAACAACGACATCGTCCCGCACCTCCCGCCCGAGCCCGCCTACACCCACGTCGACGCGCTGCGCTACATCGACGCCGACGGCCGGCTCCGCCAGGCCATGCCCATGGCCGCGATGCTGCGGGACCGGGCCAAGGGCGTGGGCGCCGACCTGTTCGCCCCCGAGACCGACGCCATCAAGGACCACCACCTGCCCAACTACATCAGCGCGCTGGAGAAGAACCTCACCACGACCAGCTGAACACCCGCGCCACAGTGTCCGCGCCGCAGCTGACGCAGGCATGGTGAAGAGACTCCGGTGTAACGGTCGGCTACCCCTCGAACGCCATCTGTCCGGAGGCTTCGAGGCGGGCGTGACGGACTACGGCTCGGCGGCGGGCGTGGTGTCCCTCAGCCGGCCGCCGACGGTTTCCCGGTCATTCGGATTCCGTACGGCCCGGGATCATCCCCGGCAGCCGGCCTGGACGGCCTGACTACCTGCGAAGCGTGACGGGAGTCCGCTCCAGAGACAGACTCACCTCAGGTGATCCGTAACGGTCTTCTCACCCGAGTCGACGACCGGGATATGGCCGTCGCGCCAGACCATGTAGTTGTTCGTGTCCAGCACGATCTTGCCTGCCAGCTCCTCCGCCGGCATGTCGTTGACCACCTTGGGGGGGGACCGCCACGACTGCGAACTCACCAGCGGCGGCGCCGATAGCGGTTGCGGCACGCGCTGACGGGCCGAGTTCGTCTATGAGGTCCCTCAAAGTCTCGGGTCCTCGTGAATTGCGATAACGACGTCGTAGCCGTTCGCGACCGCCGCACGCGCGATCTGGCTGCCGACCTCGCCCGCGCCGATGACGTGATCATCGACTCGATCAACACTCACTGCCCGTTCGCCAAGCCGCTCGGGACGGCGCTCGCTCCATGCCCGCACCTCGCACGGACATGCCGAGTAGGCGGCGTGCGTGACGATCAGCACCACGGTCAAGTGATCACGAGCCATGGAAGAGCGACTTGATGAGCTCTCGAACGTGCACGATGCGCCCGGCGCGCGAGGCTGACTGACTGTCACAGACGTTGCTTGCAAGGCGAGTTGACGCCATCACGGATGCAGGGTATAGGCCTGATGCTAGCCTCCTCCTTATCCACAAAGGAGGAGGCGCCGAGTGAAGAAACTACTGAGTTTCGCGTCCGTAGTGGCACTCTTGACCGGAATCGCCACTGCCTCGACAACGTCCGCCCACGCCGCTGCAGACAGGAGTGGGGCAGAGCGGCTCAACATCCCGAACAGCAGTGCATGCAGGGCAGGCCGCACCGTCATGCAAGGCATGGTCGCGGGGTCGGGCGGCCAGCTCTACATCATTTTCACCAAGGCGGGCGGGGCAGAGCCGGTCCTGTCCAGATGGTTGCGCGACGGCTCAACCTGGGACGGTGCCAGTTGGACCTGCGCCGGGGCGCCGACCTCCATACCCGCACTCGGTCACGGTAACGACCTCGCCTACCATCCGGACTATCGGGGCCAGGGTCCTGCCTTGATTGCCACCCAAGGGAGTCAATCGGCCTACCCGAGCGCCGATGTGACGATCATTCACCTGGATCCGTCGGGATCTGTTGGCGCGAACGAGGTAGTCCATCTGCCCATCGGCAATATCAGCGGCCTCTGCTACAGCGCGACGGCGGCCGACGGAGCCGGCAAGTTCGCTGCCCGCCGCTCGGGCAACCTGTGGACCCATCCCGGCGCCGGATCGCTGACGAGCGGATGGACGCTGGTGAAGAGCAATCTGACGAGTCACGACAATCGTTCCGACCAAGGCATTGACTGCTCCGAGAACTACATCTGGAACACCAAGTCCATCAACAGTTCAACACCCGATACCGGGTGGAACTGGGTGTACCAGTACAACTGGTCCGGAGGTGACGTGGAGAGCGATATCGGAATCCCGGGAAACCACCTGACCGACGAGATCGAAGATGTCACCCACGTCGGGAGCGACTTCTTCGTCGGCGTCAACCAAAACAACGGGAGCCCCGACTCCGTGAAGGTCTTCATCGAGTGAAGTGCCTCCCTCCGCACAGCTGAGAACGCGGCACCGTCCAGCGATCCGCCCACGCCCGCCTCAGGCGCTGTTGTCGTTCCGAACGTGAGGCCGTCGTTCTCGCTGGCCGGAACCGCCCGAGACGAACACCGTCCACCAGGCCATCGCGAACGCCTTCGCCCAGCGCCCCGGCAGGGAATTCCGAGCCCGTGAGCGCCATGGACTACTCGACATGCCGACCGTCGAGGCATCGGTCAACGTCACCCGCGCTCGCCTCGGACGCCTCACTCGCCAGGGCTTCCTCACCCAGTCCGGACGAGGCCGCTACCGGAAACGGACCTACCGGCCTCTGAGCAGCGCCGTCTTGCCGCTCATGGGCCAACTCCGCCGCGTCGTCACAGTCGATCACGGATAAGACGACGAGATGAGGGGGCAACCGAGCGGAAGTGAGCAAACGTCGGTGGTGATCGTCACACAGCGGACAAGGGGGTCCTTCCTACACCTCGCCGTCGCCCGGCTTTGACGACCACAGATGGCTGAGCGTGCCGAGGACGAGACGGCAGACATCGTCCGGTTCGGCACCGGCCAGCGGCTCCCGCGCGACGACCGTCCGCATCAGTCCGATCCCCAGTAGCCAGGCCATGGCGAGATCCGCCCGCAGCACCGCGTCCGGGGCACCGGAGAGCCCAGCCAGCGCACTCTGGTACTCCTCCCCCAGCTCCCGCAGGGTTCCGGCCGCCTCGTCGCCCCGCCCGACCGAGCGCAGATAGACCTCCAGGGAACGGTCCTCCGCCCCCTCCGCGCTCCGGGTCAGCATCGAACGCAGGGCGGCCTCGAAAAGCTCCTCGGGCGGCGTCGCCCGCAACTGCTCCAGCCCGCCGAGCGCGACGACTTCCGTCAGCAAACCCCGTTTCGAGCCGAAATACCGGAACAGCAGGGCCTGGTTGACCCCGGCCAGCGCGGCGATGCTCCGTACCGTCGTCCCCTCGTAGCCCCGCTCCGCGAACAGGTCACGCGCCGCCTCCAGCAGGCGGCGACGGGTGGCCTGCGCATTCCTGCGGCGCTCTTCGGACGGCGGGACGGAACCGGGTTCCATGGTGGCATTCCTCTCGGACGGCCCGTCAGGATAACGGCTGTAAAGCGTCGTTGACTGCCCGCGAAGGACACTCCTACCGTTGTAAGCAGCTGCTTACATCCGGGAGGCCGCAGTGACGACCACAGATATCGCGCCCCTTGCCTACCCCTTCAACACCCCCGACGGACTCCAGCTCTCCGATGCCTACGAGCGCGTCCGCGACCGACCGGGCCTCTTGAGGGTCCAGCTGCCGTACGGAGAACCGGCCTGGCTGGTCACCCGCTATGCCGATGCCCGGCTGGTCCTGGGTGACCAGCGCTTCAGCCGCGCGGCGGCTGCCTCGCACGACGAGCCCCGCCAGTCCGAGGGGCAGCGCGACGGCGGGATCCTCGGCATGGACCCGCCGGACCACACCCGGCTGCGCTCCCTGGTCGCCAAGGCGTTCACCGTCCGCCAGGTCGAGAAGCTGCGCCCCCAGGTCCGGGAGCTGACCGCCGCCCTGCTCGACGAGATGAGGACGGCCGGGCCGCCCGCCGACCTGGTCGACCTGTTCGCGCTGCCGCTGCCGGTCGCCGTGATCTGCCGGATGCTGGGCGTGCCCGCCGAGGACCGGCCGCGGTTCCGCGTGTGGAGCGACGACGCGCTGTCGACCAGCTCACTCACCGCCGAGGAGTTCGACGCCAGCCGAACCGAACTGCGTTCCTACATGGCCGGGTTGATCGACCGGCACCGCCAGGAACCGCAGGACGACCTGATGACGGCCCTCATCGAGGCCCGCGACGACGGCGACCGGCTCTCGGAGCTCGAACTCATCGATCTCTGTGTGGCCATTCTGGTCGCGGGGCACGAGACCACCGCGTCCCAGATCCCCAACTTCGTCCTCACTCTCCTCGACCACCCGGACCAGCTGGCCAGGCTCAGGGCCGAGCCGGAGCTCGTACCGAACGCCGTGGAGGAGCTGCTCCGCTTCGTGCCCCTGGGCAGCGGGGCCGGTCAGCCCCGGTACGCCACCGAGGACGTCCAGGTCGGCGGAACACTCGTCCGCGCGGGCAGCCCGGTCCTGGTCGCCGTGGGCGCGGCCAACCGCGACGCTCTGCGGTTCACCGCCCCGGGCGTGCTCGACATCGCCAGGGAGGGCAACCAGCACCTCGGATTCGGCCACGGGGTCCACCACTGCCTGGGTGCCCCGCTGGCCCGGCTGGAACTCCAGGAGGCGCTGTCCGCCCTCATCGTCCATTTCCCGGACCTGCGCCTGGCGGGCGATGTCACCTGGAAGTCCGAGATGCTGGTGCGCGGTCCGCGCGTCATGCCGGTGGAGTGGTGAGCGCCGTGACCTGGAACGTACGCGTCGACCGCCAGCTCTGCCAGGGGTCGGGGATGTGCGCCGGAACGGTCCCGGAGGTGTTCGCCCTGGACGGCGAGCGCGCCCGTGTGCGGGCCGAGGACATCAAGCCGGACGAACGGGTCCTGGACGCGGCCGACATCTGCCCGGCCATGGCGATCACCGTGCACGACGGGGCCTCCGTCATCGGCCCCCACAGCGACTGACCGGCCCCCGCGGGGCGGTTGACACGCTTCCGCGGGCGGCCCGGACAGAACGGACTCATGTCCCGGCACTGATCAGCGGCCGGCAGCAGCCATGCCCCTGGCCGGGACACCCCGTGTCCCCCGGAACCGCTACGGGAGGCACGGGGGTCCTCAGTGGTCGCGGAGCAGGCTGCCCGCCCCCTCGATCCGCTCGGTAAACCCGTTGTCCCGCAGCGCCATCCACCAGGTGGCCGCGTTGATGGCGATGACGGGCAGACCGAGCCACCGTTCGGCCTCGTCGGCGAGCCGCACCATCGACAGGTTGGTGCCGCACTGGACAACGGCATCGACGCCGGGCAGAGCGGCGAGGGAGGTCAGCGCCTCCCGCAGCTCGTCCTCCGCGACATGGGCGATGGACACCGCGGTGGGGCAGCGCAGCCCCGTGATACCGGCGACTTCGAAGCCGAGTTCGGTGAAGAAGCGCCGCACGTTCTCGTCGCCGACCGGCTGATAGGGCGTCACCACCCCGATGCGGCGGGCACCGTACAGGCGCAGGGCCCGCTCACACGCCTCGGCGCCCGTGGCCACCTCCAGGCCGGTGATGTCGTGGATCTGCTTGATGAACTCGCGGTTGCCCTCCACCCCGCCCCAGAAGGTCTCGGCGGACATGCCCATCACCATGTAGTCCGGCTCACAGGTCAGGACCCGTTCGCAGGCGCCGCCGATCTCGGCACGGATCTGGTCCAGGAGGCGTTCCATCCCGGCGTCGCCGTCCATGTCCTGGTCGCGGATGTGAATACGGGAGAAGTGGGCCGTCACACCCGGCACGGCCATCCGGTAGAAGTCGGGCTCCACGATGGTGTTCGTGCTCGGGGCGATCACGCCGAATTTGCGGCGCCAGCCGAGGGCGTCGGTCATGAGGTCACCGTCCGGGTATCGGGTGTGGAGGGAGGAAGGCCGGGTCGGCCGGGGCGCACAGTACGGGCGCCAGCCGCCAGGCGGCGAAGAGCGCTGCGGCCTGGGTGAGGGTGTTGCACGACTGCTCCACCCACTGGAGCGTCACGCTCTGGTCGGGGCCGGCGAGCGGGCCGAGGACGTACATGCCCAGCAGCCAGAACCCGGCCGCCGATGCGGCGAGGGTGTCGCCGGCGACACGGGCCAGGAGGATCAGCCGCACGGCGACCACGGTGACGCCCGCGATGGTCAGAGCCATGACGGGGACCGTGGAGGCGAGCGCCGCCGAGGCTGTCGCCGCCACTGCCCACAGTCCGGCGAACACCGCGGGGAGCCTGCCGCCACGAGAGCCGCTGCCGTCGGTTCCCGGCAGCGGGAACCGCAGCAGGGCGAGTGCCAACAGCAAGAAGCCCGCTGACAACAGGGGGAACAGCGCCTTGTTGAGGGCCTGGATGTCGGGTCCTTCGAGGGCCACGATCAGTTTCCACCCGGCCTTGGACAGGCCTCCGGCTGCGATCAGTACGGCCCCGGAAGCGGCCAGGGTGCGCCCGGTGGTGCCGGTGCGGGCGGCGGGCGCGACGAGGCGGACCGCTGCCAGAGCGGTCAGCAGTACAGGCACGAAGTCCTCTACGGCCAGGGACACCGGGTAGTCGAGGTCGCTCATCGGCCCGCCTCCTCGTTCCGGGGCGTCGGCAGTGGGGAACCGGCCGGTTGGTCGGGCATGACATGGCGGCGTCGGAAGGCCGCGCCCGCGAAGCGTCCGGCGGCCTTGCGGCGGGTCAGCCAGGCAGCCCGGCCGCCGTTGCGGGTGCGGCCGGACAGGACCTGGTCGGCGAGCCACGGTGTGACGGTCTCGACGGTGTCGGCCAGAATGTCGAAGACCTTGCGGGCCTTCTCGTACTCCTGCGGGGTGTAATCGTGGGTGAGGACATCGGTGATGACCATGCCGGGCGACAGGGCCATGGCCCGTACGTCGTGCGGGTGCGCGGCGGCATGCGCGCGGAGGTCGGCGGCGAGGGCCCGGGTGAGATAGGTGACGGCGCTCTTGGTGGCGCCGTACGCGCCGAGTCCTGGCAGCACGCGGCCGTCCGAGCCGAAGCCCTCCATGTTCCACACCGCGCCACGGCCGAGTCCGAGGAAGCCGGCCGCGGCGACGGCCGAACCGTTCGCCACCCCCATCAGGTTGGCATCGACGACCGCCCCGGTCTCGTCCTCGGTCAGCTCCCACACCGGGCGGCGGGCGGTCACGGAGCCGGCGTTGTTGATCCATACGTCGACGGTGCCGAACGTGTCCAGAGCCGCCTTCCACAGCGCGTCGAGCTGCGCGCGGTCGGTGACGTCGGCGGGCCTGCCGATCAGCCGGTCCGACGGCGCGTCGAGGCGGTTCACGGCCTCCCGGACTGCTTCGGGGGTGCGTCCGCACAGGGCGACCCGGCAGCCCCGGTCGAGGAAGGCGCGGGCCAGCCCGTGGCCGATGCCACGGGTGCCACCGGTGACGACCACGACGGGCCCGGCGGCGGTCATGAGGCGCTCCAGTCCAGGACGCCGTGCACGACGGCGGCGAGGAGCTGCCCGTCGAAGACCTCGTACGTGACGGCGAGCCGGCCGCCGGCGCTCATCCCAGGGGTGGCGTCGAGCGCGTACTCGCGGCCGACGACGCGCTGCGCGCCCCCGTCCGCGAAGTGCCAGACGGGGAAGTTGGCGCGGCCGAAGGCCTGGGAGTTGCCCCAGGCATCGGGGCCCTCCCAGAACTCGCGGGTGCCGTCGCGGCGGCGCACGACGGTGGCCTCACGGTCCAGTCCGCTTCCGGTCCAGCTGATGCGGTGCTCGGTGCGCAGCAGGTCCAGCGGCGTGAGGTGGTCCTCCATGAGGACGGTGCCGAGGGGCTTCTGGTGCGCGTCCCACACCTCGCACTCCCCCCTGAATGTGCCCGCCTGTTTGGTGGGCAGGATCCACGGCACGGGACCGCAGCGGGTCTCGGCCGCGAGATGGGCGGCGACCGCCTCACGGGTGGCGGGGTTCTCGTCGTGGTCGGTGGTGCGCCGGTAGACGCCGTTGAAGCAGCCGACGACGGTCCAGCCCTGATAGAGCACCGAGGAGTAGACCTGGGTGTCGCCGTCGGGCAGCACGTGGTTCCAGGTGTTGAGGCCCACCTGCCAGCCGGGCCCGTAGTAGCGGGCGTCGACGAAGGTGCCGTAGGGCTGTCCGCTGCCGTGGAAGTCGGGGCCGACGTAGACGCGGTTGTCCTCCGCGTCGGTGACGCCGAAGGCGAACGGGGCGGCGAGCCGGAAGCGGCCGGCGAGCGGGCCGCCGCCTTCGAGTCCGCCGTCCATGCGGTAGACGGTGGCGCCTTCGGCGTACTCGGAGGAGCGGCGGATGTCCTCATAGCCGCACCAGGTGCCGGTGGCGTCGAACAGGGAGGGGCGACCGTGCCATTCCCCGGCGATGCGCTGCTGCCAGACGCTGGGCCCGTCGGCTTCGGCCTGGGCATGGTTCTCGGTCACGGGGTCTCCTCCACGGCTGGGCGGCCGGTGATCAGCAGGGTGCGCAGTCCGTTCGTGACGGCGGGGCCGACCAGTCGCTCGACCTGTGCCCAGACGGCGTCGATCTCCGGGCTGAAGAGCAGCTCCCGCATCCGGTGGTCACGGTCGGCGAGGCCGGTGTCCTTGACGTCGTCGGCGGCCTCGGCGGGGAAGCCGGCGGTGAGCGCGAGCCAGTGGTCGAGGTAGGCGTCGGCGAGCGGACCCACCTCTGCGAACGCGGCTTCGTCCGCGCGGTGGGCCAGCATCCACGGTGACATCAGGGCCCGTTGGCGGGGGCCGATGTGCGCCGGGGCGATTCCGGCAATGTCCGCGGCCTTCTCGAACGGTGTGGTGAGGGGGACGTATACGTGGTCGGTGTAGGCGCCGTGGGCGGCGAGGTCCGCGCGCTGCACCAGGTCGAGGTGGAAGGCGTAGGAGTCGCCGGTACGTACGGCGTCCAGGGTGAAGTGGGGCAGCGGGCCGTCGGCGGCGCCGAAGGCGAACACCATGTGGCTGTCGAGCCCGATGGGTGCGACGACCAGCGAGATATGGACGACGGAGGCGACTGGACCGTCACCGGTGAAGCAGCGGACGGAACCGGCCGGGCCGGGGAAGGCGGCCGAGGTGAGGGCGGCCCAGGGGGTGGGGACCTCGGTGACGCCGGTGGCGGCGACCAGGCGGTCCAGAATCCGCAGGGAGAGTGCGGTGGGCGGGCTGGACGGGGCGTCCGGGGCGGGGGCGCTGTTCATGGTGGTCACTCGCTCTCCGGCTGGACGGCGGACTGTTCGGCGCTCTCGACCGTCGGGTGGAAGCCGTGGGCCTTCTGGTCCCAGGCGCGGCCGAACTCGGGCACCTCGCGGCGGCTCGGCGAGGGGATCACGGTGGATGTGCGTTCGGGCACGTCGCCGGTGATCCGGTCACCGGCTCCCACTGCCCAGCCCTTGGCGGCGAGTTCCTGGCGACGGCGACGGTAGGTCACCGAGATCATGTCGGAGCGCAGGTGGAGTTCGGCGCCGAGGTCGGCGGGCAGGAGTTCGGGCCGGGTCGCGTCGACGACGGGGGCGTCCTGGCCGAAGATGCGGTAGACCCGCTTGCGAGCGTTGGCATCGGCCCACGATCCGGTGAAGAAGTCGCGCAGGGCGACCCATTTGACGAGGGTGGTGGTCTCGTCGACGGGGATGTTGGTGTCGTAGATGATCATGTTGCCGAACGGCAGCCGTACATGCAGCTTGACCAGGTTGGGGAGCATCCAGCCGGCTGTGGTGACCACGGGCGGGCGTTCCTGGCCCTGGGACTTGCGGTCGGCGTAGAGCTTGGACCACAGGCCCTTGGCGGCCGGCGGGTGCATGGACACGGTGGCGAACGCCGACCACTCGTCGGGCTGTTCGACGGTGTACTCCTCGACCTCGGGCCGGTCGGGGTTGCCGAAGGCGGCGCCGTGGACGAAGGGGGTGTGGGCGATGTCGCAGCCGTTCTCCAGTACCCGTTCGTAGTTGGAGTTCCACAGGTACTCGCCGGTGACGGCGCGGAAGCGGCCGCCGTTCTCGACCAGGTCGTCGAACTCCGGCCACACCGGAATCGGGGGGCGTTCCTCCTCCGGCAGGTCGCCCATGAACACCCAGACGAATCCGTAGCGTTCGCACGCCGGGTAGGAGTCGACGCGGGCCTTCTTGGGAATGCCGCGGCCGGGCATGTTGGCGGGTATCGACGTGCAGGAGCCCTCGGGATCGAAGCGCCAGCCGTGGTACGGACAGACGACGCAGTCGTCGGAGAGGCTGCCGCCGGAGAGGGCCGCGCCACGGTGGGCGCAGAGGTCGGACAGGGCGACGGGCTTGCCGTCCTTGGTCCGGTACAGGACCAGGCTCTGGCCCAGACAGACCACCTTGGCGGGTTTACGGCCGACGCGGTCGGCGAACTCGACCGCGTACCAGAAGTTCTTGAACATGGCGGGGAAGCGCTCCTCGGGTCGTTCGAGGTGGTGTGGGTCAGCGGCGTTGAACGGCGAGCAGGCCGGAGTGCGGCGGCCGGAGCAGCTCGTCGAGGCGGTGGCCGGCGGCGGCGTCGTCCCGCAGCCTCGCCACGCAGAACTCGGTGATCAGCCGGCCGAGCAGGCGGCGGGGCTCGGTCCTGTCGGCGCCGGTCTCCTCCAGGAAGCCGCGGGCCGTGGTGGGGTCGTGCGGGTGGCAGGCGGTGAAGTGGCCGGCGCCGGCGAGCCGGGCCCATGCACTCGCGCCGCCGGCGTCGGGCACCGCCTCCCGGAAGGTGCGCAGGACCGGGTCGTGGGTGGCGCCGTCGGGTGCGTAGCGGTCGGCGCTGGCCGCGATGACGCCGTCGTGCTCGCCGGAGAGCAGCAGAACCGGCGGGCCCGGCCCCACCGGCAGGACGGTGCCCTCCGGCCAGCCGAGCATGGCGGCGACAAGGGTGTGCGCGCCGTAGGCGAACACCGCCCGTACGCCCGGGGTCAGCGCAGCGGACTGGAGGGCGACGGTGCCGCCCGCGGAGTGGCCGCCGAGCGCCACCCGGTCGAGGTCCAGCAGGCCGTCGAGCGGGGCACGGCGGGCGAGTTCGGGCAGGGCGCCCAGGAGCGCGCCGATGAGCGGGCTGGTGGGGCGCGCCCCCCAGCCGGCGGGCGAGGCCGCCTCCAGGTCGACGGAGGGGGTGAGGCCGTGGCTGCCGGCGAACAGCTCGCCGACCAGGTCGGCGGTGACCGCGACCAGACCGGCGCGGGCGAGTTCGACGGCGAGCCAGCGGTAGGCGTCCTGGCCGACGTTGATGCCGGGCAGCAGCAGAACGACGGGGTAGGGGGCGCCTGACGGGTCGGCGGGCAGCTCACCGGTGAGCCGCTCGGCGTGCGAGCCGGTAGGGCGGGCCGGGTAGAAGACGCGCAGGTGGGCGGTGTCGAACGGTTCCTTCAGGCCGGGCACCCGGCATGCCCACCACAGCGAGCGGACCGTCGTGTCCGGCGCGGGGGCGGTCACCGGGCTCTCGGCAGTTCGCGGTCCCCGCCCCACAGGCCCCGTACCAGCAGGTCGGTCGTCTCCTGGCCGAAATAGCGCACGCCCATGACGTTGGCGGGGTCGCGTTCGGCGATGTTGCGGCGGGTGGCGAGGTCGGCGGCGGCAAGCGCGTCGCGTTCTTCGTCCGGTACGGTCTCGGCGACGTCGACCCAGCCCAGCCAGCGGTCCACGTGGGCGTGGGTGAGGCGGCGCACGAGGTCGATGTGCTCCTCGTCGCGCGGCAGGGAGTAGCAGTAGGCGGTGGGCGAGAGGCTCGCGCGAATGAAGCCCGCCCGGCTGGTGAACCAGTCCAGCTTCGGGTGGCTGTCGCGGACTTCGAGCCACTCCTTCTCCAGTGGCGCGTAGTAGCGGTCGTACGCCTCGCCGTCGACGGTGAGGTTGGTGCGGGGCACGGAGTCCAGGTAGAACCAGCCGCCGGGCCAGCACAGCAGGGCGATGGCGAGGTGAGGCACCCGGATGTGCGGTCCGAGCCACACCGTCAGGTGGAGGTTGGCGAAGCCCTTGGTGGGGTTGCCGAGCCAGGAGTGGACCATCCAGTCGACCTCGGGCCCGCTGTACGCGGCAAGCGAACCGCCTGGGCTCTCGGGCGGGTTGCCGTAGGAGTCGAGGGCGAGGGTGGAGGGGTCACGGGTGAGCTCGAAGCGGCCATCGATCTTCGCCTTGAGTTCGCCGAGCAGCTCCTGCCATTGGCGGAAGGTCTCGGTGACGTCGGTGACGGGGGCCATGTCCGTCATGTCCTGCACAGCCTTGAGAGTCTCGGTCATGGCGCTCCTCGGGGTGACGGGGGCGGGAGGGTGACGGGGGGCCGGCCGACCGTCGGGATGACGTGGTCGGGCGTGCGGTGGGCCGCCGCTGCGGATGCCGAACGCCGGCCTGCGCGGGCCTTGTCGTACGAGTTCCGGGCTCGGACAGGGCCGGAAATCAGGTGGTACGAGGCCCGGAATCGGGAACGGCAGGTGCGCCCGGGTCCGGGGCGATGAGGGCGCCGGCCAGCCGCCAGGGCCGGCCGTCGACGAGATCGGTGCGGCGGGAGACCAGACGCCGGGCCGCCTGGTCGGGGTGGACGGCAGCCAGAGTGAGCGGGCCGGCGGCAGGTGTGGTGAGGGGGTGGCTGATCCGGCCGGTGAAGCCGCCCTCGCGGCTCTGCCAGAGGCCGAAGTTCTCGGGCAGCGCGTGGATCGCGCCTTGGCCGTGGCCGGCCGCGACCACGTTGATCCGGTTCTCGGCCGAGCGCTCGGGCAGGCCGAGAGTGTGCTCCCAGGGCTCCGCGCCCGTGTGGCAGACGGCCACAGTGTCGGCGCCGGCGAGCGCGGCCAGCCGGAAGGTCTCCGGGTGGAGCGCGTCGTCACCGACGACGAGGGCGACGCGCCCCCAAGAGGTGTCGTGGGTCAGGGGCGGGGCGGGCTTCTCGACCGCCCAGCCGGAGTGCCGGGCGCTGGAGTGGAGTTGCGGCACGCGCAGCACCGGCCCGTCCGCGCCGATCAGGAGGCCCGTGTGCACACCGGCCTCGGGCAGGGTGCAGGCGACCAGGGCGTCCGTCCCTCGCAGCGCCCCAGCCAGTGCGTCCACGGCGGCAGCCATCAGGGACGACGGATCGGGGGCGTCGCCGGGGACCACCCCGTCGGGCCAGAGGAACAGTTCCGGCAGCACGATCAGCCGCGCGCCGGCCGCGGCGGCGCGGGCGACGAGCCCGACCGCCTCGTCGAGTGCGGCCTCGTCCTGCCCGGCTGAGCGCAGCACGGCGACGGTGACACTCGCGGCTCGCTCCGCGGGGAAGGGGGCGGGCGGGCGCGGTTCACTCGCTATCGGGCCATAGAGCCAGGGGCGGCGGGCGGCGAAGAGATCGGTACCGTCCGGGCGTTGCTTGTCGTCGGCGGCGGCAGGCTCGATGTCGGCGACCACGACCGCCTCACGGGTGCGGGGGGCCCGGGCCACCACCGTGCCGTCGGGGCGGACGATCTGGCTCTCCCCCGCTCCGTGCAGCGCCTCGGGCGGTACCCCGAGACCGGCGCTGACAGTGGCGAGGTGGTCGTCGGGGATGAGGGGGCCGATCTTGTTGGCGGCCACCACCCAGACCTTGTTCTCGGCGGCGCGGACCGGTATGTGAAGCGATGCCTCGTCGAGCGCGAAGGAGTTGAGGCTGTTGAGCAGTACCTGGGCGCCGCGCAGGGCCAGCCCGCGGCACACCTCGTTGACGACCCCTTCCATGCAGGAGTACATGCCGAGCCGGCCGAGCGCGGTGTCGATCACCGGCCCTGCGGTGTCGGCCGGGTCGAGGTGGTCGTTCTCGCTGCCCATGAGCGTCTGCTTGTCGGCTCGGCCCAGCAGTACGCCGTCCGGACCGAACAGCAGGCTCGCGGCGGTGATGCGCATGCCGTCGTCCCGGTCCGGCACAGCTCCCTCCGTGGCGAGGGTGACGTGCAGTTTGACGAACATCCGGTGTCCGGCGGCGGCTTGTGCGACCGCCGCCAGGAAGGGGCCGCCGGGCCGGCAGGCCTCACGCAGCGCGTGGGCGCGGTCCCGGTACCAGGAGAGGTGGTTGCAGAACTCCGGCAGCACGACGAGCTCAGCGTCGGAGGCTGCCGCCTCGTCGATCGCGCGCAGTACGGCGGCGAGGTTCGCCCCCTGGTCCTCCCCTACGGCGAACTGGGCCGCAGCCACCCTTACGGAGCCGGCGACGCGGGCCATGGCATCCTCCTGTGGTTCCTCTAGCGGAACAGCGTTTCCCAAACATACACTCGCAGCCGCCCTTTCGACAGAGGGGATTCCCCCATCAAAATCCCGGAGGCAGCCGTGCTCACCCATGTCGTCCTGATGCGGTTCACCGACCCGTCCGACGCGCCCGAAGCGCATCGCCGGCTGGCCGAACTCGCCCCGCTCGTACCGCAGATACGCTCGATAGAACTCGGCCTCGACACGGTCGGCTCACCGGTGTCGTTCCACCTGTGCATGATCACCCGGCACGACGACCCGGCCGGGCTGAGCGCGTATCAGAACCATCCGCGCCATCTGGAACTCGCCTCGTGGCTGCGTCCTCGTCTCGCCGACCGGGCCGTGGTCGACCATGTCGGGTCCGACGTGAGCTGAGCTCTGCGCCGCCTGGACGGAACTGAGGTGCCGCGAGCCGGGCTCGCAGCACCTCGGTCTGTCAACTACCGCTACCTGCAAGGGTTTCAGTGGTCCCGGCCGTGATGAGAGACTCGTAGTACGAGCCCCCTGGGTAGTAAGTCGCGGTCGTCGTGCCCGCGATGGCGTCCCCCGCCCAGCCGACGGCCAGAGCCTGCAGAGCGGTGATGTTCTTGGCCTGCGAGGTGCCGCAGGCCAGCGATGCGGCCCCGTCACTGCTGGCGCCCTCGGAGTCCACGTGTGATCCCGTGGTCAGCTCCACCCCCAGGAACGGGGCGGCGGGGTAGGCGTTCCGGAGAACGGTGGTGCCGGAGGCACTGCTGTTGCACAGGTAGGGCGGCGAGGCGATGACACGCACGGGGAGCGGTGTCGTCGACAGGCCGGCCAGCGAGTCCGCGCTGTTCTTGCCGATGACGGACGTCACGGGGTCGAGCAGCACAAGACCCTTGAGGCGGGCGAACGCGGCCGGTGAGGTGACGCGCAGCCGCTCGGCGACGTACTCGACGGCCTCACCTCCGGCCGAGTGACCCGAGAACAGCACCGAGGTGGGCAGCGAGGTGCCGGTGCGCCCGACCTTCGCCGCGGCACGCCGGTAACTGGCCGCGAGAGCGCTGGCCGAGCCGTCCGCCCCGCTGAACCAGGTCGCCACGTTGTTCAGGAACGGCTTGTTGTTGCCGATGTTCTGCAGCGTGCAGCCGAAGACGTCCGCACTGGGCAGGGTCGGCACGAACACCACGTACCCGGCGGCGGCGTAGTGGTTGGCGAGGTCCGCCATGTTGGCGCCGGACCGTACGAATCCGTGCTGGAGCCAGATCAGGCCCTTGGCCGCACCGGACGGGAAGTACCAGTCGGCGTCCGGGTGGTAGGTGAACGCGGCGCAGGAGACGTCGACGTCGGTCGATGCCGAGGTGACGCCGGCCGATGCCGTGCCCGCTTGTGCGGACGCGGGGACAGCAAGGGCCGACAGCGCCACAGCGATGGCCGGCACGAGGATTCTCAGGCGGGAAAGCACACGCATGGAGGCCTCCGAATACGGGATGGGCGTTTCCATTGTAGAAACGCTGTTCCACTCCCGCGATGAGGGAGATGACAGCGAAGACGCGCCTCACTGTCAAGAGCCAGCCACGCAGACGCCCCACAATGTGCCCTGTGCACCATTCGTGACGTGAGGCAACCTGAAATTTTCACCCCGTACGGGCCGGACCCTGGCGCACCTGTCCCTCTGAGTGGAACTCTGTTTCCCGACAAGGAACAGCCCTGCGTTCCCCTCCCCTCATCGGAGAGTCCGTGAGAAACCGAAATGCACGTCTTCTGATCGCCCCACTGGCCCTGATCGCCGCCCTGTTCGCGGCACCGGTGTCCGCGACGGCGACGCCCGCGCAGATGCCGGCCACGACCACGGTCGCCACGTACCAGACCACCTACGGCGGTGACGACGCCGACATCTACTACCCCTCCGGCGGAACCGACCTGCCGGTGGCCCTGCTGCTCCAGGGCGCGAAGGTGGACCGCGCCCAGTACGCCCGGTACGCCACCGCGATCGCCCAGCAGGGCTTCGTCGTCGTCGTGCCCAACCACTACCGTCTGATGATCGTCGAGTGGGAGCGCTACGCGGCCGAGCACCAGGTCACGCGGACGGTCGACTGGATGAAGAACACGAAGTACGACTCCTCCTCACCGCTGTACAAGCGGATCGACAGCGGAAAGATGGTGCTGCTCGGGCACTCCTTCGGCGGGGCCGCCGGGCTCGCCGCCGCCGAGGACTCGTGCAGCACGGTCTTCTGTCCCGCGCTGAGCTTCAGCCTGCCGAGCCAGGTCAAGGCCGCATCCTTCTACGGCACCAACAACGCCTTCCTCGGCATCTTCGCCAACATCAACAACAAGATCCCGGTACAACTGGTGCAGGGCACGGCCGATGGCATCGCGGCCCCGGCCGACGCCGAGAAGACGTACACCCACCTGAAGAACACGCCCAAGCAGATCGTGCGGGTGGACGGCGTCAACCACTACGGCATCACGGATGTCCAGAGTCCCTCGCCCGCGGAGAGCGAGACCTCCCCGCAGTCCCTGACGCAGGACCAGAGCATCGAGGTCGCCGCACGCTGGGCGGGCCGCTTCCTGCTGGCCCAGCTCGGTAACACGGGCGCGGCAGACTACGTGTGGAACACCGGCGACGCCGCGGACCCGGGCGTGACGGTCACCGGCGCGCACTGACGCGCTGTCCCGGTGCCGGGACGGGTCCCCGTCCCGGCACCGGGTACACACCCGGTGCCGGACCGTGTGCTCAGCCCGGAACCGGGTACGCGCCCGGCGCCATCCCGCCACCGCCCTGCCGGAAGGCCTCGGGGGCGTGCACCACGCACGGCTGCGTGTACTCCTCGAGTCCCTCCGCGCCGTACTCCCGGCCGTGCCCGCTGCGTTTGACGCCGCCGAACGGGGCGCGCAGGGACATGCCGGTGCGGTTGTGGGTGTTGACGAAGCAGAAGCCGGCATCGAGCCGGCCGGCGAACGCGAAAGCCCGGTCCTCGTCGGCGCTCCATACCGAGGCACCCAGTCCGAGCTCGCCGGCGTTGGCCCGCTCGACGACCTCGTCCTCACGGTCGTAGGGCAGCACCGGAACCAGGGGGCCGAACTGTTCCTCACGGACCACCGGGACGTCGTCGCCGAGGCCGGTGAGCAGGAACGGGGTGACGAAGTGGCCGGCCGACACATCGGTGTCCGGGCAGACCGTGCCGAGGGGTGCGGCGTGGGCGCCGCGCCGCAGCGCGTCGTCGGTGAGCGCGGTGAGCCGTGCGGCGGACGCCGCACTGATGACCGGACCCACAGTCACCCCGGGGTGCAGCGCGTCGCCGAGCCGGACGACCCGGTCGGCAGCCGCCATGAAGGCGGCGGTGAAACGGTCGTGGGCGCGCCGGGGCACGTACACGCGTTTCACCGCCATGCACACCTGGCCCGCGGTGGCCAGGCAGGCCATGACCAGCCGGTCCATGGCCTCGTCGGTGAGCGCCGCGTCGTCGAGCAGGATCGCGGGATCGTTTCCGCCCAGCTCCATGGTCGTCGGGGTGAGGGCCGCCGCGGCGAGCGCGCCGACCGCGCGGCCGGCGCGCTCGCCGCCGGTGAACGCGACCTTGAACACGCCGGGGTGTCCCACCAGGGCGGCGGCGGTCGCCTCGTGGCCGTGCAGCACGTGCAGGAGCCCCGGTGGGAAGCAGCCGGCCAGATTCCGCAGCAGGGAGTCCAGGGCGAGCGGGGCCAGCGGGGAGGGCTTGACGAGGAGGGCGTTCCCCGCCGCGAGCGCGGGGGCGAGCTTGAGGACGGTGAGCACCACCGGCGCGTTCCAGGGAGTGAGTGCCGCCACGGGGCCGTAAGGGCGTCGGCGCACCACCAGGCGTCCCTGCCCGTCGTCCACCTCGCGGTCGGCGAGCAGGGCAGGGGCCGCGTCCGCGTACCAACGCAGGACGGCCGCGGAGAATGCCAGCTCGCCCCGGCAGTCAGCGAGCGGTTTACCCGACTCGCGGGCGAGCAGGACGGCCGCCTCGGCGGCCCGGTGCTCCAGTGCGGCGGCGGCTCCGCGCAGCGCCTCGGCGCGTACCGCCGTGGGCTCCGCCGCCCACGCCCGGGCGGCGGGGCCGGCCGCTGCCACCGCCCGCCGGACGTCGTCGTCCCGTGCGACGGGCAGCGATCCGACCAGTTCGGCCGCACGGGACGGATTGTGACGGTGAATCAGTTCCTGGTCAGCCATGACCTCTCCTCGGGCAGGCGCCGCGCACCGCTCAGGAGACGGGACGCAGCGAGGCGATCATCGAGCTGCGCAGCAGGGCGCCGCGCGCTCGGACGGGGTCGGAAGCCGTCGCGCGCAGCTCGGCGAACAGCTCCGCACGCGCCTCGGGGTCGCGGACCCGCAGCCGTTCCCAGTTGCGGTGGGTCTGTGCGCCGACGTAGGTGAGGGCGCAGACCCGGCGGGCTTCGGCTGCGGAATCGAGCTCGGCGTCGGCGCCGGGCTCGCCGTGGACCAGTGCCGCCAGGGGGGTGGCAAGGAGGACCGCGTCGTGGATGCCGCTGTTCATGCCCATGCCGCCCAGCGGATTGTTGACATGGGCTGCGTCACCGCACAGCAGTACGCGGCCCTGCCGGAAGCCGGCGGCGACGCGCTGGTGCACCCGGTAGAGGCTGGCATGTGCGACGCGCCAGGGCCGCTCTGCACCTACGTCGGCCCGGAGCCGGGACAACCGCGCTTCCAGGCGCCCCAGTTCGTCCTCGTCCGAGGTTCCGTCCGGAGTGGGCAGCAGAATCCGCCAGTGGTCCGGGGTGCGCAGCAGCACCAGCCATTCGTCGGGGTCCATCACATAGGCGATCGGCGCCAGGCCCGGCAGTTCGGCGCTGAGGTCCTCGTCGAGGGAGGCGACGAGGAATCGTTCGGGGTAGGTCATGCCCTCGAAGCCGACGCCCAGGGATCGCCGTACGGCGGAGTGGGCGCCGTCGGCGGCGACGAGATGACTGCCGCGCACGGTGCGGCCGTCGTCGAGGACCGCGGTCACCGATTCCTCGTCCTGCCGGACTTCGGTGACCCGGCAGCCGAAACGCACCTCGGCGCCGGGAAGTTCGGCAAGGGCGGCGGCCAGTATCGGTGTCAGCTTGCTCTGTTCGCATTGCACCCGGTACGGGTACGGAGTGTCCTCATCCAGGACGGCGAGGTCGAGTTCGGCGACGGGCCCGGTGCGCCGGTCCCGGTACTGGAACGTACGGGCGATCAGCCCGCGGGCCAGCAGGTCCGCGGCGACGCCGAGGCCGTCCAGCATCTCCAGGGTCGGCGGGTGGAAGGTCGAGGCCCGGGACTCGGCCGCGAGGGCGTCGCCCGCCTCCAGGACGGTGACGGGCACTCCGGCACGGGCCAGGACGAGCGCGGCGGTGAGGCCGACGGGGCCGGCGCCCGCCACGAGCACCGGAGTACGAGGGGCCGCGCGGCCGGCGGGGACGCTCATCGCGTGCCTCCGCCGGGTCCGGCCACCGCGTGCAGGGCGAAGCCGCCCTCGACGCCGGTGACCCGGCTGCCGGTGAAGTGCAGCAGGGTCTCGTCGGTCCCCTCGTCGACCAGGCCGGACAGGCCCCAGGCGGGGCGGGGGGTGTCCATGTGCAGACTGAGCACGGAGGAGCCGTTGACCTTGACCTCGCCGGCCCGGATCCGGGCGGCCGTCGCGAGGGCGGCCTCCTCGTCCTGTCCCGTGACGTACGCCTCCAGGCCGTAGCCGGTGGCGTTCGCCAGTGCGATGGCCTCGTCCGGGCTGCCGTAGGGGTGCACGGTCGCCACCGGGCCGAAGATCTCCTCCCGGGCCTGCTCCTCGGGCGCCCCGGTGAGCAGCAGCGGGGCCAGCCAGTTCCCCTGCTCGGGGACCGGGGTGAAAGCGTGTTCCCGGGCGCCGTGACGGGTGAGCGCCGCCACCGCGGCGCGGGCGGAGTCCCGGTGGCGGGAGTGGGCGAGGGGTCCGAATCCCGTCGCGGGATCGAGTGGGTCCCCGGTCCGCAGCGAGGCCAGCACCTCGCCGATGGCCTCGATCAGTTCGGCCTCGCGGGCGGCCGGCACGACAAGCCGGCCGAGGGCGCGGCACCACTGTCCGTTGAGGGTGGTGAGCAGTTCGCCGGCGATCCGCGCAGCGGTGGCGGTGTCGGCGTCCTCCATGACCACCAGGGCGTTGTTGCCGCCCAGTTCGAGCTGTGCGGGCTTCAGCGCCCGTCCGCAGGCGGCACCGACCTCGCGTCCTGCCGCGGTGCCTCCGGTGAAGGAGACCGCACGCACCCGTCCGTCGGCGACCAGCCGGGCGCCGGTCGCGGCGCCTCCGTGCAGGAGTTGGAGCAGGGCGGGCGGCGCGCCCGCCGCGGTGAGCCCCGCAGCGGCGGCCTCCACCAGCAACTGGGTTCCGTACGGGTTGAGTTCGGGGGCCTTCACCAGCACCGGACAGCCCGCCGCCAGGGCGGAGGCCGCCTTGTGTGCGGCCATCGGGGCGGGCGCGTTGTAGGGGACGACGCACAAGGCGGGGCCGAGCGCCTCCCGCCGGACGGTGACGGTGCGCCCGTCGGGCCGGGTGACGACGCTGCTCAGCACCGAGTTCCGGAGCCGGGCGGCGGCCAGCCGGAAGGCTCCGCCGAGGATGACTCCAAGCACGGCGGTCTGAGTACGGGGCACCCCGCTGCCGAAGCTCTCGGCCAGGGTGATGTCCGCGGCGCGCGCCTCCACCTCGTCGGCGGCGGTGTCGAGGGCGTCCGCACGTTCGACGTCAGGCAGTGCGGCCCAGGCACCGGAGCGGTGGACCCGGTCCGCCGCGTCCAGAGCACTTTCCACCCGGGCGTCGGTAGTGGCGCGCACCGGGTCGAGGTCCTCGCCGGTGGCGGGGTTCTGCCGGAACGGGCCGCCGGGGAGCGGGGGGCAGACACCCGTCCGCCCGTCGACGAGGTCGGCGACCGGCTCAGGGATGAACGGCGAGGTCATCGACCGCTCTCCACTGTCGCGAACAGGGCGGTGGCCCGGTCGTCGGAGGCCATCTTGGCGGCCTCCAGACGTCCGCGTTCCGCGGGGAACGTCATCACCAGCCCCATGGCGAGGTCGCGCAGGGTGCGGCCGATGACCCCGTCGAGCGTGGCCCCGGAGGTCCCACACGCCTTGAGCGCGCCAAGCGCCACGTCGAAGCAGGCCTCAGTGACGGATCCCTTGCCCAGTCGCCACTGGCGGAACACCTCCGGCTTGGAGCGCACCGGAGGTTCGGACGTCTCCAGTTCGAGCTGGCGGCCCAGCCACAGGTACGCGGTTTCCAGGCGCTGGGTCATGTCGCCGATCAGCACCTGGTGCATGGGGCTGCTGGCGATGGGACTTCCGGTGTCGGCGAAGGTCTTGGTGGTGAGGCGGTCCAGGGTGTAGTCGTAGACCGCCTGGGCGGCGCCGGTGTACACGGCGGCGATGGCGAGTTGGTTGCCGACGAAGCTGCCCCGGCTGACCTGGAGCATCCGGGTGAAGGCGCCGGGCACGGTCAGCGCGTCGTCGTCCGGCACGGTCACGCCGTCGAGGCGGATGCCGTGGTTGGCGCTGCCGCGCATACCGATGCCGTTCCACGGCTCGCGGGACGATACGCCGGGCGCCTCGCGCGGCACGAGGAACAGGGCGAGACCGTCCAGGCCCTCCACGCCGTCCAGGCGGGCGGTGACGAGGTAGAGGTCGGCGACGCCGGTGGCGCAGCCGAATGACTTCTCGCCGTCGAGCCGCCAGCCGTCCTCGGTGCGGCGGGCGGTGGTGGCGATGGAGATGTTGGCTCCGGAGCTCTTGACCGACTCGCTGGCGAAGTTACCCAGCCACTGGCCGCCGGACATCACTTTCAGCACTCGCTCGGCGAAGGCGGTGACCTCGGGAATCTCGTCGTCCTCGAACAGGCCGGCGCGGATCGCCTCCAGGGGCAGCAGCCCCCGCGAGGCACTGGTGTTGTGGAAGAAGAAGGCGAGGGCGGTGGAAGGGCAGGCGGTGCCCATGGCGAACGTCGCGGCTGCGAGGTCTCGCAGTCCGCCACCGAGGCCGCCGTACTCCTTGGGAACGACCAGACCCAGCAGGCCGGCCTCCCTCAGCAGGGCGACATGGCCGTGCGGGAACTCGCCGTCGGAATCCGCTCCGGCGGCGGCCTCGCGCAGGGCGGGCAGCACGGACTCGACCCGTCGGGCGCGGTCCCGTTCCTCGGGGGTCATGACATCGATAAGGCGCTCGCCTGTCAGACGTGGTGCTGTCATGCGTCGACTCCTCGGCGGGGTGAGCGGAGCAAAAGGGTGTGGTGTGCGGTCCGAAATGGGGCGGTACAGCGATGGACGGGTCGTACCGTGCCGAGTTCCGGCGGGTGCTTCCGCGGTCAGGCGGGCCGACGGGGCCGGCCGCGCCGCACGAGGCGGGTCAGTTCGGCCCTGCACTCGGCGAGCGGACCGGATTCCACCGGCACGCCGACGCCCATGCGGGAGCACAGCAGCAGCAGCCGTTCGGTGTCCAGCGTGCCGTCGCAGCCGGCGAGGGCTGTGTCGAAGTGGCGGACGCCACTCTTCATCGCGGTGAGCGCGTTGACCAGCCCCAGGCCGTGGTCGTCGCGCAGGCACAGCCGCAGCGGGACCACACCGGCCAGTTGGACGGCGTCCTGGAGCAGCAGTCGCAGGTGCAGCGGCGAGCTCTGGTCGGGGGAGACGTCGGCGTCGGTGTGCTCGGCCTCCTCCAGGGCGATCTCGTCGCAGCCGGCCGCACGCAGCGCGGCCACGAGGTCCAGCACGCGCGGTGCGCGTGAGGGGTTCAGGGCGTCGGGGATCCGGCCGACGACGACGGCGGACCCGGCCACCGCGGACATCAACGCCGGTACCCCGGCAAGGGGCACCCCCAAAGCTCCATGGCGGTCGGCCACCGTGAACTCGACCGCTGTCGCACCCGAGGCCACCGCTGCGGCCGCCTCGTCGGGGCCTGGAACCAGGGCCGACACCGGAAGGACACAGTCCTCGCCCGCCCGTGCGAAGTGAGGCCTGCCGCCGGGCAGCCTGACCCGTACTCCGGCATTGGCGAGCGAGTCCAGCAGCCGGGCGGCGGGCCTGCGCGGCGCGGCGCGAAGCGCGAGCCGGCCGGCCGCGCCCACGTCGGCCACGGTGACCGCATCCGGCAGCGGATCGGCGATCTGGCCCCAGGCGCGGGAGTGGAAGAGGAGTGGCGCGACCAGGCGGGGCACGCGGGCGTCGACCACCTCACCGACAAATATGGTGTGGTCGCCTCCCGGGTAGGCGTGCCGGACCTTGCAGTCGACCCAGGCGGCGGCGTCCGCGAGGACCGGACTGCCGGTCACACGGGTCTCCCAGCCGGTGTCCTCGAAGCGGTCCTTGACGCCCGGCTGCATGCCGGCGAACCGCCGGCCGAGGTCGATGTGATCGCGGCCGAGCACGCTGACCGCGAAGACTCCGTGCTCCTCGATCAGGTGATGGGAGCGAATCCTGCGGTCCATACAGACAAGGACCAGGGGTGGATCGAGACTCACGCTGCAGAAGGAACTGGCGGTCATGCCGTGGCGGCCGAGCGCCCCCTCGGTCGTGACGATCGCGACGCCACTGGGCCATCGCGCCAGCGTCTGCCGGAAAGTTGACTCGTCGACGGCGGCTCGCATGGCGCCTCCCGGCGGTGTGTTCGTTGAGGTACGGCTTTCGGAGCGGATTTCATGTTGTTTCCTCTAGCGGAACGGTGTCACGTTGAGCGTAACGACGGGCTTCATTCGGTGTCAATGCCGAACGGTGACAGCTCGACGATCACGTTTCCCTTGGGGAAATCACGGCCCTATGCTGGGACCTGGTCGGCGCAAACGCCCCGACCGGCCCCAAACGGCCCGGCACCGCAGAAGGAAGAGCGTGAGCGAGGAGAACAGCAGCAGGTCGATCGCCGCCGTCGAGCGGGCCATGGACGTACTCCTGCTCTTCGGCCGCAGCGGCCGGGCCGACCTCGGCGTCACCGAGATCGCGCAGGAACTCCACATCACCAAGGCAGTGGTGCACCGCATCCTCACCGCCCTGCGCAACCGCGACCTCGTACTGGCCGATCCGGTGACCCGGCGCTACGCCCTCGGCCCGGCCGCCATCTCGCTGGGCCGCGCCTACCTGGCCCGGACCGACCTGCGCACCATGGCGGCCCCGGAGCTGCGGCGACTGGCCGCGCAGTGCGGCGAGACGGCGACGCTGTCCATCCGGCGCGGCGACACCCGGCTCTACGTCGACCAGGTCGTCCCGCAGCAGGAGTTGCGGATCGAGGTGGCCCTCGGCATCCCCTACCCGCTGCACGCGGGCAGCTCCTCCAAGGTGGTGCTCGCCTTCATGCCGGAGCACGAGATCGAGGAGTACCTGAGCCGGCACGACCTGGAGCCGCTCACCGAACGGACCGTCACCGACCCGGCCAAGCTGCGCAAGGAGCTCACCGCCATCCGCCGCCGCGGCTACGCCACTTCGTCCGGCGAACGCGAGGGAGGGTCGATCTCCGCAGCGGCACCGGTGCTCGGACACGACGGGCATGTGGTGGCCGCGCTGAGTGTCACGGGCCCGCAGTCGCGCTTCAAGCCCCGTCTGGCCGACTGCGTTCCGCTGCTGATGGCCGCCGCGGAGCGGATCTCCGCCGAGTTCGGGCACCGCCCCGGCACCAGCTGAGCGTCTCACCTGCCCGCGCTCGGGCCGTGCGGGCCCCCGTCCCCGGCACGGGGGCCCGCACCGTCACAGGGACGCGCCGGGTTTGAGCACGCCGAGGGCTGCGGCCACCAGCACGCAGCTCCAGATCCCCACGACGTACGGCACGCAGCCGTCGACCGCGCGGCGCAGGACGTTCTCCGTGTCGGGGGTGGACCCGTCGCGGGCCAGGGCGGCGAAGGCCCCGCCGAACGGCCGCAGGCTGAGCCGGATGCCGAGGCCACAGGCGATGGCCGTCGCGTAGAGCATCACCTTGGCGCCCAGCCAGTGCGGCCGGGTGGTGACACCGAACGGCTCGGCGGCAAAGAGGGTGTACGCGCCCACAGCGAGCAGGACCGCCGTCAGTCCGACGCGTACGGTCCAGTCGGCGCGGCGCACCAGCGGGTACCGGCCCGGGTGGTGGTGGTCGTACACCGTCAGCCACAGCCAGCACCCTGCGGCCACCCAGGCGGCCGTCGCGGTCCACGCGTTCAGCAGAGGGGCGCCGTGCGGGTCGAGCGCCATCAGCGTCACCCCGCTCGGCAGGAACAGCACCAGACAGATCTTCGGCCCCATGTCGAGCGCACCCATGATGCGCAGAGCCGTCGACCGCGCTTCGAAACCGAGTCGGGGAGCCAGCACATAGCGGCTGGAGACATAGACACCGAGATCGCCGCCGAGCCAGAACACGAACAGCACGATGTGCAGCAGGATCCACCAGCCGTGCGGATGTGCGCCCATGACGCTCCTCACTCTCCTTGTCGGACTCGTCGGCCGGCGGTGGGCGCCGGAGGCGGAGCGGGTTCGGACCCGGCACCGGGCGGGAACCCGCCGGCCCTGCCGAGCAGTGCGGGCACGGGGCTGCCCAGCCGGTCGCCGAGGCCGCGGCCGATGTCCGCCGCGGCCTCCAGGTCGATGCCGGTACGCACCCGCATACGCTCCATCAGGTAGACGAGGTCCTCGGTGGCGATGTTTCCGGTGGCGGCAGGGGCGAACGGGCAGCCTCCGATGCCACCGAGTGACGCGTCCAGCCAGGTCGCCCCGGCGTGCAGGGCGGCCACGGCGTTCGCGTAGCCGGTGTTGCGAGTGTTGTGGAAGTGGCAGCGCAGCCCGGTGCCGGGGGCGGCTTCCGCGGCCCCGTGCAGCACCCGGGTCACCGCGTCAGGGGCCGCGACGCCGATGGTGTCGGCGAACACGACTTCCACCGCGCCCGTCAGCGCGCCGCGCCGGGCCAGTTCCACCACGCGGTCCTCTGGCGTCTCGCCCTCGAAGGGGCAGCCGAAGGCCGCGGCGATGGTGAGCGAGGGGGCCACCCCGGCCGCGTGGGCGCGGGCGGCGACGGCTTCCCAGGCGGTGAAGGCGTCTTCGGTGCCCACGCCCTGATTACGGCGGCAGAAGGTGTCGCTCGCCACCACGACGCAGTTCACCTCGTCCACTCCGCCGGCCAGGGCCCGTTCGAGCCCGCGCAGGTTGAGCACCAGGCCGGAGTAGCTCACCCCCTCGGCGCGGGGCACGAGCGCCATCACCTCCTCGGCTCCCGCCATCTGCGGAACCCGGCCGGGGTGGACGAACGCAACGGCCTCCACCCGTCGTGCGCCGGCGGCGACGGCGCGGGCGATCAGTTCGGCCCGCTCGACGGGCGTCAGGATCTCGGACTCGTTCTGCAGCCCGTCACGCGGGGCGACTTCGACGATGCCGACAGCGGACGGGGCCGCCTCGGCTGCTCTGCTCTCCATGTCCGTCATTCTGCCTGCCCGGTTCCTCTGGCGGAACAGCGTTTCCCAAATCTACACTCAGACCCATGACTGGACCCCTCTCCGATATCCGCGTGGTGGAGACCGGCACGCTGCTGGCCGGCCCCTTCTGCGGCCAGCTGCTCGGCGACCACGGCGCCGAAATCGTCAAGCTCGAAGACCCTGGCAAGGGCGACCCGATGCGCCAGTGGGGGCGGGAACGCCCCTACGGCACCTCTCTGTGGTGGCCGGTGGTCGCCCGTAACAAGAAGTCCGTCACCTGCAATCTCCGCCACTCCGAAGGCCAGCGTCTGGCAAGGGAGTTGATCGCCACCGCCGACGTACTGGTGGAGAACTTCCGCCCCGGGACCCTGGAGCGCTGGGGACTGGACTACGCCACCCTGTCCGCCCTCAACCCCCGCCTGATCCTGGTCCGCGTCACGGGCTACGGCCAGACCGGCCCGTACGCCCCCAGGGCGGGCTTCGGCTCCATCGGCGAGGCGATGGGCGGCATTCGCCACATCACCGGGGAGCCCGACCGGCCCCCGTCCCGCACCGGGGTCTCCCTCGGAGACGCCCTGGCCGGCACGATGGCCGCCTACGGGGCGACCATGGCCCTGCACGCCCGGCAACGCACCGGGCGCGGGCAGGTCGTCGACTCCGCACTGTACGAGGCGGTGCTCGCGTACATGGAGTCGCTGATCCCCGAGTGGGAGATCGGCGGATACCGAAGGGAGCGCACCGGCGCCGTCCTGCCCAACGTGGCGCCCAGCAACGTCTATCCGACGGCCGACGGCGCGGATGTCCTGATCGCCGCGAACCAGGACAGCGTCTTCGCCCGCCTCACCGAGGTGATGGGGCGTCAGGACCTCGCCGAGGACGAGCGGTACGCCACGCACAGCGCGCGCGGCGCGCACCAGTCCGAGCTGGACGCTGTGATCGCCGAGTGGACCGGCCGCCAGAAGGCCGAGACACTGCTGGCGGCGCTGCACGGTGCGGGTGTACCGGCCGGGCGGACGTACACGGCCGAGGACATGCTGAGCGATCCTCACTTCGCCGCGCGGGAGGCCATCGTCCGGCTGCCGCACCCCGACTTCGGGGAGATCCCCATGCAGAACGTGGTGCCTCGGTTGTCCGACACGCCGGGCAAGGTCCGCTGGGCGGGTCCCGCTCTGGGCGCGCACAACGAGGAGATCTGGGGCGGCGTGCTCGGCCTGGACGAGGCCGAACGCGCACGGCTCGCCGCGGACGGAGTGATCTAGGTGGGCGGCCGGCTCGACGACGACTACGCGGCGGCCGGCTTCGGCCGCCGCGTGGGCTGGGGCGAACGCCCCGCGCTCCTGCTCGTCGACGCAGTCCGCGCCTACGCCGATCCGGGCTCGCGGCTATGGCTGGAGACCGGCACAGCGGCCCTGGCAGCCATGGCGGCGCTCGCGTCGGCGGCCCGCTCTGCCGGAGCTCCGGTGGTCTTCACCGCCGTCCACTACGAGGGCGATCCGGCAAGGGACGCGCCGCACTTCCACCGTAAGGTGCCGGGTCTGGACGCCTTCCGGGCGGGAGACCCCCACGCGGAGTTCACCCCCGTCTGCCGGCCCGAGGAAGGCGACCTGGTGGTGCGCAAGCACTACCCGAGCGCCTTCTTCGGCACCGGCCTGGACCGGATGCTCGCCGAGCGCGGGGTCGACACCGTGGTCGTCGGCGGGTTCTCCACCAGCGGGTGTGTACGGGCCAGCACGCTGGACGCGCTCCAGTACGGCTTCCGGCCACAGGTGGTACGGGAGGCCGCGGCAGACCGGGACCCGGGGCCGCACGAGGCCAACCTCTTCGACCTGGACTCGAAGTACGCCGACGTGATCACGCTGGATGATGCCCTGAACCGGCTCACGGCGCGCCCCGGGCCGGGCTGAGCGACCGGCCCGGCCCTCCTCTTGCTCGTTCGTACGCAGTCCGCTCCCGTGACACGGCCTGTGTCGCGGGAGCGGACGTACGAGCGGGGGCAGGCCCTTCGTCAGTCGCGCCGCCGGCGCGGCATCAGCAGCAGGGCCGAGCCGCCGCAGAGCACCAGCGTCCCGGCGGCCAGCAGACCGACCGGAATTCCGTCCAGCGTCCCGGTCCTGGCCAGGCTGTCGTCGGCACCGGACGTGCCGCCGGACGACGTGGTCGAGGATCCCCCGGAGGAGGTGCCGGACGAGGAGCCTCCCGAGGTGGTGGACGTAGCGGTGGCGGACGGGCTGGTGGACGGGGTGCTGCCGCCGGCAGACACCGTGAGCGGCACCTGCACCATCTCCTTGGTGGCAGTGATGGAGACGGCGATCACACAGGCTCCGGGGGCCTCGGTACAACTCACGCCGCCCGCCTTCGCCTTGATGGTCACCTTGACGCTGGTGGCGTTGTCGGAGGTGGCGTGCCAGACACCGGAGGCATCGGTCTTGCCGATGTAGGCGGAGTCGGCCGAGGTCTCGCAGTCGGTCGGCGCGGCGGGGGTCGGCTTGCACAGGCCCAGCGGCACGAAGGGCTGGTTCGCGCCCAGCCCCTTCGCGGAGACGGTGACGGTGTCGCCGACCGCGAGTCCGGTGGTCTTGCTGACGGTGAGCACGCCCGCGGCGGAGGCCGTGGGGGCGATGAGGGCGGCAGTGGCGAACGCCACCGCGCCGGCACAGGCCAGTGCGGTGGTCCGGCGGAGCACGATGCGCATCAGGGGGTACCTCCAGTACGGGAGAGCGGGAAGGGCTTCGGGCGGAACGGGAGCCGGGACAGCCCGGCGCAGAGCACGACCACGGACAGGCATGCGGCCCACAGCGCCACCGACGGGCCGTCCCAGCCGGATTCGGCACCCTTGCCTCCTGCGGCGGCCGGCTGTGCGTGCCCGATCCCGGAGGGCTCACCGGTGACGGTGCCGCCCTTCAGGCCGATCAGGATGTCGACGGTGTTGGGCGGGCGCAGGGAGGCGGGGGTGCCGGCGGGCAGCGGAGAGACACCGACGACGCACTGGGCGGTGCGGCAGTCGGCGCCGGCGACCGTGCGGTGCACGGTGAGCCTGACCTCGGGCAGCCGCCCGTGGGCGTCGATGTTCACCAGGGCTGCGCCGCCGCTGAGGTCGCAGTCCTTGTTGTCGCGGTAGCCCTGCTTGCACAGGCCCACCGCGACCGAGGTGAGTCCCGGCCGGAATCCCTTACCGGTGACGGTGATGTGCCCGCCCTCGACGAGACCGGTGGCCTGCGACACCGTGACGGTCGCGCCCGCGTCCGCGGCCCCGGCCACAGCGGCCGGCCCGAGCAGGGGGATCAGCAGCGGGCCGCAGAAGGCCGCTGCCGTGGCGGCACGGCAAAGGCGCGACCGTGCGGAGTGGGTCATGCCGGTTTCCTTTCGTGAGGGTCGGCCGCCGCGCCCGGGACGGCCTGCCTGGATCGCGCCGCGTCGGAGCCGGGGGCGGCGGGCGCACGTCGAAACCGGCCGGGACGGGGAGGGCGGCGCTCGGTGAGGTCGAGCACCCGGCCACCCAGCGGTGCGGCGGCGCTGCCCGCGGTGGCCACCAGCACCACCGCCCCCTGTCCCGCGATCCGGCGTACGAGGGATGCCAGTTGAGGATCGTCGGCGAGGGCCGCGGCAGTCGGGGCGGTCAGGTCGAGCAGGAGCAGCCGTGGTCGGGCGAGGAGCGCCTGCGCCAGGCCCAGCACACAGCGTTCTGCGGGTTCGAGTGCGGCCGGAGCATCGTCGATCCGCTCGCACAGCACCGGGAAGGCAGCGAGGGCGTGCTCCTCCAGTTCCCGCGCGCGGACCGGGCCGTGCCGCTCGGCGGCGGCGCGCAGCGCCTCGCGCACCGTCCGGTCAGAGGCGATCTGCGGCAGTACACCGACGCCGGTTGCGTTCACCGGGTCCACCGCCGCGGAAAGGCCGAGCAGCCAGCGCGAGCGCGTACTCATCCGCCGTACGTCCTGGCCGTGCAGCCGGACGCGGCCGGCGGCCGGCCGGTCCAGCCCGGCGAGAACCCGCAGCAGGGCGACCGCCCGCCGCCCCGACCTCTCGTCACGCAGCACGAGTACGTCGCCGGGAGCGGCGACCAGGCGCAACCGCCGGATCTCGGTGCTCCCGCTCCGTCGTACGGTCAGGTCGTGCACCCGCAGCAGCGGTTCGCCGGCCGCTTCGGGCACAGGAGCCCTGGCGGCGGCTCGGGCGAGCAGGACGGTCCCCACGAGGGGTGGCAGGGCGCACAGAGCGAGGGCGTCACCGGCATCCAGGGCGCCGCGCAGGCCGGACAGCGCGCCGATCCCGACGAGCGCGCCCAGTACGAGCCGGCCCGCGTCCGCGTCGGGGCGACGGCCCGCGAACGCCCGGTCGAGGTGCCGGCCGGCGAGCGCGGCGCAGCCGAGCAGGGCACCGAAGGAGACGGCCAGCCGGTCCGGGCCGGCCGCGGTGGCCAGTGCGAGCAGGGCCGCGCAGGAACCCGCCAGGAGAGTCGCGGCGGCCCGGCGGTCGTCAGCGGCGTTCCCACCGCCGGCGGGAACGCGGAACAGCAGGCACAGCAGCGCGGCTCCGGCTGCTGCCGCGGCGAAGTACGTGGCCTGCTGCGCACCGAGCAGTTCGAAGCGGAAGGTGAAGAAGTCCTGGGCGGCCAGGGCGCCCACCCCGGCGGCGAAGCCGAGAGCGGCGTGGGAGGCCGCCGCCGAGCGCCCCGGCTCGGGTTCCGGGCCCGGAACCGAGTCAGGTTCCGGCACGGCCCGGGACAGGGCCACCGGAGCGAGGACCAGCGCACCGGCCGCTCCGCACAGCAGCAGGGCCGTCTCAGGGCGGTCCGGGAACAGCCGGACGGCCGCCCCGCTCGCGGCGAACCCGGCCAGCGCCGCCGGGTACCAGACGGGCGCGGCACGCAGGGCGAAGGCGGCGGCGCCGAGGGGCGCGGCCACCAGGACCGCGCCGCAGAACACGGCGACGTGCGGCAAGGCGCCCGCGAGCGCGGCGAGCACGCAGGCCGCCAGCGCGCACCGTGCCGCGCCGCGCGAGTGGCCCCCGCAGCGGGCGACGAGGCGTCGCGTGAGCGGCAGCCCGGCCAGGGCCAGGAGGGCCCCGGTGAGCAGGACGTAGCGGACGGCGGCGCCCGGCATGCCGACGATTCCACCGAGTTGCTGGGCACCGAGCACGAGGGCGCCGGGCACCAGTCCGGTGGCGGCTCCCGCTGCGGCGGCGGGCGCGGCGGCGGGCGTCGGGGGCTGCGCTGCCGGGATGGTCCGGTTCACGCCTGCCCCCCGGGCTCGGCCGCCGCCGGTGCGATGCCCTGTGACTCTGGGGCGGGACAGGAGGCCAACACACCTTCCAGTACGTTGAGTTGTACGGGATCGATGAGGGCAGGCCGGTCGGCCAGGCGGCGTAGCAGCCCCTCCAGGCCGAGGAGTTCGCCCGGCTCCGCGGGATCGCCGGAGCCGGCCGGGGTGTGGGGCAGCGTGGTGAGCATCGAGTGGAGTCCTTCGGCGGTGACCCGGATGGCCGCCGGGGCGGGGAAGAGGGCCGGAGCGGGCGCCGGGACCGGCGCGGGCGGGCGGTTACGGCGGCGGCGGATCGCCCAGCCCGTGGAGAAGACGGCGAGCAGAACCGAGGCGCCGGCGACGGAGATCAGCGCCCAGGGGTAGAGGTCGGTGGTGACGAGGAACGACCGGGACGCGTACCGGCCACCCACCGAGTAACGGCCGAACGAGGCCGGCGGCATGGCTATCGGAATGCGGTAGGTGGCCTGCTCCCCCGGCTTCAGTGGGGAGGTGAGGGGGGCGGCGACGTCGGTGTCGGCGCTGCCGCCGGTCCCCCAGCGGACGATGAGCGGGGTGCGGCCGAGCGTGGCGGTCCCGGTGTTGCGGACAGTGACAACGAGGGTGCGGTGCGCTCGGCCACCGAAGAGCTCTGCGAGGCTGCCGCCGCCTGCCAGTTCGGCGTCGACGACGGCTGCTCGGGGAGCATCGGTTCCGGTGTCGGGCACCACTCCCGTGGGGACGTCGGCCAGCTCGATGTCGGTCGTGGCGCTGCGGGCGTCCTGACCCGCTCCGGTGGTTGCCCGGATCACGCAGGGGCAGTCGGCGGGCGGAGCACCGGCCAGGAGGGTCAGCCGGAAGGTGCCGTCGGCCGCGACGAGGGCGACCGCGCCGCGGGTGGTGTCGCAGTCGGAGCTGCCGTGGACGGCGCGCAGTCCGCACACCTCCGTCTGCACGGTGGCCCCGACGGGCCAGCCGGTGCCGCCGACGGTGACGGGGCGGCCCGGGACCAGCCGGGTGGCGTCGGTGGTGACGCCGGGCCGGGCGGCTTCCGCGCCGTCCGCCGCCCATGACGGGCCGGCGGCCAGGGCGAGAGCGGCGACGGCCGCGGCGGCGGCGCCCGGAAGCGGGGCGAGGAGGCGGTGGGCGGCCGGCTGCGCCCAGGCCCGGTGAGTGGTCATGCGTGCTCCAGCGCGAGGGTGCGGCGACGCCGGCGGAGTTGGGACAGCCCGACGGCGAGGAGGGCCGCGGCGACGGCCACGGAGGCGAGCGTGGGCCAGGACAGGGCGAGCCGATGGACGCGGGCGGTCGTGGCGGGTGTGCCGGTGCCGGTGACCGTGACCTTCGCGGTCAGCAGGTCGACCGGTGGGGAACGGCCTGCGTCGAGGGTGAGTTCGGTGTGCTGGCCGGGCAGGATCAGCGGCAGCGACCGGGTGCGGGTCGCGACGGTGCGGCCGAACAGTCCGGTGACCTCGATGGCGGCCTTGCCCTGGACCGGAGTGTTGCCGGTGTTGGTGACGGTGTACTGGACGGTGGCCCGGCCCGCTTCGAAGGGGGCGCCGCCCGGTGCCTGGTCGAGGCGGACCCCGGTCACGGACAGGCCCGGGGTGCGGGGCCCGGAGACGGTGAGCTCCAGGCGGACCGCGATGGCCCGCTGAATGCTGACGTCCACGCCGGAGTCGGTGGTGCCGGCGCCTCGCAGGGCGTTGTCGAGGGCGATGACCCCGCCGGTGTGGGTGCCGGGGGTGGCGTCCTCGGGGACGGTGACGGTGAACGGGATGTCGGCGGCGCGGCGCTCGGGGATGACCATCGCGTTGGTCCGCAGCTGCACCCATGCGCCGACGTCGTGCTGGGCCTCGCCGGCCTGGCGGTAGGCGAGACCGCCGTCGCGGGGGGTGTTGTAGGCGTCGGCGCCGTACACCTGGAAGGAGATGGGTTCGGTGGAGAGGTTGCTGATGCGCACCGAGTCGCGGATGACGGCGCCGGGCGGGGCGTCCAGTTGGAACGCCAGCCGCCGGGCGGCGCCGGACCCCTTGTCGGTGGGCTGTACCGACCATGCCTGGGACTTCCCGTCCTTGCCGTCCGCGGCCGCGGACGGCAGCCAGCCGACGAGGGCGGTGAGCAGCGCGAGCACGGCGATCGGAACCGTACGAGCGGCCACGCGGCCGCGGGCGGTAGGACGCATCGGTCTGTCAGATCCTCCGGACGGCCGCAGGCCCCGGAGTACGGGGCCCGCGGGGGGCTGGGGTCGTTCGCTCGGACCGGACACGGGAGCCGGCACCCGTGGGCGGAGCCGAGCGCGTCTCAGGAGAGGGTCAGACGCAGGACGGCCGCGTACTCGCCGGCCTGGGTGATGGCCGGCACGCTCAGGTCGAGCGCGGCGCCGGCGTCGAAGTCGCCACCGGTGACCGAAGCGGGATCGTTGCTGGCGGCCTGGGTGCACAGCGGGACGGCGGTGGTGGAGCTGAGTGCCCCCGCGCTGCCCGGAGTGACGGTGGAGGCGGCGGCGGCGCCGTCGTGGACGTCACAGGTGGGCGTCCACGACAGGTTGCCGGCCGGGATGGCTGCTCCCGCGGCGTTGGTGAAGTCGGTGACCGTACCGACCAGCGACCAGCCGCGGGTGCTGCCGCGGAAGTCCTTGACCTCGACGGCCTTGAGGTCGCCGGTCGAGGAGTGCTCGGTTCCGTCCACCGACACGGGCAAGAGGGTGACTTCGCCCGCTTCCTGGGCCATGGTCAGCGCCCCGCCGGAGACGACCACCTTGAGGGTCTGCTCGGAGCTGCCGCCGTCGGCGAGCGCCGTCCAGGCGACCTCGGCAGAGTCCGCGGCGGTGCCGTCCTTCTCGGTGGCCAGGATCTTCACGGTGCCGGCGGGCGGGGTGAGGGAGGCGGTGAAGCCGCCGCGCGCGTTGACGGGCGCGGTGAGTGTGTCACCGACGGGCTTGCCGTCGGCGTCGACGCCGGTGACGGTGACCTCGTCGCCCGGGTCGAAGGAGGCGCCCGTAACGGTCGTGGTCGTACCGGGTCCGCCGGTGGACGGGCTGAGCTGGATGGCGCGGGTACCGAGGACGCCGAGGGGCACGGTGGCTCTCAGCGAGCCCTGCGTGACCACCAGACTGTGCGGGCCGGGCGTGGCGGCGGCACCGATCTCGACGGTACCCGCGAGCTTGCCGTCGCCGTTCACGGTGAGCGAGGGGGTGACGGCGTCCGCCGCGCAGGCGGTGGTGCCGTCGAGAGCGCACAGTTCGGCGACGACCGCTTCGCCAGCGGTCCAGCCGCTGCCGCCGAGGGTGACGACGTCACCGCGGCGGGCTCCCGTGGTGTCGGCGGCGGGGCGGCCAGAGATCGACTGGACGGACGCGGCGGCGGACCCGACGCTGCCGTCGGTGACGGTCACCGTCGACAGGACGGGGGCCGTGCCCTCGACCGTGCAGGCGATGGTGAGGCCGTAGTTGGTGATATTGAGGGTGATGTCCCCGGGGGTGAGCTGGACGGTGCCGGGCTGGGCGACGGTGAGCTGTCCGGTGAGTTCCGGGATGGGTATCTCCGCGTAGGCGGGGACGGCCGCGTTGGAGGGAGGCGCGCTCACCGTGACCGCGCCCTGGCCCGAGACGCCGACCTTGGCGGAGACGGCCACGGTGTTCGCGGTCAGCGCCACCGGGCCGTTGGCGGGTCCGTCGGCGAAGGAGAGGGTGAGGCCGACGGGGGTGCCGGCGGTGGTGGTGTCAGCGGCCTTCAGTGTCGCCGTGGTGCTGAACACCGAGTGGGACGAGGAGAACACGCAGTCGTACGACACTGCGGCGCTGCCGGCGAACGCCGGTCGCGCGCCGCCGAGCACGAGCGATCCAGCCGCGGCGACGACCAGCGCGGCGAGCGCGGCGGCGGTGCGGGTCGAGCACGGTGCGATGGTCTTGGCTCTCATAGCGGGAAACTGCCCCCTCCATGGCGCGGCACGTGCACTCGCACGTGCCGTGGAACCCGGGCACCGGCGGCGCCCGGTAGTGTTTCTTATCGGGAAACGGTGTTTCGAATCAGTGGGTCACATGGAGCCACCGCCACGCCCCCCTGTCAAGGCGCATACGGCCTCCGGGCCGTAAAAACCCTGTTTCCGCGGAGAGTCGGACACCTTCCTCGAAAGGGAAACGCCGGACCGCACAGGGAAACAATGCTCTTGACGGGGGCCTGGCTCGCTCCTAGGGTCGAGACGGGACACCGCCCCGGCCCGCCCGTCACACCACTGCCCCGCCGCATCCGGGGCCCGCCTGTCTCTCCACCGCATCGCCGCAGCCGGCCGAGCCGGACCGCCGCCTGCCCCGGCCCGCCGTTCGGGGCGGCGCACGGCCTCTCGTCGCGGCCCCCGGGAGCCCGCATCCGAAAGAGGACGCCATGAGTTCCACCGCCGAGCCCGAACCCGTCGTCCGTCCGGGCTGGACCGGGCGCTTCTACGACGACTTCACCCCCGGTGACATCTACGAGCATCCGCTCGGCCGCACGGTCAGCGAAGCGGACAACACCTGGTTCACGCTGCTGACGATGAACACCAGCCAGATGCACTTCAACACCACCTACGCGGAACGCAGCGAGTTCGGGCGCCCGTTGGTGGTGTCCACTCTCACGGTCGCCATCGCCGTCGGCCAGAGCGTCACCGACCTCACCCAGAACGCCTTCGCCAACCTGGGCTGGGACGACATCCGCATGACCGCCCCGGTGCACGCCGGCGACACTCTGTGGTCGGAGTCGCTGGTGGTCTCCAAGCGCGAGTCCGCCTCCCGCCCGGAGGCCGGCATCGTCACCGTACGCACCCGGACCATCAACCAGCAGGGCACCGAGGTCTGTTCGTTCCTGCGCACCTTCTACGTCCACAAGCGCGGTGCCTCGGCCCTGGTGGACGTACGTCCCCGGCCCGGCACCCCGCTGACCGCACATCCCGCTCCCGCGCAGCCCATTCCGGAGCGCCCGCGCCCGGCCACCGCCCCGGAGCCGAAGTGACCGCCCCGGCCGTGCCCCGCATCGGCTACGCGCCCTGGGGGGAGAACCTGGCCGAACTGACCGCCGCCGGGAGAGCCGCCGAGGATGCGGGAGCCGACACCCTGTGGGCGTCGGAACTCCACCGCAGCGCGACCGTCACCGCCGCCGCGCTGGCCTGCGCCACCACCACCGCCCGCATCGGCACAGCCGTTGCGCTGGCCTTCGTACGCTCCCCCATGACCTGCGCGCTGGAGACCCTGGATCTCGACGAACTCTCCGACGGCCGGGCCGTGCTGGGGCTCGGCACAGGGGTACGCCGGCTGAACGAGGACTGGCACGGCGTCCCGTTCGACCACCCCGCGCAGCGGCTACGCGAAACCGTCGACTGCGTAAGGACGTTCATCGCCCGCTGCGCCGACGGCGACCCGTTCGAGGCAGGCGGTCCGCTCGCCTCGCTGCGGGTACGCGGCTACCGCCGGCCCCGGCCCCTGCGTACCAGGATCCCGGTCCACCTGGCTGCCTCCGGGCCCCTGACCTGCCGGCTCGCGGGTGAGATCGCCGACGGCTGGATCGGGCACGAGCTGGGCTCCCCCGCCCATCTGCGGGACACCGTACTGCCCTCCCTGCACACCGGGTTGGGCACGGCCGGCCGGGGGCCGCAGGACCTGGAAGTGGTGGCGTCCGTCTGCGTCTCGGTCCACCCCGACCCCGCTGAAGCCCTGCGCCGCGCCGCCGGCAACGTCGGCTTCTACGCCTCGGTACGCACCTACACCCCGCTGTTCGCGGCGCACGGCCTCGCGGAGCCGCAGCGCCGGGTCACGGAGGAGTTCCGCCGCCCCGGCGCCCGCGCCGACGGACTGGCCGCGGCAGTCGACCCCGCGATGACCCGCGCGCTGACTCTGTGCGGCACCCGCGAACAGGTCGCGGAGCTCCTCACCGGCTACGCGGGAAGTGCCGACAGCCTCAAACTCACCACGCCTGTACATGGCTTGACGGCACATGAGATCCGCGAGTCCCAGACCCACGTCATCGACCTCATCCGGGAGCTGCGCCCATGACCACCGCCCCCTCCCCCGCCCGCCGCCCGCTGGAAGACGTCCGGGTGATCGCCGTGGAGCAGTACGGTGCCGGACCGTTCGGCACCTGGCACCTGGCGGAACTGGGCGCCGAGATCATCAAGATCGAGGAGCCCGGCTCCGGCGGGGATGTCGGCCGTTACGTCCCTCCGTACCAGGAGGGCGAGGACTCCCTGTTCTTCGAGACGTTCAACCGTGGCAAACGCAGCGTCCACCTCGACCTCACCACTCCAGCGGGCCGGGAGGTGTTCGAGGACCTGGTGCGCCACAGCGACGCCGTCTACTCCAACCTGCGCGGCGACGTACCGGCCCGGATCGGCATCACCCACGCCGACCTGCGCCACCTCAACCCGGCCGTGGTCTGCTGCTCGCTGAGCGGCTTCGGGCTGACCGGGCCACGGTCGGCCCAGCCCGGCTACGACTACGTCCTCCAGGGCCTGGCCGGCTGGATGGACCTGACCGGCGAGCCGGGCGGCCCGCCCGCCAAGTCCGGTCTGTCGCTGGTGGACTACTCCGGCGGATACGTCGCCGCGCTGGCGCTTCTGGCCGGGCTGCACGCGGCCCGGCGCGACGGGCTGGGCTGCGACTGCGACGTCTCCCTCTACGACACGGCCGTCTCGATGCTCACGTACCCGGCGACCTGGAATCTCACGGCCGGCTACGAGCCCCGGCGCACCCGTCACTCGGCCCATCCCTCACTGGTGCCCTTCCAGGCCTTCGAGGCCGAGGACGGCTGGCTGGTGGTCGGCTGCGCCAAGGAGAAGTTCTGGCAGCGGCTCGCCGGGGTGCTCGGGCATCCCGAGTGGGCCGAACCCGGCCATCCCTACGCCGACTTCGCGGGCCGCGGCGAACACCGCGACCGGCTCGTCCCTGAGCTGGAAGCCCTGTTCGCGACCCGGACCGTAGCCGCCTGGCTGGAGGTTCTCACGCCGGCGAAGGTGCCGTGCGGGCCGGTGCACACCGTGCCACAGGCCCTCGCCGACCCACACACCGAAGCGCGCGGCCTGGTCGTCGAGAGCGAGCACCCCCGCTTCGGCACCGTGCGCTCGGTGGCCAGCCCGGTCCGGGTCGGCGAGCGGCCCGTCGGCAAGGCGCTGCGGGCACCGCAGCGCGGCGAGCACACCGAAACCGTCCTGCGCGACCTGCTTGGCTACGACGCAGGCCGGATGGCGGGGCTGCGCGCGAAGGGGGCCTTCGGTGACTGACCCCGTCCGCCCGCTCACCGCCGCGGCCGCCGCTGCCTGGTCGGGCCGGAAAGCGGCCCCGGCCACCATCCCGTCGGTCCCGGAGACGCCCCAGGCCGCTTCAGCCGCCGAAGAGCCCGCACCGCACCCGCACGGTCCTCATGAGCCGGGCCACAGCCACCCCCACCCCCACGCCCACCCCGACCACGAGGAGCACGCACCCGCTGCCGTCCAACTCGCCCGGTGGGCAACCGAACTAACCCCTATGAAGGTCCCCACCGTGATCCGCAGGGCCGTGTGCCGGCAACTGCTCGACGGGCTCGGCTGTGTGATCGCGGCGGCCCGCGGTCAAGAGGCCGCGCCCGCACTGGCCGTGGCCGCCGCGCTCGGCGGGCCGCCGGAGGCCGTGGTGCCGGGTCTTGCCGAGCCGGTCGGGGCGCCGGCCGCGGCCCTCGCGCTGGGCGCCCTGGTGCACGCCCTGGACTGCGACGACACCCACCCCGGGGCTCTCGTACACGCCACGGCCTCCGTGCTGCCCGCCCTGTTCGCCTCAGCCGCCGCCGGCGCCGATGGCCCCGCCCTGCTGACCGCTGCCACGGCCGGTTACGAAACCGCGCTGCGCATCGGTCTTGGCGCCCCCTACCGATTCCACGCCCGGGGCGTGCACGCCACCCAGGTCGCCGCCGTCTTCGCCTCCGCCGTCATCTCCTCGGTGCTGGAGGGGCGATCCGCCGAGGTGACCGCCCACGCACTGGGCATCGCCGGCAGCAGCGCGGGCGGGCTGCTGGAGTTCCTGGACACGGGCAGCGACACCAAGGCCCTGCACCCGGGGCTTGCCGCGCACGCCGGGCTGCTCGCCGCGCGCCTCGCCGCGGCGGGTGCCGAGGGCCCGGCCACCGTTCTGGAAGGGCGGCACGGAGTGTTCGCCGCACTGGCCGGCCACAGCGTCACGGCTGACGAGATCACGGGCGACCTCGGCGAGATGTGGCACGTCAGCGCGGTCGAGAGCAAGCTCCACCCGTGCTGCCACCTGCTGCACCGCACCCTCGACGCGGCAGCGGTGCTGCGCTCCCGGCTGGTCCCGTACGGCGGAGCGGCCGCGCTCGCCTCCGTCGTCGCCGAGGTCCCTGCGGGCACCGAGCCCGTGGTCTGCGTGCCCCGCCGGTACCGCGTCGCGCCGCGCACCGCGTACGAGGCCAAGTTCGCCCTGCCGTTCAGCACCGCCCTGATGCTGTGCGACGGAGAGCTGAGTCTCGCCAGTTACCGTCCGCAGGCCCTGCTCCGGCCGGACGTGACCGCACTCGCGGCACGCGTCACCCACACCGTCCGCCCGTACGACGGCCCCGACGCCGAAGCACCCGCTGTGCTGCGGGCGCTGCTGCACGACGGGACCACGCTGAACGTCCGGATCGAGGGCGGCCCCGTGCGGCCCCCTGACACCGCGCGCGTGGTCGCCGCGTTCCACGCCAACGCGGGCGGCGAGACCGCCCTCACCCGTGAACTCGCCGAACGCGTCCTGCGCCTGGACCGCGAGAGCGGCATCGAAGCCGTGCTGCGCCTCGCCTCTGCGGTCCTCGCCGGCCCCTCTGTCCCGTGACCCGTCCATCTCCCCCTCCGGAGGCCCCGTTGACCGCCGTACACCCCCCGGCCACCCGCCGCGCCGATGTGACCGTCCTCGGCCGGGGGACGGGGCCGGCCGCCCAGGCCCGCGCCGCCTACGGCGCGCTGAGAGCCCGGCTCACTCACCCCGGGGCCGTCCGGCTCACCGAGTTCGTCACCGTCGCCGCGCTCGACGCCCACCACGAGCTGACGGCAGCCCGCGCCGCCGTCTTCCCCGACGCGGCCGGCTCCGCGCGCACGGTGGTGGTGGAGTCCCTCCCCGATCCCGACGCGCTGCTCGCCGTACGGGCCGGGACCGGATCCGCTGCCGGGGACGGCACCGTACACCTCCCCACTGTGCTGCCCCTCGACGATCACGGCGACGTCGCCCACCCGGACGACTTCCCCGCCCAGTACGCGTTCTGCCTGCGCAAGGCGGGCCGGCTCCTGAAGAGCGCCGGGCTGAGCCTCGACCACGCCGTGACAACCTTCGACTACACCACCCCCGCCACACGCCGCGCCTACCCGGGCTGCGCCGGACCGCGCCGCGAACTCCTGGGCGGCGCGGGGGTGTTCCCCGGCGCCGGTGGCATCCTGATGAGCCGGCTGCACGCGCCGGGCATCCTGGTGGCGCTGGACGTCACGGCGTCCAGACACCCGCTCAGCTCCGTCAACCCCGGCTGGAGCCGCTACGACACGCTCACCTACAGTCCGGGCGTGCTGGCCGGCCGCACCCTGCACATGTCGGGGTTCGCCGCACTGGACATGGAGACCCAGCAGGCTCTGTATCCGGGCGACCCGGTGGCACAGACCGAGACCGTCATGCGCGCCGTCCTGGAGGTGGTGGCCGCCGCTGGTGGTGGCCCGGAGCACCTGGTTTCCGTGGAGGAGTACCTGTGCCCGCCCGCTCTCGGGGATCGGTACGCCGTCGCCGTCGCCCGTGCGCGGGTCCTGGGCGCCACGTCCACGCCGGCCGTCACCTCCGTCGGCTGCGCCACCCTGCTGCGGCGGGAGTTCCTCACCGAGGTGTTCCCCACCGCAGTCCTGCCCGCCCCCGTAGAGGGAGGTGCGCGGTGACCATGCCCACACTGCTCACCGAGGAACTGCGCGCCCGGCTGACCGGACGCACCGCCGTCTACACCGCTCCGGAGGTCCTGGGCCGGGCCGCGATCCGCTACTTCGCGCTCGCCACCGGAAACGCGGACCCGCTACACCTCGACCCCGACTACGCGCGCGCCCACGGCCATCCGGACGTGATCGCCCCGCCCACCCTGGTGTGCGAGACCAACCAGTACGCGGACCTGCCCCCGGACGAGGACGGATACCCCGGCCACACCTGGGGCATCTCCCTGCCCGGCACCCGGACCGTGCGTGGCGGCAACTCCTACACGTTTCACCGGCCGGTGGGCCCGGACGACCGGATCACCGCGACCTGGACGCTCTCCTCCGTCACCGAGCGGACCACCGGTGACGGCCTGCCGATGCTCGTGGTGCGCTCGCACTGCGCCTACACCTCCGACGGGGAGCTGCTGGCGGAGAACCAGGAGACCGTGCTGTACATCGCCCTCGCCCCGGCCGACGACGTGCCCGCCGCTGACGAGGGGAGCGGCCGATGACCGGCCCCCAGCTGCTGCCCGGGGCTGTGGTCCCGCCCCTGCGGCGCGCCTTCCCGCTCGACCGGATGGTGGCCTACGCCGGCGCCACCTGGGACTGGCACCGCCTGCACTACGACACCGAGTACGTCGCGGCCCGCGGGCTGCCCGCGCCGGTCGTCGACGGGCAGGTGCTGGGCGCGCTCCTCGCCGAGCAGCTCCAGCGCTGGCTCGGCCCGCAGTGCGTGCTGCGCACCCTCCACTTCCGGTTCGCACAGCCGGTTTTCGCCGGGGAGAGCGTGGTGTGCACCGGCCGCGTCACCACGGTCGGGGACGACGGCCTCGTGACCGTCGAGCAACGCGTCGAGGTGACCGGCCCGAAGCCACGCACAGCGGTGAGTGCGGCCGGGGCGACCCTGACGCTCACCCCGCCACCACCGGGTCCGGACGCCGGAGGCCCCGAATGACGGCGGCGATCGTCGGAGCGGCCACGTCCGATCTGGGCGTCACCGGCCTGCCCGCACTCGCCCTGCTGGCCCAGGGCGTCACCCGGGCCCTGGACGATGCCGGGCTGGCCCTGTCCGACGTGGACGGCCTGGCCACCGCGGGGACGGGCCGGTTCGCCGCTACCCAGGCCGCCGACTACCTCGGCATCCGGCCCGCGTGGACGGACTCCACGTTCGCGGGCGGCAGCGCCTTCGAGATGTACGTGGCACGGGCCGCACAGGCGCTGGCGGCCGGGCAGTGCCGCACGGTCGTCATCGCGTACGGCTCCGACCAGCGGTCGGGGCGCCGCCGGTCGGAGCCGTACGACGTGGCCGCGCCGGAGGCGCAGTTCGAGGCGCCGGCCGGACCGCTCTTCCCCGCCTCGCACTACGCCCTGGCCGCCCGCCGCTATCTGCACGTGCACGGCCTGGACCGTCGCGTACTGGCCGAGGTCGCGGTGGCCGCGCGGGCCTGGGCCCTGCTCAACCCGGAGGCATATCGCCACGCGGCCGGACCGCTAACGGTGGAGCAGGTGCTGGCCGCACCGATGCTGTCGAGCCCGCTCACCACCGCCGACTGCTGCCTGATCACGGACGGCGGCGGCGCCCTGGTCCTCACCACCGCGGAACGGGCCCGCGATCTGCCCCGCCCCCCGGTGCTGGTGCTCGGTTACGGCGAGGCCACCTCCCACACCGGGTCGGCGGGCTCCGACGACCTGCTGGACAGCGGCGCGCGGGCGGCCGCGGACCGGGCATGGGTCAGCTCCGGGCTGGGCCCCGGGGACATGGACGTCGTCCAGGTATACGACTCCTTCACCATCACCACGCTCCTGTCGCTGGAGGCCCTCGGCTTCTGCCCGCCGGGCGGCGCCGGGGAGCTCGTCGCCGATGGGCGCATCGGCCCCGGCGGCAAGCTGCCGGTCAACACCTCGGGCGGCGGCCTGTCGTACGGGCATCCCGGCATGTTCGGGCTGTTCCTGCTGATCGAGGCGGTGCGGCAGTTGCGCGGGGAGTGCGGGGCCCGCCAAGTCCCCGGGGCGCGTACCGCTGTCGCACACGGCATCGGCGGGATCCTGTCCACGCACGCGACCGTGGTGCTCGGCCGGGAGGACGCGCGGTGAGCGGCGCCCCCGGGGCGTCCGCCCTGCCCGGCCCCCCGCCGGCCCCCGCCGACGCCGTCACGGAGGAGTTCTGGCAGGCGACTCGGGAAGGGACACTCAGCGTCCAGCACTGCCCGGCGTGCGGGGGCCATCAGCATCCGCCGCGTGTGCTGTGCGTGCACTGCGGTGGCGTCGACGGACTGTGCCAGGTGCCTGTGCGCGGTCCTGCGGTGCTGGACTCGTTCACCACTGTGCACCGCGCGCCCGAGGGCCGCGCGGTGCCGTACACCGTGGGCCGGGTGCGGCTCGCCGAAGGCCCGGTGCTGCTGGTGCCGTTGCTCGGCGACCCCGACTCGTTCCGCTGCGACCAGCTCGTACGTCTCGTCTGGCTGCCGCTGCCGGACGGCCGGCGCCAGCCCGCCTTCACCCCGGCGCCCGTTGTGGCGCCCGACGAACCGGAGCCGTGAACCGTGGACTTCACCCTCAGCCCCGAACAGGAACTCTTCCGCCGGACCCTGCGGGACTTCGTCACCCGGGAGATCGAACCGGTCGCCACCGAGTGGGAGGAGTCCGGCAGGCATCCCGCGGAGATCATCGAGACGATGCGCACGATGGGCCTGTTCGGCCTCACCGTGCCCGAAGCCTATGGCGGGCTGGAGACCGACATGGTCTCCTTCGCGCTGGTCTTCGAGGAGATCTCGCGCGGCTGGATGGGCATCGCCGGGATCCTCGGCTCGCACTCCCTGGCCTGTCTGCTGATCGCCCGGCACGGCACCGAGGAGCAGCGCACGCGCTGGCTGCCCCGGATGGCGACCGGTGAGTGCCGCAGCGGCATCGCCCTGACCGAACCCGACGCCGGCACCGACCTTCAGGGCATCCGCACCACGGCCCGGCTCGACGGCGGACACTACGTGGTGAACGGCGCCAAGACGTGGATCACCAACGCCCGCCACGCCGGTGTGCTGCCGGTGCTGGTGAAAACGGACCCGCAGGCTCAGCCCGCTCACCGGGGCATGAGCATCTTGCTCGTGGACACCGCGACCGAGGGCTTCACCGTCACCCGGGACCTGCCCAAGCTGGGCTACAAGGGGACGGAGACCTGCGAACTGCTGCTCGATGATCTGCGGGTGCCCGCGGACTGCCTGCTCGGCGGGGTCGAGGGGCGGGGGATGCAGCAGGCGCTGTCCGCGCTGGAGACCGGCCGGATCAACGTGGCGGCACGCTCGGTGGGGATCGCCCAGGCGGCGCTGGACGCGGCGCTGTCGTACACCGCGGGACGGCACGCGTTCGGCAGCCCGATCCATGATTTCCAGGCCGTACAACTACGCCTGGCGGACATCGCCACCCGCCTCCAGGCATCGCGGCTGCTCGTGTACTGGGCGGCATCCCGCGCGGATGGCGGAGAACGGGTGGACACCGAGTCCGGGATGGCGAAGCTGTTCGCCTCCGAGACGGCGATCACGGCCGCCCTGGACGCCATGCGACTGCACGGCGGATACGGCTACTCGAAGGAGTTCGTGGTGGAACGACTGTACCGGGACGCGGCGTTGATGAGCATCGGGGAGGGCACCAACGACATCCTGCGCACCGTGATCGCCCGTCGGCTGACCTCCGGCGCGACCAGGATCGGGTGACCCGGTGGCCCGTTCCTATCTCTATGTGCCGGCCGACCGTCCGGCAATGCTGGCCCGTGCACTGGAGCGTGGCGCGGACGCGGTGATCGTCGATCTGGAGGACGCCGTCGCCCCGGACGCCAAGGACGCGGCCCGCCAGGCCGCCGCCGACTGGCTCGCCCGGCTCACGCCCGGTGGCCCGACCGAGGTGTGGGTCCGGGTCAACCCCGGCCCGACGGGTCTCGCGGACGCCGCCGCCGTGGTCGCGCCCGCCCTCCACGGGCTGTGCCTCGCGAAGTGCGAGAGCCCGGCCGATGTGGTGGCGGTGGACCAGGTGGTGGGTGAGCGAGAGGCCGCGCTGGGACTCACTCCGGGGTCCGTCGCCCTGTCGCCCCTGCTGGAGTCGGCCGGGGCGGTCCTGGCGGCGCCCGCGCTCGCGGCGTCCCCCCGGGTGGCGCACCTGCAGGCCGGCGAGGCCGACCTACGTGCCGAGCTGGGCATGGAACCCAGCCCGGATGAGCGCGAGTTGCTGCCGCTACGGGTCTCACTCGTGCTGGCCTGCGCCGCCGCCCGGGTGGGTCCGCCGGTCGGCCCGGTGAGCACCGACTACCGCGACACGGGAGCCCTGCGCCGCTCCACCACGGCCCTGCGCGCCCTCGGCTACCGTTCCCGGGCCTGCATCCACCCGGCGCAGATCCCAGTGGTGCACGAGGTGTTCACTCCGTCGGAGGCCGAACTCGACGCGGCGAGCGAACTGGTGAACCGGTTCGACGCGGCGGTGCGGGACGGCCACCCGGTCATCGTCGGCGCGGACGGCCGCATGGTCGACGAGGCCGTGGTGCGCGCCGCCCGCCGCACACTGGCGGCGGGCGGCTGAGAGCGCCACCGGGGCCCCGGTCAGTCGTCCGACGGCTCCGGGTCCTCCGGGCGGCACCCGTCGAGGAGCCGTCGGGCGCAGCCCTTGCCCGCTCTCGGCAACGCCCGCGTCCGGACCGCAAGTCGCTCCGTCCGGTCGGCACCGAGGACCGGATCGGCACCCAGCCGGTACTTGGCCTCCAGTTCCTCCAGGGTGAGAGGGGCCGCCGGGCCGCCGCGCGAACCGGGCACGCGGTGCTCCACATGGACGCCGTCGTGCGTGGTGACCCGCAGGACAGCGCTGAAGGCGTGCGGGAACTCGTCGTCGCAGACGGCGTCCTGGACGACCTCGACGCGCGCGGCGAGCGCCCGGCGCCGCGGGTCCTCGAAGGCGCTGGGGGTGAAGTCGGCGAGGCTCCCGCGACGCCCGCGGTTTCCGGATGACCGGTGAGGGCGCGGCAAGGCGAGTCCGCCGAACGTCCGTCCGCGGACAACGAGGCGCCGTGGGCGGGTGTAGCGGACGGCACGGTCGACCGGGTGGCCTCCGACCACGCGTGTCGCATGGAGGAGAGCAAGGGCGACGCACTGTGGCCCGCTCTGCCGGGGTCCGACGGAACCGCCCTGCCCTATCCCCTGCCGCTTCCGGAGGGTTACCACCGGCGGGGAGTGCCGCTGCGCCGGATAGCCGAGCCGTTCTCGGCCCAGCCGGCCACCAGCCGGAACGTACAGACTCCGGCGGGGCCGACCGCGTCACCGCGATCCGCTCCGCCGGAGGATCCGTCACATGCCGTCGCGGGTCCACTCACCCCGGGAGCGGGAACGCAGCGGCATGGTGGAGGGCTGCGGTGCCTGGTGGGGCTCGTAGTTCTCCGCCTCACCTCCCCAGTTGATCCACTCCTCGGTGGTGTACCAGTTGATGAGTTCACCGTCCGAGCGGATGATCCACGTGGTGTCCTCCTCCGCGACGAAGTGACCGTGCTTGACGAACGGCGGGCGGAAACAGTAGGTGCCCGGGTCGATGTCGCCGAAGTTGTACGTCATCCGCCCGGCGAGTGTGTAGAACTCCTCGTAGCAGGGGTGGTGGGCCAGGCGGTGATCCGTCCAGCCCTTGGGAGCGAGGATCAGCCGGGTGTAGAAGCCGGTCTTCTCGTCACGGTGCAGCAACTTGATGAACAGCGGCGAGATCGGCCCCACGGTCGGGGCGGCCACCCACTCCATGTCCTCCGGGTCCCGCACGGTGACCTCACCGTCGGCCTCCACCGCGCGCTCACCGTCCAGGGCGAAGTCGGCAGGGCCGTACTCGCGCCAGTGCAGCACCCGGCTGCCCGCGTCGATCGACACGGCTTCCATCGGCACCCCGGTGGGCACCTGGACGTACCCTCCCGGCCCCAGCGGTGTGTCGCCGTAGGTCAGCCGCCCCGACACGACGAAGAACTCGGTGTCGGCGGCGGGCACACCCGCTCCGCGTGACCAGTCGGTGTCGAACTCGAGGGAGAGCGCACTGGAGCCGTCCTCCTCGTCGGTGCTGAGCCGCCGCTCGCGCACCTCGCCCGCACCCCCCGGCAATTCGGCCACGTGCCATACGTAGTCGTCCTCATGGATGAGTTCCACATGCGGGCGCACCGCGCCACCGCCTTTCGTTTCTCATGCCGTACTGGGATCTTTCTGCGGCCGCGACGGGGCTGCCCCGTCGCGGAGTTCGCGTTTGAGCACTTTGCCCGCCGAGTTGCGCGGGAGCCGGTCCACGGCCTCCAGCCGACGCGGCAGCTTGTATCCGGCCAGTCGGGGACGCAGGAAGTCCGCGAGGTCCTCGACGGCGGCCGGGACGGCGCCGGGCACCCACACCACGAAGGCCGTGACCCGTTCACCCCACACCGGGTCGGCCGTCCCCGCCACCGCGCACTCGGCCACGGCCGGGTGGCGCAGGAGCGCCTCCTCCACCTCGCGCGGGTAGACGTTGAGCCCGCCGGAGACGATCAGGTCCTTCTTCCGGTCGACGATGGTCACGTACCCCTCGTCGTCCATGGTCGCGACGTCGCCCACCGACAGCGCGCCGTCCGGCGCGGTACAGGCGGCGGTCGCCTCGGGGTCGTCGAGGTATCCGGCCATCAGGAAGGGAGAGCTGCTGAACAGTTCGCCGGGCTCGCCGGAGGGCACGGCACGGCCTTCGTCGTCGACCACGCGGACCTCGGTCAGATGCCAGGCCCGACCGACCGAACCGGCCTTGCGGCGGGCGTCCTCAGGGCGCAGGTCGGTGACCACGCCGCCCTCGGTCGAACCGTACAGTTCATGCACCCCGCAGAGCGGAAAGGCGTCCAGCACCCATTCCTTCAACTGAACCGGCAGAGCGGCGGCGTTGAAGTACAGCGTGTCCAGGGCGTCGAGACGGTGCCGGGCGGGTGCGTCCTCGCCCAGCGCCCGAAGGGTCTGCGCATGTGTCGGCACGAGGAACACGGACTGGACCCGGTGCTCCTCGGCCAGGGAGAGCATGCGGGCGGGGTCCCAGCGGGGCAGCATCACGACGGTGCCACCGGTCAGGACCGGCGCGAAGCCGAACATGAACCCCGCCCCATGGCTCATCGGAGCGACCGCCAGGCTCGTCCGGCCGGCCCCCAGCCCCCACTCGTGGGCCGAGAGCAGCGCGGTCAGTGCCCGGCCCCGATGGGTGAGCAGCGCGCCCTTGGGACGGCCGGTGGTCCCGGAGGTGTACTGGATGCAGAAGACGTCTTCGCCGCCGACCCGTACCAGCGGGTCACGGTCGGGTGCGGTGGCAAGCGCCTCCTCGTACGCACGCCCGGGGCCGGGCCCGCCCACAGTGAGCACCAGGGCGATCCGGTCGGCGCTCGCCGAAAGGGCGTCGAGCACTTCCTCGGCCCGCTCGCCCTGGACGATCAGGGCGCGCGCCCTGCTGTGCCCGACGATCCAGGCGGCCTCGGGGCCGGTCTGACGGATACCCAGGGGCACCATCGGCAGTCCGGCCTTGGCCAGGGCGGCGGCCACCTCGGGGTATTCCAGGCGGTTACCCAGCAGGACCGCGACCGGATCGCCCGGTACCAGACCGGCACCGAGCAGCGCCTGGGCGAGCCGGTTCGACCGCGCGTGGACCGCGGCGAAGGTCAGAGTGCGTTCCCCGTCGACCACCGCGGTCCGGCCGGCGGAGTCGAGGGCGCGTTCGCGCACGCCGTCCGCCATGGTGACGGTGACCCCGCCGGCCATGATCCGCCGGACCGGGTCGGGCAGGGATGGTGCATCAGGCATGACGACGTCCTCCGCGGGCCCAGCGGTGATCGGAGATGAGCACCCCCCTTGTCTACTGCCACGGTTCCACCTACGTCAACATAGTTTCCCTGATGGAAACGCGACGACGCACCGCGCGGCCCGGCGGCACAGGACCGTCGCCGCGGCCAACAGCGCTTCGGCACTGGCGCGCCGACGCCTCGTGCGCCACAGTGGAACACTGTTTCCTTTTGGAGGTGTGTCGGGTGCGCTATGTCGTGATCGGCTGCGGCAATGTCGGCGGGGGCGTCGCGCGGCTGCTGCGCGCGGACGGGCACGAGGTGGTGGGCACCACCACCTCCGAGGAGCGACGGGCGGAGGTGGCTGAGGTGTGCGGTGAGGCGGTGGTGCTTTCCGGCCGGGACACCGAGGCGATCCGGCGGGTCGCCGAGGGGGCGGACGGGCTGGTCCTCACGGTCAGCCCCCGGCTGCGACGGGCCCTGGACCCGGCCGCCCGGGCAGCGGAGTACGCCGAAGCGCTGGTGGCGACCGCATGGGCGGCCGCGACGGCCCACCCCCGGGTGGTGATGGCCGGGTCGGTCTCCGTCTACGGTGACGCCGCCGGCCCGGTCGTCGACGAGAACACGGCGCCGACCACGAGCGAGGACGCGTCCCCGCGGAGTTTCCTGGCGGCCGAGGCCGCCGTGCTGGCGCTGCCCGGGGGCGCGGTCGTACGGCTCCCCGACGTCACCGGGCATCCCGGAGACCTGGACGACACCGCGCGGGTGAGACTTGCTCACGAACACCTCGGTGGCACCGTGCCGTTCGCGTCGGGCGCTCTGCGCCACCGCATCGACCACCAGGACGCCGCGGGCGCGCTCACCTTCGTGCTGACCGAGCAACTGAGCGGCCTCTACAACGCCGTGCCCGACACCACGGTGCCGCCCACCAACGCCGAGTCCTTCGGTAAGGTGTGCGCGGCCGCCGGCCTCCCACCGCTCACCTTCGGGGAGCAGATCCGCACTCCGGCGCACCCGATCTCCTCGGCACTGCTGCGCCGGGCGGGGTTCACGTTCCAGCACTCGTGAGACCACCGCCGGCGGCCGGCCCTCGCCGGGGTCAAGCCGCCGGCCCCGGGGTGCCGGGTTGGTCCGCCAGCGCACGTCCGAGGATGCGACCGAAGGCCATGGCTGGAGTGAGGCACATCCCGGAACAGAAGGAGTTGCCGTTGACCGCCGCCGACCCGATGACCTCGCCCACCGCGTAGAGGCCCAAAAGCGCACGCCCGTCCTCACGGAGCACCCGCAGGCGGGTGTCGACGTCCAGTCCCGCGAAGGTGATGACGGTGACCGGCCGGTTCTCCACCGCGTAGAACGGCGGCTCCACCAGAGGCGCGGGCAGGTGGGTCCGGCCGAATTCCGGGTCACGCCCGGCTGCGACGAAGCCGTTGTAGCGCGCCACCTGTTCGGCCAGGCCGCCCGGTGTGATGCCGGCCAGGCGGGCGAGGCCGGGGACATCCGGCGCGCGGTGCAGGCCGGGGCGGCGGCCGCAGGCGGCATCGAACTCCTCCGGACTCCAGCCGTGCACCATCGGCCGGGATGATCGGAGCGCCCGCGCGTCGAAGACCGTCCAGAAGGTCATCCGGTCGAGGCGAGCCAGGGCACGCTCCTTGCGGTCGATGGACGGCTCGTCCTCCGCCGTCCAGCGCCTCCCGCGCACATCCACGTACACCTCCCACGGCGGCCTTTCCGGGGCGACGAGCTGCGGGCGATGCAGCCAGTCCACGCGGAGCGTGCCGGGCTCTGGCGGCAGGCCGCCGAAGGTCGGCAGGTACTTCCCCCGGCCCTGGATGCCCGCCCCCACCGAACGCCCCAGACGAATACCGTCGCCTGTCGCCGTGGGCGCCGCCGAGGTGGTCAGCGGGGCGTTGTCCAACTCGTCGAAGAGTTCGGGATCATGGCCGAATCCTCCTGTGGCGAGGACGACGGCCGCCGCGTCGAAACCTCGGCCGCCCTCGGTCCGTACGCCGGCCACCCGGCCGTCCGGGGCGGCACAGAGCTCCACAACCCGGACACCACAGTGAAGCCGGACGGCACCGGAGGCCAGGTGCGGAGCGAGCAGGCGGCGCAGAACTGCCAGCAGGGCCGGCCCGCCCGGCACTTCGGCCGCGTGGACAGTGCGCGGGACGAGGTACTGCTCGTGCCCGTGGACGATGCGCGGCGTCGTCGGGTCGACGGCGAAACCCGCGTCGAGCAGCCACTCCAGCACGGACGGCTGCTCCGCCAGCGACAGCCGGGTCAGGTCCTCGCGCCCGGTACCGCTACTGATCCGGGCGATATCCTGCCAGTGCTGCTCGGGATCGTCCTCGATACCCCGCGCGCGCTGGAGCGAGAAGCCACCGGCCGAGAGATGGCCGCCCGACCACGGCAGGGCTCCGCCGATGTCGGCGGTCTTCTCCAGGAGTACGACGCGTGATCCGCCCTCGGCCGCCGCGATCGCACACGCGATCCCGCCGGGTCCCGCACCGACCACCACGATGTCCGTTTCCCTGCCCACAGACAACCTCTCCCCCACTGTCGGACCGGCGGCCGGCCAACCGAGAAACGTTCCGCTCCAGGAGACACCGTTTCCGACAGGAGGCGGATCGGTCAAGACGCGACGCGAAGACGACGGACGCGTGGCGACCGTCGGCCGGGCCCCGACCCGCGGTGGAAACTGACGTCATCACACCTCACCGCGGACGGTCTCTGCTTGAGCGAGGACAAGGAGAAGGCGGAGGCCGCGGCGACGTCCTTCGTGTGTTCCTGCGTAACGACACAGCGACCCAAGAAGAGATCGTCCGCGACGTGCTCCCACATACCCTCGCCCCACGCCGTACGGGTCGAAGAGGGGACCGGTCGGCCCTGTGCGGAGGGCCTCCGCAAGGGTCATGCTGGCAGCACCCGGCCGCGCCTGCCGCCCGGTGTCCGACGACACACCTTTGCGAGGAAAGACCCATGAACGCGGTAAGTCCTCCGGAAGACCCCATTTCCTCGTCGAGCGGGGCATCCCAACCGATCCAGGTGTTCCTCCTGGACGACCACGAGGTGGTCCGGCGCGGAGTGCGCGACCTGCTGCAGGCAGAGGAGAACATCGCGGTCGTGGGCGAGGCCGGAACGTGCGCACAGGCATTGGTCCGAATCCCCGCACTCCGCCCCCAGGTCGCTGTCCTGGACATGCGGCTTCCGGACGGGAACGGAGTCACCCTGTGCCGGGAGTTGCGCTCACGGATGCCCGAGCTGGCCTGCCTGATCCTCACCTCCTTCGACGACGATGATGCTCTGCTCGACTCGATCATGGCCGGGGCGGCAGGCTACGTGCTCAAGCAGATCAAGGGATCCGATCTGGTCACCGCCGTCCGCACGGTCGCCTCCGGCCAGTCGATGCTCGACCCGGCGACCACAGGACGTCTGATGGCGAGTCTGCGACGTCCGCAGGCACCGACCCCGCAGGCCGATCCGGTGCTGGCCCAACTGACCGAACGCGAAATGGCCATTCTCAACCTCATCGGAGACGGTCTGACCAATCGCCAGATCGGTGAGACCCTCTTCCTCGCCGAAAAGACCATCAAGAACCACATATCGCGCATCCTGGCCAAACTCGGCGTCGAGCGCCGCATTCAGGCCGCGATGCTGGTGGGCAGGGACCGGGACCAGAGTCTCCGCTAGTACCGGCTCCGGAGCGCTGCTGCCCGCCGTCCGACCGGCCCGACGCGTCCCAGGACGCGCGGTCTCCGTGCCCCCGTCCAGCAACCCGATGTCAGGCGCGCCTGATCGGCACCTGCCACTCCAGTCGGGTCCCGCGCGGGATCCGCGGAGCGACGACGAATGTTCCCCCGCACTGCCGGGCCCGCTCGTCGAGGTTGGCCAATCCGCTCCGAACCGCGCCGTCCGCGATACCGACCCCGTCATCGACCACGGTGAGCGTCAGATCCGTGCGTGTCGCCGCGACCACGACCTCGACGGTCCGCGCCTCGGCGTGGCGGGTCACATTACTCAACGCCTCGCCCAGCACAGCCAGAAGACTGTCGACCAGGTCGCTGGGGACTTCGGTGTCGAGCAGGCCCTCCATCCGCAGAGCGGGCGTGCAGCCCAGCGTGGCGACCGCCCGCTCCACGGTGTCCACCACGCGAGCCCGCAGGCCCTGGCCGCCGGGCCCGATATCGCGGGCCCGCAGACCGAAGATGGTCGACCGGATTATCTTCACGGTGGCGTCCAGATCGTCCACGGCGCGGTGGACCCGCTCCAGTGCCTCCGGGTGCTCTATGAAACGCTCCGCACTCTGCAACGTCATGCCGGTCGCGAAGAGTCGCTGGATCGCCAGGTCGTGCAGGTCGCGGGCGATCCGGTCACGGTCCTCCAGCAGGGTGATCTGCTCGACGTCACGACGCCGCTCGGCCAGTTCCAGGGCCAGCGCGGCCTGACCGGCAAAACCCAGCAGCGGGCCCGCGTCCTCCGCGGTGAACTCGACGCCCCCCTCGGTGCGGGCCAGCATCAACACCCCGCGCACTCCGCCCTTGGCCGTCCCCATGCGCACGGCGACAGCGGGCCCGAGCCCCTGCCAGCGCGCCGAACCGGCCGTGATCCTCGCGTCCTTGTTGACGGCAGCACTGATGATCGGCTCTCCTGAGTGTAGGGCCGCCCCGACGAAAGACCCTTCCGCCGGCAGAACCAAGCCCCGGTGGGCCGCGGCCCCCTCGCCCACAGCCACTTCGACGATGAGTTGGTCCGGGCCGAAGGCCAGAGCGATCACGGCCAGGTCCGATTCGGCAATGGTCCGTGACCGTTCGGCCAGCAACTGCAGCACATCAGTACGCCCGGACCCGGTGAGCAGGCTGTTCGTGACCTCGGCGCTGGCAGTGAGCCACCGCTCGCGCTGCCGTGCCTGGCTGTAGAGCGAAGCGTTGTCAATCGCCACACCGGCCGCCACAGCCAGGGTCTTCAGCACTTCCTCATCCTCGGCGGCGAACTGGCCGCCACCGTGCTTCTCGGCCAGATAGATGTTGCCGAACACCTCACCGCGAACCCAGATCGGCACACCGAGGAACGTGTCCATCGGCGGATGGTTGGGTGGGAAGCCGTACGAAGCCGGATGCGTGGACAACTCCCTCAGCCTGAGCGGCTCCGGGTTCCGGATCAGTTCCCCGAGCAGGCCGTGTCCCTCCGGAAGCCTACCGATCGCCGCCACCTGCGCGTCATCGAAGCCGACGGTGATGAACTGGGACAGCCGCTGACCCACACCAATCACCCCCAACGCCCCGTACTGGGCGTCCACCAGTGCCACCGCGGACTCCACGATGTGCCGTAGCACCTGGTCCAGCTCCAGTTCCCTTCCCACCGCCAGGACCGCTCCCAGCAGGCTGTGCACCCGGTCCCTCGCGTCACGGGTCAGGTCCAGCCGCGTCTGGAGTTCGCGTAGCGACGGGTCCAGTTGATATGTGCCCTGGTCGTCCTCTGTCTCGCCGATCATGTGGGTCTCCCTGGGAACGCCGACCGCCCGTGGCCGCTGAGGCGGCGGTCCAGGCCACGTTACGTGCATTCCGTCGGGGGCCCGGCCCTCTGCCCCGCCCTGTTCGGCCCACCCCACCGCAAACGGACAGGTCTACGGGCAACGCGCAGCGGGCTGGTACTCGCTTCCTCGGTTGCGGCGGTGAGCCGGCCTCGCACCCGGTCCCACGCAGTGGGCCGTTGGTCCCGTGTCTGCGGGCCGGACGGCCATGTGCGCCGACCCGGGGATCCGGGCGGCGCACACGGGGTGGGCGATGCCTTCAGCTGAAGGTTCAGCGGAGCCATCGGTAGCGCTCGACGATCGGCAACCGTGCCCAGATCCGACCGAATCCCCAGGTGGTCCCGGCGGAAGCAACAGCGAGGGCGATCATGGCGGCGGCGTACACGACGTGGTAGTCGACGATCGGATTGCTCGACATGCTCGGCGATCCGTCGGACAGGTGCCTGGCCGGCGGCCATTCGGCCACCCACATGAACGCCATCATGACCGTGCCGGCCACGGCGGCGGCCCTCAGGGCGATCCCGCTGACCAGGGCCAGGCCGATGGCGAGCAGTCCGAGCATGAACGACCAGTCCACCCAGCCGGCTCCTGCCCAGGAGTGGAAGGTGCTCTCCATCGGCCCTGCGGCTACACCGCTGAGGAAGCCTTTGGTGGGTGAGCCACCGTCGACCCAGCCCTTGCCCGACGGGGTCGCGTATCCCCAGCCGAACGCCTTGTCGAGGAAAGCCCACAGGAAGACGGCCCCGAGCAGCAGCCGCACGCCGGCGAACACCTGCGCACGGGTGCTGGACGCTCCTGCCGCGATCTCTCCGGGGTCAGCGGGTGAAGCGGTCCGGTGCCAGCCGGGAAACCGAATTCCGGTGTTTCGGTGTGTGCGCTCGTTGACTGCCATGGTGTGCACGTCCCTTCGGGACTCCGGTGGGCAATGCGCGGTGCGCAATCCCGTGTGTGGTGCTGCTGCTCCGTATCCTGCCGAGCCCGGTTCCGGGACCGCAGAGGCTCACCGGCCCCATCCAGCAGCCGAACGGCCCTATTCCAAGAGGCTCTTGCGGCAGGCCGTCACTGCTCGGCGAGGTGGTGGCCCTGGTGCTCCGACCGCCGGACGGCTGGGTTCTCGCGGCACTGCCGTTCACCGTCCTTCGATGGCGGGGACCCGAACGGCCCGTCAGGAGTGCCCGTGGGGCACGACGGCGACGGGAGCGTGGGCGTGGTGCAGCACTTGCTGGGTGACGCGGCCTGTCGGTGGTGCGAAACGGTTGCGGTTGCGGTCGGCTCCGAGCACCACCAGACCGGCCCCGGCTGAGAGGCGGACCAGTGTCGTGGCCGCCTCGCTCATCCCGACCTCCGTGAACACCTTCACGTCCGGGTACTCCTCGCGGGGTGCGGCAATGACCTCCAGCAAGTCCCGGCTCTCCTGCTCGTCGCACATATCCGAGCCGTCCAGCGGCACCGCCACGTAGGGGCTGTAACTCGCCGGGTACATCCAGGTGCGAACGGCCAGCAGCGGGACTCCGCGCCTGGCCGCCTCGGCGAACGCGAACGCCACCGGCCCGGCCGTCTCGCCCGGAGCCGCTCCCAGGACGACCGCACCGGGATCGCACCTCGTCGACGTATCGTTCGGCTCAGCCCGGTCAGCCACCGGATCAGCCGCCTCGGAGGGGCCGCGGAAGACGACGACCGGGCAGGACGCATGGGCAACCAGGCTCTGGCTGACCGAACCGATCAGTACGGACCTGAAGCGGCCCAGCCCCCGGCAGCCAACCACCAGCAGCTCGGCGTCGCGCGCCAGCCGGATCAGCCCCGGCACCGCCTCCTCGGGCAGCACCTCGAAGTCCACCCGCAATCCGCTGTGCCGCGCCTGGGCGCGGCTGCCGGCCCGAGCCAGAATCTCCTCCGCCGCCTGGAGCAGGCTCTTCGCGGCCCCGACCCCGCCGGTGCCCGGCACACGATGCGGGGCCATGGTCCAGGCATGGGCGATACGCAGTGGCACACCGCGCAGGACAGCCTCGTCGGCGGCCCAGTCGAGAGCTTCCTGGGCGTGGGCCGAGGCATCTACACCGACCACCACACTTCGTACGTTGGAACCGCTCATGGTTCGCTCCTCAGATATGCCGGGGCCCTTGCGAACCTGTGGCGCATGGGCCCGTGAACAGCCCCCTGTTCCGTTGTCCGGATGCCGGAGGCTCGCCCCCAGCATCCGGCCCACCCGTCGCCCAGGTCAGGGGTCAACCGGCCCCGTTCTGGGGACCATCGGCAATCCGTCGGCCTCACGGCGTGCTTCCAGCCCAGCAACAACTCAAGCGGATACGCGTCGCCGCCGGCCGGTCGTCAGCACCGTTCCCACTGCCACTGACAGGCGGGAGCATGTCCAGCTGCACCTGTCACTGAGGACAGAGCCGAGCGGAAGGGCGAGTTGGCCACTCGTCGGGGCATGCGGCCCTCGCCGCACGTGTCGCAACCGGGCGGCTCCCGGCGAACCGAAGCCGCTCCCCGCGGGGCTCTGACAACGTGCGGCGGCCGCGGGCCAGGGTGAGAGGCAGCACCTGGGCGGCACCGACCTTGGCGCAAGAACTGGCGAGCGCCGACGGCCCCTCGGCCCCGTCGCCTTCCTGGCACACCTCGGCGAAAACCGCCGCCGATCCCGGAATCGCCCGGCACGAGGACGACCCGGTACCGGTATCCGCGCAGGTCAGCGGACCCGTCCCCGGGGCTTCAAGGGCACCGGGGGCAACGCCGGAGCGGGGAGCGGTGCACCGTCATAGCCGCGTACGGTGCCGAACCGATCGCCGTTCATCCACTCCTCGCGGGCCCGCTCGATCTCGTCCTGGGTTCTGCCCACGAAGTTCCACCACATGAGGATCTCCTCCTCGAAGGGCTCACCGCCCACGAGCATCAGGCCGGCGTCGGATTCCGCGCGCAGCGGGAGTTCCGTGCGACCGCAGCCGAGGTAGAGCATCGAGCCGGGCAGGACGGGTACGCCGTCGACCTCGGCCTCGCCGGACATCGACAGCACCGCGTACTCGAAGTCGGGGTCGAGCGGGAGACGCGCCTCGGCGCCGCGGCTCAGCGCCAGGTCCGCGCCGACGATCGGGGTGTACGCGGTGCCGGGCGAGGTCGCGCCGTCGAGGTCGCCGAGGATCACGGTGGCGGTGAGGCCCGGGGCGGTGACCGTCGGCAGGCCGGAGTGGTGCTGGAAGTGCGGCTCGACGTCGCGGTGGGCGTCCGGCAGCGCGACCCAGAGCTGGGCGCCGTGCAGCAGCGCGGCGTGCGACCTGGGGCTCTCCTCGGAGTGGCTGATCGCCCGGCCCGAGGTCATCAGACCGAGTTCGTACGGGCGGATCGTGGCCAGGCTGCCGAGGCTGTCGCGGTGCAGGACCTCGCCCTCGTGCAGCCAGCTGACCGTCTGCAGGCCCATGTGGGGGTGGGGCGGCACCTGCATGCCGGGCTCGTCGGCGATGTCGTCGGGGCCGTAGTGATCGACGAAGGCCCATGCCCCGACCATGCGACGGCCCAGATTGGGCAGCAGCCTGCGCACTTCGGTGGACTCCCCGAGCTTCACGCGGCGCGGGGTGAGGAGTTCACGTACCGGTTCGGCGACGACGAAGCCGCGCCCTCCACAGACGGAGAGTGCTGCCTGCCGATCGAGATTGCTCATGGCGCTCAACCTATTCCCGCGGGGATCCGGGCGGGCGTCGCCCACGCCGAATATTTAGTGGAATGTTAAACCATCTCGATGCGTTGTGGCGATGCGACGCGTACGGGACCGGCCCGCGGCGAGCCTCGACCGAGGAGGACGAATGAGCGACACCTACTACGAGTTCGGTACCGCCGCCGAGCGGTGGGAGCGGGCGCAGTTCTTCTTCGAGTCGAAGGAGTACATGGTCGCGGCCCGGATTCTGGGCGGGCTCGTCGAGGAGGCGCCGGAGCAGGTCGCGGTGCGGTTGCTGCTGGCGAGGGCCTACTACCACTCGGCGCGGCTGGGCCGGGCCGAGACGGAGCTGCGCGCGGTGCTGGAGCTCGATCCCGTCGAGTACTACGCACGGCTGATGCTCGGCCGCACGCTGGAGCGGCAGGGGCACCCGACGGAGGCGGCCACGCACCTGCGGGTGGCCGCCGCACTGTCCGGGGACTTCACCCCGGCCGGCGGCGAGTAGCCGCAGGTCCCCCGGGGATCACCGGAGACATGCGAAACGTTCGGTACGGGCGGGCCTCGGCCGGAGGATATCCGGATGCGGCCCGCCTGTACCGCGTGATAGTCACCTGAACCATGACCGTCCTCAGCACCCCGCGCCTCCTGCTCCGTCCGATGAGCATCTTTGACGCCGAGCACGTGGTGGCGGGCCGGCCGCCGGACGGCGTCCGCTGGGCGGCCGGGTACCCCTCGCCCGGCGAGCGGGCGGCGGCCACGCGCTTGCTCAACACCTGTGCGGACACCGGGGATCCGAGCCCGTTCGGCTCGTACGAGATACGGCTCGGCGAGGACGGGCCGGTGATCGGAGGGCTGGGGTTCCACGGAGTACCCGACGAGGACGGGCACGTCGTGATCGGTTATGGACTCGTGCCGTCGGTCCGGGGTATGGGGTACGCCTCCGAGGCGCTCCGCGCGCTGCTGCGGTTCGCCCGTGCCCGGGGCGTCGCCTGCGTGCACGGGGACTCCGACCTCGACAACATCGCGTCCCAGCGCGTCATGACCGCCGCGGGCATGCGCCTCGTGAAGCAGGACTCCCAACTGAAGCACTACCGGGTGGACTGGAACGGGCCCGCCCAGGAGTGAGCCGGGGCCGGAGCACGGCGGAACCCGCAGGGATTCGCCCTGCGGGTTCCGCCGTGCTCCGGCCCGGACCGCGTGTCCGTGGCCGCGCGTTCGCGTCGGTCAGCCTGCGGCGGTGACGGCTCGCTTCGCCGTTCCGCTTCCGGCCTCGGCCGCCTCGGCCCTTGGCACGAGCAGCCGTTCGGTGAGGTAGCCGAAGACCAGCCCGAAGGTGGTCCAGAGCGTGAACTGAACCGCGAGCGTGGCCAGCCTGAACTGCCACAGCAGGGTGGCCGGGAAGTCCCTTCCCACCTCGTTGAACGCGGGCAGGAAGGCGTACGCGAGACCGATCAGCAGCACATAGCCGGCCGCTGCGGCGATCGTCGCGTTCCAGGCACCCAGGCGGGGGGCCAGCCGCCTGCCGAGGATGACCGCGGCGACGGCCAGCAACACGCTGAGGGCGACCATCAGGAAGAACAGCCCGGTGCGTTTGCCGATGGTGTCGGGGTTGCCGACGGCCGGCGGATTGGCCGGGTACTTCAGGAACGGCACGACGTACACGGTCAGCAGGGCCGCTGCCGCGATCAGCGCCGCCGTGGCCCGCGGGCCGAACCGGCCCATCCGGCCGAGCGCGTAGCAGAAGACGAGTGCGGCGATGCCGCCGATGGCCACCCCGAAGACGAGTACACCGGTGGCGAGGCCCGCGGTGGACTGCAGGGTGCGGCTGACGAGTTCCTCGCCGCCGTGCTCGTGGCTGTGCGCCTCCTCGAGGGCGATGGCCGCGTCCACGCGGGACTCGCCGAGGCAGTAGGCGACGATCATCGCGAGCGCGCCCGCGATGAGGCCCGCGAGCATGCCGCGGACCAGGATGGCTCTGACAGATATGGAGTTCATGAGGGATTCCCCTGGATCAGCCCGGTGGGTCAGTGGCAGGGGAAACCGAGCAGGTGACGGCCGTCGTGGACCCACTCGTGCACGCCCGCACCCGAGATGACGGAGGTGGCGCCCTGTTCGGCGCCGACGAAGTACAGCAGGATCAGCATGACGATGCCGAAGAAGACCGCCCACGGGGCGATGGCCTTGAGCGAGATGGGGGTGATGGCGGGTGCGCCGGTGGCGGGGGCAGCAGTCTGTGCCATGGCAGAACCTCCTGAGGGAACACGCGTCCCGATCGTGGTGCCTGAGACGAAGGTGCTGGGTCTGACTTCCCGCACAGGTACGGGTTCACAGTGGCGCGACCGTGCCGGATTCTCACCGGACTTCCGTCACACCCTCGTCATGTCGTCGCGACCATACCGCCTGGACGTGGGCGCCGCCATGGTGCCGTCCGCGGCACCGAGGGCCCGGATGTCATGGTGTGCTTGGCCAAGTGGCCACAGTTCAGGGAGTTGAGAGCGGTAGTGACGGTACGGGTGATGTTGATCTCACCGGCGATGAACGCCGCGCTGCGCGAGGCCCGGTTCGCCGGTGACGCACCGCTTGACGACTCCGGGCTCCGGCAGGCCGGAGCAGCCGCGGACGCGGTGCCGGCCGCGGACCGGTGTCTGCGGGGTCCGTCACTGCGCTGCGCCGGCACCGCGGACGCGCTCGGCCTCCGGGCCGGCGTCGAACACGCGCTCCGGGACTGGGAGATGGGCCGCTGGTCCGGCGCACGGCTCTCCGAGGTGAGTGCGCGGGAGCCGGAGGGGGTGGCGGCCTGGCTGGCGGATCCGTCAGCCGCTCCGCACGGGGGCGAGTCGCTGCTGGAGCTGTGCGCCCGAGTGGGCGCGTGGCTCGACGCACTCGACTCCCCCGACGGCAGTGACGGCGGCCGGGTGCTGGGGGTGGCCGAGCCTGCCGTGATCCGCGCCGCGGCAGTCCGTGCACTGGATCTCCCGCCGCAGGCCTTCTGGCGCCTCGACGTGGTCCCGCTGACGGTCACGGAGCTCAGCGGCAGGTCGGGGCGGTGGAACCTGCGCTGCGGCAGGCCGCTCGCACCGGAGCCGGCCAGCTGATGAACGTACCGGAGCAGCGCGGATTCGGTGCGTGCAAGAACTGTGGCCTGTACGGAGCCTTGACACGCTCTTGGTTCACTTCTTAAATCACGTAGTGAACTAAGGCCCCAACTCTCCCCCACGTGGCCGCCATGCCCCCACTTGTCATATGCATGGTTAGTCACTTTTCCTCCGTCCTGTACGGAAAGGAAATTCCATGAGTTCCCCCCACCTGACCAGGCGCCTCCTGGTCTCCGCACTGTCGGTGCTCGCCCTCGTCTCGGCCACCTCCGGCTTCGCCTCCGGCGCCCCGGCGGCGCCCGGCTCGGCGCAGGAATCGGGCACCACCCAGTCGTCCGCCGCCGCGTCCTTCACCGACGACTTCGACGGTGCCGCCGGTTCTGCCGTGGACGGCAGCAAGTGGCAGATCGAGACCGGTGACAACGTCGACAACCACGAGCGGCAGTACTACACGGCGGGCAACAGCAACGCCGCGCTGGACGGCCAGGGTCATCT
>NZ_JBIVTZ010000031.1:0-68544 GCF_044756945.1 Streptomyces sp. NPDC091387 | reverse complement strand
AACATTTTCTGGGGCTTTCCTCCGGGCGCTTCCCTTCGGTCTTGCGTTTCCGACTCTATCAGACTCTTTCGTGTCCGATTCCCGGTCGAAGCGGGATTGTTCTGGATTACCTCCGGGGAATTTCGCTTTCGCGCTTTTCCCTTTCGGCGAGTCCGACTCTATCAGGCCTTTCCGGTCCGATTCACCAGCCCCAGCAGACATGCCGGTGCCGACTTCGGGTTAGGGTTTGGGCTTAATAGTCGCCGCCGACCCCCGACTCAATGTCGCGTTGGGGCCAGGCAGGAGTACGACAGTACAGGCTGCCGGGAGACGAGGCAAATCGTTTCCGGTGCTCCCCTAGGTCCTCGAACCGCCAGGACTCAGGCGGAACCGGGACTTCCCATGACTTACCCTGCTGAGCAGTACGCCGCCCTCCTACCAAGCCCCGGCGGCGCCATTGAATTGCTCCACTCTGGGAGGCTCCCCATGACCACTGTGACGTCCCCTCTTGCCGGACGCGCCATCGGGCTCGCCGCGGTGCCCGACCCGGTCTTCTCCGGCGCGATGGTCGGTCCCGGTACCGCCATCGACCCCGTGCGTGAGCCGTCGGAGGCCGTGTCGCCGGTCGACGGAATCGTCGTCTCCCTCCACCCGCACGCCTTTGTAGTCGTGGACGGCGAGGGACACGGGGTTCTGACCCACCTCGGTATCGACACCGTCCAGCTCAACGGTGAGGGCTTCGAGCTCCTCGTGAACAAGGGCGACACCGTCACGCGCGGCCAGAGCATCGTGCGTTGGGACCCGGCCGCCGTGGAGGCGGCCGGCAAGTCCCCGATCTGCCCCGTCGTGGCGCTGGAGGCAACTCCGGACTCCCTCTCCGACGTCGTCGAGGACGGCGACGTGAAGGTCGGCGACGCACTGTTCGGCTGGCAGTAATACGTTCGGCGCAGTGACAGCCGACCGGATATCCACCGCGGGGACATCGTCCACCGCACAATCGGAGACAGGTGAAATGGAGACAACGCTGCGGGGCGTAGGCGTGAGCCACGGTGTGGCGATCGGCGAGGTACGGCACATGGGCACAGCAGTGCTCGAACCGCCGGCCAAGCAGATCCCGGCCGAGGAGGCGGAGCGCGAACAGGGGCGGGCGCGGCAGGCCGTGGAAGCTGTGGCGGCCGACCTCGTCGCACGCGGCAACCTGGCCGGCGGCGAGGCCCAGCACGTGCTGGAGGCCCAGGCCATGATGGCCCAGGACCCCGAGCTCATGGCTGATGTCGACCGGCGCATCGCTGTCGGCAGCACCGCCGAGCGGGGCGTGTACGACGCGTTCGCCTCGTACCGGGCGCTGCTGGCCGGTGCCGGGGAGTACCTCGCGGGCCGTGTCGCCGACCTCGACGATGTGCGCAATCGGATCGTGGCCCGGCTGCTCGGTGTCCCGATGCCGGGTGTCCCCGACAGCGACGAGCCGTATGTGCTGATCGCGCGGGACCTGGCTCCCGCCGACACGGCGCTGCTCGACCCGACGCTGGTGCTCGGCTTCGTCACCGAGGAGGGCGGACCGACCAGCCACAGCGCCATTCTGGCGCGGGCGCTCGGTGTGCCCGCCGTCGTGGCGCTCCCCGGCGCCGGCGAGCTGGCCGAGGGCACCGTGATCGCGGTGGACGGCAGCACCGGCGAGATCTTCGTCGAGCCGAGCGCCGAGAAGCGGGCGGAGATGGAGAACGCCGCGGCCGCGCGAAAGGCCGCGTTGTCCACGTCGACCGGTCCCGGTGCGACGTCCGACGGCCACAAGGTGCCGCTGCTCGCCAATGTCGGCGGGCCCGGCGATGTGCCGGCGGCCGTCGAGGCGGGTGCCGAGGGTGTGGGACTGTTCCGCACCGAGTTCCTCTTCCTCGACGACAGCAAGCAGGCGCCGTCCGAGGAGAAGCAGATCGCCGCGTACCGCGCGGTGCTTGAGGCGTTCCCCGAGGGACGTGTCGTGGTGCGGGTGCTGGATGCCGGCGCGGACAAGCCGCTGGACTTCCTGACCCCGGCCGACGAGCCGAACCCGGCGCTGGGCGTGCGCGGGCTGCGCAGTCTGCTGGACCACCCCGATGTGCTGCGGACCCAGCTGACCGCGCTGTCGAAGGCGGCCGAGGGGCTGCCCGTCTATCTCGAGGTCATGGCGCCCATGGTCGCGGACCGTGCGGACGCCAAGGCGTTCGCCGACGCGTGCCGCGAGGCCGGACTGAACGCGAAGTTCGGCGCGATGGTCGAGATCCCGTCGGCCGCGCTGCGCGCCCGTTCGGTGCTTCAGGAGGTGGAGTTCCTGTCGCTGGGCACCAACGACCTGGCGCAGTACGCCTTCGCGGCGGACCGTCAGGTGGGTGCGGTGTCCCGGCTGCAGGACCCGTGGCAGCCCGCGCTGCTGGACCTGGTGGCGATGTCGGCCGATGCGGCCAGGGCCGAGGGCAAGAGCTGTGGTGTCTGTGGTGAGGCTGCCGCCGATCCGCTGCTCGCCTGTGTCCTGACCGGCCTGGGGGTGACGTCGCTGTCGATGGGCGCCGCCTCCATTCCTTATGTGCGCACCACGCTGGCGAAGTACACGCTCGCGCAGTGCGAGCGGGCCGCGTCCGCCGCACGTGCGGCGGACTCCGCCGAGGAGGCGCGGGTCGCCGCGCAGGCGGTGCTTTCGGGCGAGTAGGACCGCGTCGCCCGGACGCTGAGGAGAAGGGGCTTCCCGCCGATGGTGGCGGGGAGCCCCTTCCGCCTGTCAGTGGTGGGGTTCCGGCTCGTCGGCGCCGATGTCGAAGCCCGCGCAGTACTCCACGCCGGACTCCGGGGAGACCGGTTCCCCGGTGTCGGCATCGGTGCAGTAGGCGCTGAAGACCTCGCCCGCGGTGAGCGGCGCGAGGCTGCCGCGGATCAGTCGCCAGCCGTGCACCCGGTCCGGGGTGCCGGGCGCGCTCGTCCGCAGCACGACTCCCCCGCGGCTTTCGAGGGCGATGCCGACGGCCAGCACGGTCACGAATTCGGCGCCTTCCGCCGAGTCGAGGCGGGCCGGTCCGCTCATGTGGCGTTCGGTGTGCAGGACGGCGAGCAGCTGCTCGTTCTCCGTGGGGGTGCTGCACACCAGGTGGTGGGTGCCGGGGCCCGCTGACTCAAGGGTGCGCAGCAGGAGGTGGGACGCCCGGTCGAACGCCGCGCGGCCGACGTCCTGGCCGCAGTCGGCGCACTCCCCCAGACCGGCCAGGAGCATCGTGGCGTACTCCCAGGTGGCACGGCGCACCGACCGGGAGACGAGGAGCGGGATCAGGGTGTCGAGTGGCTGTCCGGTGTAGGTGACGGTGGCCCCGATCGCGGCGATCTCCGCGGTGAAGCGGCTGCGGCTGGCCGGGGAGTCGGCCGCGATGTCCGATTCGTCGCAGAACTCCGCGTACTCCTCCGGGTCGAAGAGGGCGACCGTGGTGTGCATGCCCTGCGCGGCGAGTGCTTTGAGCAGGCCTTCCACCTGCTGGAGGTAGACGGAGTGGTCGTCGAAGGTGAACGTGGCGTAGTGCCGCATCACCGCGAAGTCCTGTTCATCGGTCAGGAGACCGATGGTGCTCGGTGCTTCGCGGCGCAGCGTGCGTCGCATGGTGGCGCCGGTCCGGCCGTGGATCGTGGCCCGCTTGTTCCTGGTCTGCTTGTTCCCGGCGTGCTTGTTCCTGGTCTGCGCCATGATTCCCCCAGTGCGCTGTCGATCATTGCTCACTCAGAGTAATCACGGGTACTGACAGTGGCTCCGTCAGCGGCGCTTGCGTGCCAGCTCCTCGTAGAAGTGGAGGAGTTCCAGGTTGTCGATCGAGCCGGGGTTGACGGCCTTGGCCAGGGCTGTTCCCTGGAGCAGGCGCTTGACCGGAACCTCGATGCGCTTGCCGGTGAGGGTGTGCGGGATGCCGGGGACCTCGATGACCTCGTCCGGGACGTGGCGCGGGGAGAGGTTCTCACGGATGGTGTGCTTGATGGCGGCGCGCAGTTCGTCGTCGAGCGCGGCGCCCTCCGCGAGGTGGACGAAGAGCGGCATCCAGTAGCCGCCGTCGGGCTCCTCCACCCCGATGACGAGCGATTCGCGAATCTGCGGGAGGCGCTCGACGGCTTCGTAGATGTCGGCGGAACCCATGCGTACGCCCTGGCGGTTGAGGGTGGAGTCGGAGCGGCCGTGGATGACGACGGAGCCGCGGTCGGTGATCGTGATCCAGTCCCCGTGCCGCCAGACTCCGGGGTACATGTCGAAGTAGCTGTCGTGGTAGCGGCTGCCGTCGGGGTCGTTCCAGAAGCGGATCGGCATGGACGGCATGGGCTTGGTGACGACGAGTTCACCGACCTCGCCGGTCAGCGGGTTGCCCGCCGGGTCCCAGGACTGGAGGTCCGTGCCGAGGGCGGGGGCCTGGAGCTCACCGATGTGGACGGGGAGGGTGGGGACCGCTCCGGCGAAGCAGCTGCAGACGTCGGTGCCGCCGCTGACGGACGCGATCCACAGGTCGTCGGCCACTTCGTCGTGGAGCCAGCGGAACCCGTCGGGCGGGAGCGGGGAGCCGGTGGTGGCGACGCACTGGACACGGGAGAGGTCGAAGTCGCGCCCCGGGTGGATGCCGGCCTTGCGGCAGGCCATGACGTAGGCGGCGGAGGTGCCGAACAGCGTGGCGCCCGTCTGTTCCGCGACGCGCCACTGGGCGCTGACGTCCGGGTAGCCGGGGCTTCCGTCGTACAGCACGAGTGTGGTGCCGGTGAGGAGGCCGGAGACGAGGAAGTTCCACATCATCCAGCCGGTGGAGGTGTACCAGAAGAAGCGGTCCTCGGGGCCGAGGTCGCAGTGCAGGCCGATCTGCTTGAAGTGTTCCAGCAGGATGCCGCCCTGGGACTGGACGATGGCCTTGGGGAGGCCGGTGGTGCCGGAGGAGTAGAGCACCCACAGCGGGTGGTCGAAGGGGACCTGCTCGAAGACCGGTTCGGTGTCCGCGGCGATCAGCGCGGACCAGTCGAGGGCGCCTTCGGGCGCGTCGGTGCCCAGCAGCGGGATGTGGACGACGGCGCGCAGGGTGGGGAGTTCACGGCGCAGTTCGGCGACGGTGTCGGCGCGGTGGTGCTCCTTGCCGCCGTATCGGTAGCCGTCGACGGTGAACAGGACGACGGGCTCGACCTGCTGGAAGCGGTCGAGGACGCTGCGGGCGCCGAAGTCGGGGGCGCAGGACGTCCACACGGCTCCGACGGCGGCGGTGGCGAGGAAGGCGACGACCGCCTCGGGGATGTTGGGGAGGTAGCCGCTGACCCGGTCGCCGGGGGTCACGCCGAGTGCGCGGAGCTCGGCGGCGAGCGAGCCGACGCGGCGGCGGAGCTCGGACCAGGAGGTGGGGATCTGGGTGTGGGTCTCGTCCACGTGGAGCAGTGCGGGCGCGTCGGCGCGGAGGGCGCTCTCAGCGGTGCGCAGCGCGTGTTCGGCGTAGTTGAGGGTGGCGCCGGGGAACCACTGGGCGCCGGGCATGGTGCTGTCGCCGAGGACGGTCTCGTACGGGGTGGAGAACCGTACGTCGAACCATTCGGCGACGGCCTGCCAGAAGGTGTCCAGTTCGTCGACCGACCAGCGGTGCAGCGCCGCGTATCCGCCCTCGGCCGGTGCTCCGTGGTGCTCGGCCGCCCACTTCTGGAAGCGGGTGACGGTCGCGGTCGCGATGCGGTCCGGGCCGGGCTGCCAGAGGGGGGCTTCGTCAGCTGCTGAGGTCATGGGTCGGCTCCTGGCTGTACGGGTACGCGGGTCGGCGTGGGTCGCGCGCACGTGCTGGGGTGTGCGCGTGAGGCGGCTTTCACGGACGATGCCATGTGATCGTCTTTCGCACCAGGGCCGCCCGTCCATGACCGCGTGTCCGGATATGTGGTCCGGCCACGTCCGGACGCCTCGGGCCGTATCCGGTCCGTGAGTGAACGGAAGTTGAACAGAACCCGTTCCCGTCCCGGCGGATGGCAGGGTGAGCCGCATGAACGGTCGTGACCTGGTGCGCTCGGTGAAGTCGGTGGGTTCGAGGCAGGGACTGCGCACGGTGCGCTCGGCGTGGCGGCGCTCGCGGGCGGATGCGCGGGCGTTGCCGTCGCGCGGCCCGGAGCGGGCGAGGGTGCCGGGGCCCGTGGTGGGGGCGGAGCCGGGGCCGGGCGGTGGTGTGGTGCGGTTCGCGCGTTCGGAGCTGAGCGTCCGGGTGGCTGTGGGGGGTGCGGTCTTCTGGGGGTGGGACGGGGCGGAGCCGCTGCCCTCGTACGCCCTGCCGGGGCCAGCTCCCGACGCGGATCCGCGGGCCGTTCTGGAGCCGGACAAGGACGGCGGATGGCAGGTGGTGTCGGAGCGGCTGACCGTCGCGGTGTCCCGGCACGGGGCGGTGGAGCTGCGCACTCCGGGTGGTGTGGTGCTCCGTCGTGAGCTGCCGCCCCGGTGGTGGGAGCCGGTGGCGGGCGGGTCCGCGCGCTGGGTGCAGCGCTCGGAGGTCCCGGCGGACGCGCGGTTCTTCGGGCTCGGGGGGCGAGCGGGCGGGCCCCGGCTGCGGGACGGGGTGTACGGGTTGTGGAACACCGATCCGGGCGGGCGGTTCGGGCCGGACGACGACCCCCTGTACGTGACGATGCCGGTCCAGCTGGTGGTCTCGGACGCGGGGACGCATCTGGCCTTCCACGACAACTCCTGGGCGGGGCGGGTGACGCTGCGCGAGGGAGAGGAGGGCGCCGGTTCCGGTCATGACCGTCCGGGGATGTCCGAGGTGCGGATGGACGGCGGGCCGCTGCGCTGCTGGGTGGTGGCGGGCACACCGGCCCGGGTGCTCCAGGGCTGGACGGCCCTGACGGGCGCGCCGGCGCTGCCGCCGTCCTGGGCGCTGGGTCCGCAGCACGCCCGCTGGGGCTTCGGGAGCGGGCGGGAGGTGCGGCGGATCGTGTCGGGGTACCGGGAGCGGGGGCTGCCGTTGTCCGTGCTGCATCTGGACATAGACCACTACGACGCGCACCGGGTGTTCACGGCGGATCGGGAACGGTTCCCCGATCTTCCGGGGCTGGCAGAGGAGTTGCGCGGGGACGGGGTGCGGCTGGTCTCGATCGTCGACCCGGCGGTGCCCGCCGCGCCGGGGAACGCGGTGTTCGACGGCGGTACGGCGGTGGGTGCCTCGGGTGCGTTCGTGCGGGACGCCCGGGGCCGGATCGTGCGCGGGGAGGTGTGGCCGGGTGAGTGCGTGTATCCGGACTTCACCGATCCGCGCGTGCGCGAGTGGTGGGGCGGGCTGTACGGGGAGCGGCTGGCGCAGGGGTTCTCCGGTGTCTGGCACGACATGAACGAGCCGGTGTCGTTCGCGGCGTTCGGTGACCCGACGCTGCCCCGCTCGGCGCGCCACTCGCTGGAGGGGCGCGGCGGCGATCACCGGGAGGCGCACAACGTGTACGGCCTCGCCATGGCGCGCGCCGGGTACGAGGGGCTGTGCCGGCTGCGTCCGGACGAGCGGCCGTTCCTGTTCTCGCGGTCCGGGTGGGCGGGGATGCAGCGGTACGGGGGCACCTGGTCAGGTGATGTGTCGACGGGCTGGCCGGGGCTGCGGGCCTCGTTGGCGCTGGTGCTGGGTCTCGGGCTGTGCGGGGTGCCGTACTCGGGCCCGGATGTGGGCGGGTTCGACGGGTCGCCGTCGCCGGAGATGTATCTGCGGTGGTTCCAGCTGGGGGCGTATCTGCCGTTGTTCCGTACGCATTCGGCGATCGACGCGGGCCGCCGGGAGCCGTGGGAGTTCGGGCCCCGGGTGCTCGACGCGGCCCGGGAGGTGCTGCTGGAGCGGGAGCGGCTGCGCCCGTACTGGGTGACGCTGGCGGAGCTGGCCCGGCTGACGGGTGCGCCGTACGCGCGTCCGTTGTGGTGGGGTGCGCCGGGCGACCGGGCGCTGCGGGAGTGCGAGGACGCGTTCCTGCTGGGGGATGCCCTGCTGGTGGCGCCGGTGCTGGGGCCGGGGGTGGGTGAACGGGCGGTGCGGCTGCCGCCGGGGCGGTGGTACGACACGGTGACCGGTGCGGTGTACGAGGGGCCGGGGCAGGTGGTGGTCGAGGCGCCGTTGTCCCGGGTGCCGGTGCTGGCGCGGGCCGGCTCCGTGATTCCGGTGCGGGGTGCGGACGGTGGGCTGGAGCTGGAGGTCTGGGCTCCGGCGGAGGGGCGCGGCGGTGGCGGTTCGGTGGTCCGTGACGCGGGGGACGGCTGGGAGCCGGCGGTGGTCGAGCGGTACACGACGCGGCTGGCGGGTGGGCGGGTCGTGGTGGAGCGGGACGGTGAGGAGGGGCTGGTGGACTGCCCGGTGCGGGTCCGGGGGCGGTGAGCGCGCTCAGCGGTAGCGGCCGGCGAACCAGGAGCGGACGGCCTCGGTGTGCAGGGGGAAGGCCAGGTCCTCGGGGACGTAGAGGACTTCGTGTCCGGAGGTCTCTTCGGTGGGTGCGGACGGCGGGAGGGCGGCGGCCGGCCGGGCCGGGAGCAGGCCGAACAGGAGCAGGTGGCCGTCCGGTGAGCTGAGGGCGTCGGCGAGCCGGATGTCGTCGCGGTGGGCCTCGATGCCGGTCTCCTCGTGGAGTTCGCGGACGACCGCCTGCTTCCAGTCCTCGGCGTGGTCGACGAAGCCGCCGGGGAGTGCGCGTCCGCCGAGGCAGGGTTCGATGGTGCGGGTGATGACGACCAGTCCGGTGCCCTCCCGGCCGGTGACGGGGAGCAGGGCGACGGCGACCGGGAGCGGGTTGCGGTAGGCGGTGGCGCCGCAGACGGCGCAGGTGCGGGGCCAGGCGTCCGGAGACGCGAGGGCGGTGTACGGGGCTCCGCAGCTGTCGCAGTGGGAGTCCTTCACGGGCTTCTCCGGTCTACTCGTCGTCGCGGACACGCGCGGACTGTATCCGATCACCCGCCCGGCACCGCCGAACTGGTGGACGATGTGCTCATGACAGGTCTTGCTTCCGCTCTCCGTGTCCTGGCGGCCGCTGCCGCCGCCCTGCTCGCCGTCACCGCCGCCGCCCCGGTGGCGCGGGCGAGGCCCGAGCCCAGGGCTCCCGACGGGTTCGTCGCGCTGCGGGCGGTGGATCCCACGATCATCCAGGAGATGCGCTATCCCACCGGGCACGACTTCATGGGCGAGCCGGTGGACGGATACCGCGAGCCCCTCTGCATCCTGACCCGGCCCGCCGCCCAGGCACTGCACCGGGCCCAGCTCCGGCTGCTGCGCCGGGGCTACTCACTGAAGGTGTACGACTGCTACCGGCCCCAGCGGGCCGTCGACCACTTCGTACGGTGGGCGAAGGATCTCGACGACGAGACCATGAAGGGCGAGTTCTATCCCCGGGTCGACAAGACCCGGCTGTTCGCCGACGGTTACATCGCGGAGAAGTCCGGGCACAGCCGGGGCAGCACCGTGGACCTGACGCTGGTGAGGCTGCCGGCCCGGCCGACCCCGCCGTACCGGCCGGGTCAGGAGCTGGTCCCCTGTTACGCGCCGCAGGCCGAGCGCTTCCCGGACAACTCGATCGACATGGGCACCGGATTCGACTGCTTCGACACGCTCTCGCACACGGACGATCCGCGGATCCAGGGCGTGCAGCGCACCAACCGGCAGTTCCTCAAGAAGACGCTCACCGACGCCGGATTCGTCAATCTGGCCGAGGAGTGGTGGCACCACACCTTCTCGCCGGAGCTGTTCCCCGACACCTATTTCGACTTCCCGGTGGCCCGTCGGTCCGTCGCCGGTCACTGAGACCGGAGGGGAGAAACGGGTGACTGGGACCACCCCCGTGGGTTCCGGCCACCCGTTCTTCTTCTCGGACGCGAATCGGCCGTATCCGGTTGCCGTTCCAGCCATTACGGTGCCCGTATGTCACAGCAGACGTTCGATTCGTACGAGGAATTCTGGCCCTATTACGTCGCGATGCACTCCCGGGCGGCGACCCGCTGGGTCCATCTGACCGGCACCCTGACCGGGCTCGCGATCACCGCCTACGGCCTGGCACGCGGCCGGAAGCGGTACGCGGCGGCGCTGCCGCTGATCGGGTACGGGACCGCCTGGCCCGCCCACTTCCTGATCGAGGGGAACAACCCGGCCTCCTTCGGTCATCCGGCCTGGTCGTTGCGCGGCGATGTGCAGATGATCCGGATGATGCTGGCCGGCCGGGACCGGGAGCTCGCGGAGACCGCTGCCAAGTGGCTCGCCGACAACAGCTGACCGTGGCACACTTCTGACGTTCCGTCAGATCCAGTGCTGGGGAGGAACTTTGCCGCGCAAGCACATACCCGTGGTGGCCGGGTGGTTCACCGAGGACGGCCCCGAGGAGGACTTCCGGCTGCTGGGCACCCGCTGCCCGCTCTGCTCGTCGGTCTTCTTCCCCCGTCAGGACGGCTTCTGCCGCAATCCGCGCTGCACCGGCGGCGAACCGGTCGAGGTCCCGCTGTCCAGGCGCGGCACGGTCTGGTCGTACACCGACGGCCGCTACCGCCCGCCCGCCCCCTATCCCTCGGACCCAAATGTGCCCTGGGAGCCGTACACGCTGGTGGCCGTGGAGCTCGCGGCCGAGCGGATGGTGGTGCTCGGGCAGGCCGCGCCGGGGGTGGGCGTGGCCGATCTCGCGGTCGGGATGACGGTCGAGGTCGTGCCCGGGGTGCTCGGCCCGGAATCCGGCGACGGCACGGACGACGGCACGGTGTGGACGACCTGGCACTGGCGGCCCGTGAACACCGGCTCCGGGGACGGTGTGCGATGAGCGGGGACGTGGCGGTTCTCGGGGCCGGGATGCACCCGTGGGGCAAGTGGGGGCGCAGCTTCGTGGAGTACGGCAGGGTGGCGGCCCGCGAGGCGCTCGCCGACGCGGGCGTCGACTGGCCGGACGTGCAGTCGGTGGTCGGCGCGGACACCGTGCGCGGCGGATATCCGGGGTACGTGGCCGGGGCGACGTTCGCGCAGGCGCTGGGCTGGCAGGGCGCCCGGGTCACCAGCGTGTACGCGGCCTGCGCGTCGGGCGCCCAGGCCGTCAACACCGCCAGGGCGCAGATCCTGGCCGGTATGGCGGACGTGGTGCTCGTGGTGGGGGCGGACGCGGCGCCCAAGGGGTTCTTCGCCCCGGCGGGCGGCGAGCGGCCCGACGATCCGGACTGGCTGCGGTTCCGGGTGCTCGGCGCGACGAACCCCGCGTACTTCGCCCTCTACGCACGTCGCCGGATGGCCGTGCACGGAGACACCCTGGAGGACTTCGCGCTGGTCAAGGTGAAGAACGCGGCGGCCGGCGCGCTGAATCCCCATGCCCGCTACCGGGCGCCCGTGAGCGCCGAGCAGGTCGCGGCGTCTGCGGTGGTCGCCGATCCGCTGCGGCTGCTCGACATCTGCGCCACGTCCGACGGCGCGGCGGCACTGGTGCTGTCCAGCATGGAGTTCGCCCGGCGGCACGGGGCCGCGGACCCGGTCCGCATCCGTGCCGTGTCCACCGTGACGCCGACGTATCCGAAGGCGGTGCTCGATCTGCCGGACATCGCCACCGATTCGGCGGTCGCCGCGGAACCGGCGAGCGGGAGCTTCCGCGCCTCGATCGCACGGGCGGCGTACGAGGAGGCCGGGATCGGGCCCTGTGACCTCTCGCTGGCCGAGGTGTACGACCTCTCCACGGCACTGGAGCTGGAGTGGTACGAGGACATCGGGCTGTGCCCGGCCGGTGAGGGCGCGGCGCTCGTCCGGGAGGGGGCGACGGCCCTCGGCGGGCGCATCCCGGTGAACACGAGCGGCGGGCTGGCGTCCTTCGGCGAGGCCGTGCCCGCGCAGGCGATCGCCCAGGTCTGCGAGCTGACCTGGCAGTTGCGCGGCACGGCGGGAGAGCGCCAGGTTCCGGGGGCTCGTGCCGGAATCACCGCGAACCAGGGGCTGTTCGGCCACGGCTCGGCGGTGATCGCGGTCCGCTGACGGGCCGTTCCCGCCTCTGCTGCCGTACGCACGACGCGCGGCACGTCCCCCGTCGACGGGGAACGTGCCGCGTACTGCTGCCGGTGCCGCCCGGCCCGCGCGGGGCCGGACTACGTCGTGGCGGGTTCGCGCGGTGCGTCCACGCGGGCCAGCGCGTGTTCGACGACGGCCACCAGTACGTCCCGTACGGACGACCGGTCCCGCGCGTCGCACAGGAGCACGGGTACCTCCGGATCCAGGTCCAGTGCCGCCTGCACCGTCCCGGTGGGGAACAGGTCGGCGCCCTCGAAACAGTTGACGGCGACGGCGAAGGGGATCGCCCGGCGTTCGAAGTAGTCGACCGCCGCGAAGCAGTCCTCCAGGCGCCGGGTGTCCGCGAGGACGACCGCCCCCAGCGCACCCTGGGCGAGTTCGTCCCAGAGGAACCAGAACCGGTCCTGCCCCGGGGTGCCGAAGAGGTACAGCACCAGGTCCTCGCGGAGCGTGATCCGCCCGAAGTCCATGGCCACCGTCGTGGTGGTCTTCGCCTCGACACCCTCCAGGTCGTCCACGGGACGTCCCGCCTCGGTCAGCCTCTCCTCGGTGCGCAGCGGCCTGATCTCACTGACCGCTCCCACCATGGTCGTCTTGCCCACTCCGAAGCCGCCCGCCACCAGGATTTTCAGGGTAACGGGCTCCACGGGCCGCCTGTCGCGGCTAGAGCGCCCGAAGGCCATTGATCACCTCGCGAAGAATGTTCACGTCCGGCAGCTCGGCCGGCGGAACGGGACGGGTCACATGCACCAGCTCGTCCTCGACGAGATCACCGACCAGCACCCGGACCACCCCGACGGGGAGGTCCAGACCGGCCGCGAGCTCGGCGATCGACTGGGGCATGCCGTTGCACAGTTCGATGATCTCCACGTGTTCCGGGGAGAGCATCTGGTCCCGGCCGGGATCGTCGGCCGCGGGTTCGGGGACGACGATCGCGATCAGGTCGAGACGATGACGGGACGCGCTGCTGGTACGTCCCCGCGTCATCGCGTACGGACGGACGACCGGCCCCGCGTCGGCGTCGTACCAGCGCGAGGACTGCGGACCGCCGGGGGCGGCCGGGGAACGGGAGGAGTCGGCGCTCATGCCATCCACTCACCCTCCGGAGGGCAGACCGGTCGTCCGGGGGGAGTTGGCCAGGTGGGCGCCGACACGCTTGACCATCAGCGTCATCTCGTACGCCACCTGGCCGACGTCCGAGTCGGAGTCGGCGAGCACGGCCAGACAGCTGCCGTCACCGGCCGCCGTGACGAACAGGAACGCCTCGTCGAGTTCGACGACGGTCTGGCGGACCCGGCCGGCGTCGAAGTGCCGCCCGACTCCCTTGGCGAGGCTGTGGAACCCGGAGGCCACGGCCGCCAGGTGCTCACCGTCCTCCCTCGTCAGGTCCTTGGACGCGCCGGTGGGGAGACCGTCGCTGGAGAGCACCAGCGCCTTGCGGATACTGGCGACGCGCTCGACGAGTTCGTCGAGGAGCCAGTTGAGTTCGCCGGACCCCTCGCGTGCTGAGTTGAGTGCTGCGGCGTTCGGTGCGGTCATGGACCGTCCCCTCCCGGAGTGGTTCCTTGTGCTGTGTCACCGGGGTCGGTCACGTCCTCGGCGTTCTGGAGGCGGCCGCGCTGCCAGCCGCGCTGGAGCGACGCCATGCGGCTGCGTACCTCGTCGGCGTCGCGTTCGATGTCCTCCACCGTCTCCACCGGGTCCGGCGCGGCGGCGCGGCCGACGGACCCCTCGCGGAGCTGCGGGGCGAGGCTGGCCTGCCGGACCCTGCGGGGCAGCCCGCCGACCGTCTCGGGAGCGGGCGCCGGGGTCCGGGCGGGTGACGACGAGCGGGGCGCCGGCACCGAGGGCGTGGCCGCCGGAGACATGGCGTGCTCAGTGCGGGTCCGCGAGCCGTTGGACTGCCGGGGTTCGGCGGGCCGGCCGCGGTCCGCGGACCGGCCGGGTCCGGGCGCAGGGCGGGTGCTCTCCGGGTCGGCTGCCGTGGGGTGGGACCGGCCCGTCTCGTCGATCCGGCGGCCCCGGTCGGTGACCAGGGTCGGCGGGGTGCGGCGGGGCAGCGGCCTGACGCCGTCGGGGCGCAGTTCCCGGACACCGCCCGGGTCCTCGATCTGGTCGGCGGCCTGCTGGTGCTGATCGCGGTCGCCGTCGCGCCGGAGCTCGCGGGCCCGGAAGATGCCGCCTCGTTCGCTCTCGGTGTCCTCCAGGTCGGACACACCGTCGAGCACCGGGTCGAGCCCCGGTCCGGCGACGGCTTCGAGTACCGGGTCGCGGGTGAAGTCCATTGGGCCGACCGGCCCTTCGAGCTCGACCGGACCGTCGAGCAGTGCCGGGTCCACCAGTCCGGTGGGCACCGGTGAGAGGCCGGCGGGCCTGCCGCTCTTCGGACGGCCGCCGTCGGGCCGGTCGGACGCGTCGCCGCCGCCCTTGCCGCTGCCCGCCGCGCCGCCGCCCGGCCTGCTGCTGGCGATCGCCCGCTCGGACCTGCGGTCGAGGCGGAATCCGGTGCCGTGCGCCTCCGGGGCGTCGGTGAGCAGCGCCGCCGGGATGAAGACGACCGCGGTGGTGCCGCCGTAGGGGGAGGTCTGGAGCGACACTCTGACGTTCTGCCGCTGGGCCAGCCGGCTGACGACGAAGAGGCCGAGCCGGTCGGTGTCGGACAGCTCGAACTCGGGTGTCTCGGCGAGTCGGAGGTTGGCGTCCAGGAGGAGTTCCGCGGGCATGCCGAGCCCGCGGTCGTGGATTTCGAGGGTGAACCCGTTGGCGACGCGCTCGCCGTGCACCTGGACCGCGGTGTGCGGGGGCGAGAACACCGTGGCGTTCTCCAGGAGTTCGGCGATCAGGTGGGTGAGGTCGGCGACGGCCGGGCCGCCCACACCGATCCTGGCGAGCCTGCGGACCTCGATGCGTTCGTAGTCCTCCACCTCGGCGACCGCGGCGCGCACCACGTCCATCAGCTGGATGGGCTTGCGCCACTGCCGTGACGGTGCGGCTCCCGAGAGGATCACCAGGCCCTCGGCGTGGCGGCGCATGCGCGTGGTGAGGTGGTCGAGACGGAACAGGTCGGCGAGTTCCTCGGTGTTCTCGGTGCGGCGCTCCATGGTGTCCAGGAGCGTCAGCTGGCGGTGCAGCAGCACCTGGTTGCGGCGGGCGAGGTTGACGAACACCTCGGACACCCCGCGGCGCATGTCGGCCTGCCTGACGGCGGCCTCGACAGCGGCCCGTTGCAGGATGTTGAGCGCCTGCCCGACCTGGCCGATCTCGTCACGCTCGTACTTGAGGTGCGGGGACTCGGTCTCGACGTCGATGTGTTCGCCCGCCGCGAGACGCCGCATCACACTCGGCAGGCGCACCCCGGAGACCTCGTGGGCGTCCTTGCGCAAGCGCGAGAGGTCGCGGATGAGTTCCCGGCCGATGCGCACGGAGACGAAGACCGAGACGAGGAGGGCCAGGAATCCCAGGACGCCGGCCACACCCGCCTTGATCAGGACGCCGTAGCCGGCGGGCCTGCCGCGGTCCTGGAAGCGGTTGTTCATCTCGGTCGAATCGTTGGCCAGCCGGTCCAGGACCGGCGGGGCCACCTCCTGCCAGCGTGCGGCGTCCATCTCGCGGGGGTCGTGGGTGGGCCCCTGGGCGATGAGCTTGTCCTCTGCGGAGCGCAGGGGCTCGCTGTCCGGGCTCGCCCAGTACTGCTCGACCCGGCGGCGCTCCGAGGCGGGGAGCGCTTCGAGGTTGATCTCGTACAGCAGTCCGCGCTTGGCGATGAGGTCGGAGATCTGCCGGAGTTCGGGGGCCGTCAGCCGTCCCGCGAGGAGTCCCGACACGACGAGCGCGTCTTCCTGGGAGAGCATTTCGCGGGCGCGCGAGATGCCCGCCAGGGCACGGACCTGCTTGTCCATCGACACGTTCTCCATGACGTGGAGGCCGGTCAGGAAGCGGTAGCAGGGGTCGATGAGGTTGTTGTAGTACTCCATCGCCTTGGCCCGGTCGATGGTGCGCTTGTCGACGGAGTCGCGGAGCGACTGCAGTCCCTCGACAGCGCCCAGGATCGAGCTGAGCTGGGTCTCGGCGTCGGTGCGCAGCGCGTCGCGGATGTCCTTCTGCGCCGCGCTCCTGTTGACCTGCTTCACGACCCGGTCGGTGGCGGCGCGCTGGCGGCGCAGGACCGGCAGGGCGTCGGAGGCGCGCGGGTCCGCGAGGAAGACGAGAGTCTGCCGGCGCTCGTTCTGGACGGCCCGGACGGTGTCCTCCAGGGGGTGGCCGATCTTCTCCACCACGGTGCTCGCGCTCATCAGCTGCCCGGCCTCGCGGCCGGTCAGATAAGTGGCGAAGCCCCATAGTGCGGTGAGGGAGACGAGCGGCACCAGGAGCAACGCCACGATCTTCCTGCGGATGGACTTTCCGCGAAAGCGCATGGCCTCCCCCAGCTCGGCACCGCAGAGCGGTGATGGTGTTCCGTCAACAAACGGCGCGAGCCTACTACCGACGCACAGACAACTCGAAGGGACGTCCGGACGATTTTCGGCCTCCTTACTGGGAGTTGACCATGGGTTGTCCTGGTATTCCTGGAGATGAAATTCGTGAAAGCGACAGAAGAGACCAGCCAGAGCCCCACATTCCTCCCCGCGCCAGTTGGCTGGAATTCTTCGTTCCGTGACGGTTCGGGGGAATCTTCACAGCCCGGCACTCGTCTGTCTGTACGGGGGTAGGGGGACTGCAGGGGCGCGTTCGGCAGGATGGGGCGGCCCGTCCGCGTAGAAACCGCCCATGCCGGGCAGCAACCCTGAAGTCGGACAGTGGTGGGGAGTTGAAAGACCTTGGAAACGGAAGAGCGCCATGGCGCCGCGGAGTCGGCGCGGTTCCGGGCGGCGAAGGGTGCGGCGCCTGCGGCGAGAGGCCGGCCGGAGATTCCGCGGCAGCAGCTCTGGGTCGAGGAGCCCGCGCTGCGGCGGCGGATGCCGGACCCGGTACGCACCGCGGCCGTGCGGGCCGTTCTGATCATGTCGCTGACGATCATCCAGGCGATGGTGGCCTTCCTGTCCACGGTGACAGGGTCCTGGCTGGCCTTCCCGATGGTGCTGAGCAGCGTGGCCAGCACGGTGGGCACGACATGGTCGGTACTGGACGTGTGGGTCACCCGGCAGGTGTGGAATCAGCGCAACGGCGTCGTCTCGATTCCGAGCAGCTCGGCCCGGCGGCTGCGCCGCGAGAGGCGCCGGGCGAGGCGCGCCGCTCGGACCGAGGTCCGGGACGGTACACGGATACGCCGTCGCTCCACGGACCGCGGACTGTCCCGGGCCTGAACCCACCGCGGCGGCCACACCCGGTGGGTGCCGACTCGCAGGCACCCACCGGACGCTGCTCGCCTTCTCAGTCGGTACGTTCGTCCGTGGCTTCTGCCTCGGTCCGTGCCGGGAGCGCGTCGGGCGTCGGTGCTGAGCGCTTGAACATCCGGGTGGCGGTGATCTCGCCGTGGACCGTCTCGACACCGGGGTCCTGCTGCGGCAGTCCGGGGCGCAGGTGCTCCTCGACGCTGATGTACTTCAGCCCGGCCCGCAGGTCCGCGTCGTTGCGCAACCTGATCACCAGCGGGAATTCGGCGAGCGCCGTCGTGTCGAACAGCCCGGTGGTGTAGAGCAGTTGTACGCCGAGCGCGTCCGACACCGCCCGCTGGAGCTCCAGCAGATAGGTGGCGTTGGCGCGGCCGATGGGGTTGTCGAGGAAGAGCGTGCCCGCGTGCTGGGGCTGGTGCCGGTCACGGCCCCGGTCGTTGCTGCGCAGTGCGGCCATCGTGCAGTACAGGGCGATGGCGGCGGTCAGCAGCTGACCGCCGGAGAAGACGTCGCCCATCTGCCCGACGGGTACGCGCTCGGCGCGCAGCACCGCGTCCGGCTTGAGGATCTCCACGGCGATGCCCTTGGGCTCAAGTGCCGCCTGCACACCTCGCAGCAGCAGGGACATGCCGTCGCGGCGCAGGTCGGAGTTCTTCTTCAGGGCCGCCTTGGTGGCCTCGTCGACGACCTCGCCGAGGCGTTCGGTCAGGGTGGCCTGGTCGGGTTCCTCGAAGCGGATCCGGAGGAACTCCTGGCCGGACCACTCCCCCAGGCCCTCGGGGAGCCGGGAGAGCCGCTGGGCGGAGCGGAGCGTGGTGAGCGCGGAGTCCACGAGGCCACGCAGCCGGTCGACGATGGAGTCGCGGTTGCGCTCCAGCTGGGTCAGTTCATCGGTGAGGACCCGCAGCCTGGGGGCGAAGGCGATGGCCCACTTCTCCGCGTGATCGGGCAGTGCGGCGGCCGGGAGTTCACGGATCTGCTGGCGGGCCGGGGTGCGGACCTGTTCGTACCGGGTGGAGTTGGCGTGCCGGACCAGCACATCGCCGGCCTCCCTGACAGCCGCTTCCGCGGTGGTCAGGTCGGCGGCGCAGCCCCGCAGTGAACGGCGTGCCTCCGCGGCGGACTGCCGGGCCTCGTCGAGGCTGCCGGGGTACGGCTCGGGGGTCTCCGGCTCGTCGTCGCCGTGGTCCCTGAGGAGGTCGCGCAGGAGGGCCGCGGTCTCGTCGAAGCCGCCTGCCGAGTCCTCGGCCGTGCGATGGGCGTGCAGCAGCTCGGCGTGGGCGGCCCTGGCGGTGTCCAGGGCCGCGGTGGCGGAGGCGAGTTCGCCCGTGGCGGTGCGCAGGAGGGCCTGGGCCTCTCCGGCGTCGGCGGGGACCTGCTCGTCGGGGAGTTCGGTGTGGAGGGTCTCGCCGTCGGCGGGGGCCAGCCGCTCGGCCTCGCCGCGCAGCCTGCCCAGCTGCTCGCTGGCGGCCGACGCCCGGGTCTCCAGCAGCTGGACCAGGGACTCGGCGCGGGCGGCCGCCGCCTGCCGGGACGGGCCGTCGGCGCCGTCCGTTCCCTCCAGGAGCTGGGCGGCCCGGGTGCGGACCTTGTTGGTGAGCCGGTCCAGCTCGGCCAGTGCGGCGCTCTCGTCGCTCTCCGCGCGGGCCTGTTCGGCGCGCAGGTCGGCCCCGACGCCCACCTTCTCGTAGAGCTGGGACGCCGCCCGGTAGGCCTCGCGCAGGGCGGGCAGTGCGTGGCGCGGGGCGTCCGGCGCGGGCTCCGGGATGTGCTCGGGCACACCGGCGATCTCGGCTCGTTCGGCCCGCAGGGCGCGGGCGGTGCGGCGGGCGTCGTCGGCGGCGCGCTGGGCGGCCCTGCGGTCCTCGTCGGCGGCTCTGGCGCGGTCCAGGCAGGCGGTGGCGCGGCCCTCGGACTCCGCCGCCTCGTCGACCAGTTCGCGCAGCTTCACCTGCCAGCCCGCCCGTTCGCGGAGGCGGAAGGCGAGTCCGGCGAGTGCGTCGGCGGCCCGGCGGGCGCGCTGGGCGGCCTCCTGGCGCTCGTCGCGGACGCGGGCGGTGTCCGCGGCGGCCTCGTCGGCCTCGGCGCGCACGGTACGGGCTTCGGCGAGCGCGGCCTCGGCCGTCTCGGCAGCCGTACGGGCGGTGCCGGCCGCTTCCGCCAGTTCGGCGAGGGTGCCCGGCGGGCAGTCCACGCGCCAGGAACCGATCCGGGCGGCGAGCGCGCGGTCCGCGGCGAGCCGGGCCGCGAGGGTGCGGATGTCCTCGTCGCGGGCGGCGGTGCGGCTCCTGAGCGCGTGCCGCTCCTCGTCGGCGGCGTGTTCGTCGTGCATCGCCGGGTTCGGCGGGACGAGGAACACCCCGTCACCGCTCGCGGCGGAGCCGGTGCCGGGCTCCGGAACGGGGGCGAGCAGGGCGGCGGCGGTGCCGACGGCCACGGCCGAGCGCGGCAGCAGGGCGGCGGCGCCGAGGACCTCGCGGGCGCGGGCGTGCGCGTCCGGGTCGGTGATCACGACGCCGTCGACGAGTTCGGGCCGGGCCGCGAGCACGGCCGCGTGGTCGGCGGGGTCGACGGCCTGGGCGAGGTAGCGCCAGCCGGGGAGGGCCGGGATGCCGTGCTCGCCGAGGTATTCGACGGTGGCGAGGACGTCGGGGCCGGGCGGCAGCAGTCCGCCGTCGCCGAGCGCGCCCAGGATGCGGGAGTCGTCGGCGGCCGCGGTGCGCAGCTCGAAGAGGCGTCGTTCGGCGGAGCTGACGCCCTGTTCGAGGAGCTCGCGCAGCTCTTCGGCGTTGCGGTCGAACTCGGCTGCGGTGAGCGGCTGTTCGGCCGGGCGGGACTGCCGGGCCGTGACGGTGTGGGCGCCGTGCGCGGCCGGTTCTGTCCCGTCGGCGCCGGGGGCGGCGGCGCTCCCCTCGGGGTCCGGGGCCTCCTGCCGCGGTCCCTGCTCCTCGGCCCCGGATCCGAGGCCGGTGGCGCCCCGGCGCGGCCGGGGTACGCCGCTGCCCTGCGCCGTGGGCAGGCCGAGCAGGTCGGCGAGGCGGTGCTCGGCGGCGATCGACTCGGCGGCCCTGAGCTCGGCCTCGTAGGCCTGCTCCGCGGCCCGCGCGCCGTCGGCGGCCCGCGCCGCGGCGAGTTCGGCGCGGCTCTCGGTGGCAGCCGCCTGCCGGGACCGGTCCGCCGCTGCCCCGGCGGCCTCGCGCGCCGTGTCCCAGGCGGCCACCGCGGACTGTTCGGCGTCGTTCGCGGCGAGGGCCGCGCGGGCGGGGTCCGCGTTCGGTGCGGTGTCGTCGAGCCAGCCGGCCCGGACCGCTTCGGCGGTCTCCTGCTCGACCTCGGAGAGGCGCTGGCGGAGGTGGCCGGCCTCGCTGCGGGCGCGCTGGGCCTCGGTGGCGGCCGTGGTGGCGTCACGGTGGGCGGCCTCGCCCGAGGTCTGCAGCGTCTCGGAGCGTTCCTCCTCCTCGTTGGCCACGCTCTCGCCCGCCTCCGCGGCGGTGTGCAGGGCCCGTACGAGATCGGCGGCGGCGGTGGCGCGTGCGGCCAGTGCCGGGGCGGCGTCGCGCTCGGCCTCGCGGATCGCGACGGCGACGCGGGCGGCGCGGTCGGCGGCGGCGCGGTGGCGCAGTACGGCCTCGGCCGCCTGCCAGGCGGAGTGCAGGGTGCGGGCGTCGCCCAGCTCGCGGCGTTGGGCCGCCGCGCTCTTCTCGGCCGCGGTGAGGGCCAGGGAGGCGTGCCGGTAGGCGAGTTCGGCGGCGATCAGGGCGGCCCGGCCGCGGGTCTGCTCGGCGCCGGTGACGGTGTGGGCCGCGCCGGTGACCTGCTGGGCGAGCTCCGCGGTCCGGCCGCGCTCCAGGCCGGCGCGGGCGGAGAGCCTGCGGGCCAGCGTGCGGGTGCGGCGCTCGGCGCCGGCGTGGACGTCGCGGGTCCGCGAACGCGTACCGGTCGCCTCCACGATGCGGCCGAGCAGGTCGACGGAGCCCGCGGTGAAGTCGCGCTCGGCGGTGAGTTCGGCTCTGCGGCCCAGTTTGTTGCCGAAGCCGCTGACGAGGTCGGCGAGGCCGTCGGTGTCGCGGGTGTCGGTGACGGCGCGCAGCAGCAGGTCGGTGAAGTCGGAGTCCTTCTTGACGGCGAAGAGTCCTGCGGCCTCGCCCTCGTCGGCGTTCATCTCGCGCTGGTAGCGGAAGAGTTCGGGGTCCAGGCCGATGTCGCCGAGGTGCTCGTTCCAGCGGTCGTGGATCTCTTCCCAGTGCACGTCGAGGTGCTGGTAGAACTTGCCGGCCTCGGTGAGCGCGTCCCGGAAGCCCTTCATGGTGCGGCGCCTGCCGCGGGCGCCGGAGACGCCTTCGGCGGGGCGGCCCACCGAGGTCGCCTCGGCGACGGGCAGCGAGTCGAGGCTGAGTCCGGGGCCGGGCCGGAAGGAGTACCAGGCCTCGGCGAACTTCCGTGGGTCGTTGGAGACCTGGCGTCCACGCCATTCGCTGACCTTGCCGACGACGACGCACTCGCCGGTCAGGGTGTGCTGCCACTCCAGTGCGACATGGCCGCAGTCCTCGGCGAGCAGGAACTTGCGCAGCACGCCGGAGCTGGCGCCGCCGAGGGTGTTGCGGTGGCCGGGCAGCATCACCGAGAAGATCAGCTTCAGCAGGACGGACTTGCCGCCGCCGTTCTCCAGGAAGAGCACTCCGGCGGGGGCGGGGCGGCGGGGCGGGCCGACCGGTTCCTCCTCGAAGAACTCCGCCTGCGCCGGTGCGGGGTGGGGTACGGGCGCGCCGACCCCGCGCAGGTCGAGCACGGTGTCGGCGTAGCGCGCACCGGCGGGCCCGATGGAGTAGAGGCGGACCCGGGACAACTCGTACATGGCGGCGGACTCTCGTCGTTCAGGCAGCGGGAAGGAGGCGTCGGTGGAGGGCCGGCCGGCCGTGCGGTGGCCGGCGGGGGCCGGTCAGCCGTGGAAGGGCAGGCCTGCGTCGGCCGCCAGCTCCAGGTCGTCGGGGTCGGGGGGCGGCAGCAGCGTCGCCGATCCGTCGGTGACCGGGACCACCCCCAGCTCCAGCAGTTCGGCCATGGCGGCTCCGCCCGCCATGTCGCGGACCTGGAGCTGGTAGCGGGCGGTGGTGCGGAAGGCTCCTCCGGCGTCGTCCCCGGTGCGCTGGAGGAAACCGGAGTCGGTGAGGAAGGCGACGGCCTTGCCGACGATGCCGGTGGTGGATCCGGCCAGCCGCCGGGCGTCCTTCGTCGCTCCGGTGGAGCTGCGCCGGGAGTAGACACGCCAGCCGGCCTCCAGGCCGGGGGCGTCACTGGCCGGGTCGGTGTTGTCGCCGTGCTCGTCGGCGCGCTCCTCCAGGCGGTGGCACGCCTGGCGGACGAAGGCGTCGACGCCGTTGACCGTGATCCGGCCGATGTACGCGTCGTCGGCGAGGTCCTCGGGGCGCGGGAAGGCCATCGCGGCGACGGCCAGGTGGGCGAGGCCGTGCAGGAACCGGTCGGCGGAGTCCGGCGAGGCCCGGCGGGCGTAGTCGCCCATGCGGACGGCGAAGACCGAGTCCTCGCCCGCCGTGACGGCCATGCCGGCCCGGGTGGACACCTCGAGCACGATGAGGCCGAGTCCGGTGGCCACGGCGTCCGCGAGGCGGCCGAAGGCCGGTTCCTCCCGGTAGCGGCGCAGCAGTTCGGCGTACTCGGCGTCGCGGGCGGGCAGCAGCTTGGGCTGGAGCCCGAAGGCGACGAGCCGGGCGGCGTCGGCGGCATCGGCCGGGGTGACGGCGGCGGGGGCGGACGGCGGCGCGGACGCGGTCCGGTCGGCCGGGTACCCGGCGCTCTGCTCGCTCCACGCGTCGGCGTGCTCTGCGCGGTGGTCGCTCACGACGGGCGCTCCTTGCTGCGGACGGACTTCGGTACGGGTACGGATACGGGGTGGGCGGTTCGGGTGCTCGCGGCCGCGAGCCGGAAGGGAGCGGTCCGGACGGAAGCGGTCCGGACGGAAGCGGTCCGGACGGAAGCGGTCCGGACGGAAGCGGTCCGGACGGAAGCGGTCCGGACGGGCCGCGGGGCGCTCACGCCGCCTCCGAGCGGTCCGCCGCCGTGCCCGCCGCGTCCAGCAGGGCCATGCCCACGATCAGGTCGGCCCCGCCGAATTCGTGGTCCTCCAGCTGGGTCCCGTCGTCGACGGAGAAGAGCAGGCGGCGCTCGCCCTGCCGGTAGGCGGTGCCGACCGGCGGGCTCGCCGCGTGCACCGCGAGCAGGGCGACCAGGTAGGGGAGGTCCTCGTCGCGCCGTCTGGCGTCGGCCAGCAGCCCGGAGAGGCGGCGCGGCGCGTCGGGCTCGAGGTCCAGCAGCTCCATGGCGCTCGCCAGTTGCTCCTCGCTGAACCGGCTGTCGGCCGGGGTGGCGATCAGATCGGGTTCGGGCATCTCCGCGCCCAGGTGTTCGCGCTCCAGCGGCGGGGTCAGCAGCATGTCGACGAGGTCGCCCACCCGTACAGAGGTGGGGGTGCGCAGTCCCGTGCCGTGGGCGAAGAACGCGTCGGTGGCGCGGATCGCCTGCTCGACGGGGAGCGGCAGCAGCGGTGCCAGCAGCTGTCCGTACAGGTCGAGGCCGGTCCGGACGGCCGGTGCGGCGAACGCCTGCCGGTCCTGCTCGGCGCGGAACAGCGGTCCGGCCTCCAGCAGGCGGGACTGCAGCTGGGTGTGGCGGCGGATGCAGTCCTTGACGATGTCGACGAGTTCGGCGGCGCGCCGCTTGTGCTCGGGCTCCTCGGCCTCGTCACGGGCCTTGCGGATGTTGGTGAGGATGGCGTTCTCGTGGCGGTAGCGGTCGGCGACGTGGTCCAGCGCCTCGGCGATCATGTCGGGCACGGCGTTGAGCCAGTCGACCGCCCGGACGTTGCGCCGGGTGGCGTCGAGTGTCTTGCGGAGGGTCTCGGCGTACTGGACGGTCCGGTAGCGGGCCTGCTCGGCGGCGAGCTGCGCGTCGGCGAGGCGGCCGCGGCTGATCAGGACCTCCAGCTTCACCTCGGCGGCGATCTGGGCGCTGGTGACGTCCGTGTCGAGGGCGCCGACCAGGACGTTGACCGCCTCGTCGGTGGCCCGCAGATAGACGCTGCCGCCGTATCCGGGGACTTCCTCGATCAGTTTGAAGTCGTAGTCCCGGCGGACGTACGTGCCGTCCGGGCCGAAGGTGCCGTAGACGGCCCGGAAGCCCCGGTCGACGCTGCCGACGTTGATCAGGTTCTCCAGGACCCAGCGGGCGACCCGTTCGTGTTCGGCGGCCGGGCGGCGCGGGGCCTGCGCGGCGACGCGCGGGAGGAGTCTGGCCACTATCTGGTCGTGGTCCGCGCCGGTGTCGAAGTCCATGTTGAGCGTGACGTGGTCGATCGCGGCGAGCGCGACCTCCGCCATCGCGTAGATGGTGAACTCACCGGCGAGGTTCGCCTTGCGCACGTCGAGGTCGTGCAGCGGCGCCGTGCAGGCGAGGGCGCGCAGCCGCCGCGAGAGCCCCTCGTCGGCGGCCGGGCCCGGTGCGGGCCGCGGCCCCGCGCTGAGCTGGGGCGCAGCGTTTTCCGTATAGGCAGGCGAAGTCACGCTGCACAGATTAGGTCCTCGCACCGACAACGGTCGAAACGGCGCAGAAGCCGCTGCTTGCCCCGGAGTCGGTCACGCGCTGCCGGCCGGCCCCGCGGGACCCGGACGGCTCCGCTCCCAGGCCCTCGGCACGGGGTCCGCACCCCGGCCGGACACCGTACCGGCGCGGCCCGTCGCCGGTCGGGCGATGTCGCGCCGCGCGCCCCCCGACGCGCAACGCCCCTGCTGTGCGTACCCCGGTCAGACGGCGGATGCGTCCGGACCGATCCTGCTGCGTACGGCTGTCTGCACCTCGGCCTCCTCGGCCGGGTCGGCGGCCAGCCGGCGCAGCCGTTCGGCCACCCTGATGTCGCCGGTCTCCGCGTGGCGTGCGGCGACTTCGCGGGTCGTCTCCTCGCAGTCCCACAGGCACTCGACGGCGAAGCCGGTGGCGAAGGAGGGGTCGGTGGCGGCCAGCGCGCGGGCGGCTCTGCCGCGCAGGTGGGAGGAGGACGTCTCCCGGTAGACGTGGCGCAGGACGGGAGCGGCGCAGGCGATGCCGAGCCGTCCGGTGCCGTCGACCAGTGTCCACAGGCGGGGTGCGTCGGGCCCGTCGCCGCGTACGGCTTCGCGCAGGGCGCCGAGGACCAGCGAGGCGTCCTGCGCGCCGCCGCGGCCGGCCAGTACACCCGCCGCCGAGGCGCCGAGCGCGTCGGGCCGCCGGGCCCAGCGCCGGGCGCGGTCGACGGCCGCTTCACCGCACATCCGCTCGAAGGCGGCGACGGCCGCGTCGGCGACGGTGCGCGAGGAGCTGACCGCGGCGGACTCGATCAGGTCGAGCACGACCGGGTCCTGGGCCTCGGTCAGGTAGTGCAGGGCGGCGCACCGGGCGCCTTCAGGACCGCTGCGGGCGGCCTCGACGATCACGGGCCGGTCCTCCGGTCCCGCGACGGCGGAGAGGCAGCGGGCGGCCGGTACATGGAGGTCGCTGCCGCGGTCGAGCCCTTGCTGGGCCCAGTCGAAGACGGCCTGGACGCTCCAGCCGGGGCGGGGTCCGCCGGGCCGCATCTGGCGCTGCCAGCGGTCGAACGAGCCCTGTTCGGAGGCGGCCCTCACCCGGGCACCGACCGCTTCGCGCGGATCGTCGGCCCAGAGCCGCCAGGGCCGGGGTTCGAAGGCGTCGCGTACGGCGGTGGCCAGTTCGGCGGAGCCCTCGGCGTCCATGCCGAAGCGGGCGAGCACGGGCACAGCGAGGGAGCGCAGGCCGGCGTCGTCGTCGCGCAGGGCCAGCTCGTCCAGGGCCCAGGCCCAGTTGGCGCCGGTCGCGGCGTAGCGCCGCAGCAGGGCGAGGGCGTCGTCGCGTCCGTACGAGGCGAGGTGGCCGAGTACGGCGAGGGCCAGGCCGGTCCGTGACTCGTCGGTGTCGAGGTGGTCGTCGGGATCACCGAGGTGCCGTTCGATCTCCTCGATGCCGCCGTCGAGGTCGAGGTAGAGGCGCGCGTAGTAGAGGGAGCGGTTCTCCACCTGCCAGTCGTGACGCGGATCGCTCAGGACGCAGTGGTTGAGAGCCGCCAGGGCCTCGGGGCGCGGTGCGGCGAGCGCGTGGAGCGTGCCGTCGCCGCGGCCCCTCTGCAGCAGGCCGAGCAGCGTGCCGCTCGGCGCTATGAACGGATCAAACATGGGAAAAGCCTCACATCAAGCTGTCGACGCAACCGGGGACTGTGCAGTGCCGCGTGCCGGACAGGCACTAGACCGCGCAGCGACATGATCGGCCGACCGCCGTCTTCCGCCTGGTGTAGACCATCTTCCTCTGCCTCTCGTCGGTGGCCCGAATCGGACCCGCGACGTCATGATGACCCACCCATTTCGCCACCGCGACCACATTTACGGCGGACCCGGTCAGCGGGAACCGAAGAGTTCCAGCAGGTCGGCCTTGCCGAACATACGTGCGGTATCCAGGGCGGAGGGCGTTCCGGCCGCCGGATCGGCTCCTGCGGCGAGCAGGGCCGCGATCACCTCGTCCTCACCCTTGAAGACGGCTCCGGCGAGCGGCGTCTGCCCCCGGTCGTTGGCCCGGTCCGGGTCCGCGCCGCGACCCACCAGTGCCGTGACCGCGGGGGCGTGCCCGTGATAGGCGGCGAGCATCAGCAGCGAGTCGCCCCGGTCGTTGGTGAGGTTCGCGGGGACACCGGCGTCGACGTAGGCCGCGAGCGCGTCGGTGTCGCCGCGGCGCGCCAGGTCGAAGACCTTGGTCGCCAGCTCCACCACCTCGGGATCAGGGGTTTCGCTCATCGGGGGACCGCCTTTCCGTTAACCGAATGCTCCGCCGCCGGCCTGTGGGGGCATGCGCCTTGAGGCCGTACGAGTGAATCGACAGGGTACTGCCCGGACGCACCCACGACCCGGCCCGCCCATGGCAAAAGATCACGTCGACTGACGGTGGAGCGGTGCACGGCACCGGAACCCCTCCGACCTGCGCTCCACCGTCCGCCAGTCCAGTGAAAAACCAGACTTTTCACCCACTTGCACCTTTTATCCTATAGATACTTCCGGTGAGCCTGGAAGGACTCATGGTGACTGTCCCCCCAACCAGGAGAACCACTCATGATCCTTTCCATGTCAGGCGTCGTCATCCTCGGCATCATCGTCTTCCTGTTCTTCAGGAAGGACGGCCTCAAGGCCTCGCACGCCCTCATCACCGCCCTGTTCGGCTTCTACCTGGCCGGCACCGCCATCGCACCGAGCATCACCGCGGGCGGCGCGAGCCTCGCCGGCCTCTTGGGCGGGATCAAGTTCTGACGTACCGCTCCCGCTCCCACCCCCTTCAGGAGACAGACGTGGCCCGGCGACCACTCCCCCGCATTCTGAGCAGCGGCAGCGCTTCGATCACTCGCAGTCGAGAGTTCGCGCGCACGGCCGCCGACAGCGCCACCGACGTGCTCCATCCGCTGATCATGATCACCCGTGGTCTGCGGCTGCTGGCGGGGGCAGGACGGCAGAAGTGGGCCGCGACGCCCAAGGACCGGCGTGGTCCCACGCTGTTCCTCGTCGCGGCCTGCGTACTCGTGGTCGCGCTCGTCCCCTACGGGACGTTCACGGCCCTGGTGGCGGTGATGGCCGCAGCCGCGTGGAAGGGACGGGCACGCACTCCCGTCAGGACCGGCCCGGACGAGGCGGAGACCGCACGCCTGCAAGCCCTGTACGAGGCGCTCGTGCCGTACTTCTCCACACCCGACGACCCCAGTCCGCTGTTCGCCCACGGCGGCGACTGGGACCAGGTCTTCAACGACTACGAGTTCGACGGCGACGGCCGGGTCTCCCGGCTCCGGGTGACGTACCCCGCGTACTTCGCCGACAGCGAGGCCGCCTCCCGTGCCCGGATCGAACAGCTGCTGCACGCCAAGTCGGGCCGCGGCCGGGAGTACCGGTTCAGCTGGGACGAGGAGGGCAACCAGCTCGTCTTGAGCGTGCTCGACGCCCTGCCCACCTCGATCGCCGCCCAGCGCTTCGTCATCGCCCCCGGCGAGACCGTCCTCGGCTTCACGGACGACGACGCGGTGCGGCGCACCGTCCCGGTGAGCGACGGGGACGAGACCCGGGACGCGCCCGGAGTCGTCTGGCGGACCGGCGCACGCACCACGGAGCCGCATCTGCTGATCGCGGGACAGCCCGGCAGCGGCACCACCACACTGATGCGCTCCATCGCCCTCCAGGCCCTCCAGCAGGGCGACATCCTGATCATCGAGGGCAGCGGCATCGGCGAGTACGCCTGCTTCAACGGCCGCGAGGGCGTGCTCGCCGTGGAGTGCGGCGCGGCCGGGGCGCTGGCCACCCTGGAATGGGCGGCGCACGAGACGGAGCGCCGGCTGATCGAGGCCAACCGGGCCCGGCAGTCCGGCCACGCCGTCCCCGAGGACACCAGGCGCCCGCTCTGGATCCTGCTGGACCGGCCCAGCGTGCTCGGCCACCTGGCCGCCGCCGACGGCGGGCCCGACCCGCAGGAACTGCTCCAGGTACCGCTGCGGCACGGCAGGGCCGCCAACGTCACCGTGGTGATGACCGAGCAGTTCGACAGCCTGGACGGCCTGAACGACACCGTGCGGACCCACACCCGGGCCCGGGTGGTACTCGGCCACTGCTCCCCCGCCCAGATCGAGTCCGTCCTGGGACTCGAGCCGCACACCACCCCGACCCCGGACGTCCCGCCCGGCCGCGGGTACGCACGGCTCGGCACCGGTCCGGTGCTGCGCATCCAGGTGCCGGCCACGCCCGACCCGTACGACGACGCGACCAGCGAGGCGCAGCGGCAGACGGTGCTCGGCCTGCTGCCCGAACGGCGGACGGCGATCGAGGCGAGCGCGCCCGACCCGGCGGCGGAGACCGCGACCGATTCCGTCGCCATGGAGGCCGTGGCCGTCAGCGACTGACGGACGCGGAGGCGAGGGAGGGCCCGCGGATCAGGTGATCCGCGGGCCCTCCCTCGCCTCCGCCCCGGCGACCGCTCAGGCGACGAACGTCCGAGGCGCCTCCGCGCCCGCGCCCGCTCCCGAGCTGACCAGCCGGGCGGCGGCCGCGAGCCGCAGGGCCGCCTCGTCCGCCACCGGCCCGCCGACCGTGAACGGCAGCCGTACGTATCCCTCGAAGGCGCCGTCGACACCGAACCGGGGCCCGGACGGCACCCGCACCCCGACCCGCTCCCCGGCCACCGCGAGCCGCGATCCGGAGAGGCCGCCGGTGCGTACCCAGAGCGTCAGACCGCCGCGCGGCACGGTGAACTCCCAGTCCGGCAGCTCCCGCCGCACGGCCGTGACCAGCGCGTCCCGGTTGCCCCGCGCCTGCTCCCGGCGGATCTGCACGGCCTCTTCCCAGCCGCCGGTGCGCATCAGCCAGTTGACGGCCAGCTGTTCCAGGACCGGGGTGCCCATGTCGGCGTAGGCGCGGGCGGCCACCAGGCTGCGGATGACGTCCGGTGCGGCGCGCACCCAGCCGATCCGCATGCCGGCCCAGAAGGCCTTGCTGGCCGAGCCGACGGTGAGCACGGTGCTGCCCGCCGGGTCGAAGGCGCAGACCCGGCGCGGCATCCGCACGTCGTCGTCCAGGTGCAGTTCGTTCATCGTCTCGTCGACGACCAGGACCGTGCCGGCCGAGCGGGCGGCGTCCACCAGCTCACGGCGCCGGTCCTCGTCGGCCAGGGCGCCGGTGGGGTTGTGGAAGTCCGCGACGACGTACGCGAGCCGGGGGGCCGCGTCCCGCAGCACCTGGCGCCACCGGTTCATGTCCCAGCCGCCGAGCCCCTCCTCCATGGCCACCGGTACGAGGCGGGCGCCCGCCTCCCGCATCAGCTGGAGGATGTTGGCGTAACTCGGGGACTCCACCGCGATCCGTTCCCCGCGGCCCGCGAAGAGGTGGCAGATGGCGTCGATCGCGCCCATCGCACCGGTGGTGACCATGATCTGTTCGGGCATCGTCGGGATGCCGTCCGCGGTGTAGCGGTCGGCGATCATCTGCCGCAGCGCGGGCAGCCCCGCCGGGTAGTCGCCGTGCGTGTGCGCGTACGGGGCCAGCTCCTCCAGGGCCCCCTGGACCGCCCGGGTCAGCCACGGTTCGGGGGCGGGCAGCGAGGCGCAGCCCAGGTCGATCATCGATCCGAGCGCCTCCGGGGGCAGCGGCTCCAGGCCGCGGGCGGGCAGCGGATTGCCCGCGGGCACCGCCGTCCAGCTGCCGGCCCCGCGCCGGGACTCCAGGAACCCCTCGGCCCGCAGCCCCTCGTAGGCCGCGGCGACCGTCGTACGGCTGACGGACAGGGCGAGCGCCAGTTCCCGCTCCGCGGGGAGCCGGGCGGCGACCGGGACCCGGCCTTCCAGGACGAGCAGCCGGATGCCGTCGGCCAGCGCGCGGTAGGCCGGCGGCCTTCGGTTGCCGGGACCCGTCGGCCTGGGCTGCTGGGCCTGGAGCTGCCGGGCGAGCTGAGCCGCACCGACCGCCGAAGTCCACTGCACCATGAGAATCAGTCCACCTTCCTCGAATTGGCCATGGTTGGCAGCCAATCCCCTGCCACAGAGTGGCACGCAGCAGTCCACTACCACCACACCAGGGGGCACCACTTGTCCACCACCGAAGCCCCGCGCCGAGCGCACCTCACCCGACGGCTGATCCAGCTCTACACGGGTCTGGCGCTGTACGGGGCGAGTTCGGCGCTGCTGGTCGTCGCCGGGCTCGGCCTGGAGCCGTGGGGGGTGCTCCACCAGGGGCTCGCCGAGCGCACCGGGATCACCATCGGCGTCGTCTCGATCATCATCGGCGCGATCGTGCTGCTGCTGTGGATTCCGCTCCGGCAGCGGCCGGGGCTGGGCACCGTCTCCAATGTCTTCGCGGTGGGGATCGCGATGGACGGCACACTGGCGCTCGTCCCCGACGTGCACGGGCTCGCCGCGCGGGCCGGGGTGATGCTGGCGGGCATCGTGCTGAACGGTGTCGCGACGGGGCTGTACATCGCGGCCCGGTTCGGCCCCGGGCCGCGCGACGGGCTCATGACCGGGCTGCACCGGCGCACCGGCCACTCCATCCGGCTCGTCCGCACGGCGATCGAGGTGGCGGTCGTGGCGACCGGATACCTGCTCGGCGGGTCCCTCGGCGTCGGCACGGTCCTCTACGCCCTGGCGATCGGCCCGCTCGCCCAGTTCTTCCTGCGCGTCTTCGCGATCCCGGTCAACGGCCACACCACGGCCACCGCCCCGGCACCCGGGCAGGCCATACTGCCGCAGTGACTTCCGTACGCCACCCCTACCTGGACCACCCCGCCCCGCTCGCGTTCGCCCACCGGGGCGGGTCGGCGGACGGGATCGAGAACACGGCGGCCGCGTTCCGCCGGGCCGCAGAGGCCGGGTACCGGTACTTCGAGACCGATGTGCACGCCTCGGCGGACGGCCGGCTGGTCGCCTTCCACGACGCCACGCTGGACCGGGTGACGGACGCCAGGGGCCGGATGTCGGAGCTGCCGTGGAGCGAGATACGGCGGGCCCGGGTGGCGGGCCGTGAACCGCTGCCGCTGTTCGAGGAGCTGCTGGAGGCGTTCCCGGAGGCCCGCTGGAACGTGGACATCAAGGCCGGGCCGGCCCTTGAGCCGCTGGTGGACCTGATCCGCCGGACGGACGCCTGGGACCGGGTGTGCGTCGGCTCGTTCTCCGAGGCCAGGGTCGCCAGGGCGCACCGGCTGGCGGGCCCCCGGCTGGCCACCTCCTACGGAGTCCGCGGCGTCCTGGGCCTGCGGCTGCGCTCGTACGGCATCCCGGCGGCGCTGCGCGCCGGCGCGGTGTGCGCGCAGGTGCCGGAGAGCCAGGGCGGTGTCCGGGTCGTGGACCGGCGCTTCGTGCGGGAGGCGCACGCGCGGGGGCTCCAGGTGCATGTCTGGACGGTGAACGAACCGGAGCGGATGGCAGCGCTCCTGGACCTCGGCGTGGATGGCATCATGACCGATCACATCGAGACGCTGCGTACGGTGCTGAGCGAGCGGGGGGCCTGGGCCTGACGCCGGCCCGGTGACGTCTCCACGGGGAGAGACGAGGGGTGCGCGATGAGCGCCGAGACCGCGGACACCGCCGAACCGGCGGAGAGTACGGCCGGGGCGGCCGATCCCGGCGAGCGCCGGCGCGAGCAGCGGGGCTGGTACTTCTACGACTTCGCCTGCTCCGTCTACTCGACGAGCGTCGTCACCGTGTTCCTCGGGCCGTATCTGACCTCGGTCGCCAAGGCCGCCGCCGACGCCGACGGCTACGTCCGCCCGCTCGGCATCCCCATCCGCGCCGGGTCGCTGTTCGCGTACACGATCTCGGCCTCCCTCGTCGTCGCGGTGATCCTGATGCCGATCGTGGGCGCGGCCGCCGACCGCACGGGCCGCAAGAAGCCGCTGCTGGCGGCGGCCGCATACGTGGGCGCCACCGCGACGGCCGCGATGTTCTTCCTGGACGGCACCCGCTACCTGCTCGGAGCCTTCCTGCTCATCGTGGCGAATGCCGCGATATCCGTGTCGATGGTCCTCTACAACGCCTACCTGCCGCAGATCTCGGAACCCGACGAACGCGACGCGGTCTCCTCGCGCGGCTGGGCCTTCGGCTACACGTCGGGGGCGCTGGTCCTCGTCCTCAACCTGATCCTCTACACGGGCCACGACTCCTTCGGTCTCTCCGAGTCGGACGCCGTCCGGATCTGTCTCGCCTCCGCCGGTGTCTGGTGGGGCGCGTTCACCGTCGTGCCGCTGCGCCGGCTGCGCGACCGGAAGGTGGCGCCGAGCGGCCGCGGAGCGGTCGGCTCCGGATGGGGACAGCTGATGGCGACCCTGCGCGACATGCGCCGCCATCCACTCACCCTCTCCTTCCTGCTCGCCTACCTCGTCTACAACGACGGCGTGCAGACGGTCATCTCGCAGGCCTCCGTGTACGGCTCCGAGGAGCTCGGCCTCGACCAGACGACGCTGATCACCGCCGTCCTGCTGGTCCAGATACTCGCGGTGGCCGGAGCGCTGGGGATGGGCCGGCTGGCCCGGGTGTACGGCGCTAAGCGCACGATCCTGGCGTCCCTGGTCGTCTGGACGGCGATCCTCGTCGCCGGATACTTCCTGCCCGCCGACGCGCCGGTGTTCTTCTACGCGCTGGCCGCGGCGATCGGCCTGGTCCTCGGCGGCAGCCAAACCCTGTCGCGCTCGCTCTACTCGCATCTGGTGCCGCGCGGCAAGGAGGCCGAGTACTTCTCGGCGTACGAGATGAGCGACCGCGGACTGAGCTGGCTGGGGCCACTGGTGTTCGGGCTCGCATACCAGCTGACCGGCAGTTATCGGGATGCGATCATCTCGTTGGTGATCTTCTTCGTGGTCGGTTCCGTGCTGCTCGCGAGGGTGCCGGTACGGCTGGCCGTGGCGGCGGCGGGGAATCCCGTTCCGGAGCGGATTTAGACGTTGAAGTAAAAGGCCGGTAGTGTACGTCTTTGGCCTGCCCGGAGGACCGTTACTGCCAGTGGAAGAATCCAAACCGTTGGGTGACAACTTCTGCCAGATGTGACAAACCGGGCATTGGCGGGTACTTGAACCCTGGCAAACCTGAATACTCAGCGGCCGACGGGCGACGCATGACCGGCAACGGGAATCTTTGCCGTCGACCGGACGTTGAGCCGGATGACGACGACAGCGACACCTGTCCTGTGGGCGACAAGCCCGGGAGGCACGATTCATGAGTGAGCGAGCTCTCCGCGGCACGCGACTTGTGGTTACCAGCTACGAGACGGACCGCGGCATCGATCTGGCCCCGCGCCAGGCGGTGGAGTACGCATGCCAGAACGGACATCGATTTGAGATGCCATTCTCGGTAGAGGCGGAAATTCCGCCGGAGTGGGAGTGCAAGGCGTGTGGCGCCCAGGCACTCCTGGTGGACGGGGATGGCCCCGAGGAGAAGAAGGGCAAGCCTGCGCGTACGCACTGGGACATGCTCATGGAGCGGCGCACACGCGAGGAGCTGGAGGAGGTGCTGGCCGAGAGGCTGGCGGTTCTGCGCTCCGGAGCCATGAATATTGCCGTGCATCCGCGGGACAGCAGGAAGTCTGCTTGACCGCGTAGCACAGCACTGAGACAGAGCCGCGGGCCGCGACACACTGTGTGTGTCGCGGCCCGCGGCTCTGTGCTGTCCTTGCGGCTGGTGCCCCGGGGCACCAGCCGCTCGGGGTTACGGCGTCAGGGGCGGGCGGGGGTTCTCGTCGGGGTGAGAGGGGTCGTCGCGGATGACCTCGCCCTGGACGACCTTTCCGTCGGGCCTGTGCATCCGGGCCTGCTGGAAGGCGTCCGAGAGGCCACCGGGAGCCGCCGCGCGCATCCGGCGCTCCAGCGACCGCTCCGCGTACCTGCTGAGCGCGGAGCGGACCGGCGGCACCAGGAGCAGCAGTCCGGCGACGTCCGAGATCATCCCCGGAATCATGATCAGCAGCCCGCCGAGCATGAGGAAGCCGTTGCCCCTGCTGCTCGGAGGCGCGGGTGAGGAGCCATCGGCGCCGGGCTGTCCCGGCATCTGCTGGAGCGTCTCGGTGAGATTGCGGAAGGCGCGGCGGCCCGCCGACTTCATCACCACGGCTCCGAGCACGACCCCCGCGGCCAGGAGCAGCAGGACGGCGAACCCGCCCGCCACCTCCGCCACCACGATGAGCAGCCAGATCTCCAGCACCGCCCAGGCGGCGATGGCGAGGGGTACGAAGGTCCGGGCGCGCGAGCGCCGGCGGGCGGTCGGGGGCGGTGTGCCGGTCGTCATGCCACCAGTGTGCCTGGCCACGGGTCCGAGCGCCGTAAGGGGGTGGAGATCATCGCCCCGCGGACGTCAGGGCGTCCGGCGTCCCAGCACCCGGTTCGTACGGGTGGTGACGCCCCAGGCGGTGACCCGCCAGAGCGCCTCGACGAGGATGTCCCGGCTCATCTTGGAGTCACCGATCTCCCGGTCCACGAAGGTGATCGGGACCTCGACGACGTGGTAGCCGGCCTCGATCGCGCGGCGCGCCAGGTCCACCTGGAAGCAGTAGCCCTGCGAGGCGACCTCGTCGAGGCCGATCCCCTTCAGGGTCTCCGTGCGGAACGCCCGGTATCCACCGGTGACGTCCCTGGTGCGGAGCCCGAGCATCAGCCGCGAGTAGGTGCTGCCGCCGCGGGAGATCATCTCCCGGGACTTGGGCCAGTTGACCACGCGCCCGCCCGGGACCCAGCGGGAACCCAGCACCAGATCGGCGCCCTTGAGGGCGGTGAGCAGCCGGGGCAGTTCCTCGGGCTGGTGGGAGCCGTCCGCGTCCATCTCGACGAGCACGCCGTAGTCGTGTTCCATCCCCCAGCGGAAGCCGGCGAGATAGGCCGCGCCGAGTCCTTCCTTGCCCTGGCGGTGCAGCACGTGGACCCGGTCGTCCTCGGCGGCCAGCTCGTCGGCCAGCTTGCCGGTGCCGTCGGGGCTGTTGTCGTCGGCGACCAGGATGTCGGCCTCCGGTACGGCGGCGCGCACCCGGCTGACGATCGGCTTGATGTTCTCGGCCTCGTTGTAGGTCGGAATGATCACCAAGGTTCTGCCGAGCGGGCCGTATCGCCTCTGACCGCCGTCGTTCACTTACTGCCCCTTAAGTCCGTACGCAGGTGCACACCATATCCAGCGTGACGGGGCCGCAGACCGACCCGGTCGGGGCGGCCCCGAGCGCGGCGGCGGACAGAAGAGCGGAAGTACGGACAGAACTGCGGATCGGGGCCCGGCGTCCTTCGGGCCGACCTGGGACCCGCCGGCTGCGGGTCGACCTAGAGCCGTTGTCTACTGAACGTCCGGGCCCCACCCGGGTCGCACCCTCCGTCCGGCTGAAACCTTCCCTCGCCCCCGAGGCGCGGGCGCTGAACCTGGCTGTCAGCGGTGGTGCGCCGGTGCGGCACACCACCCCATGACTCAGCGGCGTTCGACGACTGCGTGGACGTTTAACCGGTCGGACGTCCTGTGGTGGACTCGGCCGAACCTACCGGCCGGTGGGCACATTCTGTCAATAGTTGCCTGACCAGCATCGTTTACCGAACTTGCCTGGTCAGTACCGGAGATCCCCAGGTCGCGGGAGAACCGGGGCACCTTCGATCGGCGGTACGAAATGTCCGCACGTCACTCGTTCGGCCGTACGTAGACAGTTTGTCCGAACACCACCGTGCGCAGGCAGACCGGGAGTTCGGCCCCCGGGCTGAGGTCCGGCAGTCCCGGCGTCCCCGACCTGGGATCCGTCGACCAGCGGGCGACCCGGTCGTCCGGGGCCTGGACCACCAGTTCCTCGGTGCGCCAGACCGCGTAGTCGGCCGGGGCGCCCGGCACCAGGGTGCCCGCGTCGTCGCGGCCGACGGCCCGCCAGCCGCCCCTGGTGTGGGCGGTGAAGCCGGCCCGCACGGAGATCCGGTGCTCGGGCGTCCGGTGGAACGCGGCGGCCCGCACGGTCCCCCACGGGTCCAGCGGGGTCACCGGGCTGTCCGAGCCGAAGGCGAGGGGCACACCGGCCCGCAGGAGGGCCGCGTACGGGTTCAGGGTCCTCGCCCGCCCGCCACCCAGCCGCTGGACGTACATGCCCTCCTCACCGCCCCAGGCGGCGTCGAAGGCGGGCTGGACCGAGGCGGTGAGCCCCAGTTCCGCGAAAGCGGCGACGGTCTCCGGGGTGAGCATCTCGGCGTGCTCGATCCGGTGCCTGGCGGCCCTGACCCGGCCCAGACCCACCTTCTCGGCGGCGCCCCTGACGCCCTCGACGACGGCGGAGAGCGCGGCGTCGCCGATGGCGTGGAAGCCCGCCTGCAGCCCGGCCTCCGTGCAGGCCGCGACATGGGCCGCGATCTGTCCGGCGTCCAGATGGGCGGCGCCGGTCACCGGGGCGTCGGCGTAGGGCTCGTGGAGGCAGGCGGTGTGCGAGCCGAGCGAGCCGTCGACGAAGAGGTCCCCGGCCGCGCCCACCGCGCCGAGCTCCCGGATGCGCCGGGCGTCCTTCGCGTCGGCGACCTGTTCGGCCCAGTAGCCGAAGACCCGCGGTCCGCGCTGCCCCGCGGCGAGCTTCAGCAGGGCGGTGAAGTCCTCCTCGTCGGAGATGTCGGGGCCGCCGCACTCGTGGACCGTTCCGATGCCCAGGGAGGCGGCCTCGCGCAGCGCGGCTCGCTGGGCGTCGGCGCGCTGCTGCGGCGAGACGGCCCCGTGGGCGGCCGCGCGCACCGCGTGGTGGGCGGCGCCGGTCAGCGGCGCCTGGGGGTGGTAGCCGGGCATCGAGGCGATCCGGGGCACCAGGTCCAGCAGCGCGGTACTGGCGACCGCCGAGTGCACGTCGACCCGGGGCAGGTAGACCGCCCGCCCGCCGGCCGCCGCATCGAGCTCCGCGCGGGTGGGCGGCCGCTGTTCGGGCCAGCGCGTGGCGTCCCAGCCGTGCCCCAGGACCACCTGGTCGGCGGGGTGCGCCGCCACGTACGTCCGTACGAGTCCGAGGGCCTCGTCCAGGGTGCGGGCACCGGAGAGGTCGAGGCCGGTGAGGGCCAGTCCGGTCGACGTGGTGTGGACGTGGGCGTCGGTGAACGCGGGGGTGACCAGCGCCCCGTCGAGGTCGATCACCTCGTCGACGCCGCCCGCGAAGGCGTCGGCGGCCCCCTCGGAGCCGACCCAGGCGACATGGCCCCGTTCGACCACCATGGCGGTGGCGAAGGGGTCGGCGGGGCTGTGGACGTCTCCACCGCGCAGCAGCACGGTGCGGTGTTCGCTCTGGGGGGCGGTGCTCTCGGTCATGGGAACAGTCTCCCGCCTGCCGGGTCCCGCCCCGTGCGCGACCCCTCAGATCTGCGGCGGCCGCGCCTCGTACGGTGTGGACAGGACGACCGTGGTGCGCGTGGAGACACCGGCGAGCGAGCGGATCCGCGTCAGCAGGTGCTCGAGCTCCAGCGGGGTCGCGACCCGTACCTTCAGGATGTAATTCTCGTCACCCGCGACGCTGTGGCACGCCTCCAGCTCCGGGACACCGGCGAGCCGCTCCGCGATGTCGTCCGGCGCACTCGGGTCGAAGGGCTTGACCGAGATGAACGCGGTCAGCGGCAGGCCGACGGCTTCGGGGTCGACGACCGCGGCATAGCCCCGGATCACCCCGCGCTGCTCCAGCCTGCGGACTCGCTGATGAACGGCCGAGGTGGACAGGCCGGTCGCCTTGCCCAGGTCGGTGTAGCTCATCCGCCCGTCCCTGACGAGCAACTCCACGATTTGACGGTCCAGCTCCTCCATATGGATCAATCTATGGCCCCAGGTGCCTCCAGGCACAGCCACGGGAGCCGACGGAGGGCGCCTTGCGGCAGCCATGTGATGAATGCCACAGGTTTACGGGTCGGTAGCCGGGCACCTCGCGGTTACGGCCGATCCGCGACGGGAAGTGCTTGCTTTGGCCGAGGCCGCGGCGCCTTGTCGGCCCACCCGAGGGGGGAATTTCCCATGCAGAGCATGAAGCTCACCGGACGTACCGAACCGGAACCCGTTGATCCTTTCGAGGACAACGCTCCCGACGTGTACGACACACTTGAGATGTACCGGGTCACCTGCCCGGACTGCGCACAGCCGATCGCCCTCCTGGCGGACGAGGACACGCTGCCGGAACACGCCCTGTGCCCGACCGCGTGGAACCCGTTCGTTCTGACGGTGTGCGCGGGGACCGGCCGTCCGGCGTCGAAGGCGCGGCCCGCCGATGAGTCGACCGACGTCCAGGAGCAGGAGACGGCCCTGCTGTTGACGCTCCCTCAGGGGCTCGACTGGAGGATGCAGCCCTTCTCGCACGCCGGGGGCGACGGCTCGCGCCCGCTCCGGGTGCCGCACCAACTCCGGCGCGACGCCGCCTGAGGCCGCCTCCCGCCTCCGCGGGACCGCGAGCCTCCTGACGACAGAACTGCGCTGCACCACGACGGCCCGACCGGCGTGGTGCGGGCAGCCAACGGGGCTCCGGCATGCCGGCGGACCTGGCGAACGGGCGCCCGAATCGGCCGGACAGTGACCCGGCCCCGCCGCGCGGCGTTCGCCGGTCATGACCTTGCTGCACTCCACAGCCGGCCCCGGCCGCCGTCTCGCCGTTCCGGCTGCCGAAGAATCGGTTCCGCAGCCCGGATCGTCACCGGCGCCGCAGCCCGAGCCGCCCCGTCCGGCACCGCGCTCGATGCCCCAATCGACCGATCCTCCCCTCTACCGGGCGATGCTCCGGCAGTGGGAGGGCACCGACAGGACCCTGCCGAGCCGCCATGACCACGAGTGGAACCGGCTCATGACGATGCCCGTGTGGTCGGACCGCCCGCTGCGGGTCAGTGCGTCTCAGGACCCGCGAGGTGGCGGGCGATGACCATGCGCTGGATCTGGTTGGTGCCCTCGACGATCTGCAGCACCTTCGCCTCGCGCATGAGCCGTTCGACGGGGAAGTCCAGCGTGTAGCCGTATCCGCCGAGCACCTGGACGGCGTCGACGGTGACCCGCATCGCGGCGTCCGTGCAGAACAGCTTGGCCATGGCCGCCTGCCGCGAGAACGGGCTGCCCGCGTCACGCAGCCTGGCCGCCTCCAGATAGAGCGCCCGGCCGGCCTCGATCTGGGTGGCCATGTCCGCGAGCATGAACCGCAGCCCCTGGAAGTCCGCGATGGGGCGGCCGAACTGCTTGCGGCCGGTGGCGTACGCGACGGCCTCGTCCAGCGCCGCCTGGGCCACACCGATCGCGCAGGCGGCGATGCCCAGCCGGCCGGAGTCGAGTGCGGACAGCGCGATCGCGAAGCCCTGCCCCTCCTCGCCGATCCGGCGCGCGTCCGGGACCCGTACGCCGTCGAAATGGAGCTGGGCGGTGGGCGAGCCCTTCATCCCCATCTTCTTCTCGGGGAGGGCGGCGCTCAGTCCCGCCGCGTCCCCGGGGACGAGGAAGGCGGTGATTCCGCGGGCGCCGTCGACGCCGGTACGGGCCAGCACGGTGTAGAAGTCGGCGATGCCGCCATGGGTGATCCATGCCTTGGTGCCGGTGATGACCCAGTCGTCCCCGTCCCGTACGGCCTTCGTTCGCAGCGAGGCGGCGTCGGAGCCCGAGGCGGGCTCCGAGAGGCAGTAGGCGCCCAGCAGGCCGCCCCCGAGCATCGACGGAAGGTGTTCGGCCTGCTGTTCCTTGGTGCCGTAGCCGGCGACCGCGTGGCAGGCGAGGGAGTGGACGCTCACGCCGAGTCCGACGGTGAGGCGGGCGGCCGCGAGCTCTTCGAGGACCTGGAGGTACACCTCGTACGGCTGGTCGCCACCGCCGTGGGCGGAGTCGTACGGCAGCCCGAGGAGGCCGGACTCGGAGAGCAGTGTGAAGACTTCGCGCGGGAACCGGCCGGCGTCCTCCTCCTCGGCCGCCCGCGGTGCGATCTCCCGCTGGGCGATGTCGCGGACGAGCGCGATGAGCTGCCTGGACTCCTCGGTGGGCAGACGGCGTTCCACTGCCTGCGGGGCACGGTCGGACATGACGGCGCTCTCCTCCCTGTCGGGCGTTGCGGCGGTCGCGCGCGCGGGGTGTGAGCGGCGCCGCCGGGGGATCTCCGGGCGGGGCCCGAAAAGACTGCGGACCAGCCGATGTTGCCCTCCCGGATTACGAGAGGTGCCGGTCAGCGGCTGTGGCGGCTTGAGTATGCCCGATCGGACGGTATCCGTCACTGGGTGACAGACCTCTTCGGCCACGGCACCCGGCAGCTGGCGGCGGTCAGCGGCCCGTCGGGCGCCCGTCACCAGAATTGGTCCGAACCATTGACCCAACTGGTCTAGTCCATCTACGGTTCGCTGCGAACCGGCTTTCCGCGTTCATGCCAATCATGTGAGCGTCGAAAGCCGGTCGTCCACCGGCAAGTCCCCTCCCCCACGAGGAGCAACGATGATTGGACTGCATCGCCCGGGAGCCCGTCTCCGGGCGTTCGCCGCTGCCGCCTGTACCGCCGCCCTGGGCGCCGCCCTGCTGGGTGTCGCGGGCACCGGATCCGCCGGAGCGGCCCCCGCCGACCTGAAGGCCGCCCCCGCGGCAGCGCCCGCCGCCCCCACAGCGGCCGGCGGCAAGGTGGTCGGCTACTTCACCGACTGGGGTGTCTACGACCGCGATTACCACGTCAAGAACATCGAGACGTCGGGCTCGGCCGACAAGCTCACGCACATCAACTACGCCTTCGGCAACGTCCAGGGCGGCAAGTGCACGGTCGGTGACTCCTACGCCGACTACGAGAAGGCCTACACGGCCGACCAGTCGGTCGACGGGGTGGCCGACACCTGGGACCAGGAGCTGCGCGGCAGCTTCAACCAGCTCCGCAAGCTGAAGAAGCTGCACCCCGACCTCAAGATCCTCTGGTCGTTCGGCGGCTGGACCTGGTCCGGCGGCTTCGGCGAGGCCGCGCAGAACCCGGCCGCGTTCGCCGACTCCTGCTACAGCCTGGTGGAGGACCCCCGTTGGGCCGATGTCTTCGACGGCATCGACATCGACTGGGAGTACCCCAACGAGTGCGGTCTGACCTGTGACACCAGCGGCCGTGACGCCTACGGCAACCTGCTGTCCGCCCTGCGCTCCAAGTTCGGCGCGAACAACCTGGTCACCTCGGCGATCAGCGCGGACGGCTCCGACGGCGGCAAGCTCGACGCCGTCGACTACGGCGGCGCGGCACAGTACGTCGACTGGTACAACCCGATGACGTACGACTTCTTCGGCGCCTGGGACGCCAAGGGTCCGACGGCGCCGCACTCCCCGCTGAACTCCTACCCGGGCATTCCAAAGGAGGGCTTCAACAGCGACGCGGCCATCTCCAAGCTGAAGGCCGCGGGCGTTCCCGCGTCGAAGCTGCTGCTCGGCATCGGCTTCTACGGCCGCGGCTGGACCGGCGTCACGCAGGACGAGCCGGGCGGCACGGCCACCGGCGCTGCCGCGGGTACGTACGAGGCGGGCATCGAGGACTACAAGGTCCTCAAGAACAGCTGCCCGACCACCGGCACGGTCGCCGGTACGGCGTACGCGCACTGCGGCACCAACTGGTGGAGCTACGACACCCCGGCCACCATCTCGTCCAAGATGGACTACAAGAACCAGCAGGGCCTGGGCGGCACCTTCCTCTGGGAGCTCAGCGGTGACACCACCGACGGCGAGCTGATCAAGGCGATCAACTGACATCGCCGCAGCGTGCATGACGGGGGCGGGGAGCCAGGCGGACTCCCCGCCCCCGCCACGTCCGCCGTCACGCCCCCGTCAGGTCACATGAGACCGATCTGTGTGACGAACATGGCGATGACGACGACGAGCGTCCAGCCCAGGAGGGTCTCCAGCAGCCCGGAGCGGTCCCCTGGCCCGCCCGTCCGCGTGCGGCGGCGGGCAGGGGTGGCGGTTGCGGCGGCAGTCGCGGTCATGGCATCTCGTTCGGGTCGGCCGGCAGTCGTTGTCCCCCGAGGACCCGACCACAGTGCCAGCAGGACGGGCCCCCGGGGTAGAGACCTGCGTCACTGCCTCGGGAGAGCCGGACCGCGTCAGCGGACCCCGACGGCGGCCGGAGCCCGGCGCTGGACGGGTGTCGGGCGCGCGGGGACGTACAGGTGGCAGACGCCGCCTGTGCCCGAGACCACACCGCCGCTCGCTTTGTAGCGCTTGGTGCGCGGCCGGATCGTGTCCCAATGCGGCTCTATTCACGAAAATGGGTTCTGGGACAGCTTCTGTGGTGCCGACACGGTGGGTGACAGCTGGGAATGAGTGGGCGGTGTGCACCAGGGCCGAGGGTCGGGCCGTGGTGTTACAGGGCGATCAGCCCTGCTGCTGTCTCCCGGAAGCCACAGGCGTCGAAATAGAACGAACCCGTCACCAGCAAGCGTCCACCGGTCGTCGTGGCTCTGTACCACCGGTGGTACAAGCACTGAAAGCAACGGCAACCCGTCGCGTGTTCGTCGGCCACATGGCACACAAGACAACCGCGGATCGGTCGGCTCGCCACCCCTGCCGCATTCTGGCCCGCTATCGGCTACTCAGGGTACTTGTCGGCTTTTTTAGAGTGTTACGACATGTTTCTCCGCCGATCCATGCCATTCCTTAGGCGATCAATCGATCAGTATGACAATCATCTCGGCTTGAGGGAGTTCAGCATGCGTATTTCCGCTTCCGTCCGCGCCCGCAGTGTCCGCGTGGGCGGTTCCGTGGCTGCCGCGGTCGTCATCGCCGGAGCGACGCTGGCCGGTGCGTCCGCCGCCTACGCCGCCCCCGGCGACAGCGGTGAAATCGACATCCGCTCGGTGGGCTGGAACTCACGCGGCGGTGACGGGGTCGAGGTGTGCAAGTTCGTCCTCGCCGCCAGCAACTTCGAGTCCCTCCCGGCCGTTCCTTGGACGATTACCGCGCAGCCCCCGACCGTTCCCCCGGGCGACACGCTGCAGAGCGCGCTGCCGCTCGTGAACGGCTCGGCGCGCAGCCAGGAGTACCTGCTCCCGGAGGGCACGTACCAGCTGGTGTGGATCACCACGGCGGGTCCGAAGCAGAAGAGCTTCCGCGTCGACTGCTCCAAGCCGGCGGATAACGGCCGCCGCGCCGAGGACAGCGGCCGGGACTCGTCCGCGTCGGGTGTCGAATCGAAGTACGACCGGCCGTCCGGTGCGGTGCCCGCCGGCGGCGGGGGCGTCCCCGACATGACCAACCTCAGCGCCGAGAGCGACGGGAACGTGGGGACCACTGTCGCGCTGGCCGCGGGAGCGGTCGGGGCCGCAGGACTGATCATGGTCCGTCGAGCCGCACGCCGTCGTGCCCGCAACGAGGCCTAACGCGCACAGCCGACGGCGACGGCGACGGGGGCCGAGTCGGGCGTGCCGTCTCACGATGACACTGTGCGTGCTCTCCTCACTGGTGGCGGGCATCGTCTCAGCGAGTTCGGACTCGTCCGACGACCCGTCGGTCTCCGCCGCCCACGGCGGCGACGCCGCGGGCGGCGGAGACCTCCCGACCCGGCAGGTCTCGCACGTACCCCTGTCGCCCGCACGGCCGATGAAGATCGCGGTGCCCGGGATCTTCATCGAGGCCCCGGTCATTGGTCTCGGGCTCGACGCCCAGGGGCACCTCGGTGCTCCGCCGCTGAGCGAGCCGAGGGTGGTGGGCTGGTATCGGAACGGCCCGTCACCCGGTGACGCGGGAACCGCTCTGATCGTCGGTCACCGCGACACAGAAACAGGGCCGGCGATCTTCCTCAACCTCAACGCGCTGCACCGGGGCGACACGGTGAAGGTCAGCCGGGCCGACCGGCTCACCGCGCTCTTCACCATCGATGAGGTCAAGACCTACGCGAAGGACAAGTTCCCGGACGACAAGGTGTACGGGGCCGGCGAACGTCCGGAACTGAGACTCATGACGTGCGGCGGACGCTTCAACAAGAAGAACGGCTATTCGGCGAACGTCGTCGTCTTCGCCCACCTGACGTCACTGAAGAAACAGGCAGCCTCAAGGCTGTGAGCAGTTCGGGAGCGGCCGGTACCTCGGGGGCGAGGTACCGGCCGTCCGCGCGAATTTTGTAGACCTTGCAGCGAGGAGTTTTCCTCATCGCCCCCTCCGTCGACGCAACAGCTCTCGTGGACAAGGCGTGCCTCGCCGCATAGCCGGCGAGTTCGGCGACCCAGGCACCGTCACGGATCTGACCGTCCGGCTCGACGGCCGGCGTCCACGCCGATGCCAATGCCGGGACAGGCACAGCACGGCCTGGTGAACGGCCTCCGTGATGGAGGTCAGGGCGTTGAGGCGGGGCCGGGCGGCAGGTGAACGGTCATGATCAGGTGGCAGGTTTCGGTGCCGGTGCCGCGGTAGGCATGGGGCGCGTCCCCGTCGAAGGTGGCGGTCTGTCCGGCTTCGACGGGGTGCTCGGCGCCGTCGACGATCAGGATCATCCGGCCGGAGGTGACGCTGACGGTTTCCACGACCCCGGCCTGGTGGGGATGGCTGGGGTATTCCTCGCCCGGCTGGAGTCGCCAGCGCCAGACCTCAGTGGGGGCCGAGCCCGAGGTCGTCAGCATGAGCCGGGCTTCGCTGCCCTGCTCACCGGTCCACAGAGGCATCACCGTGTCGGCGGAGACGACGCGGACGCGATCCTCGGTCCGCCCTTCCATGAGGACGGACACGGAAACGCCGAGTGTGTCGGCCAGCCGGACCAGGGTCGCGAAGTTCGGGTTCCCCTGCGCCTTCTCCAGTGCGACCAGTGCGCCTTTGCTGACCTTGGCGCGCCGGCCGAGTTCGTCCAGGGAGAGCCCGGCCCGGGTGCGGGCCGCCTTGACGTTGTGCGCGAGCGTCCGCAGGGCTGCGTCCGTCCCGGCCATCCGATCACCATCCTCACTAAGACCACTGGAATGCACCGTGCGGTCGGTTGGTTGACATACGCCGGTCGGTTCGTTGTACGGTTTGGTCATTCCATTGGATAGTAAGGGATGTACCGTGATCGCTCTGCTGCTGGCCCCGGGCAGCTCCCTCGCCTACCGGTGCGCCGACTTCCTCGGCGGCCTCGGCGCCCACAAGGGCGGGGTAGCCCCACTGATCGCGGGCGGACGGTCTCCTCGCCCTGACCTGAGCCGCAGCCCGCCCTCACCGTCGATCGCGCAAGGAGAGCAGCATGTTCATCCAGCCCTGGGACGTCTGGACGAGGCCGAATGGCAGACCTGGATCGCCGCCGGCCACGACTTCGGCCGGCTGAGCGTCAACGGTCCGCCCGGTCGGCCACCCGGCGTCGTCCCCACCCACTTCACCACTGGCAACGGTGACCTGCTGATCCACCTCGCCCGGCCCCATCCGGTCTGAAGGCGATCGAGCGCGACCCGAACGTCACTTTCACCGTCATCGGCGACTACGCCTTCATCCCCGGCCCTTGGCGCGCCAAGCCCGACATCCCGCCCACCGAAGGCATCCCCACCAGCTACTACGCGGCCGTGCAGTTCACCTGCCGCGCCCACCTGGTCGACGACCCCGAGGCCAAGGCCGAACTGCTGCGCCGCCAGCTCGCCCACTTCCAGCCCGACGGCGATCACGCCCTGGTCGCCGTCGACCGGCCGCCCTACGGCAGGATGCTGTCCGGCATCCGCGGTCTGCGCCTTCAAGTCATCGACGTGCGGGCGAAGTTCACGCACGACGACCACAAGCCCGTCGAACAGCGGGCCGACATCGCCGACCGCCTCACCGAACGCGGACAGGATCTCGACGTTCCCACCGCACGGCAGCAGCGCCGCCGCCTGGACCGCCTCGGCCCCTGGATAGCCCTGACCCCCACCCCGCACGCACGCACCGAGGAACGGAGCCCTTCATGACCGCCTTCCGTATCGCGCCCGCCGTCGCCGACGCCTTCCCCGACACCCTCATCGCCGTGGTCACCGCCACCGGCCTCCGCGGTCACGAGTCCTGGCCCGCCACCACCACCGCCCTTCAGGACCTGGAGCAGCAACTCGCCGACGGCACCTGGCAGCCCGCCGACGAGACCGACCCGCGGATCGAGGCGTGGCACACCGCCTACCGGTCCTTCGGTACCAACCCCCGCCGTATCCGTCCCAGCGTCGACGCGCTCGGCCGCCGCTTCACGAAGAAGGGGGCCCTGCCGCGCATCAATTCGGCCGTCGACTCCTACAACGCCGTATCCGTCCAGCACGGCCTGCCCGCCGGCGCCTTCGACCTGGACCACGTCGCTGGTGACGTCGACATCCGGTACGCCGACGGCACCGAGGAGTTCACCCCGCTCGGCGAACCCGACACCGTCGAGAACCCCAAGCCCGGCGAGATCATCTACACGGACACCACCGGCGTCCTGACCCGCCACTGGAACCACCGCGACGCCCACCGCACCCGAGTCACCGAAGACTCCACCCACGTCGCCTTCGTCCTCGAAACCCTCCACGCCGCCCGCGACGGCCATCTCCTCAAGGCCGCAGCGCTGGATCTGCGAGGGTTGCTCGCCCCACACGCCGAACAGACCGCCGTGTACTACCTCAGCCCGGACCAGCCTCAGTTCACCGTCTGAGGACCGGCCCCGGTCCCCAGCCCCGGTCCGTGGCGGGGAAGTCGTCCGACCAGGGCCGAACGGCTACGGCGCACGGACCTCAGTGACCGCGCCCGGACCCGCTACGGCCCAGGCATCGCCGGAACCGCAGCCGCCTACCGCACCATCGCAGCCCTGATCAGCCCCCCTGACCTTGGACATCGAGCCGGCGCAGTCCCGGACGGCATCATCCGTGGAGCAGCCCTCCATCCATCTTGACCAAAGAGGCTTGACCAGTGAGACAGGGGCACCCCCGGCGCCGCGGCGAGCGGCGCCAGCGAGAGAGGGCCGGTCAGCGGTTCACGGCTCGGTGGTCCGTGTCCAGACCCCAGCTGCCCAGCAGCCGCATCGACTCCTCGGACGCCGAGCCCGGCGCCGCGTGGAAGGTGATCAGGGACATGTCCTGATCGGCGGGCAGCTTCAGCGTCTCGTACGACAGGGTCAGATCACCCACCAGCGGATGGTGCAGCCGTTTCGTGCCGTACCCCTTCTCCTGAACGGTGTGCGCGGCCCACAGGGTCCGGAACTCCTCGCTCTTCACGGAGAGCTCTCCCACCAGCGCCGAGAGCTGCTGATCGTCCGGCCAGCAGCCCGCGCAGAGCCGCAGCGCGCTCACCAGCTCGACGGCCTTGCACTCCCAGTCCACGTACAGATCTCGCGCGTTCGGGTCGAGGAACACGATCCGCGCCATGTTCCTCTCCTCGGGCGGCAGTGCCGTCTCGTCACCGAGGAGCGCCCGTGCCATCCGATTCGACGCCAGGATCTCCATCCGCATCCCCACTACGTACGCCGGCACGCTCTCCATGGCGTCGATCAGATGCTGGAGCTCCGCCCGCAGCCGCTGTGGACGGGCGGCCGCGGCCCGCTTCTTCTTCGTCTTCGGGTTCGCCAGATGCGTGAGGTGGGCGTGCTCGGTGTCCGACAGGCGCAGTGCCCTGGCGATCGCGTCCAGTACCTCATCGGAGACGTTCCCGCTGTTTCCCTGCTCCAGGCGCGTGTAGTACGCCACGGACACCCCGGCGAGCTGCGCCAGCTCCTCGCGGCGCAGCCCGGGGACCCGGCGGGCGCGCCCCACGTCCGGCAGGCCGACGTCCCCGGGCTTGAGGCGGGCCCGGCGGCTCCGGAGGAATTCGCTGAGTTCGGCGCGCTGGTCCATGCCTCCCAGTATCCGGGTACGGCACGACGGCCAGCGTGACCCTGCCAGTGGTACGCACGGCAGGCGTAGGTCCAGCTGGGATCTGGGTGTTTGCCGGGGTACGAGGCACAGTGGACAAGAACCACCCCACCTTTGAGGAGATCATTTCCGGATGACTGTCACCACCGTCGCCGCATACGCCGCCCCCGCTCCCAAGGCCCCGCTGGAGCGCACGACCGTGCCGCGCCGCCCGGTCGGCGAGCACGACGTCCTGATCGACATCAAGTACGCCGGGATCTGTCACTCGGACATCCACCAGGCACGCAACGGCTGGGGCGAGGGCATCTTCCCGATGGTGCCCGGCCACGAGATCGCCGGCCTCGTCGCCGAGGTCGGTCCGGGCGTGACGAAGTTCGAGGTCGGCGACCGCGTCGGCGTCGGCTGCATGGTCGACTCGTGCCGCACGTGCGAGAACTGCCTGGCCGGTCTGGAGCAGTACTGCTCCGAGGGCAACGTCGGCACGTACAACGCCGTCGGCAAGGACGGCGAACCCACCTACGGCGGGTACTCCACCCACGTCGTGGTCGACGAGAACTACACCCTGCGCATACCCGAGGGCATCGCCCTGGACGAGGCGGCACCGCTGCTCTGCGCCGGCATCACCACGTACTCGCCGCTCGCCCACTGGAAGGCGGGCCCCGGCAAGAAGGTCGCGATCGTCGGCCTCGGCGGCCTCGGACACATGGGCGTCAAGATCGCGCACGCACTCGGCGCCGAGGTGACCGTGCTCAGCCAGACGCTGCGCAAGGAGGCCGACGGGCTGAAGCTGGGCGCCGACCACTACTTCGCGACCAGCGATCCCGAGACGTTCCAGCAGCTCAAGGGCTCGTTCGACCTGATCGTCTCCACAGTCTCGGCGCCGCTGCCGCTGGACGCGTACCTCGCGCTGCTCAAGACGGACGGCGCGATGGTGAACGTCGGAGCGCCGGAGGAACCGGTCTCGTTGAACCTGTTCTCCGTCATCGGCGGCCGGAAGACCCTCGCGGGTTCCGGGATCGGCGGGATTCGCGAGACGCAGGAGATGCTCGACTTCTGCGCGCAGCACTCCCTCGGCGCCGAGATCGAACTGATCCGTGCGGACCAGATCAACGAGGCGTACGAGCGGGTGCTCGCCAGCGACGTGCGCTACCGCTTCGTGATCGACACCGCCACCATCTGAGCCCCGCCGCTTGCGGACCGGGCTCCGCCCCTGGGCCCGGTCCGCAAGGGACGCCCTGGAGTCGGCAAGCGAGGTCGGGGGCGAGGTACGCGCGGTATCGGCACCGTCTCCTTCAACCGGCGCCCCGGCTGGACGCAGGCCACGCGGCGTTCCTTGGGCCCGGCACCCGGCCGGCGGCGGCTCCACGCAATCGATGCCGCTGGACCAAGAGCTCCTCACCGTCACCTCCGGCGGGACTCGCTCAAGGCGCTACTCCATGACGAAACCGCCGCCCCTATCAAGCGGCCGCCCCGCAAACGGGATGGGCCGATCATCTTCCTCACCGCCATGGGCGGCGTACCCCTCCCAGCGGTGGACGGTCCACCTCCGCTCGCGCGGAGGTGAGCCGTATGGGTGATGTCTCGCGCAAGCATTACTTCGGGTGGAACCGGGATGCCCTCTCCGACTGTCCGTGCGACCTGAAGTGGCTGCCCGCGGACCGCTACGTACTGATCGTCGCGGCCGCGGACGAGGCACTCTCGGGCGATTGCGCCGGACGGCGGCTCCTCTTCAGGACGCTGCTACGGGCAGGACAGCGGCACTCCTCCACACAGCGGCCGAGGACATGGACCTCAGCAGGCTCGTCATCGTCATGTCCTGCAACGCAGCGTCCGGTCGCCGGCCTGCAGGCACAACCGCGGTTGCACTGGGAAGAGACGGTCTCGTCGTAGCACGGCTTCGTCCGTGGGATCCGGCCAAGTAGACGGGCCCGGCCTTCCCATGGCGGGTGTCGATGCCGCGCCACAGCTTCAAGCGGTTGATGCGGCGTTCGACGGTGTTGCGCTGCTCGTAGTCTGAAGGCAACGACTTGGCCCCCGTCCGGCGCGCGGGGCCCCGGGCGAGGAGGTCCCGCGCTCACGGAGTCGGCGGGCTGCCGGTCAGAGGGTCTCGACCCACAGGTTCTCGGCCCAGCCGCCCGAACCGCAGTCCCAGATGGACGCCTGCTCGGTGGTGCCGTTGCGGTACCCCGCGGTTCCGTAGAACGGTGCGCTGCCCTGGAGCGCGGCGCAGACGCCGCGGATCCGGAACGTCCCGCTGCCGAGCTGGCAGAGGCCGACGGCCCGGTGTCCGTGGTGCAGGCGTGGCATCCGTTCGCGAGATGCTTCCGGAGATCCACGCAACCGGAGTCCGGAGGCCGGGGCACGGGGCGTGGGACGCCGGGTGGGCCCGGACGGCCGCCGGCCCTGGCGGAGGGCAGGCCGCGAGGAGCAGCTCATGTACCCCTTCACCGCAGGCCGACGACGTACGGGAAAGCTCCCACGATGGGACACCGCGGGCGGCCTTCACGGCTGGGGCGCGGGTCCCGGTGGCCGGTGACCTGGCATGACGTTCTCTGGCATCCATGGGCTGCGGGCTCGGCTTCTACGGCGTCTTCGCCGCGCTGCTGAGCGGTGGTCTCCCGCTCGACTGCCGCATCCTCGGCTTCCAGGGACTGTTCACCGTCGGAATACCGTCCCTGCTGTTCCTGGTGCACTGCATCCAGGAGTTGACCAGGAGGTCCGACCTCCGAAGACGCGGCCGACGCCCCCGGTGAGAACGAGGGCCGCCCGTCAGGACGGGAGGAACAGCCTAGGACGTGTATCGAAAGTGCTGGTCACTCGACCGCGTGGCGCTCGCGGCAGTTGGCCACCGCGAGCCACCCGGTTCTTGCAGTTGGGGATCAGGTCGGGCTTCTTCGGAATCGTGCAGCGAATTCCGCCTCGCCGCAGGCAGCCGCGGTTGGTGTGGACCGGTGGGCCCGCTCCGCGCGCACCCGACTCGGTCGACAGCACGGTTTGGATGGGTTCACTTGCTGGTGATGCTCCACGTGCCGTCGCCGGCCGCAGCGGCGTTATTGAGGGCGGACCACGCGGCGTCGTCGAGCTTGAAGGCATCGTGGAGGTAGGCGGAGATCGCGTCGGCGACGAGAGCGACGCGGGCGGGGTCCTCGTCGGTGGTCTCGGCGACCATCTCGCCGGCGAGGCCGCCCAGGGTGTGCTCGCCCTCGGCGATGGCGAGCAGGCTCTTCGGGGACGGGCTGAGGTGGTAGGCGTCGGTGAACCACTCCGGTCCCCGGGTGGAGAGCTGGGACTGGTCCTTGCCGCCCGCGATGACCAGGGCCGGGGTGGTCATGGTGGAGTAGTCCGGCCTCATGAACGGGAGGTGTTCGGCAGCGAACGGGGTGAGCGTGTCGCCGGTTCCGGTCGCGGCGATCAGCGCGCCGGCCGAGACCGCGGAGTGGGACAAGTCCTCTCCGGAAACGCCGTCGGCGTCGAGCACACGCGCGCCCAGGATCACGCCGGCGGTTTGGGCGCCCCAGGAGTGGCCGACGATCGCGATGCGCTCATGGTCGACACGGGTCTCCAGGCCGCCGGCCTGGAGAAGGATGTCATCGAGGCCGTCGAGGACCGCGTGGAGGTCGGAAATCCGGACGCGCCAGATGGTAGCGAAGCGCGGGTCGTCCCACCCGATGCCGTTGCGACGGGAGTCCAGGTGGGTGGGCTGCACGACGATGAATCCGGCGGCTGCCCACCGGTCGGCGAGGGGTTCGTATCCGTCCAGGGACCATGCGTTGCCATGGGAGAACACGATGACGGGAAGGTTCTGGCCTGACAGTGGGGCGGTGACCTTCACCTGGAGGTCGACGCCGCGGCCGGGCGCGGGAACGGTGATGGGCTTGACCGCGACGATCCGCTGATCGGGGTGGCTGGAAGACATGGGGGGCCTGCGCTTTCTCCATGGGGTCGCTCTGCCATACTTTGGCGGAGCAGCGTTCCGTCAATCTAGCGGAACATTGTTCCGCGAGCAAAGGGAGAGTCTCGTGCCTGAATCGGGCGGAGTGCGTCAAGCACAGGCACAGCGCACCCGCAGCGGCGTGCTGGCGGCCGCATCGGCGGTCTTCGTGACCCAGGGCGTCCAAGCCCCCATCCGTGACATCGCCGAACGCGCCGGCGTCGGCGTCGGCACGATCTACCGGAACTTCCCGACCCGGGCGGACCTCGTCACCGCCGTCTACCGGCACCAGATCGACACCTGCGCCGCACTCGCGCCCCAGCTCCTGGAGGACTCAGCCTCCCCGTTCACCGCCCTGACCCGCTGGGCGGACGCGTTCGTGGAGTTCCTGGTAACCAAGCACGGCCTCGGTGCCGCCCTGGGGTCCGGTGATCCAGGGCTGGAGAACCTCCACGCCCTCATGCTCGACACCCTGGTCCCAGCCTGCGCAACGCTGCTCGACGCCTGCACCGCCGCCGACGAACTCGGCCCCGACTTCACCGCCTACACCCTCATGCGCGCCATCGGAAACCTCTGCATCACCGGCCCCGACTACGACCAGGCCGATGCCAAGCACATGGTCGCAACCCTCCTCGTCGGATGCCGCCGCAAGGCATAGCGACAGGACCCGGCCGCCCGCTGTACGCAACTTCGATCTCTGCCTGGGACGTGGAGCGTGTACCTACCGCGGGACGGCCGAGGTCACAGCCACTCGTTGACGGCGGCGATGAGGAAGTCCTGCCAGAATTCGACGGTCGCTCTCGGGTTCCAGTCGTCAGGGGTGTGATCGCCGACATCGTCTCGTCGAGAGGCCGCTCGCGTGGATGATGCACGCCCGCCGCCACGCGAGGGACTACGAACGGCTCATCCAGCACTCCGAAACCTTGATCACCGGGGCGGCCCTCATGACCAGGCGTCTCGCACGGAAGGCGGCCGTCCCCAGCCGGCCGAGGAAACCGGCGCCCGCCGACGGCTGACCGCCCCCTCCTCTTCCTCCACGTCGCCAATGGCGACGTGGAGATCGTCATTTCTACTGGACCTCGCTCACTGACGCCTTGGCCCGGCCGAGAGTTCGCCGGACACCTTCACACCCCCGGCCTGGAAGCGGAGGTGGTCCAGGGCTGACCGATCGCACTGAGCTCTGACCGCGCCAGCCGCTGGGGCCGTATGTCAGCGCGCGGTGACTGAATACGCGGCGAGCGCGCGGTTGCCGCGCGGCTTGGCGATGGCCCGGAGAACGTCGGCCTGGCTCAGGACGAGCTGTCGCACCGGCTCGGGCAGCACGGCCAGGCGTTCCTCCGTTGCGACCAGGTCGAGGCAGGCAGCGATTTCCCAGTCCCCGTCCTGAAGATCTTCGGTGTCGACCGACCTGCTGCCGTCGGCCGTCCAGCCGGCCTCAGGCAGGAGCCGCAGCAGCCCTTCACGGGAGAAAGGAGTGCGGACGTTGCCCTGGCCATCCGATCCTGCGGCCTCGGTCTGCCCCTGGATCAGCACGGCGAGGAGGTGCGCCAGTTGGTCGCCAGATGCAGGCGTCAAGTCCCACTCGGTGAACCATAGTCGCCCCGCCCATGGCCGTACCCGGGCCAGTGTGTCGCGCAGCTGTCCGAGCGATGCGAAGTACCAGGAGCAATGTGCGAGCACCACGTGGTCAAAGGTACTTTCGGGGAAGTCGACTGATCGGTCGAGGACGTCAGTACCGAAGCGGAAATCGATGCGCGGCCCGAGAGGGCCCGCCGCGAGCCGGGCCGCCGATTCCCCGAGCGTGACCGGCGCCCCGTAGGAGGGTTCGGCCACGTCAATGGCCACCACGCGCCCATTGGGGCCAACCGCCTCCGCAAGGACGGCAGTCATGTCGCCCTGACCGCAGCCCAATTCGAGAACGGCTGAGCCTGGCGCAATGTGCCAGCTCTCCACTAGCGCGGCGCGGTGGCGAGTCTGGGACAACTGGATGTCCGGGCTACGATCGGCGGCGGCCATGCCTGCCGCGAGCGAGGGGGCCTTGGCGCGGAGATCGGAGTGATTCACAGAGTCCTTGGTGATACTCGACGGTTCGGTGCGGGCTGATCGTACGAGACGCGCGGGCAGCGGCGCCTCCGACTTCCTGAGCATGCTGTCGCGCCGCAGCCTGAACAGATGAGAAGCACGCACTGATGGGCCCGGCACACCGTGGATTCGACGCTCAGTCAACCAGCGGCGTCTCCATTCACGAGGTGTCCCGCCGGCTCGGACACCGCTCGGTCAAGGTCACGGTCGACCAGTACGGCCACCTCACGCAGGACGGCCATGAGCGCTGCCGCCAGGTAGTCGAGGTGGCCGTAGGCCCCTACATGCTCACAGCAGGCCGAGCGACCTCAGAGCACGGTGCTGAGTCGGTGCTGGGTTAGACGGCCAGTAGACGTAACAGACCCCACCCGTACCACTCCTGACCTGCCCGTTCGCGTCGTACCGCTTGGTGCGGAGCCAGATCGTCTCCCACTCGTGCCTCCGGTAGACGCGGCGGACCGCCTCGTCGCTCGGTGACGCGGGGTCGTTGGCGATCACGTCGCCGTCCGCGGTGAAGCCGATCACGGTCATCAGGTGGCCCGAGGTGCCGTACCCCGCGCCCGTCAGCTCCTCCTTCAGGAACGACTGCGACGTTATGGCCGGGATCCCCGCCCGAACCAGGGTCTCCAGGTCCTTCAGCGAGCCCAGCCGGGTCACCACGGCGCTCATGCCCTCGTACGTGGCCGCGTAGGCGGCGTTGAACGGCCAGTTGCCGCAGCCCTCGTACTGGTTGTCGTAGGTGAAGCGCGCCGCGTGGCAGACCTGCGGGTCCTGGAGTCCGGGTTCGACCCAGGCGAGGTCCTCGGCGCTGGGCCGACGGCCCCAGTACTCGATGATCATCTGCGAGGAGGTCGGGCTGCACCACGCCTCGCCGCCGTTGTCGTACTCGGGGTACTGGCCCACGTGCACGTTCTGCGAGTAGCGCGGCACCGGCAGCTCCCGGACCAGGCCGGGGACGGAGGCGGGCACGGTGAAGCGGTCGGGGATGTCGGAGGCCATCGCGCCCACCCGCCACACCGTGGGGGTGAGCCGGGTTCCCGGGGTGCGGTACAGGGTCAGCCGCAGCCGGTAGGAGACGAGCCGCAGGCCGCTCGCAGCGTCGTCCACCGAGAAGGTGTCGGTCCAGATGGAGCTCTTGCCGTCGCTCTGGTCGTCGACGGAGGTCCGGCGGATGTCGCCGTCGCCCGCCGCCCAGCGGCCCATGACGTACCAGGGGCTGCCGGTGCCGTCCGAGTAGCCGCCCTGGAGTTCGATCTGGATCCAGGTGCCGGCCGGTGTGTGCGCGTTCCAGGAGGCGATCGCCTCGGTGGCCGGGACGGTGGAGCGGTGGACGGGTGAGGTCCAGGTCGCATACTCCCAGGCCGCCGTCGTACCGGTGTGCGGGTCGGTGTAGTCGGTACGGCCCAGCGGGTGGCCGATCACCAGGCCCGCGCGGCGGCCCGCGACGGCACGGGTTCCGGCGCCGGAGCCGCAGCGCCAGTCGGTGTACGTACTCCAGGAGTGGTTGTCCACGGGAGAGGCTGCCGCCGAAGGTGCGTGGTGCGGGACACGTGAGGGAGCGGCGGAGGCGGTGGACGACACCGCTCCGGCGCCGGCCGCTGCCGCGATGGCGGCGGTGAGCACTGTTCTGCGTGAGGTCGGACTGGGCATGGGCGAGACCCCCGGTCGTAAGCGGAATGGGGCTGCGGGTGCACGACAGTGCGCCAACTATTGCGGGTCGTCCCCCGGTTCGGCCAGCGATTCGCCTCGTGCCGCCCGACCAATATTGGTCTCGACCACTGGCGTGACCTGCGGCAGCTCCGCACCGGCTCGTAGGCTGGACGGATGAACGACCTCTCGCTCCACGCCGCGCGGCTGCGCACCCTGCCGCCGTCCTGCGGACCGGTCCGGCTGATCGCCGTCGACGGCCACGCGGGATCCGGCAAGAGCACCTTGGCCGCCCGGCTCGCGGCGGTGCTCGACGACGCACCCGTACTGCACCTGGACGATCTGGCCACCCACGAGGAGTTCTTCGACTGGACGGACAGGCTCCGGGAGCAGGTCCTGGAACCGCTGTCGCACGGGACACCCGCACGCTACGAGCCGTACGACTGGACGGCCCGGGGCTTCGGCCCGCCGCGCGTCCTGGAACCCGCACCGGTGGTCCTGGTCGAGGGGGTCGGCGCCGGGCGGCGGGCCCTGCGCCCCCTCCTCGCGCACCTGTTGTGGATGGATCTTCCCGCCGCCGAGTCCTGGGAACGGGGTCGGCGTCGGGACGGGCCGGCCCTGACGGCGTTCTGGGACGACTGGACCGCCGCCGAAATGGCTCACTTCTCGGCCGATCCCTCCCGCCCCTCGGCCGATGTACTGGTACGGCAGTTGCCTGTGGGGTACGAGTGGCTGAAGGGATCCGGTGCGACAGCGGGAGTGGACCATTCCGTCACCCACCGTGATCATTTCGCGCCGCCATACTGAGCAGTCGGAATCGGCCCGGAAGTGCCTCAACTCTGCTTGACCCGGGGCGGTACAGGTCTTACGTTCTCAATGTGCGGCTTTTCGGAGCCCCCGCAGACGCGAAGCCCCCGGTTGTTCCCCCGTGATCGGGGGCTTCGCTCTGTGCCCGGCGCCGGTTTCCGGCCGCCGTTGACCTCATTCCGCTTACCGTGGGTCACGGTCGCCCTTCGGCCTGCGGCGCCCTTAGTCGGACACTCCCTGCGCAGGTACGATGCCTCTCGGTGCGGTCAATTCCCGTCCACGGCACAGTGATTCGGCGCGCCTCGACGGGCGTTCGTGCGGCGGGACATCCTGGGGGCACGGTTTGTGGGGGACCAGATGGACATCGGCACTCAGGGGGCACAGGCCCCGGCCGACCTCGCCTGGCTGCGCGGCGTGGACGCCTACACCATGGGCGCCTATCCGCAGGCCGAAGAGGAATTCAGCACTGCGGTGCGGCTCGATCCGGGCATGGCGGACGCCTGGCTGGGCCTTCATGCCCTGCGGGTCGACACCACGACGGCGCTGCTGCACATGTACCGCCATCGCGACCGCTTCGGCGAACAGCGCGGCCGCCATCGCCGCACGCTGAACTCCTGGTACTGGCTGGGCTGGTGGGTGCAGCCGGTGCTGGAGAGCCCGCGCGATCTGTTGCTGGCGCACGCCTCGCACTGGCTGGACGGACGCCATGTCCCGGAGCTCGACCGGGCGTTGGCCGGGCTTCCGCCGGTGGACGCCGACGCGCAGGTCCGCTTCCTGCACGCCTGCCGCTCCTACCTGGTCAAGGACTGGGAGCAGCTCGTACGCCATACGGAGCAGCTGATCGACGATCCGCTGCTGGGCATCGAGGCAGGTCTGTTCGGCGGTATGGCGCGGGTCCGGCTGGAGATGTACGGACAGGCCGAGCCGCTGCTCTCCACCGCGCTGATGCGCTGCCGCAGCGAGCAGCCGCAGCGCAAGGAGCTGCGGTACTGGCTGGCCCGCGCGCACGAGGGAACCGGCCGCAGCGCGGCGGCCCTGCCCCTGTACCGGGCGGTGCACCGGATCGATCCGGCGTTCATGGACACCTCGGCGCGGCTGGCCGCGATCGCGGACTACGACGGTCTCGACGGCTCCGACGAGGTGTCGGGCCTGGCCGCGGTGTCCCTGACCGGTGTGGGCATCGACGGCACGTTCGCGGAGAGCCAGCCGGACGGCGACTCGCTGCTGGGCACCGATCTGGTGGACGGGCGGGAGCTGCGCCCCGGCGGTGAGCCTCAGGACCTGCCGGGGGTCGGGGTGTCACCGCCGCCGGGCGGGGCGCGGGAGAAGACCGCGGTCCCGGGCCAGTCCGCGCCGCAGCCGTTCCCGGCCGGCCCCAGCGATCCGGTGCTCCTTGCCGAGGCGTTGGCGGAGCTGGAGCGGATGGTCGGGCTGGAACCGGTGAAACGGCAGGTCAAGGCCTTGTCCGCGCAGCTGAACATGGCGCGGCTGCGGGCCGGCCAGGGGCTGCCCGTACAGCCGCCGAAGCGGCATTTCGTCTTCTCCGGACCGTCCGGCACCGGGAAGACCACGGTGGCCCGCATTCTGGGGCGGGTGTTCTACGCCCTGGGCCTGCTCGGCGGAGACCATCTGGTCGAGGCCCAACGGGCGGACCTGGTCGGCGAGTTCCTGGGCCAGACGGCGGTCAAGGCCAATGAGCTGATCGACTCCGCGCTGGGCGGGGTGCTGTTCGTCGACGAGGCGTACAGCCTCTCCAACACCGGTTACAGCAAGGGCGATGCGTACGGGGACGAGGCCCTGCAGGTCCTCCTCAAGCGCGCGGAGGACAACCGGGACCATCTCGTCGTCATCCTGGCGGGATACCCGGAGGGCATGGACCGGCTGCTGGCCACCAATCCCGGGCTGTCCTCGCGGTTCACCACCCGGGTGGACTTCCCCAGCTACCGCCCGCTGGAACTCACCTCGATCGGTGAGGTCCTGGCCGCGGAGAACGGGGACGCGTGGGACGAGGAGTCCTTGGACGAGCTGCGTTCCATCAGCGGCCATGTCGTCGACCAGGGCTGGCTCGACGAGCTGGGCAACGGCCGGTTCCTGCGCACGCTGTACGAGAAGAGCTGCGCCTACCGCGATCTGCGGCTCTCCGGCTATGCGACGGTGCCGACGCGGGACGATCTGGCGACGCTGCGGCTGCCGGATCTGATGCAGGCGTACGGCGAGGTGCTGTCGGGGCGGCGGCCGCCGGCGGGGTGAGCGGGCCGGGGAGTGCGGGGTCGCCGCTCGGTCCTCGTACGCCGGACGGGCCGGCAGACGCCCTCGATCGCCGGGCGGGAACAGTCCGTCCGGCGATCGAGGGGCGGCCGGGTCAGCGGACCAGGGCCGTGAGCTCGTCCGAGCCGGTCTTCTCCTCCTCGGTGCGACGCGGCTCCGAGACCCGGTGGGCCGGGTCGCGTACCTCGCCGACCAGCATCTCCAGGACGTCCTCCATGGCGACCAGGCCGAGTACCCGGCCCGACGCGTCGGCGACCTGGGCCAGGTGCGTCGCGGCGCGGCGCATCACGGTCAGGGCGTCGTCCAGCGGGAGTTCGGCCCGTACCGTCGCCATCGGGCGCCACACGTGCTGCGGGACCGCCCGCTCGCCGTCCTCCAGGTCGAGGACGTCCTTGACGTGGAGGTAGCCCATGAACGGGCCGCCGCCCTCCGCGCAGACGGGGAACCGCGAGTAGCCGGTCCGTACCGTGAGCGCCTCGATGCGGTGCGGGGTGACGGACGGGTCGACCGTCACCAGGCCGGCCCGGCGGAGCAGCACATCGGTGACGGGCCTGCTGCCCAGCTCCAGTGCGTCCTCCAGCCGTTCCTGCGCGTCCGGCCCCAGGAGTCCGGCCTGCCCGGAGTCCTCGACCAGCCGGTTGAGCTGCTCGCTGGTGAAGACGGCCTCCACCTCGTCCTTCGGTTCGACGCCGAAGAGCCGGAGCACCAGCCGGGCGCAGGCGCCCAGCGCGGAGGTGACCGGGCGGCAGAGGCGGGCGAAGCCGACCAGGCCGGGGCTGAGCCAGAGCGAGGTCTTCTCCGGGGCGGCCATCGCCAGGTTCTTCGGGACCATCTCGCCGATGACGAGATGGAGGAAGACGACGAAGACCAGCGCCAGCACGTAGCCGAGCGGATGGATCAGCCCCTCGGGCAGGTGCACGGCGTGGAAGACCGGCTCCAGCAACTGGGCGACGGTCGGTTCCGCGACCGCGCCGAGGGTCAGTGAGCAGATGGTGATGCCGAACTGGGCGGCCGCCATCATCTGCGGCAGGTTCTCCAGTCCGTACAGCACCTGCCGGGCCCGGCTGGACCCGGTTGCCGCGAGCGGTTCGATCTGGCTGCGGCGTACGGAGACCAGTGCGAACTCGGCGCCGACGAAGAAACCGTTCGCGAGGACCAGGAGTCCGGCGAACAGCAGTTGGACGAGGCTCATCGTGCGGCCTCCAGGACACCGCGGGCGGCCGGTCCGGCGGTGACCGGGTCAGCGACCCCTGCCAGCCGCACGAAGCGGACCTTCTCGGCCCGGTAGTGGCCGACCTGGCGGACCGAGATCCGCCAGCCGGGCAGTTCGGCCCGGTCGCCGGGCGCGGGGATCCGGCCCAGCAGATCGGCAACCAGACCGGCCACCGTCTCGTACGGGCCGTCGGGTACGTCGAGCCCTATCCGGCGCAGGGTGAGGACCCGGCAGCTGCCTTCGGCGTCCCAGGCGGGCCTGCCGTCCTCGGGGGCGGCGGGGGCCAGCTCCGGGCGGTCGGCGCCTTCGGCGTCGTGCTCGTCCCTGACCTCGCCGACGAGTTCCTCGATGATGTCCTCAAGGGTGACGACACCGGCGGTGCCGCCGTACTCGTCGACCACGACGGCGATCGGCTGTTCCTTGCGCAGCCGCTGGAGGAGCTGCTCGACGGGCAGGGTCTCGGGCACCAGCAGCGGGGGCACCGCGATCCGCCCGGCCGGGGTGCGCAGCCGGTCCTGGGACGGGACGGCGAGCGCGTCCTTGAGGTGGATCATGCCGACGACCTCGTCGATGCGCTCCCGGTAGACGGGGAAGCGGGAGAGGCCGGTGGCCCGGGTGAGGTTGAGGACGTCGGCCGCGGTGGCGGACGTCTGGAGGGCGCTGACCTTCACCCGCGGGGTCATGACGTGCTGGGCGGTGAGGCCGGCGAGCGACAGGGTCCGTACGAAGAGATCCGCGGTGTCCTGTTCGAGGGTGCCGGCCTCGGCGGAGTGCCTGGCCAGGGAGACCAGCTCCCCCGGGGTGCGGGCGGAGGCCAGCTCGTCGGTCGGCTCGACGCCGAGCAGCCGCACCAGCCGGTTGGCGACGGTGTTCAGCAGCCCGATCACGGGCCGGAAGACCATGGTGAACCGGTGCTGGGGTCCGGCGACGAACCGGGCGACCTGGAGCGGCTTGGAGACCGCCCAGTTCTTCGGTACGAGTTCGCCGATCACCATCTGGACGGCTGCCGCGAGGAGCATGCCGATCACCACGCTGATGCCGGGGACGGCACCGTCGGGGAGACCGGTCAGGGTGAGTGGGCTCTCCAGCAGCTGGGCGAGGGCCGGCTCGGCAAGCATGCCGACCACCAGTGAGGTGATGGTGATGCCGAGCTGGGTGCCGGACAGCTGGAAGGAGAGTTCGCGCAGGGCGTCGACGACGGTACGGGCCCGCCGGTCGCCCTCGGCGGCCGCGCGCTCGGCGTCCGCCCGTTCCACGGTGACGAGCCCGAATTCGGCTGCCACGAAGAATCCGTTGGCGAGGATGAGAAGGAATGCCGCAGTGAGAAGCAGCAGGGGGGTGGTCATACCGCCGCCTCCACAGAAGGGGCGGCGCAAGTACTACCGGAAGATCCGTCCATTGCTGGAGGGAGTCACTCCTTGGGTCGCAGGGAAAGCCCCGCAGGTCTCGGGGACCTCTGGTGGGGGCGGGGCGCACAGGGCGCCGCCGCCCTCCAGAGTAAACAGCAAGAGGCCCTGTGGGGCAGGGGGCTCAGCCGTTGTCCGTGCCCGAGCCGTGGTTCTCGGCGAGGGCGCGGAGCGAACGGGCGTCACGAATGGCCTGCTCCTTGGCGATTCCGGGCTGGATGCCGAGGGCGGGCATGCTGGTCCCGTCGCTGAGGTCGAGGAAGACCCACGGGTCACCGACCCGCAGGTTGACGCGCACGATCTCCGCCCAGGACAGCCGCCTGGTACGGGTGAGATTGACCACGGTCACCCCGCTGTCGTCCGCGACGATCTTGGGGCGACTGAGCAGCGCGAGAACGCCGAGGAAGACCAGCGCGGTGAAGACGAAGCTGGTCCGCTCCCCCGCGCTGAGCTGCTCCAGGGTGAAGGCGACGACGGTGATGACGGCGAACATCACCACCCCGACGCTCAGCAGGACCACCCGGGTGCGGGTCGGCCGGAAGGTGACCGGAAGGGCGGGGGGTTCGGTCCGTGGTGCGCGCGCTGACATGGTCTTCTTCCGTGTCCCGCCGTCAGAGCCGGCAGGCGTGGATGGCCGTGGTGAGGATGGCGCGGGCGCCGAGGTCGTACAGGTCGTCCATGATCCGCTGCGCTTCCTTGGCGGCGACCATGGAGCGGACGGCGACCCAGCCCTCGTGGTGCAGCGGGGAGATGGTCGGCGACTCCAGGCCCGGGGTGAGGGCGACCGCGCGCTCCAGGTGCTCGACGCGGCAGTCGTAGTCCATCATCACGTAGCTGCGGGCGACCAGGACGCCCTGGAGCCGGCGCAGGAACTGCTGCACCTTGGGCTCGTCGTCCGGAGCGCCGACGCGCCGGATGACGACCGCTTCCGACTGCATGATCGGCTCGCCGATCACTTCGAGGCCGGCGTTGCGCAGGCTGGTGCCGGTCTCGACGACGTCGGCGATGATCTGCGCGACGCCGAGCTCGATGGCGGTCTCGACGGCGCCGTCCAGGTGGACGACGGAGGCGTTGACCCCGACGTCGACGAGGTGCTTGGCGACGATGCCCTCGTAGGAGGTGGCGATCGTCAGGCCGTCGAAGTCCTGCGGCCCCTCGGCCGTGCCGGGCTTGGTGGCGTAGCGGAAGGTCGAGCGGGCGAACCCGAGCTGGAGGATCTCCTCCGACTCGGCACCGGAGTCCAGCAGCAGGTCGCGGCCGGTGATGCCGATGTCGAGGCGGCCCGAGCTGACGTAGATCGCGATGTCACGGGGCCGCAGGTAGAAGAACTCCACCTCGTTCTCGGGGTCGACGAGAACGAGCTCCTTGGACTCCTTGCGCTGCTGGTAGCCGGCCTCATGGAGCATCGCCATCGCAGGCCCTGAGAGTGAACCCTTGTTGGGGACGGCGATGCGCAGCATGAGGTCGGGTTTCCTTTGCGACAGGGGTCGGTGGAATGCGGGACGCGGTACGGGGGCCGTGCTCGGGGATCCGGGCTCAGAGGTGGGCGTAGACGTCGTCGAGCGAGATTCCGCGCGCGACCATCATCACCTGGACGTGGTAGAGCAGCTGGGAGATCTCCTCGGCTGCGGCGTCCTTGCTCTCGTGCTCGGCGGCCATCCAGACTTCGGCGGCCTCCTCCACGACCTTCTTGCCGATGGCATGCACGCCCTTGTCCACCAGTTCGGCGGTACGGGAGGTGGAGGGGTCGCCGTTGGCGGCCTTGAGCTGCAGCTCGGCGAAGAGCTCTTCGAAGGTTTTGTTCGCCATGATGTCCTTAGAATACGGGGTCCAGGACCCGCACTCAGCGCCAGGGTTCGCTGACCGAGCGCAGTGTGGTGGCGGTGGCCACGGCGGCGGTGACCGCTTCGTGCCCCTTGTCCTCGTTGGACCCCTCGATGCCCGCCCGGTCGAGTGCCTGCTCCTCGGTGTCGCAGGTGAGGACGCCGAAGCCGACCGGAACACCGGTGTCGACCGCGACCTGGGTGAGGCCGTTGGTCACGCCGTGGGACACGTATTCGAAGTGCGGGGTGCCGCCTCGGATGATCACGCCGAGGGCGACGATCGCGTCGTAACCGCGCCCGGCCAGCACCTTGGCGACCACCGGGAGCTCGAAGCTGCCGGGGACCCTCAGCAGGGTCGGCTCGTCGATGCCCAGCTCGTGCAGGGCGCGCAGTGCGCCGTCGACGAGTCCGTCCATGACCTTCTCGTGCCACTGCGCGGCGATGACCGCCACGCGGAGGTCACCGCAGTTGCGTACGGACAGTTCGGGTGCGCCCTTGCCGCTCATGTCTCTCCTACCGCTCGATTCCTCGGGTGACCGCTGGGGACTGCTGGATCTACTGGTTGCCGCAGGTCGACACGGTGGCGGCGTCGAGCCAGGGCAGGTCGTGCCCCATGCGGTCGCGCTTGGTGCGCAGGTACCGCAGGTTGTGTTCGCCGGCCTGGACGGGCATCGGTTCCCGTCCGGTGACGGCCAGGCCGTGCCGCAGGATCGCGGCGGTCTTGTCGGGGTTGTTCGTCATCAGGCGCAGGCTGTGGACGCCGAGATCCTTGAGGATCTGGGCGCCGGCCGCGTAGTCCCTCGCGTCGGCCGGCAGGCCGAGCTCCAGATTGGCGTCGAGGGTGTCGACGCCGCGCTCCTGGAGTTCGTACGCGCGCAGCTTGGAGACGAGCCCGATGCCCCGTCCCTCGTGGCCGCGCAGATAGACCACGACGCCGCGGCCCTCGTCCGTGATGCGCCGCATGGAGGCGTGCAGCTGGGGGCCGCAGTCGCAGCGCTCTGACTGGAAGATGTCGCCGGTCAGGCACTCGGAGTGGACCCGGACCAGGACGTCGTCGCCGGCCCCGATGTCGCCGTGGACCAGCGCGACGTGCTCGACGCCGTCCACGGTGGAGCGGTAGCCGTAGGCGGTGAACGCACCGAAGTCCGTGGGCAGCCGGACCTCGGCCTCGCGGCGGACGGTCGGCTCGGAGGTGCGCCGGTAGGCGATCAGGTCCTCGATGGAGATGATCGTGAGCCCGTGCTTGCGGGCGAACGGGACCAGTTGGGGAAGGCGCAGCATGACGCCGTCCTCGCCCGCGATCTCGACGATCGCCCCGGCGGGCCGCAGTCCGGCGAGCCTGGCGAGGTCGACGGCCGCCTCGGTGTGGCCGTTGCGCACGAGCACGCCGCCGGGGCGGGCGCGCAGCGGGAAGATGTGGCCGGGGCGCACGAAGTCGCCGGGGCCGGCGGTGCCGCCCGCGAGCATCCGGAGCGTGGTGGCCCGGTCGGCGGCGGAGATGCCGGTGGTCACGCCGTGTGCGGCGGCGGCGTCGACGGTGACGGTGAAGGCGGTCTTCATCGACTCGGTGTTGTGGTCGACCATCTGCGGGAGTTCGAGCCGTTCCAGCTCGTCGTTCTCCATGGGCGCGCAGATGAGTCCGCGGCACTCGCTCATCATGAAGGCGACGATCTCGGGGGTGGCCTTCTCGGCCGCGATGACGAGGTCGCCCTCGTTCTCCCGGTTCTCGTCGTCGACGACCACGACGGGCCGGCCGGCCGCGATGTCGCGGACAGCCTGCGCCACGGGGTCGAGGGTGAGGTCCTCGTCGGGCGCGAGGTGTTCGCGGTGCAACCAGGTGGGCTGGGCAGTCATGCCGTGGCTCCTTCCAGAGCGGGTGTCCGCGTACGCAGCCACCAGTCGCGCATGCCCCACAGGACGAGGGCGCCGTAGACGACGTAGATGAGACCGGAGAAGGCGAGACCGCTGTGGAAGTTGAGCGGTACGCCGACCAGGTCGACGAGGAGCCAGGCGAACCAGAACTCGACCATGCCGCGGGCCTGGGCGAGCATCGCCACGAGCGTGCCGGCGAATATGTACGCGTCCGCCCACGGGCTCCAGGAGAGCGAGGGAAACGCGGTGAACAGTGCGCCGACCGCGAGGGTGCCGACCGCGGCGCCGCCGAGCAGGTAGCCGCGCTCGCGCCAGGTGGCGAACCGTACGGCGATGGAGCCGTCCTGGGCCCGCTGCCTGCCCCGGGTCCACTGCTGCCAGCCCCAGACGGCCACGGCGATGACGATGACCTGCTTGCCCACGCTGCCCGCCTGGTGCACGGAGACGTTGGCGGCGACCAGGACGGCGCCGGACAGCAGTTGGGCGGGCCAGGTCCAGATCGAGCGGAGCCAGCCCAGGGTCAGGGCGATCAGACCGATCGTGTTGCCGATCATGTCGGACCAGATGATGTGCTGTCCGAAGACGCTGAACGCCTCCGAGTTCAGCCAGTGCAGGGCGCTCACTTCACCGGCTCCTCTGGCTCCTGCGCGCGGTGGCCGAGCAGTCGCTCGACGTACTTCGCGATGACGTCCACCTCCAGGTTGACCGGGTCGCCGGGCTCCTTGTGGCCGAGCGTGGTCAGGGCGAGGGTGGTGGGGATGAGGCTGATGGTGAAGTAGTCGGGTCCGGCGTCCACGACGGTCAGGCTCACGCCGTCGACGGTGATCGACCCCTTCTCCACCACGTACCGGGTGAGCTCCGCGGGGAGGGAGACCTTCACGATCTCCCAGTTCTCGGAGGCCTTGCGCTCGACGATGCGGCCCGTGCCGTCCACGTGCCCCTGCACGATGTGCCCGCCGAGCCGGCCGCCGACCGCCATGGGCCGCTCCAGGTTGACCCGGGAGCCGGGGCGCAGTGCGCCCAGGCTGGACCGGTTCAGCGTCTCGGCCATCACATCGGCGGTGAACTCCTGCTCGCCGTGTTCGACGACGGTCAGGCACACGCCGTTGACGGCGATCGAGTCGCCGTGCTTGGCGCCCTCGGTGACCACGGGTCCGCGGAGGCGGAATCGGGAGGCGTCGCCGAGGTTCTCGACGGCGGTGACCTCACCCAGCTCTTCGACAATTCCGGTGAACACTCAGTTTCCCTTCGGAGCAGGGCCGGGGACGGCGGTGATGCGCAGATCGGGGCCGATACGCACGGTCTCGGTCACATGGAGGCGCAACGCCTGGGTGATGGTGGTGATTCCGGCGTCGGCGAGGGCCGCGGGGCCCGCGCCGAGGAGCACGGGGGCGAGGTAACCGACGATCCGGTCGACCGCTCCGGCCGCGACGAAGGCCCCGGCCAGGGTCGGTCCGCCTTCGAGGAGTACGGAGCGGATGCCGCGCCCGTGGAGGGCGGCGAGCAGCGCGGGAAGGTCCAGTCCGGGGCCGGCCGCGGCGCGCGGCAGCCTCAGGACGGCCTCTTCGGGGAGGTGGCGGACGTCCGCGTCGGCGGCGACCGCGACGAGGGTGGGCGCGCTGGTGTCGAGGACCCGGGCGCCTGGCCGCACGGCGGTGGCGGCGGTGTCGACGACGACCCGCAGCGGCTGGACCGCGCCGTCGACGCCCCGGACGCCGAGCTGGGGGTCGTCGGTGCGGGCGGTGCCGGAGCCGACCACGACGGCGTCCGCCTCGGCGCGCAGCCGGTGGACGTCGGCGCGGGACTCGGCCGAGGTGATCCAGCGGCTGGTGGCGTCGGCGGCCGCGACCCGGCCGTCCAGGGTCGCCGCGTACTTCCAGGTGACGTGGGGCCGGCCCAGGCGCACCGAGGTCAGCCAGGCGGCGTTGCCCTGCTCGGCCTCTTCGGCGAGGAGGCCCTGCTCGGCCTTGACTCCGGCGGCGCGCAGGGTGTCCGCACCGCCGGTGGCCTGCGGGTTCGGGTCGCCGACCGCGTACACGACACGGGCGATCCCGGCCTCGATCAGTGCCTGGGCGCAGGGGCCGGTGCGGCCGGTGTGGTTACAGGGTTCGAGGGTGACGTAGGCGGTGCCGCCACGGGCCTTCTCGCCGGCCGCGCGCAGGGCGTGGATCTCGGCGTGCGGCCCTCCGGCGCGCTGGTGGAAGCCCTCGCCGACGGGCCGTCCCGCCGCGTCGAGGACGACGCACCCGACGACCGGGTTGGGGCTGGTGGAGCCGAGACCGCGGGCTGCGAGCGCGACGGCTCGGCGCATTGCGGTGATGTCGGCTGCGGTGTCCACCGGGTCCTCCTGCCTCTTCGGGCACGGACTCCGGGGCCTGTCGATGACGACAGATGAAGCGGAACGCGGAACGGGGACGCCGAATGCCGGAAAAACGGATGGATCGGTCGCCCGAAAACCATCCGCCGACGGCGGCGTACCCGCGAAACGGCCCGCCGCGCACTGCCTCCCATCCGGACTTTAACCGTCGGTCCAGGAATCCCACCTGGTCAACCGGCCGCTGGATGCGGACGGGTCGCGGACTATAACCGCCGGTTCGGAATTGCACCGACCCCGGAGTGCGCTGCTGCTGGTACAGGATCAGTGTGCCACGACTCGCCGTGCCCCATACGGGTGAACGCTGTGGAGTGGCTCACAGACAGCCTGTAACCAGGCCGGTTTCAGCCATTTTCCGGGGTCCGGGCTGCGGGGTCTCCGGGGCGGGGGTTTTGTCCTCAATCGCCGGACGGGCTTGATTGGTGCGGGTGCCCCGCAGGGGTGCGCTCTGCGCGGTGGGTGGGGGTGGTGCCCCTCCGGGGCGTCTCCTCGGAAATGGCGTGTTCACCCGGGTACGCGGGGGACCCGGGTCGTACGCCATTTCCTGCGGGGACTC
>NZ_JBIVTZ010000030.1:0-71437 GCF_044756945.1 Streptomyces sp. NPDC091387 | reverse complement strand
CCTCAACGGCCAGTCGGGCATCAAGTACGACCAGGACCTCCGCTTCGGCGCCGGCGACCTGCGCCAGGCCTTCTGGCTCGTCGACCTGCTGGAGAGCTCGGACTACGCCGGCCCGCTGCACTTCGACTTCAAGCCGGTGCGCACCGACGGCATCGACGGCGTCTGGGAGTCCGCGAAGAACTGCATGCGCAACTACCTGATCCTCAAGGAGCGCGCGCTGGCGTTCCGCGCCGACCCGGCCGTCAAGGAGGCGCTGGCCGCCTCCCGGCTGGACCAGCTGGCGCAGCCCACCGCCGCCGACGGCGTCAAGGCCCTGCTGGCCGACCGCTCCGCGTACGAGGAGTTCGACGTGGACGGCGCGGCCGAGCGCTCGATGGCGTTCGAGGCGCTCGACCAGCTCGCCATGGAGCACCTGCTCGGCGTCGGCTGACGCCCCGGGGCGCCCGGCGGACCGCCGGGCGCCCCGACTCCCCGGGTGCGGGCCTGCCGGATCCGTACCCGGGCGGATGGACTCATCCCGTCGGGGACACCGTGGTCCCCCCGGGCCGGCACCCCTCTCACGCAAGGGCACCATCGTGACAGCACCTTCCCCGGACGGCCTGCGCCAACGGCGCCGTCGTCACCACCGGCGGGTCATCGTTCCGCTCACCGTCGTCTCCGCACTGGCCGGCGGCGTCGCCCTGGCCGGCTGCGGGCAGCAGCGGGACCCGGACGTGTACACCGTCATGAACTCGTCGACCGACGAGTCCTACCACCGCTGGGACGCCCAGACGCTGGCCCGGTGCAGCAAGCGGCTCGGGGTGAGGATCGAGCAGCAGAGCGTCCCGGCCGCGCAGGTGATGACGAAGGCCCTGCGGATGGCGTCCTCGAAGTCGCTGCCCGACGTCCTCCAGCTGGACGCGTCGGAGATGCCGACGTTCGCCGAGGCCGGCGGCCTGATCCCGCTGAAGGACCTCGGGCTGACGACCACCGACATTCCCCGGGGAATCGTCAACTTCGGCTCGTACGAGGGGACGTACTACGGCGCGGCACGCACGGTGAACACCCTGGCGCTGTTCTACAACAAGGACGTCCTCGACCAGGCCGGTCTCGAAGTGCCCACCACCTGGGCCGAGATGCGGTCGACGGCGAAGAAGCTCACCCAGGGGAAGCGGTACGGACTGGCGCTGAGCGCGGGCGGCGCGGAGGACGGCGTCTTCCAGTTCACCCCGTTCATGTGGTCCAACGGCGGCGACGAGACGAAGCTCGACAGCCCGCAGGTGGCCGGGGCGCTGGACTACTGGAAGGGCCTGCTCAAGGACCGTTCGCTGTCCAAGTCGACGGTCAACTGGACCCAGGCCGATGTGAACGACCAGTTCATGGCCGGCAACGCCGCCATGATGATCAACGGCCCGTGGCAGGTCGAGACCCTCAACTCCAAGAAGGGTCTGAACTGGGGCATCGCCCAGATCCCGGTCCCGAAGGCCGGGGACGACTCGGTCGGTCCGCTGGGCGGCGGGATTCTGACCGTGCCCAACACCGGTGACAGCGCCCGGGAGAAGATGTCGGCGAAGATCATCGGCTGTATGGCGGGCGAGCAGGAGCAGATCACCTACGCGCTCAACAGCTGGATGGTCCCGGCCAACGAGAAGGCCGCCGCCGTGTGGCGCGAGAAGGTCCCCGAGCTGGCCGCCCTCTCCGAACAGGTAGCCACCGCCCGCTCGCGTACCGCGAAGCTCGGCGCGGGCTGGTCGTCCGTCTCCCTCGCGCTGCAGAGCGCCTTCCAGTCCGCCCTCACCGGCGAGTCGAGCGAGGCCGCCCTCAAGCGCGCCCAGCAGCGCGCCACGAGCGGGAACTGAGGTACCGCAATGTCGACCACCACCGCCTCCGCAGCCACCGGTCCGGCGCTCCCGGCCACCGCGGTCGGGAAGCCGCCGAACCCGGCACGCATCCGGCGCCGCAGGCACCTGGCCCAGTGGGGCTTCATCGCCCCCGCCGTGATCTTCATGGCGCTCTTCTTCGGCTACCCGCTCGTCCGCAACATCGTGATGAGCTTCCAGGACTACTCGCCGTCCACGTTCTTCACGGGCAGGTCCCCGTTCAACGGAACGGCCAACTGGAGCAATGTCTTCAACGACGAGCTCTTCGGCAAGGCCCTCTGGCACACCATCCTGTTCACCATCGGCTCGCTGATCGGGCAGTTCTGCATCGGTCTGGGTCTCGCGGTGTTCTTCAGCCGCCGCTTCCCGCTCAACGGGATCCTGCGGTCGCTGATCCTGCTGCCGTGGCTCGTCCCGATGGTCGTCTCCGGTGTCGTCTGGCGGCGGATCCTCGACCAGGACACCGGCGTCCTCAACTCGTTCCTCGGCACGATCGGCGTCGGCGGCGACACCCCGTGGCTGACCAGCACGAGCATGGCGCTGATCTCGGTGGTCCTGGTGAACATCTGGATCGGCATCCCGTTCAACATGGTGATCCTCTACGGCGGACTCCAGGAGGTCCCCAGGGAGCTGTACGAGGCCGCCTCGCTCGACGGCGCCTCCGCCTGGCGGACCTTCCGCTCGATCACTCTGCCGATGCTCCGCCCCGTCATCACCGTGGTGCTGGTGCTCGGCTTCATGTCGACGGTGAAGATCCTCGACCTGATCCTCGCGCTCACCGACGGCGGTCCCGCCGACTCCACGCAGACCCTGGGCACCCTCACGTACCAGAACTCCTTCGTCCAGCTGGACTTCGGAGCGGGTGCCGTGGTCGGCAACATCCTGATCCTGATCTCCGCCGTCTTCGCGGTGTTCTACCTGCGGGCCAACCGCAACGAGGGGAAGTGACCGGCATGGCGAGCACTGTGCGTACCCCCGCCGCCCCCACGCATCTCACCGGCCGGCCGAAGCGGCGCTGGGGCGCCACGGTCTTCGGCGTCGTGGTGCTGTGCGTGATGCTGTTCCCGCTGTACTGGATGGTGAACACCGCGCTCCAGCCGTCGTCCGGGCTGCTGGAGGTCAGCCCCTTCCCGCACAGCCTGGATCTGTCGGGCTTCCGCTCGGCCATCTCCGACCAGGGCCGCAACCTGCTGACCTCGCTGGCCGTCGCGCTCGGTGCGGTGGTGATCTGCCTGGCCGTCTCGGCGCCCGCCGCCTACGGTCTCGCGCAGTTCAAGCTGCGCGGCACCAGGACGATCGTCTTCGGCACGCTGATCACCCAGATGGTGCCGGGCATCGTCATCGCCAACGCCCTGTACAGCGCGTACGTGGACATGGGCCTGGTCAACTCCTACGCCGGGCTGATGCTGGCGGACGCCTCGCTCGGCATCCCGTTCGCGATCGTGCTGATGCGCTCGTTCATGGTGGCCATCCCGCGCGAGGTCATCGAGGCGGCCGAGGTGGACGGTGCGGGGCGCCTGCGTACCTTCGTGCAGGTCGTGCTGCCGATGAGCCGCAACTCCCTCATCACGGCGGGGCTGTTCTCGTTCCTGTACGCGTGGAGCGACTTCATGTTCGCGCTGACGCTGAACACCACGGACGACGTCAAGCCGATCACGCTGGGCATCTACCAGTACATCGGCGCCCATGTCGGTGACTGGGGCTCCGTCATGGCGGCGTCCGTGCTGTCGGCGATCCCGGCTGCCGTTCTGCTCGTCCTGTCCCAGAAGTACATCGCCGCCGGGATCACCGGCGGCTCGGTCAAGTGAGGACTGCGTTTTTCATGAGTGACTTCCCCGTGTTCCCGCCCGGCTTCGTCTTCGGCGCGGCCACGGCCTCGTACCAGATCGAGGGTGCCGCGCGGGAGGACGGCCGCGGTCCGTCCATCTGGGACACCTACAGCCACACGCCCGGGAAGACCGACGGCGGTGACACCGGTGACGTCGCCTGCGACCACTACCACCGCTACCCCGAGGACGTGGCGCTGCTGCGCGAGCTGGGCGTGGACTCGTACCGCTTCTCCGTCGCCTGGTCGCGCGTCCAGCCGACCGGTGGCGGTGCGGTCAACCCCAAGGGGCTGGACTTCTACTCCCGGCTCGTCGACTCGCTCCTCGAAGCGGGCATCGAACCGGCCGCCACCCTCTACCACTGGGACCTGCCGCAGGCCCTGGAGGACCGGGGCGGCTGGCGGGTGCGCGAGACCGCGGAGCGGTTCGGGGAGTACGCCGGGATCATGGCGGAGCACCTGGGCGACCGGGTGCCGCGCTGGATCACGCTCAACGAGCCGTGGTGCAGCGCGTTCCTCGGCTACTCGGTGGGCCGGCACGCGCCCGGCGCGAAGGAGGGGCGCGGCGCGCTGGCCGCCGCGCACCACCTGCTGGTCGGCCACGGCCTGGCGATGAAGGAGCTGCGGGCCGCCGGGGTCCGCGAGGCGGGCATCACGCTCAACCTCGACCGCAACGTCCCGGCAACCGAGTCGGACGCGGACCTGGCCGCCGTCGTCCGCGCGGACACCCAGCACAACCTGGTGTGGACCGAGCCGATCCTCGCGGGCCGCTACCCGGCGACCGATGAGGAGACCTGGGGCGAGCTGATCACCGCGCAGGACTTCCGCCGCGAGGGCGACCTGGAGCTGATCTCCCAGCCGATGGACTTCCTGGGCATCAACTACTACCGCCCCATCGTGATCGCCGCCGCCCCGCACCGCGAGGCCGACCCGGCGCTGCGCGTCGCCACCGACAACCGCTACAGCGAGGGCGAGTACCGGGGCGTACGGAAGACGGCGATGGGCTGGCCGGTCGTGCCCGAGTCCTTCACCGATCTGCTGACCGCGCTGAAGCAGACCTACGGGGACGCGCTGCCGCCGGTGCACATCACGGAGAACGGCTCGGCGGAGTTCGACACCGTGGACGCGGACGGTTCGGTGCACGACGCGGACCGGGTCGCGTACCTGCGGACCCATCTGACGGCCCTGCGTGCGGCGATGGACGCGGGTGTGGACGTCCGGGGCTACTACGTCTGGTCGCTGCTGGACAACTTCGAGTGGGCGCTCGGGTACGCGAAGCGGTTCGGGGTCATCCGGGTCGACTACGACACGCAGGAGCGCACGCCGAAGGACAGCTACCGCTGGTACCAGGGGCTGATCGCGGCGCACCGGGGATAGTCCCGGGCGCCTCCGGGCCGCCTCGTCCGCCGTCCGGCGGGCGGGGCGGCTTTCCGCGCGCCCGGGGGCGGGTCAGCGCGGCGCGTACGCCGCCGGGTCGGCCAGGACCCCGCGCACCACCCGGGCGGCCGCGCCCCTGGCCGCGTCGCCGGAGAGCGAGGAGGCCCGCAGTCCGCTGCCGTTGCCGTGCCACCGCCCCGACACCACCCGGTCGGCGAGCTGGGCCTGCGCCGCGTCCGCCAGCCACGGCATCAGATCGCGGTAGATGCCGCCCAGCACGACGGTGTCCAGGTCGAAGAGGTTGACCGCCCCGGACAGCACCAGGCCCATCCGGTCCCCCGCCGCCCGCAGCACTTCCAGCGTCCCCGTGTCCCCCGCGCGGGCCCTCCTCTCCAGCTCGCCGAGCCCGCGCACGCCCGCCGCCGGATCGATCCCGGCGGCCCGCAGCAGCGCCGCCTGACCCGCGTACTGCTCAAGGCAGCCGCGCGCCCCGCACCCGCACAGCGGGCCCTCCGGGTCGACGACCACGTGCCCCACCTCGCCGGCGAAGCCATGGGCGCCGCGCAGGAGTTCGCCGTGGAGCACCAGCGCCCCGCCGACGCCGATCTCGCCGGTGAGGTAGAGGAAGCAGCCGCCGCCCCCGGGGCCGCCGAACCAGAGCTCGGCCAGCGCCGCCAGATTGGCCTCGTTGTCCGAGCTGACCGCCAGTGCCCGGCCCGCCGGGCGCAGCGTGCTGAGCGCCTGGCCGAAGATGCCTTCGGCCGCGACCCGGTACCAGCCCAGGTTGGGCGCCTGGCGGACCATGCCGCCGGAGACCAGTCCGGGCAGCGCCAGCTCGACGCCGACGGCCCGCAGCCCCTGTTCGCCGGTCGAGGTGATGACCCGGTTGGTGAGCCGGGCCGCGTGGGCGAGCACCTCGGCCGGCGGGGTGTTCCGGTTGTCGATGTGCTCGGTGACCCGGACCCGGTCGGTGCCGGTGAGCCCGACCGCGCAGACCGAGACATAGTCGATGTTGATCTCGACGCCGAGCCCGGCCGGACCGGTGTCCGACACCTTCAGCACGGTGCCGGGGCGGCCGGCGCTGCCGCTGAACGTCTTGCCGGACTCGGTCAGCTGGTCCAGCGACAGCAGCTCCTCGACGAGCGAGGACACCGCAGCCCGGGTCAGCCCGACCCGGGCCGCCACCCGGGCCCGGGTCACCTCGCCCTCCTCCAGTACGGCACGCAGGACGAGGCCGAGGTTGTGGCGGCGCACGGACTCGGTTCCGGCCTTGGTGCCGGTCGGGGTGGCATGGATCGTCATCAGGCCTTCGAGCGTAGGGCCTCGCCCGCCGATGGCCCGCACCCGCCCGGCGACGACCTGCGGGTTTCGGTCGTGCCCGCCCGTGCCGGACGGCTGCGCCCCGGATGATCACGTGTCCGAAACACCACCGCAGCCCGCCCGCCACATCGCCCGGATACGTTCGCCGTACGCGGCCACCGTCGCCCGCTCCGCCCCCGTCCCGGACCCCGTGGTCCGGCCGGTGAACGAGGAGGCCCAGCGGTGCACCTTCCGCCATCCCGAACTGCCGGCAAGAGGCTGCGACGCCGTACCCCCGCCGTGCGGCCCGGCCGCCACGCGCCCGCCTGGCTCACCCACGTACTGCGCCTGCGCCGGGCCCCCGTGCCCCGGACGGCGATGGTGCGCGGCGCGCTGGGTGCGGGGCCCCTGCTGGGGGCCGGGATCGCCGCCGGGCATCCGGGGCCCGGCGTCCTCGCCGCCCTGGGTGCGATGCTCGCCGGGGTCAACGACCGTCCCGGGACGCGCCGCGAGGGCCTGGTCCACATCGGGCCGCCGGCCGCGGCCGGAGCGCTCGGGCTGCTCGTCGGCGCCCTGGTCGCGGACGGTACGGGGCGGTGGACGGCGGTGCCCGTGCTCTTCCTGGCCGGCTGGGTCTCCGGGGCGCTGAGTGCGAGGGGTGCCGGGTGGTCGGCGGCCGCCCTCCAGATGCTGGTCACCACCACCATCGGCATGGGGATGCCACTGGCGGGACCGGCCTGGCTGAAGGCCCTCTGCTTCCTGTCCGGGGCGGGCTGGCTGGTCCTGCTGCGCCTGCTGCTGCGTACGCCGCGCTCCCGGGACGCGACCCGGTGGAGCGGTGAACGCGAAGCCGTGGCAGCGGTGTTCGACGCGCTCGCGGACGCGCTGGAGGCGCTCGGTGGGCAGGAGGCCCAGGGCGCCCGTCGCGGGCTCGTCGCCGCGCAGCAGCAGGCGGACGAGGCGCTGCGCCTGATGCGGCTGCTGCCCTGGCCCGGCCGGTGGCCGGGCCGGGCAGAAAGCCACCGTCTCGCCGCCCGCTTCGGCGCGGCGGTCGCGCTGTGCGAGGCGAGCATCGCGCTGCTGTGGGAGGGCCGGGCCGTCCCGGACGAGGTGGCCGACGGGCCCCGTCGGCTGGCCGCGGCGGTGCGGAGCGGCGGGCCCGCGGGAGCGCTGCCGAGCCCGCGGTCGGACACCGTCGCCCGCCTGGCCTTCGACCGCGCGGTGCTGGCGGCCGCGGTGACCTTCGACCGGACGACGGCCGGGACACCGGCTCCCCGCCCGGAGCCGGCGCCGGACACACGTCGCGGGGCCGGGGCGTACCCCGGGCTCCGCCCGGGGTTGTTCGCACCGGCCGGGCGGGAGTACGGGCTGCGCGTGGCGCTCTGCGTCTCGGTCACCGCGGCCGTCGCGCTGCTGCTGCACGAGGACCACTGGTACTGGCTCCCGGCCACCGCCGCGTTCCTGGTGAAACCGGACATGGGCCCGCTGTTCTCCCGGGTGGTGAACCGGTTCGCCGGGACCGTTGCCGGGGTCATCGCCTTCGTCGCGCTCATGGCCGTGCCCGGCGGCTCCGGCACACCGCTCGTCGTGGTGGCGGTCGTCGTGGCCGGGGCGCTGTTGCCCCTGTCCACCCGCCACTTCGCGTTCCAGACCGCGGTGATCACCGTGCTGGTGCTGTCGTTCGTGCACACCGCGGGTGACACGGAGGCGGCCGCGTCCCGGCTGCTGGAGACCTTCCTGGCCTGCGCCCTCGTGCTGCTCGTGGGACACCTTCCGCTGTCGGCCGACCCCGGGGTGCGGGTCGGCCACCGGTTCGCCGTCACGCTGCGCTGCACGGAACGCTATCTGCGCCACGTGCTGGACGCGCCGGAGCGGGCCGGGGCCGCGCACCGGGCCGATGGCCGGGGTCTGGCCCTGCGCGCCGCCACGTACCGCGCGCTCGCCGAGGCGCGGGCGGCGGCGGAGACCGCGGCGGCCGAGCTGCCGGGGCCGTTCGGCGGGCCCCGGCAGGACTGGCCCGCGGTGACGGTGGCGGCCGAACTCGTCGTGGACGCGGCGACGGCGTGCGCGTTGCGGGTCGAGAACGGGGTGCCGCGCCCCTCGTCCGCCGAGGTGGCGCGGGTGACGTCGGCGCTGTCCCTGCTGGCGGAGGCCCTGGAGGACGGCCAGCGCGTACGGCGTCCCGCTCCGGGTCCCGGTCCGCGCGACTGCCGTTCGCTGCGGGATGTGATGACCCAGTTGCACGGCATTCACCGCCTGACCACAGCCGGGCTCCCCGGTCCGCCGGCGGCCTGCCCCGTATCCCCGTCCTGACCGCATCCGATGCCGCAACACCCGCATATCCGGGCGAAGATGTCGCGGTGGCATCATTTCGCCAAACCCTTGGACACGTGAGGGACTCGTGAAAGGATCACCCTCAAATTCCGTGGCGTGTCCCCGTATCCCGCGGCGCGTCACGCCTCGTCCCACCACCCATGGAGAACCCACGTGGCCAAGACCTCTGGCCGTCGGCCCGGACGGGCCGCCGCCCGTCTCACCGCCGCCGCGATAACCGCGGCCCTCGTCGGCACCGGTACCGCCGCCTTCGCCGCGGAGCCGGGCGACGCGCCCATGTTCGGCATCGCCGGTCTGGACAGCGCCGGCACCTCGTACTACTACACCCCGTCCGGCGACGGCGGCCTCGAGAAGCGGGTCGAGCTCGACACCGGCTGGAAGAACGTCAAGTTCCTCGGCCGGGTCGACCACAACGCCGACAACGTGGCGGACGGCCGCTGGCAGCTCAGCACCAACGGCGACGTCCACTACTACGCCAACGACAACTCCGCGGCGAAGAAGATCGGCTACGGCTGGGACATCTACAACAAGCTGGTCTCCCCCGGCCAGTTCGGCGGCGCGGAGGGCGGCGACCTCCTCGGCCGCGACGCCAAGGGCGACCTGTACCTCTACCTGGGCTACGGCGACGGCACCGTCACCAAGCGCATCAAGGTCGGTTACGGCTGGGACGTCTACAGCGAGATCGCCGGCAACGGCGACCTGACCGGCGACGGCAAGAACGACATCGTCGCCCGCGACAAGTCCGGCGTCCTGTGGCTCTACAAGGGCACCGGCAACCAGCACGACCCGTACGCCAAGCGCACCAAGATCGGCAGCGGCTGGAACCAGTACAACGCCCTGTTCGCCCCCGGTGACATCGACCTGGACGGCATCGCGGACCTGGTCGCCCGGAACGCCGCCGGCGAGCTCTACCTGTACAAGGGCACCGGCAACGCCGCCACCCCGTACAAGCCCAAGGCCGTCATCGGAACGTCGGGCTGGAACACCTACCGCCTGTTCTTCTGATCAAAAGGGCAGTTTTGTGCCCAAAATCGTGACACGATTCGGCTGAATCCGTGGCCCGCCGTCAACTCGCGGCGGGCCACGACCGATCACGATCCATGGAGTACTTCGTGGCCGATACCGCTGGCCGTAACCACAAGCGCACAGCCGCTCGCGCGGCAGCCGCGGCGCTCACCGCCGCCCTCGTCGCCACCGGCACCTCCGCCGTGGCCGCAGACTCCCCGCAGCCGTCGATCAGCGCGGCGCAGCAGCCGTCCGCCGCGACCGCGAAGGCGGCAGCCGCCGCAGCCAACAACTTCGCCCTGTTCGGCGTCAACTCCGCGGGCACCGCGTACGCCTACCGGTCGAACCTCAAGGGCGGCCTCACCGCCCGCAGCCTCAACGGATCGGGCTGGACGGGCGTCAACGCCATGCTCCAGGTCTCCAACGTGCCGAAGAGCAGCGGCGACAGCGACGGCATCTGGTTCCGTGAGAACAACGGGAACTTCGGCTACCTGAAGTTCGACGCCGACAAGCCGGTCCAGGTCGGCTACGGCTGGGACATCTACAACAAGCTGGTCTCCCCGGGCAACATCGGAGGCGCCGCCGCGGGCGACATCCTCGCCCGTGACAAGAAGGGTGACGTCTACGTCTACCTCGGCTACGGCACCGGCAAGGTGACGGGCCGTATCAAGGTGGGCTACGGCTGGGACATCTACAGCGAGATCGTCGGCAACGGCGACCTGACCGGCGACGGGAAGAACGACATCGTCGCCCGCGACAAGTCCGGTGTCCTGTGGCTGTACAAGGGCACGGGCAACCAGAAGGCGCCGTTCGCCAAGCGCACCAAGATCGGCAGCGGCTGGAACCAGTACAACCGGCTGGTCTCCACGGGTGACATCACCGAGGACGGCCGGACCGACCTCCTCGCCCGGAACGCCGCGGGCGAGCTCTACCTGTACCGGGGCACCGGCAACGCCGCCGCCCCGTTCGCGGGCAAGGTGAAGATCGGCACGAGCGGCTGGAACAGCTACAAGTTCCTCTTCTGAGCCACTCGGCACTTCCACCCGGACAGGTTCCGCCCGGCAGAAGAGAGCCGGAGCGTGCGAGCCGGGACATGAGAGAGGGCCGCATCCCCGTCACCGGGGATGCGGCCCTCTCGCCGTACTGCCCGCCGACCCTACTTGCGGATCAGGCTGCGGAGCACGTACTGCAGGATGCCGCCGTTGCGGTAGTAGTCCGCCTCACCGGGGGTGTCGATGCGGACGACGCCGTCGAACTCCACACCGGTGTCGGTGGTGACCTTGACGGTGCGCGGGGTGGTGCCGTTGTTCAGCTCGGTCACGCCGGTGAAGGAGAAGGTCTCCTCGCCGGTGAGGCCGAGGGACTCGGCGGTCGCGCCCTCCGGGAACTGAAGCGGGAGGACGCCCATGCCGATGAGGTTCGAGCGGTGGATGCGCTCGTAGGACTCGGCGATGACGGCCTTGACGCCCAGGAGCGCGGTGCCCTTGGCTGCCCAGTCGCGGGACGAGCCGGAGCCGTACTCCTTGCCCGCCAGGATGACGAGCGGGGTGCCCGCGGCCTGGTAGTTCTGCGAGGCGTCGTAGATGAACGAGACCGGCGCGTCGCTCTGGGTGAAGTCGCGGGTGAAGCCGCCCTCGGTGCCCGGCGCGATCTGGTTGCGCAGGCGGATGTTGGCGAACGTGCCGCGGATCATGACCTCGTGGTTGCCACGGCGCGAGCCGTAGGAGTTGAAGTCACGGCGGTCGATGCCGTGCTCCGTGAGGTACTTGCCGGCCGGAGTGTCGGCCTTGATCGCACCGGCCGGGGAGATGTGGTCGGTGGTGACCGAGTCGCCCAGCTTCGCGAGGACGCGACCGCCGGTGATGTCCTCGACCGGGGTCGTCTCCATCGTCATGCCCTCGAAGTACGGGGGCTTGCGCACGTAGGTGGACTCGGAGTCCCACTCGAAGGTGTTGCCGGTGGGGATCGAGAGCGCCTGCCACTGGGCGTCGCCCGCGAAGACGTCCTGGTAGGACTTGTTGAACATGTCCTCGCCGATGGAGTTGGCGACGACGTCGTTGACCTCGGCCTCGGACGGCCAGATGTCGGCGAGGAAGACGGGCTTGCCGTCCTGGTCGACGCCGAGCGCGTCCTTGGTGATGTCGACCTTCATCGAACCGGCGATGGCGTACGCGACGACCAGCGGCGGGGACGCCAGGTAGTTCATCTTGACGTCGGGGTTGATCCGGCCCTCGAAGTTACGGTTGCCGGAGAGCACCGAGGTCACGGCCAGGTCGTGCTCGTTGACCGCCTTGGAGACCTCTTCCGGCAGCGGGCCGGAGTTGCCGATGCAGGTGGTGCAGCCGTAGCCGACGAGGTTGAAGCCGACCTTGTCGAGGTACGGGGTCAGGCCCGCCTTGTCGAAGTAGTCGGTGACGACCTTCGAGCCCGGGGCGAGGGTGGTCTTGACCCACGGCTTGCGGGTCAGGCCCTTCTCGACGGCCTTCTTCGCCACGAGCGCCGCGGCGACCATGACGTACGGGTTCGAGGTGTTGGTGCAGGAGGTGATCGCGGCGACGGTGACGGCGCCGTGGTCGAGCTCGTACGTCGAGCCGTCGGGGGCGGTCACGGTGACCGGGTTCGACGGGACGCCGTTGGAGGCGGCCGGCGAGTCGGAGGCCGGGAAGGACTCCTTGCCCGCCTCCTCGTCGTCCGAGACGTAGTTGCGCACGTCCTGGGCGAACTGCGCCTTGGCGTTCGCGAGGACGATGCGGTCCTGCGGGCGCTTCGGGCCGGCGATGGAGGGGACGACCGTGGAGAGGTCGAGCTCCAGCTTCTCGGAGAAGTCCGGCTCTGCGGCCGGGTCGAGCCAGAGGCCCTGCTCCTTGGCATACGCCTCGACGAGCGCGACCTGCTGCTCGTCGCGGCCGGTCAGGCGCAGGTACTTCAGCGTCTCGTCGTCGATCGGGAAGATCGCGGCGGTGGAGCCGAACTCCGGCGACATGTTGCCGATGGTGGCGCGGTTCGCGAGCGAGGTGGCGGCGACGCCCTCACCGTAGAACTCGACGAACTTGCCGACGACACCGTGCTTGCGGAGCATCTCGGTGATGGTCAGCACGAGGTCGGTGGCGGTGGTGCCGGCCGGGAGCTCGCCGGTCAGCTTGAAGCCGACGACGCGCGGGATGAGCATGGAGACCGGCTGCCCGAGCATCGCGGCCTCGGCCTCGATGCCGCCGACGCCCCAGCCCAGCACGCCGAGGCCGTTGACCATGGTGGTGTGCGAGTCGGTGCCGACGAGGGTGTCGGGGTACGCCTGGCCACCCCGGACCATGACCGTACGGGCCAGGTGCTCGATGTTGACCTGGTGCACGATGCCGGTGCCCGGGGGGACGACCTTGAACTCGTCGAAGGCGGTCTGGCCCCAGCGCAGGAACTGGTAGCGCTCCTTGTTGCGGCCGTACTCCAGCTCGACGTTCTGCGCGAACGCGTCCTTGGTGCCGAACTTGTCGGCGATGACGGAGTGGTCGATGACCAGCTCGGCCGGGGCGAGCGGGTTGATCTTCGCCGGGTCGCCACCGAGCTCCTTGACGGCCTCACGCATGGTGGCGAGGTCGACGACACACGGCACACCGGTGAAGTCCTGCATGATCACGCGGGCCGGCGTGAACTGGATCTCCTGGCTGGGCTGAGCCTGGGAGTCCCAGCCACCGAGCGCCCGGATGTGATCGGCGGTGATGTTCGCGCCGTCCTCCGTGCGGAGCAGGTTCTCCAGCAGCACCTTCAGGCTGTAAGGGAGGCGCGCGGAGCCCTCGACCTTGTCCAGCTTGAAGATCTCGTACGACTCGTCGCCCACGCGCAGCGTGCTGCGGGCGTCGAAGCTGTTCGCCGACACGACAGTCTCCTTCATCAATGTGCGCGTAACTCCGCGCCGCGCCTCACTACGGCGGGCGCCGCGTGGTGCTGCCTACAGCCACCCGACCATCCGCTAAGGTAAGGCTTAGTTAGGTAGCCCTTACCGCGCGGCGGCCCGCTGTGCGCCTTCGGCATATATCTCGATGTCGAGATAACTCTAGTACATCGCCGGGGAAGGGTCATGCCGGGGCACGCCTGACCGCCCTTATCCGAGCGGGGCGGTCACTCAGCGGACCCGGCCGCGGATTCCGGTTGCGGTCAGCGCTCGGCTGTCTTCTCCTGGCCGCACCGGTTCGCGCGGTCCACCTCGGCCATGTGTTCCTCGGCCCACGCACGGAGCATGGCCAGCGGTTGTTCCAGCGTCAGGCCGAGCGGGGTGAGCCGGTAGTGCACGCGCGGCGGCACCGTCGCCTCCACCCGGCGGCCGACCAGGCCGTCACGGGTCAGCCCTCGAAGGGTGACCGAGAGCATCTTCTGCGAGACGCCGGTCATCCGGCGCTGCAGTTCCGCGAAGCGCACCTCCCCCGGGGATGCCTCCGCCAGCACCTTGATGGCCATGGACGTCCACTTCGTACCGATCCGGTCGAGCAGACCGCGGGTCGGACACTGCGGATCGAACAGGTCTCCACGGTCCCCGTGAGGGGAAGGCGGCGTCGGGGAGGTCACCTGGGGCTCACCACCTGAGGCAGAAGTGCGGTCTTGGCCCTCCCACGTTAGTTACCTATCGTTTTGTTGTCACTATTCGTAACCGCCTGGAGATCCACGTGCCTGCCGCACCGCACCGCATATCCGGCCGCCGCCCGTCCGGCGTAGAACTCCGCCGCGTCACGGCCAATGGCATCGACCTCAACGTGGCTCTCGCCGGCGAGGGCCCGGCCGTGCTGCTGCTGCACGGCTTCCCGCACACCTGGCGCCTCTGGACCCACGTCCTGGCCGGGCTCGCCGGGCGATACCGGGTGATCGCGCCGGACCTGCGGGGAGCGGGCGCGAGCACACGCGCCGTGGACGGCTACGACGCCGGCACGCTCGCGAGCGACGCCGAAGCCCTCCTCGACGCTCTCGGGGAGAGTTCGGCGGCCGTGGTCGGCATCGACGCCGGCACCCCGCCGGCCTTCCTTCTCGCCATGCGCCGCCCCGACCTCGTCCGGCAGCTCGTCGTCATGGAGTCGCTTCTGGGCAGGCTGCCCGGCGCCGAGGAATTCCTCGCCCACGGAGCACCGTGGTGGTTCGGCTTCCACGCGGTACCCGGCCTCGCGGAAACCGTTCTCGCCGGGCACGAAGCCCAGTACATCGACTGGTTCCTCGACGCGGGTTCGCTCGGGGAGGGGGTGGATCCCGCTGTCCGGGAAGCCTTCACCCGTGCGTACACCGGGACCGAGGCTCTGCGCTGCGCCTTCTCCTACTACCGTGCGCTGCCAGAGAGCGCCTGGCAGATCCAGGAGGCCGTCGGTACGGGCCGGTTGACCGTGCCCACCATGGCCATCGGCGCCCACCCCGTGGGCAGAGCCCTCGAACAGCAGCTGCGTCCGGTCGCCGATGATCTCATCGGCCACCTCGTCGAGGACTGCGGCCACATCATCCCGCTGCACCGCCCCGAGGAACTGCTCGGCCTCCTGGAACCGTTCCTCGCCTCGGCGGGGTCAGCCGCCACGTGTGAACTACCCGGCGGCGCCGTCGGTGCCGTCCCCGTCCGGACCGGGGGTGTCCTGCCCCAGGCCCCGGCGGATCGCGATCTCCACGGGTGAGTACGCTCCGTCGGCCCGCTCCAGCTCGTACGGCACGGCCGGCATCAGCGGCGGCTGGGCCATGAAGCGCGGCCGCGCCCCGTGGTGCGGTTGCGCCGCGTGCACCAGGAACGGGTGGCACAGGTAGACATCGCCCGGGGACCCGGTGGCGAGGGCGAGCGGGCGGTGGTCGGACGCCGCCACCAGGTCGGGCGCGAGGGCCGGCCCGCTCGCTCCGTCCTCCCCGTACTTCTCCAGCACCTTCGGCACGTCGAGGTGTGAGCCGGCCCTGATCCGGGTCGGGGCGTCCTCCTCACCGACCTCGCTGAACAGGAACAGCATGAGCAGCGCCCGGCCCCGGGAGCGCAGATTTGTGAAGTACCAGCTCTCGCCCTCGGGCAGGTAGCTCCCCTCGATGTGCCAGCCCGCGTCCTGCGGCTCCTCCGCGTGCGGGAAACGCAGCGGGAAGGTGCCCAGCGAGTAGCGCGGCTCCCAGCGTCCCGCGCCGACGAGCAGGTCGTACGCGTGCTGCAGGAAAGGGGAGTTGGGGGCGGCGGCGAAGGGCCCCTGCGCCATGCCGGGCACCCGGTGCACGGGCTGCGTCCAGGTCGACGGATCGTCCGGGTCGCAGCCCGTCTCCCGCCACAGCAGCCGGGCACAGTCCGCGGCCACGCGCGGCGCGACGGCGCCCTCCAGTTTCACGAAGCCGTCGCGGAGGAAGCGGGATACCAAGGTCGTGTCATCCATGCACCCATCGTCCGGCGACACCGGTCCCGCTCACCCGACATTCCCCGCACCGGCTCTGTCGGGTGTCCGCCGAGCACCTTCCCGTCCCTCCGGGGCCGGAAGCGACCGCCCCGCGGTCACCGGACCTGTCCGGTGACCGCGGCCCGTCAGTCGAGACAGAACTCGTTGCCCTCGACGTCCTGCATCACGAGGCACGACTCGTCGTAGCCGTCGGCACGCAGGAGTCGCACGCGCACCGCGCCGAACGCGACCAGCCGTGCGCACTCGGCCTCCAGCGCGGCGACGCGCTCCTCGCCCACGAGCCCGACGGCGACCCGGACGTCGAGATGCACCCGGTTCTTGACGGCCTTGCCCTCGGGAACGCGCTGGAAGTACAGCCGGGGGCCCACACCTGCGGGGTCATGGCAGACGAAACCCGCACCCTGACGCTCGGGCGGCAGCGAGCGGTCGAAATCGCCCCACGTGGCAAACCCCTCCGGCGGCGGAGGTACGACGTACCCCAACACCTCGCACCAGAAGCGGGCGACGCGCTCGGGTTCCGCGCAGTCGAAGGTGACCTGGATCTTCTTGACCGACGTCATCGGGCCAGCCTATTGACGCGTGGGGCGCTCCAGCACCCGGGCGCCGATGTGGGGGCGGCTGGCCGGCACCGTCATGCGGCGGCCCGCGCTCACCGCGCTGCCCGTGCTCGCGGTCCTGCTGGTCGCGGCGAGCCCGCTCCTCGGCATCACCTTCGGCACGCCGGACGAACGCGTGCTGTCCTCGGACGCCGAGAGCCGCCAGGTATCGGCCGTCCTGCAGAAGAAGTTCAACGGCAACGACGACGCGGCCCTCCACGTCGTCATCGACACCTCGGTGAGCAAGGCCCCTCTGACGTCGTACGCAGTCGAACTGTCCGGTCTCGACGGTGTCGCCCGCGTCGAGACAAGTGCGGGCACCTACACCGACGGACGCTCCACGGCCGCCGGCCCCGGGAACGCCGCCCTCGGCCGCCCCGACGCACAGCGGATCAACGTGGTGAGCGACCTGCCGCCGAAGTCGGACGCGTCGCAGAGCCTGGTCGACGAGGTGCGGGCGGTCGCCCCGCCCGCCGGATCACACCCCCTGGTCGGCGGAACCGACGCCGTACTGGTCGACGCCAAGGGCGCGATCGGCAATCGCCTCCCGCTCGCGGTGGCCATGGTCGTCCTCACCACGTTCCTTCTGCTCTTCCTGTTCACCGGCAGCATCGTGCAGCCGTTGCGTGCGCTGGTGCTCAACGTGATCAGCCTGGGAGCGACGCTCGGCGTCATGACGTGGATCTTCCAGGACGGCCACCTCTCCTTCCTGCTCGGCTTCACCGCGCAGCCCATGGAGGTGTCCATGACCGTGCTGATGTTCTGCATCGCCTTCGGCCTCTCCATGGACTACGAGGTCTTCGTCACCAGCCGCATCAAGGAACTCCACGACCTGGGCGAGGACAACGAGTCCGCCGTGACCAACGGCCTCGGGCACACGGGCCGCATCGTCAGCGCGGCGGCCTGCCTGCTGGCGGTGAGCTTCTTCGCCTTCGGGACGGCCGAGCTCAGCTTCATGCAGATGTTCGGCCTGGGCAGCGGCCTCGCCATCCTCATCGACGCCGTCGCGGTACGCGGCATCCTGGTGCCCGCCGCGATGCGGCTGCTCGGCCGCTCAGCCTGGTACGCGCCCGGCTTCCTGCGCACGTTCCACGCACGGTTCGGCCTCAGCGAGGGCGGCCCCGCGCCCGAACCGGCAGCCGCCGCGGCCGCCGACTCGCCGGAGTACGTGACCGAGTCGCCGTACGCGAAGGACTCGACGCAGGTCTGACCACATCGGGTCACATCCGGGCACATCCCGCGCATGTGCCCGCCTCCCCTCCAGAGGCGGGCACATGCGCGCAGCATCCGGGCCGGGCCGGGCCGAGTCGGGCCGGTGGTGCCGGGCATGGTGGACTTCGGGTCCGGCGGACGGATCGGGTCCGGCAGACGGTTCAGGTCCGGCGGCGGAGTGGCGCAGGCGGAGAGAGACAGTGGGGCGGCGCATGACCGAGCACGGCAAGGACCACGGGTATCTGCTGGACAACCAGCAGTCGGAGGCGGGCATCCGGTTCGGCGCGCTGGCCGAGCTGTTCGACCCGGTGACGTTCCGGCACATCGACCGGATCGGCATCACCGAGGGCATGCGGTGCTGGGAAGTCGGAGCCGGCGGCCCCTCCGTTCCCGCGCGTCTCGCCGAACGGGTCGGCGCCACCGGGCAGGTCGTCTGCACCGACATCGACGTGTCCTGGGCCCGGGACGCCGCCTCCGACGTCGTCGAAGTCCTGCGCCACGACGTCGCGGCCGATCCTCCGCCACCGGGTGGTTTCGACCTGGTGCACGCCCGGCTGGTCCTGGTGCACGTCGTCGACCGCGCCGAGGCCCTGCGCCGCATGGTCCAGGCACTGCGTCCCGGAGGTGTGCTGCTCCTGGAGGACGCCGATCCGGGGCTGCAGCCCCTGCTGTGCCCGGACGAGTGGGGCCCCGAGCAGCGGCTGGCGAACCGTCTGCGGTCCGGGTTCCGGGAGCTCATGGCGGGGCGCGGCGCCGATCTCTCGTACGGCCGGACGCTGCCACGGCGGCTGCGCGAGGCCGGTCTGCTCGGCGTGCGGGCGGACGCCTACTTCCCGATCACCTCGCCGGCCTGCACCGTTCTCGAGGCTGCGACAGTCCGGCAGATCCGTGGCCGGCTCGTGGCCGCGGGGATCGCGACCGACGAGGACATCGACCGCCATCTGTCGAACGTCGCCACTGGAGACCTCGATCTGGCGACGGCCCCGATGATCTCCGCCTGGGGCCGACGCCCGTAGGGTGCGGCGGACGGGTGTGACGGACGGCCGGATCGGTCAGGATTCGAGAAGCGAGGGCCGCGGGACCGCGCATACCCTGACCGTCATGGACATCACCATTCACACGAGCGCCCTTCCGCACGACGACCCGGACGCGTCCCTCGCCTTCTACCGCGACACCCTCGGCTTCGAGGTCCGCAGTGATGTCGGACAGGGCAAGATGCGCTGGATCACGGTCGGCCCGGCAGGACAGCCCGACACGTCCATCCTCCTGGCGCCCCCGGCCGCCGACCCCGGGGTGACCGAGGACGAGCGCCGCACCATCACCGAGATGATGGCCAAGGGCACCTACGGGTGGATCCTGCTGGCGACCCGGGACCTCGACGGAACCTTCGAGAAGGTGCAGGCCGGCGACACCGAGGTGGTCCAGGAGCCGACCGAGCAGCCGTACGGAATCCGCGACTGCGCCTTCCGCGATCCCGCGGGCAACCTGGTCCGCATCCAGGAACTGCGCTGAGCCGCCCCGTCCTCGGCACCCGTCGGCAGCCACCGTCATGAGAACACCGTCATGAGAAGGAGTCCCCTCTTGTGCCATCCCTCGTGGGCGCGGGCCCGCGCCGCAGAGCAGCGACTGCGTGATCTGGCCCTGCTGCGCCGGGTCCGCGACCGGATCGACCGTGAGTACGCGCAGCCGCTGAACGTGGAGGCGCTCGCCCGCGGCGCGAACATGTCCGCAGGGCACCTCAGCCGTCAGTTCCGGCTGGCGTACGGCGAGTCGCCGTACGCGTACCTGATGACGCGTCGTATCGAGCGCGCGAAGGCACTGCTGCACCGTGACAGCCTCAGCGTCACCGAGATCTGCTTCGCGGTCGGCTGCTCGTCGCTGGGCACCTTCAGTACCCGCTTCACGGAACTGGTCGGGATGCCGCCCAGCGCCTACCGGCGCCGTGCGACGGGCGCCGCGGCGGGGATGCCTCCCTGCGTGGCGAAAACGGTGACCCGGCCGGTCAGGAATCGAGAGGCACCCGCCCCGGAGCCACAACTGGCGTGACGGACACGGCATCCATCGAATCCGTCACCCTCGGAGTGGCCGACCCCACGGTCGCCCAGCGCGTCTACACCTCCGCCTCCGGACTGGACACGCAGCTGCGCCTGCGGGCCTCCGAGGCACGACGGCCGGCTTCCGCGGGTTCACGCTCTCTCGCACGGTCTCCCAGCGGCCACCTGTACGTCGAGTTCGCCGCCGGCGTTTGCCGCACGGCGCACGTTCGACCTCGCACGCGGCTCGGCGAGGGGCTGGCTGTTCGGCGTGGCCCGCAACGTGCTGTCCCAGCACCTGCGGCGGGCGGGGCGGCAAGAGGCCGTACCGGGGCCGGAGGTCACCGACCCCTGGCAGGCGGTGGACCAGCGGCTCGACGCGGCCGCACTGGCACCCGCCCTGCGCCAGGCACTGGCCGAACTGCCCGTAGAAGAGCGTGAGTTGCTGCTCCTCGTCGGCTCGGAGCAGCTCACCCCGGCGGAGGCGGCCACCGCTGTGGGCATCCCGGCGGGCACGGCCCGCTCGCGGCTGCCCCGGGCCCGGGGCCGGCTGCGCGAGGCAAGGCCTACAAGAAGGGTCGCCGGCCCGACTGGGACTTCGGGCCGAAGAGCGTCGGCTGGAAGGGCCTGGACCAGTTGCCCACCGACCCGGCGAAACTGCTCTCCGGTTGCTGCAGACACCGTCGAAGACCCAGGACATCGCCCCCTTCGACCAGGCGACCGCGCTGCTCGGCGACGCCCCCGCGAGCCCGAAGCTGCGAGCGGGGGGTGTTCAGGGCGATGGCCGGGCTGAAGGGCGTCAAGCTCGTCGGGTCCGTCAAGGACAGCGCCGGGCGCGGCGGGACGGCCCTCGAGTTCCAGGAGGCCAGGAGCCTCGGCCGGGTGACCGTCGACCCGAGGACGAGCGCGATCCTGGAGTACACCTTCACGTGGACGTCAGGACCGGGCAAGGGCAAGGTCACCCACCACACGGTCCTGTCGATGGGCTTCACGGACAAGATCGGCTGAACGAACCCGACGGCGGGGCAGGACGGGCGCTGAGGGACGGGACGGGGTGGCAGGGGTGCGCACACGGCTCCCCCGCCACCCGCTTCCGTCCCCCACCCCTCCTACGCGGAGGTCCGCCGGCGGACCAGCTCCTTGCCCTCCTCCGGCAGCGCGTCGGCGGCCAGCAGCCGCGGCAGCAGGTCACCCTCCAGGGTCATGGCCCGGAAGACGAGCGCGACGGTCACGTCGTGATCCGGCCGGTGCACGACCTCGACCGGGTCATCCGCACGGATGTCGCCGGGCTCGATCACGCGCAGGTACGCCCCGGGCAGCGCGGCCTGCGTGAACCGCTTGAGCCAGCCGTCGCGCCCCAGCCAGCCCTGGAACGTGCCGCACGGGATCCGCGCGCAGGACACCTCCAGGACCACATCCGGCCCGATCCGCCAACGCTCGCCGATCAGGGCGCCGTTGACGTCCAGCCCGAGGGTCGTGAGGTTCTCCCCGAAGACCCCGTTGGCCAGCGGCCGGTCCAGCTCGGCCGCCCAGCCGTCGAGGTCCTCGCGGGCGTAGGCGTAGACGGCCTGGTCGGATCCGCCGTGGTGCTTCACGTCGTAGACCCGGTCACCGGCGAGGCCGACCGCACCGGTGCCCTTGGGGCCGGGAGCCGTGACGGCGACCGGTCCGTCGACGGGCCGCTTGTCGATACCGGTCGAGCTCAGCCCCTTCCAGGGGTTGGGACGGGGGTGGCCGGTATTGACGGAGAGCAGCTTCATTCCGGGGACCATACGATCATCCAGACGCCGGGTCGACCCATTTATCCCGCCACCCAGCACGGACGGCCCGGCGGCCCGGCACCGGCGAACGCACCCGATGGACGCGTTCCACGTGCCGAACCGGCACGGCGGAGGGACCATGGAACCGGGCGGCAGTGCCCGCGATCGACCGTGCCCCCGCACTGTGGGCCGGCACCCACCCGTCACTCGAACACCACGCCCCACCAACAGCCTCATCTCATATCTGAGATAGCCTTTCGGTATGTCAGATGACTACCTCGTACGTATCGGCAAGCTCATCCGTGACGCCCGTCAGCACCGGGGCTGGACACAGAGCCAGCTCGCCGAGGCGCTCGCCACCAGCCAGAGCGCCGTGAACCGCATCGAGCGCGGCAATCAAAACATCAGCCTTGAGATGATTGCGCGTATCGGTGAAGCACTCGACAGTGAGATCGTGTCGCTCGGCTACGCCGGGCCCATGCACCTGCGGGTGGTCGGCGGGCGCCGGCTGTCCGGCGCCATCGACGTCAAGACCAGCAAGAACGCCTGCGTGGCGCTGCTCTGCGCCTCGCTGCTCAACAAGGGCCGCACGGTGCTGCGCCGGGTGGCCCGCATCGAGGAGGTGTACCGCCTCCTGGAGGTGCTGAACTCCATCGGGGTGCGCACCCGGTGGATCAACGACGGCACCGATCTGGAGATCGTCCCGCCCGCCCGGCTCGACATGGACGCCATCGACGCGGACGCCGCCCGCCGGACCCGGTCGATCATCATGTTCCTGGGACCGCTGCTGCACCGGATGGACCAGTTCAAGCTGCCGTACGCGGGCGGCTGCGACCTCGGCACCCGGACGATCGAGCCGCACATGATCGCGCTGCGCCGCTTCGGCCTGGAGATCGCCGCCACCGAGGGCATCTACCACGCCCAGGTCGACCACGCCGTCACGCCCGGCCGCCCGATCGTACTGACCGAGCGCGGTGACACCGTGACCGAGAACGCGCTGCTGGCCGCCGCCCGGCACGACGGCACCACCGTCATCCGCAACGCGTCGTCCAACTACATGGTCCAGGACCTCTGCTTCTTCCTGGAGGCGCTCGGCGTACGGGTGGACGGGGTAGGCACGACCACACTGACCGTGCACGGCGTGCCGACCATCGACGTGGATGTCGACTACTCCCCCTCCGAGGACCCGGTCGAGGCGATGAGCCTGCTCGCCGCCGCCGTGGTGACCGAGTCCCAGCTGACGATCCGCCGGGTGCCGATCGAGTTCCTGGAGATCGAGCTCGCGGTGCTGGAGGAGATGGGCGTCGACTGCGACCGTACGTCGGAGTACGCGGCCGACAACGGACGCACCCGACTGGTCGACCTGACGGTCAGGCCCTCCAAACTGGAGGCGCCGATCGACAAGATCCACCCGATGCCGTTCCCCGGCCTCAACATCGACAACGTGCCGTTCTTCGCGGCCATCGCCGCCTCGGCCCACGGCCAGACCCTCATCCACGACTGGGTCTACGACAACCGCGCCATCTACCTCACCGACCTCAACCGCCTCGGCGGCCGGCTCCAGCTCCTGGACCCGCACCGAGTGCTCGTCGAGGGCCCGACCCGGTGGCGCGCGGCCGAGATGATGTGCCCGCCCGCGCTCCGGCCGGCCGTGGTGGTGCTGCTCGCGATGATGGCCGCCGAGGGCACCTCCGTACTGCGCAACGTCTATGTGATCAACCGCGGTTACGAGGAGCTGGCGGAGCGGTTGAACTCGGTGGGTGCGCAGATCGAGATCTTCCGGGACATCTGATCGGCGGGGTGTCGTGCCCCTTGGGGGCACGGGGCACGACACCCCTAAATACCTGACGACCTGCGGTTATACCCTTTCTCGACCTTCCATTGATCACCGCTACCTTTCATCACCTTGTGCAACGCGTGTGCAAGATGATCTTGAATGGGTAACGATGCGTCAGACACGCTTGATTGCCCGTCATCCTTTACGGAGAGTGCTCACCAGAGGGGCCTCGCCATGCCCGCAACGACGCCGCCACTGGTGTTCGCAGCCGCCGCCGCGCCGGAGCTGTACGACTCCCTCAGCTGACCAGCCCGCCGGGCGGCAGCGGCACAAGCCGCGCCGCCCGGCCACTGACCAACGGCCACACAGCCCGCCGCGCCCCAGGGCCGAACGTACGAGCTGCCCCCGGGCGTGACGCAGGCACCAACCGCATGAGCACCTCACCCGGCCAGAGAGCACCGCGCCGACTGTCCCGAACGAAGGAACCGCACCGTGCCCTGTCCGCCGCCTCCGACTCCCAGACCGCCGCCCCGCCCGCCGTGACGTCGCCTGAACCGTCGGCCCGGCCATGTACGGCATCCGCCCCAAGGCCACCTCCGCCCGGCTCACGTACGGCCGTCACGCCCTGATCGCGGTGGAGGAATCGGGCCACATCGAGGTATACGCCGACCGGCCCGGCATGTGTCCCCGCGGCAGTAGCGCTACGTCAGGTGACGGATCTTGTGCATATGCGTGCCGGCAAGTAGCTTCCGCAGTAGGCTAATTGTCCTGCATAGCACTAAGTGCGTTCCTTCCGCTTGCCCTGTTTCGCGGACAGACGGCTGCGTCATCTCCCTCCCGGCGGTGAGTGACCGTTGAGTGCGCGCTCTCTGCCGCAGGCTGGGCAGGCGGATACGGAGGGGGAGCGGGAAGGCTGATGAGAGCCGCGTACACGCTATGGCACGAAGTGCTCTCTGCAGAGTTCTTCGGTGCGGACCCCGCGCTGCGGAGCACCGTCCTGTACGTCGATGACGAGAGTGAACGGCAGCTCGCCGAGCTCTACGGCATCGAAACGAGTCTAGCCCTGGCCGTTGCCGACGAACTCAACTGGGGCGACCCCGAAAGATCCCTGTTCAGCCGCGTCCAGCGCGAGTGCGCGCAATGGGTGAACGGCGGGACACAGGTGCCGCCGCCTAGCCTTCCGGTGCTCGCCCTGTCCGTGCTGGCTGCTACCCGCATGGCGTCAGCCGACGGGATGCTGAGGAGCAACTTCTACGGGCGCTGGATCCAGGTGTTCGGCGAGCAGCTGTCCGGCTACCGCGCGAACAAGCTGGAGAAGGCCTTCGAAGACGTCGCCGAGATGTGGGAGCAGCTGGACAACTGGCTGGAGGATACGGGCGGTCTCTTCGGCACCAGCACGGTGAGCACCGAAGTGTCCCGCTGGAAAATCGGCTACCCCATCTCGCAGGCTCTGGTCCGCGGTTCGGACCGGCACGTCCTCACCCGTTTCTTCGCCACTACTCGCCTGAGGCCGCACAATAGGACCGAGGTCTCCGGTCGAGAACTCCTGCGGCGGCTCAGTGTTTGGACAGCGGGTCGGGACCGGCACCTGTCCCCCCGGCTCATGGAGGAGCTCGCAGACGCTGCCGACACCGGCGAGACGCTCGTCTCCACTCTCCTCAAGCGGCTCGCCGATGACTGGGACGGAACCCTCCACGAGCCGGAACACGGGCACCGGCGCCGGGCTCTCGGGCTCCGGCTCATGGTCGCCGACCGCGGAAGGCGACTGGACTGGCTGGCCGAGGCTGTCGAAGCGACGCCCGAGACCGAGGTCTGTCTGCCAGGCGGGCGCGCTTTCACGCTCCGCAAGGAATACGGCGACGTTTACGGAGGTTTGGAGTCCCTCCGGCCATCCCCTCAGCAGTTGGCTTACGGCGTACGCCTCGAGGGGGAGGCCTTGGTCCTTGAATGGGTACCGCAGGAGGTCGTGCTGCTGCGGATGCACCCCTACCTCGGCGAGTGGGTGAGCACCGAATACTTCGAGCCCGGCGAACAGCACTGGATACTTGCCGCCGACTCCGCCGTCGATGAAGTACGCTCCATGGTCAATGCTCTTGGCGGCCGGACGGTCCGCGAGACGTCGGCGCCGATCATGGGATGGAAGCTGTTCAAAGGCGTCCGTGCCGTCAACGGAGCTGCCTTCGCTAGCACTTTGGATCGAGGTGGAGCGCACGCCTACGTTCTTGAGCCCCAGCTCCGGCAGCGCGCCGAGTTGTCCGGCGGGCTCCGCATCGCGCCCGAGTACCGGGCGGGTTCCGGAGTTGCAGGCCACTACCTCCGCGGCGCCGGCCCGGACCTGCTGCTGCCCGCGAGTGAATCCCCAGACGGCCGCGTCGAGGTCGTGCTCGACGGCTACACGGAGAAGTTGCGTGCCGACCCCCGCATTCCTTTCCCGCTGCGCCTCGTCCCTCTTGACGAGGGGGAGCACCAGGTAGGCACAGCGCAGAGCAGCCAGGTCTTCACCTTGTACGACGGGTTGCACGACAGGCTTCCGCCAGGGACCGGGATGCTCGGGTACGACTGCGGCGGCAGCGCCCAGCGCGAGCTGAGCGAGGTCGGCGATTCCGACGCAGCTATCCGAGGTGCTTATGCACCGGACAGCATCAGGCTGCCGCGCACCGAGCTTGTGCGGAGTGATGTCCTGGAAGCAGTGCTGATCGATCACCGCGGCAGTACGCGCAGAGTCAAGCAGCAGTCAGTCCCAGCGTGGATGGTGTCACGGCTGCCGGAAGAGGCCCGCGGCTCCTGCCTTGAGGTCGAGGTGCCGCAAGAATATGTGTGGCTGGTCTACCGGACGGCTGCCCGGTGGTCCGTCCGGGCACTGGCCGCAGCAATGGACATTCCCGACCCTGCGCCGTCCCACGATGACTACGCCTGGGCGCATGCGGTAATGAGCGCCGCCGAGCGTTCGCACGCTCCCGTCTGGCTCGGGTATGTAGCAGCGGCAGAAGCAATCGCCGGAAAGCGGGGAGCCTGATGACCGATCCAGGAGACCTGCTGCTGCGCTGGGTGAGCGAGCGGGGAGCGGGCACGCTTTCCGACGTCAAGCAGGGCATGTGGTGGCTCGCATCCACATATTGCCCGGACATCGAGCCGGGTGCAGCGGGCCGCTGGCTGCGCGACGCTGTATCCCTCGGCCACATGGACATCGACTGGCGCAACCGGCGCTGGTCCGCGGCACCGCCCGTACTGACGCGGCTGCCGCAGGCCCGAGGGCTGGCCGTGCTGGCCGGGAGCCGGACGGTTGCTTTCGACCATCGCCTCGATCAGGCCGTGAGAGATGGCTTGGTAGAGCTCTTCCGGGTGCCCAGTGCGCGTCCGCCTCGGGACATCCCTCTGCCTGTTTCGCTGATCGTCCAGTTCGACGACGAGGCTGGGCTGGCGCAGTGGGCGACCGAGCTTGGAGCCGAGTACACATCCTGCTTCGCTCTCCAGGGCGCTGCTCTGCTTCCACCTCTCGGACTTGAAGTGCGGACTTCCGCACCGGAGTTCGGGCAACCGCTGGAGCAGTACAGCCTGGACCGCCGGGAATACCAGCCTGCAGTCCGCCCCCAGGGGGATGGCCTTTACCGGCTCAAGCAGCGCGAAGGCAAGCGCGTATGCCAAGTTCGGCACAATGGCGAGTGGTACCAGACCAGCCACGAGGAAGGGGTCTACTCCGTCCTGGAGTCCCGGAACCCGGAGGCCGATGTGCTCCGCTGGCTGCCCGAAAAGGACTGCGGGCGGGAGAGATTCGGGACGCTTTACGTCGACTGGGGCTACCCTCTGCCCGACCTGCACCGGCGCGTGGCCGTCATGTGCTCCGGCCTCGCGCCGCGAATCAATTCGCATGCCGAGAACCTGGCGTACGACAACGTGCCCAAGGCCGTAGCAATCAAGATCGCAGACTCGCTGGGACAGCACCTTGGAGAGAATGATGAGTGACTCCGTCGCGGAACAGCCCCGCAGCAGCGGCCGAGACGTCGACATCCTGGGGTCGTTCGAGCACCTGAAGGAAGCGCTCTTCCGCTACTACAACACGCCGTTCGGCCTCGCTGACCAGCACCTGGAAGCGGAACGGCAGGGCCTCTTCGACGTGGACGGCGGGGCGTGGCGGCGCCCCCTCCTGGAAGTCCGCCCGCGATACGGCACTGTGGACGCGGGGATCGCGGAGTCCGTCCGCTCAGCGGGTGCCCACCCCGACCTCGCGGAATTGGTGCAGCTCGGTCTGCTGCAGGGTGTTCCGTCGCTCTACGAGCACCAACACCGAGCCCTCACCGCTGCGGTCCGCGACGGACGTGACGTCGTCGTCACGGCAGGCACCGGCTCCGGCAAGACGGAGTCGTTTATGCTGCCCATCCTGGCCGACCTCGTTCGTGAATCCGAGGCCTGGTCGACGGGGACACTGCCGTCCAACCGCTGGTGGGCGTCCCCAGACGGCGAGTACCAGCCGCAGCGGGCAGGGGAGAACGGCCGGCAGGCTGCCGTGCGCGCTCTGGTCCTCTACCCGATGAACGCCCTCGTCGACGATCAGATGATGCGCCTGCGCAAGGCCCTCGACAGCGACGAGGTCCGGGCGTGGCTTGCGCGATCACGACCCGGCCACCGCTTCTACTTCGGCCGGTACACCGGAGCGACGCCGGTCCCCGGCGACTTCGGTTCGAGCGCCGGTGTGAAGACGCTCCGCAAGGAGTTCGCCGCCACGGAGAAGCGCTCGAGCCAAGCGCAGAAGGCTGCCGGAGACGGCCGGTTCTTCATCCCGAGGCTCGACGGCGCGGAAATGCGCTCCCGCTGGGACATGATCCAGGCTCCGCCAGACATCATGATCACGAACTACAGCATGCTCAACGTCATGCTGATGCGATCGCGCGAGTCGGGCATTTTCGACAAGACGCGCCGCTGGCTCGAAGAAGTCCCGGACGCCCGCTTCACCTTGGTCGTCGACGAGCTCCACATGTACCGGGGCACCGCAGGCACGGAGATCGCCTTCCTCCTGCGCAACCTGCGCCACAGGCTCGGCCTGGACGACAAGCCGGAGAAATTCCGGATCCTCGCGGCTTCCGCATCCCTCGAGGCGCCTCGCGACCTGGACTTCCTGCAGGAGTTCTTCGGCGCTGACCGCGACCGGTTCGAGGTCCTCGGCGGCCAGCTCGTACTGCCGCCCCACACACGCACCGACATCTCCGAGCACGCCCCTGCGTACGCGGCTCTCGGCACCGCCCCCGAACCTGCTGAGGTTGAACGGCTCCTGGCTGACACAGGAGCCGCCGATGCATTCGTCAATGCTCTGCGTGACGGCGACCGGCTCATCGCGGACTTCGACACGGAAGTCGCCGCGCGACTCTTCCCAGGCGCTGATGCTTCAACCCAGACGGACGCCATCCGCGGAATCCTCGCCGCGCTACGCAGCTCAGCCGACGCTGACACGCCCAAACTTCGCGGACATCTCTTCTTCCGCAACATCCCCGGAGTGTGGGCCTGTTCAGACCCCGCATGCCCTGATGCCCCGCGCTCAGAGGGCGCCGCGAGGACCGTCGGCAAGCTGTACTCCCGACCCACGCCTCGGTGCAGCTGCGACGCCCGCGTTCTCGAACTCCTCTACTGCCAGAACTGCGGAGACGCCTTCCTCGGCGGATACGCGCCCGAATCGGCATTCCGGAACACCAAGGAACGTCCCTTCGAAGCCGGCCTGCTCGCCGACCTGCCCGACCTCGACTCGCTTCCTGACGCTGCTGCTCTCGGGCCGAGCGCGGCCAATTACATCGTCTATTGGCCGCGCAAAGACGAACCGGCCACGGACAAACTCGCCTGGGACTCCACATCAGACAAGGGGGTTCTGAGCGCCAGCTTCGAGTTCAAGCGCAGCAAGTACGACCCGCGCACTGGCATGCTCCGGAACCAGAGCAACCACACCGGCTGGTCCTTCCATGTCAGCGTTCCCCGGTCGAAGAGGGGAAACGCCCGGCTCAAGGCCGACAACCTTCCCGCGACACCGACCCAGTGTCCTTCTTGCGGCGACGACTGGGAGCTACGGCAGGCAGGAAGCGAGCACCTCAGCCTGAGCGACCCGCGCCGCATGCGCACGCCGGTGCGGTCTATGCGCACCGGTTTCGAGAAGGTCAACCAGGTCCTTACCACCGGGATCCTGTCGCTCCTCCCGAACCGGCAGGCCGTCGTCTTCTCTGACAGTCGGCAGGATGCGGCCAAGCTCTCAGCCGGCCTCGGCCTCCGCCACTACCAGGACCTGCTGCGCCTGCTCCTCGCCGAGGAGGTAGCGGATCAGGGCGACCCGGTGGCAGACCTCGCCGCCGTATCAGGCTTCTACCGAAAGTCGCCCGACAACCCTGTGGACCGGGAGACGGCCAAGGCCGCGCGCGACCGGCTCAGGGCCCGGGAGCGGGATACGTACGACGCGTGGGAGAAGCTCCAGAAACCCCAGGCTGCAGCGAGCCTCGACGACCTTGACGACGATCTCCCCGACCCCGCTGAGGAAGCCGCGCTCTACGGCCTTCTGAGCCGGGTGCCCAGTCTCGACAGCCACGCCGCCGCCGTTGCTGAACGCCTCGTCCAGCTCGGCGCCAATCCCGGTGGGCCGAAGGCGTCCCTCCAGCAGACGGCCTACCAGAAGGGTTCTCAGCCGCAGCCCTGGACCTCGCTGTACCGCTGGCCGGAGGGGGGGAACGGCGAAGTACGTGATGAATCCAGCCTTGTCCTGAGCGAGCGCCAGGAACAACTGCGTCAGGACATGCGCGAATCCCTCAGCACTGAGCTGCTCAGCGGCCTCTTCGGCAGTGCCGGGCGTGACTTCGAGTCTCTCGGCCTGGGCTGGCTCACCGTCGCGTCCGACCAGGCGCCGCTCGAAGCCGAGCGGGCGTCGGATGCTGCGCTTGCCCGGACGAGCCTGCGGATCCTCGGCCACATGCGCCGGTTCGCCGGACTGCGCAAGCCGGCAGACAACCCGCCCAAGAAGCTCCGGGACTTCTGGGCCAGTGCAGCAGATCACCTCGGTCAGGACCCGGACGACCTCCAGGCCACGGTGGAGCTGATCTGGGGGACTGCAGTCCTCAAGTACGTCATCCAACCCGAGCACGTCGCGCTGCGCCACGGCAGTGCTGTGTCCTGGACCTGTTCCACATGCAATCGCCGCCACCTCCACCCGGGCGTCGGCATCTGCACGAAATGCCGACGGCCCCTGCCTGCAGAGTCCGAGCAGTTCGAAAGCATCGACGCCGACTACTACGCCTGGATGGCACGCAAGCAGTTCGGGCACTTCCGGCTCAACACCGCTGAACTCACCGGCCAAACGGACCGCCTCGATGCTCAGGCCCGCCAAGCCCGCTTCCAGGGCATCTTCCTTGATGGCAAGGAACACGAGATCCCAGACACCCTCGACGTCCTCTCCGTCACCACCACGATGGAAGCCGGCGTCGACATCGGCCCGCTGTCCGCAGTCCTCATGGCCAACATGCCCCCGACCCGGTTCAACTACCAGCAGCGTGTGGGACGCGCGGGACGCCGCAGCTCGCCGGTCGCACTCGCTCTGACCGTGTGCCGTGGCCGCAGCCACGACGAGTACTACTTCCAAGACCCGAAGCGCATCACCAACGACGCGACCCCGCGGCCCTACCTGTCTACCGACATGAAGGACATCTACCAGAGGGTCCTCGCCGCGGAAGTGCTGCGCCGGGCCTTTGACGCAGTGCACGTTACAGTCGGGGACGACGCAGGGATCGATCCGACCCGCAACGTCCACGGCCAGTTCGGGAACTGCGCCGACTGGCACGTCGTCAGCGAGGCCATCGACGCTTGGATTAAGTCGCACGAGGCTGAGGTCCGAAGGCTCGCTGAAGCCCTCGCCGACTGGACCCGGAGCGTATGGTCCCCGGCTGAGGCAGCGGAATGGGTCGCCTCGGATCTTGTCGACCGCGTTGCGCGGATCGCGGACCGCGCAAGCGGCCACCACGAGCTCAGCCAGCGGCTCGCAGAGTCGGGCCTACTGCCGATGTTCGGATTCCCCACGTCGGCCCGGTACTTGTACACGAAGCGCCCCTACGACTCGTACCCGTGGCCGCCGAGCGGAGTAGTCGACCGCTCACTGGACATCGCCATCTCGCAGTTCGCACCCGGCGCGGAGACCGTGAAGGACGGACAGGTCCACACCGCTACCGGAGTGGTCGCGTTCGAGCCAACGGGCAGGGCCCCGCGAGCCGTGGATCAGCCGCTTGGGCAGTCCATCTCCATCGGCATCTGCCGCGCCTGCGGACATCTTGCGGACGAAGTGCAAATGTCTCCGGTGCAGGAAGACGACGCGCCGCAACAGCCCTGCCGCGCCTGCGGAGCTGCTGACGGGTCATATCGCGAGATCGAACTCCGCGAACCAGCCGGCTTCTACTCCGGTGGCAAGGCCCGTGATTTCGACGGCAACTTCGCCTGGCGTGCGAGGTCGCTGGCACCGCGCACGGCTGCCGATCTCGAGCGTGGCGCGCCAGAGAAGATTGCGACCGCAGGAATGGTCGTCCACGCGGGCAAGGGCCAGCGCTTCTCGGTCAACGACAACGGCGGTCGGCTCTTCAGCTTCGCGAAGCTCACCCCGACCGCACGCTGGTCCGGCGCATACCTGGAGACTGGGGCGGCGGAGCTGTTCCCCTGGCTCACAAAAGACATTGCAGCCGGCGAGGAACCGCTCACCACAGCCATCGGCGCTACCCAACACACCGACCTGTTCCTCCTCGGACCTCAGGCCGGCGAGATCCCCGCTCTCGGCCTGCGTCTCAACCTCACGTCCGTGCCCCAGAGCACCGGCTTCCCGGACGACCGCTCAGGCAGGCGGGCCGCCTGGTACTCGCTTGCCGCCCTCCTCCGATCCGCAGCAGGCGCAATCCTCCAAGTGCAGCCCAACGAGCTCGCGTCCGGCATCCACGGAGCAGGATCCGGCAGCCGCGAGGCGCGCACTTTCGCCTTCCTCTCTGACACCCTGGACAACGGTGCTGGCTACTGCACGCACCTCGCTGAGCGCGACGTCTTCGAGCAACTGATGGCTACAGCGAACAAAATGCTGGCCACCTTGGCCACAGGAGCGCATGGTCGCGACTGCCGAGGCTCGTGCTACCAGTGCCTTCGCGACTACACAAACATGGCGTATCACAGCCTGCTCGACTGGCGTCTGGCCGGCGACCTCCTCGCTATCCTCCAAGGCAGGGGGGCCGCAAGCGATCAGCGCGCCCGACGCGCCGCAGGACTGCTGCGGAACTGGGCTTCGGACTTCTCGCCCGAAGACGCGCAGTTCGTGGACGACCTCGGAGGTACCGGACCTGCCGTCCTCTTCGAAGACCGGGTCTGGGTCGCGGCCAAGAGCCCGTTCGAGGCGGCCGACGGGTCGCTGCAGTCCGCCCGTATCAGTGTCGTGCGCGACGCTGCCGCCTCTAACGGTCGGGACGCTACCGACGTGGTGTTCGTCGACGATTTCCTCCTCGACAAGGCGCCAGCGCGGATCACAGCTCTGATCGCCAACTTCGACGCAATGTAGTAGGCGACGCTCACTGCTGTCTGGGAGGCGTAATTGCAAGGGAAGTTGAGATCTTTGATGGGAGGCAGGCGCCGGTAGCCGTGCATGCTCCCGCAGCTGCCGACGGCCTGTGCCAGGATGATCACCTGAGGAAGCAATGGATGGTTGAACCGGAGGCGGACATGAGCGACCCGGTACTCCTGCAGCGGTTCGCGGCATGGCTCCAGCCGCAGCCGTCAGCGGTGGATGCTGAGCGCAGCGCGTTCTTCCAGAACGGGATCATCGTGCTCGACACGAACGTGCTCCTCAGCCTGTACGAGTACACGGAGACCTCCCGGGAGGAGGTGCTGTCGGCGCTTGAGCAGACCGCGGGACGGTTGTGGATGCCGTACCAGGTCGGCCTCGAGTTCGTCCGCGGCCGCCGTAGCACGCTTGAGTCGCGGAAGAGAGCGCTCGCGGACGCCGCGTCAGATGTGAACAAGAAGCTCATGGCCGCGCGCAAGACGATTATCGAGGCCAAGAACCTCGTGCGCACCCAGCTCGACAAGTACGCCCGGGCACCGGAAGAGGTAGCTAGCCTGGATGCTCTGGTCAAAGACGCAGAGGTCGACAAGCACCTGTCCGTCTACAGGGACGAGTTCAGGCGCCACCTGGATATGTTGAAAACCGATCACGGCTTGGCCCTGAACGCGACTGATGCGGAGGATCCGATCCTCCCGCGCGTCGCGGAGCTCTACGGAGAGGGTGTTGGTCAGCAGCCCGACGATGACGTGCTGCGCAAGCGCCTAGAGGAAGCAACCGCCTTCCGATTCCCGAACAAGATTCCTCCAGGGTTCGCGGACTCCGACAAGGACACGCCTCTTAAGTCCGCAGGTGATTTCTTGCTCTGGGAAGAGGTCGTCGAGTACGTCAGCCATCTGCCTGAGCCCAGTCGCCGAGTGCTGTTTGTATCGAACGACACGAAAGAGGACTGGTACGAGTCTGGCTCCGGCACTCGCAGTTCGCGCCCGTGGCCGAGCTTGGTCGACGAGCTGAAGCGTAGGGCAGGGGCAGAGCTGAGGGTCGAGACCCAGCTGCACTTCTACAGTGGGATCAGGGAGTTCCTGAACGTCGAACTCGCTGAGGACACTTATGCAGAGATCGTTCGGGTGTCTGAGACCTACGATGCGAAGATCCACAGCGACGGGCAGCTTGTAACCGAGGAGACGGCTCCCCGACTTCCCCCACCGGAGGGGCTGCCGCTCGTCGCACTGCAGTCGGTAGGCCTCACGACCCCGGCCGTACGAGCTGCTGTCGACTCATCCTCCCCGTCCCATTGGACGTTCCAGTGGTGGCTCATCGGCGTGACCGCTCAGCTTGGGCGGAGGGTGCCCGACGACAGGGAGCCCGGCGTCGGTTTCGCGGCGGCATCAAGGAGCTCCGAACGACCGTCACCGCTATGGAAGCCGGGTACGGTCCTGCCGCCGGGCGAGTGGCTGCACCGGGACTCGTCGTGGATCGCGCCGTGGTTCATGGAGTTGCTGGACGCCACTCCGAAGATAGACAGGGCCGTACTGCGCGGACTCGCGGCGCAGCAGGCGCAGGAGAACCGGCGCTCGCGTGGCTGACGGTGAACTTCATCGAGTGCTAGGCACGTGGGGCCCTGAGCAGCGCGTTCGCATCTTTCAGCGCTGTCAGGGCCTTCGCTGCTTACACGGCGGAAGGTCACTGGAATCCCCCTGGGACAGACGTGAAAGTCCCTGAAAAGTCCCTGGATTTTCCTGCTCCGAGGGTCTCTGAGTGGGCGGTTCGTTAGTCTTTGAGGGGTTTTGCTGTCGCCTGATGGTGTGGTGGTGGGGCGGAACCTGCCGACCCACGGTCGTTGATCTGGTGATGTGGCCAAGTGAGTGAACGTAAGCCGTATCCGAGTGACTTATCGGACGAGCAGTGGTCGTTGATCGAGCCGGTGATCACCGCGTGGAAGGCCGGCATCGGTCGGTCAGCGGGCATCAGGGTGCCTACGACATGCGAGAGATCGTGAACGCGATCGTGTACCAGGGACGAACCGGCTGCCAGTGGGCCTACCTACCGCATGACCTGCCGCAGAAGAGCGCGACCTACTACTACTTCGCCGCATGGCGGGACGACGGGACCGACCATGTCATCCACGAACTCCTGCGGTGCCAAGTCCGCGAACGCGCCCGGCGATTAGAGGACCCGGCCCTGGTGGTTCTGGACACGCAGAGTGTCCATGTGGCCGCCGGGGTCCCCGCCGACACGAGCGGCCACGACCCGGCCAAGCGGGTGCCCGGCCGCAAGCGGGGATTGGCGGTGGATGTCCTCGGACTGGTCATCGCGGTCGTCGTCCTGGCCGCGAACACCAACGACAACGCGGCGGGCATCGTCCTGCTGGACCAGGTCGCCGAACAGACCGGCGGAACAGTCCGCAAAGCTCTCGTCGACCAGGGCTTCAAGAATCAGGTCGTCGCGCACGGCGCCGGCCTGGGCATCGACGTCGAGATCGTCGCCCGCGACCCGCAGATCAAGGGATTCGTGCCGCAGCCGAAGCGTTGGAGGGTCGAGCAGACCTACGGAACCTTGATACTGCACCGGCGCCTGGTCCGCGACTACGAGCACCATCCCTCCTCCTCCACCTCACGCGTCTACTGGGCCATGACCCACGTCATGACCCGCCGGCTCACCGGCACGAACACCCCCACCTGGCGCGAGGCACAGACGGTCGCAGCATGAACATCCAACCCTTGCTCGAAGCCCTGGAACTGCAGGAACAAGCCACCCGGGCCCTGGCCGACAACCTCCGTGAACAGATCGACGGCCTGCAGAACCGGCTGCGGGAGGCCGAGACCCACCTGGAGCATCTCGCGATCACCCGCACCACCGTCACCAGCCTCGCCGACCGGCTTCCCGCTGCCCCACCAGACCTGCCCGAGCACCCGGACTACCCCCGCATCCTCGACGCCTTCAACCACGCGACCGGACCGATAAGGGCCAGGGACATCTGCCAAGCCCTCGGCCACGAGCCGCTGCCGAAAAACGTCGAAGGCACCCGCGCCAAGCTGAAACGCCTGGTCAAGCTCGACATCCTCACCGAGGTCGACACCGGCATCTTCGCGAGGAGGCCATAGCCGGACACCTATGGCCAGCAATCACTGGCCACAATCTGGTGTGCGTACTTGTTCTCCGGGGCGATGTCTTGGTTCACCTTCAGGGCTTCATGCATCCGCTCCGTCTCGCACATCAGCCGGACAAGGTCGTACAGGGCGTCACGGTCACCGTCTTCGGCGCGCTCGCGCAGCGCGGACTCCATACCACGCTCCCGAAGCGACCTGTTGAGTCTCCGAAGTGCGTGGCGATCCCTGAGGGCGAGCTCCGTAAGTTCTGGAATCCGTTCCGCTCGGACCAGCAGATCCATGTGCCACAGATGATTGTCGGCTGGCCCCGACTAGAAGTCGTCGGGAACCTCGATCCACGGCGAAGACGCACCCCGAGGAGGAAACCGGCAGTGCCTGTCCGGATCATCGGAGAAGCACTCGGCATGGGCGCTTACCAGCGCGATCGCTGCGTCCCAATCCTGAAGTTGCTCCGCAGCTCGAGCTCGCTCCAACCAGTCCACAGGCCGATTTGGTGGGCGGCGGTCGGAAAGCTGGTGCCGTCGCCGACGGTGGTCAGCAGCACGGCGGCGGTCCTGACGCCGACTCCCGGCATTGAGGTCAGGACCTGGGAAAGAGGGTGCGCCTCCAGCAGGGTGTTGATCTGGGCTTCCAGGGCCCGGCGCTGTTCGTGGACAGCGCTGAGGGAGCGAGCCAGGGAGGGAAAGACGGTGTCGAGGGTGCCGGTCCCCGGCACGATCACGGTCTGTTCGTCCAAGGCTTCGAAGACCTCGTCGATCAGCCGGGCGGCCATGCGCGGGGCTCTGGGCCGGATGAGCTCGACGAGTCTGCGGCGGCCGGCCTTTCGCGCCGCTTAACTCACACGTGCCGCGTGATCAATATCCGCGTGCCCACCAACACGGGGGAAGGCCCATCCCTGTCATCCTCTCCGGGGCGTCGACGCGGGGCCCGGGTGACCCTGGTGGATGAACGCGGCCCAAGCTGCCGGGCGGTCCAGTTCCGGCGCGCCGGCCAGTTCCCTCAGGAGGTCGTCGCTGAGGGAACCGGGGTTCTCACGTTCCGGATCGAGCATCCACATCTGGGCCCCGTGGAGCGCGTCCACGGGGCTCAGCCCCTCGACGGTCAGGTAGTGGTGGAACACCGCCATCATCAGAGCCGCCGACGAATCCCGGGTCGCCCACCGGGAGCCCACCACGTCCCGCGCCCCGCTTGCCACGAAGGCGGTGGTCAGCGTGAGTGCCTCGTCGTGGTCACGCCTACTCAGGTCCGTCTCGCAGGCACTGAGGACAACCAAGGGGCCGTCCGGGCAGTCCTGTTCGTCGGCCCCGCGGTCGAGCATCCGCGACACGGTCAGCAGGTCGGTGGGTGACTGGCCCTCCTTGCCCGGGCCGGGAGCCAGTCGCAGGGCCGAGGCGGTCGGGTTGGTGCCAGCCGACCCGTGACACGCCACGTGGAGCAGTGACGGGCCCTCGGCGAGGGCGCCGAGGATGTCGTCCGGGGTGCCGGTCGCCACGAATTCGGCGGGAGGCGTGTAGAACGCCCCGTACAAGCGCGCCCGTGGATACAGGGTCTGCTGGAGCCCTGTCACTTCCAGTTCCGCGAACGGCAGGCTCATGGTGGGATCCGCCACCATGACGGGGGCGGAGGCCGGAGCGCGCCGGGCGCGCCGGACCGTGTTCAGGAACTGGCGCCCGGACGCCGCGTAACTGATGATCATGATCTGGCACACCCAGTCCCGGCGTGCCTCGGCCGGCAGGCGTGCCGCGTGCCAGGGCACGATGCCGAGGCGCCCGCAGGGCACCAGTACGATCCTCGGCGGTCCGGGGCGGTCCCTGCGTCGGCTCTCGTTCGCGGCGAGCCGTTCCGCGACGCCGGTCAGCACCGGGAGGATGACTGCGTCCGTCGCCCAGTCGCAGAGCTCGGACAGCGCGTCCTCCCACTTCCGGAACGCCTCGGGGGCATGGGGCTGCTGCTGGTACGCCGCCGCGGCGTCGAGGTACCGCTCCAGGGGTGCGCTGTTCTCGCCGGACAACAGGGGCATCGCCCGTACGCCGGTGCCGATGTCCGGACCCAGCACGACCGCCATGCCCGGCGAGGTGCCCTCACCTGCGAGCAGATAGACGAGCGCGTCCGCGTCGCCCTCGGCCACTCCGGCCTTGAGCTCGTCGACCGTCGGAGTGCGGAACAGGGCTCCGTCCCGCTCGTGATGGCCCAGGGCCCACAGGGCGCGGCGCCGCAGGGAGCTGGGAAGCTTCCGGGGGAGCGCCTCGGCCGCCCCGCCCGGCCCCTGCTGCACCGCTCGCCATTCCCGGGCGAGGTCCTGGTGGTCGCCGGCCTCCAGGAGATCGGATACGGCCCGTGAGGTGGACGCCGCTTGCAGCACCATCGCGCGGCCCAGTTCCAGTGCGGCCACCGCCTCCTCGACCCGGCCCTGGGAGGCGGCCCAGACGGCGACCCGCACCCCGTTCTCGGCTCCGGACCGGGCGGTCAGCAGAGCGTCGTGGGAGCCCGACTGCAGGACGACGTCAGCGGCGAGAGCCCGCAACGACTCCATCGCGGCGGCCGTTGCCGCGTCCCGGTCGGCCGGGTCCTGAGTGCTCCGGAGGCGCGACCGATAGCACTCAGCGAGCTGCCACAGGGCAGGGAAGGCCACGTGCTGCATCCGGCCCTGACGTACCTCCTCGCGCACGTGTTCCAGTCCGGTGATGGCGGCCGCGAGATCGGCGGGATCCTCGCTGGTGAAGTGACGGACTGCGGCCGTCATGGCGCGGAGGTACTGGGTACCCGCCGACGAGTCCGCGGAGGACGGGACGGATCCGGGCATGAGGTCGGGCAGGTGGTCCGCCACGGCCCGCGAGGCGCGGATCCCGTCGAGGAGGGCGTCGAGTTCCGCGTCGGGGACCCCGGTCCCCCCGTCGGGCCTGGACGCGAGGGCGGCCTCCTGCTGGGCCAGACCGCGGGAGATCGCCTCGCCGTCGCTGGTACGTTCGCCGAACAAGACTAGTGCGGAGCCGTGCATGAGCTCCACTGCGAACCGGGCCGGGTCTGCGGCAGTCATGGAAGCTTCGAGCGCGTCGAATTCGCCCATCAGCCGACGGAACTCATCGACGCGCTCCCCCTCCTCGGACCGCATCCTGGTGAAGAGCTCGACCGCCCGTGCCATCACGGCGACATGGGCCGCGCGTGGATCGTCGGCCGCCCACTGCGCGAAATGCTCGATGACTGGACCCGTTTGCCTGAGTGCCTCCGCACTGTCGACCCTGCTGCCGCCGAGAGGTCCGGCCGTCTGCAGCACCATGCGCATCAGCGTCTGGACCTCGGAGGTCCCGGCGTGGTCCGCCGGCAGTCGGTCGAGCTGCCCGCCGAGTCGTTCGAGAACCTTGTCCAGGGTCAGGGGGTCGCCCGTGCGCCGTGCCTCGGGCAGGCCGACCATGGCGGTGAGCCACGCGTTGGCGACCATGGCATCCGTCCGGTCCATCGGCTCCGCTGCCGGATCCTGGGCGGCGGGCTCCGGCGCCGGTGGGGCTGATTCGCAGAGAATCGGGGACAGCGTGTCTAGCATCGACCGTAGCTCATCGCTCAGAGGGAAGCCGAGGGGCAACATCGACAACAGCGCTTCGGGGTCGGTCAAATCACCCTGCACCAGGTGCGAGAGGACGTCCTGCACCTGGTCCAGCCCCTGGTGCACCTCCGGTGGCAGCGTCGGTATCCGCCCGACTTCGGCGGCCAGGGCCGCGATCCGGGCCGCCTCGACGGCGGGCTGCCCGGGGACCGATGCCGCGGAAAGGTCGAGGAGGGACCACAGGTCCGGAGGGGACGGGGCCGTGGCGCCCGGCTGCACATGAGGAGAGACCATCAGCAGGAACATCGCCGCCCACTGTCTGTCGTCGTCCGCCATCCGCTCCCCCACGGGCGTCGCCGGATCCCGCACCTCTTCCAGCAGGAGCCGGGCCCGCTCCGGGTCGTCCGCCGTGCCGCGCCCGGAGGCGTGGCGCACGGCGAGCAGACTGCCGAGGACCAGGGTGACCTTACCGAGCAGGAACCGGTCGTGATCCAGAAGGTGCCGCAGCCGCAGGAGCTCCGCCACGGAGCTCTCGAACTCCTCTGCGGTGACCGGCTCGTTCTTGTTGTTGCGCCCGATCAGCCGGGCGGCGTGTCCGGTTGCTTCCATGGCCCAGGCCCGAAGCCCCTGGACCCCGCCGCTCTCCTCGTTGCCCGTCATGTCCCGACGCCCCGTCCGTCACGATGAATCCATCCAGCCGATCTCGCGGCCACATGGACGCAGTGTGGCTCGCCGCGCAGTCCATCGTCCCCGACTCCCACCAACCGACCGATATTCGGCCCGGTTTCGCCCCCGGTTCTCCTCGGGGCCGATGTCCCCACGTGGGTGGGCGGCAATGGGGCGAAGGGCGGGCGAGGTCGGGGTGTGGCCTTCACGCGGCGCGCCCTGCAGTGCTTCGCTGTTCGTGCGGGGGGAACCCAGGGGGAGGAGGCAGCGTGGACATCGATGTGATAACCGCTCCGCTCGTGGCGGTCGTGGGTGTCGTCGGCACTTTGATGTCCGCGCTGCTGACCCAACGGGCCGCCGACCGGAGCCAGCAGCGCGAACAGGAACGCGAGGACGGGGCGCGGAACCGGCGCATCGAGGCGCGAGAGCTGTGGGCGTGCTATGTGGCGCTCAACATCTCCGGCCGTCACTATCTGGCCGCTCTCACAGACCAGTTGTACGCACTCGGCCACGATGCAGAGCTGCCGAACGTGCGCCAACGGCTCACCGACGTGCGTGACGACCACAGGGAGGCTTACGCGGAGGCCCAGCTGATCCTCCCGGACCGGGTTCTCGACCACGCGGAGGCCGTAAGTCACGGGCTGGGCGCGGTCTACGGCATGGTCCGACGGCTTGACGACGGCACGCCGGAAACGGGGGACTCCCCGAGCGCGGCGCACGAGGAGATCCGTGCGTTGTGGGACCGACTGCGGGAGATGCGCAGGCAGATGAGGGCCGATCTGGCCGCCTCCCGGTCGGAATGCGGTCGTTGGCGGGGAGAAGCCGAGGAATCCGAAGTGTCACCCGCGAGTGATCGGCATAGTGAGGAGTGACCCACGTCCGCTGGGCTGTGGAGGGCCGCTGGGGCCCGGAGAGGCGGGATGCCGGTGAGCCGGGAGGAGAGTGGAGGTGTTCGGGGCCTGCGTGCCTGGGCCTTTGACGCCGCCGAGCGGGTGAAACGCCTGCTCCCCGGCATGGGGAGCGGGGCGCTGCCGCCCCGGACCCACGATGCCGTGGTGGCCGAACTCGAGCAGCTCGCGGGGCTGCTGGACCACGACGACAGCCTGCGTGGCGCGGTGAATGTCTGGCTGGCGGGTGCGCTGACCCTGCGGCACGCGGACGGCGACGGAGACCGGGCCGAGAGGCTGTTGAGAGAGGTCAGGGACCGTACGACGCCGCTGGGAGCGGCCGTGGGCGAGGAGGACCGGAGGTGGGCGGCGCTGTTCCTGATGAGTTGTCTCACGCCGATCAAGCCGCAGGCCGGGGAGTTCGGTTCGGCGCCCGACCTCTCCGGATATCTAGACTGGGTCGGTCGGGCGGGACCCGCCGGAATGATCGGCACGGCCACGGAGATCGGCGCGCTGATGACCGAAGTGGCGGAACTGCCCCTGCCGCCGAAGATGATCGGCTCCATGCGCCAGGCGCAGGCGCTCTTCACGTCCCCCTCGGCACAGGGGCTCTCCGATCTGATGAAGGGCATGATGCCTCCGGGGACGGAAGGTTCCCCGTTCGAGGCCCAGTTGCACCAGATGATGGAGCGGATGTTCGGCGCAATGGCGACCGCGGGCCAAGGCCCAGCCGCGTCCTCGCGGCCGCAACCGCAGTCAGACCCTGGCAGGCCGCCGGAGATGCGGCCGGAGCCGGTGGCATCGCGGCCCGCACCGGCTGTGGGTCCGGACCCGGACCCGGCCTCGCAGCCGGAGTCCGGGCACCGGCCGCTCCCCCGGATCGAGTTCACCCCCGAGGAGTTCCGGAACTCGATCGCCGTCCTGGACGCCGTCCACGGAGTGACCAAAGAGCTTGATTCGGTCCTGCAAAGCGGAAAGCCCAAGGAGCTCAACGCCTTCCTCAACAGGCTCCATTCGGCGCAGGACCTGCCCGTGCCGGACACGTGGGACACGACCCCGGGTCTGGAATCCATCAGGGCACTCCTCCTCGGGCTGAGTCCGGCCGTGGGCGGCACCCACCAGGACCAGTCGGCGGGCCGTGCCCATATGGACAAGGTCGTCCGGCACCTGGAGGGCTTTGGCGGATCGCTGCCACCGGGCTTGGGCGACCCAGCTGTTCTGGCCGCGGCGCTGCGGATCGGTTCCAGCGCGATGGAGGCGAGGGAGACCGAGGACGTCCCGGAACTCCACAAGCTCCTGAAGGAGGCCGAGGCCCTGGCAGCGGCCGTTCCCGAGGACGACCCGCTCCGGTTCGCGGTCGACGGTGCGCTCGGCGGGGTCCTCGGGGCGCTAGGTGTCGTGACCCTGGACGGGGAGACGCTGCTGCGGGCCCTGCACCACGTTGAGCTGGGGGCCGTCCGCCTCAAGGAGAGCGACGCGCCGTTCGCCGGTGCCGTGCCCGTGCCATCGATGCAGAGCATCGAGATGCTCCGTGCGGCTCTCAGCGGCGACCGGGACGTTCCGGTTCCCCATCTCCCTCCTCCTCTGCCGGACGCCTCGATGGAGGAGCGGTACAGATACGCGCTCTCCCTGGGCATACGGTTCGACCACGACGGCGACCCGGCGGTACTGGACGCCTGTATCGAGGAGTTCGAACGGCTTCGAGTTGGCATCCGGGACGGCATGGGACCGCGGTTCGCCGCCGACGCGCTGTGGCACCTGGCCGAGATGTACCATCTGCGCCGCCTTCGCACGAAGGACGTGCCCGACCCGGCGGCGGAGACCCGCACGTTGGAAGCCGCCGAGGCGGCGCTGGCCTCGCTCGCGGCCGACGTACTTCTCCAGACGGGGGCCGAACACGGGCTGCTGGCCGCCCGTACCGGTGCGAGAAGAGGCCTCAGGGCGGCCCGGATGGCGGCCTCGTACGGCAGGCTGCACGAGGCGGTGGCCTCCCTGGAAATGGGCAGGGCCCTGGTGCTGCAGTCGGCCTCCACCGCGTCGGCCGTGCCCGACCTACTGGAGGCCGCCGCCCGCCACGACCTCGCCGAAGCATGGCGGGCGGCCGACCGGGGCAGCGGCACCGACGACGAGGGAGAGGTACCCGGGCTGCTGTCGAGCACGCTGCGGCGTGAAGCTCTCGATGCCCTGGGCTACCGCCGGGGAGGCCTCCTGAACACGCCCACGTTGAGCGAGCTCGCGAACGGGCTCGCCGACGCGGGTGCGGACGTACTCCTCTATCTGGTGGCCGGTGACAACGAGGGCCCGGGCCTGGTGATTCTGGTGGGACCGGAAGCCGGAGTCGGAGCGGGAGCCCTTCACGACCTCATTGACGTCGAGGGCGGTCCCCTTGCCCGGTACGTCGAGGCGGCGGCAGCACACGACCGCAGTCCGGCCTACGGGTCCACCGCGGAGGCGTGGGAGGCGGCGCTGGAGGAGTTGTGCGACTGGGCGGCGCAAGAGCTGAGTCCGGTCCTGAACGGCATCGAGGAGCGTCTGGCGAAGACGGGCGGAGAGCGGGAGGGCCGGCCGCTCCGCGTCGTACTGGTGCCCTGCGGGCGCCTGGGGATCGTCCCGTGGCACGCCGCGAGGCTCCCGGAGGAGGCGGCTCACGACCGGCTCTGCCAGGCGGCGGTCATCAGCTACGCGGCATCCGCCAGCCAGTTCCTGCGGGCGGCGCGCCGCGCGATGCGGGATCCGGCCGCCGCCCCCGTTCTGCTGGCCGATCCGACGATGACTCTGTCGTACGCCGATACCGAGGTCACCACCCTGCGGGACGCCTTCTATCCGGATGCCCGGCTGTGCGGCGCGCTCTACGACGAGGAGCTGCCGCCGGGAGCGCCTGACGCGGTCCTGGGGTTCCTCCGCGACGGCACATCGCTGCTGCACGTCGTCTCGCACGGTGCGGCGGGCACCCGTCCCACGGTCTCGGCCCTGGACCTCGTAGCCGAGGACAAGCGCACGCCGGCCTCGTTGACGGTGACCCGACTGCTCGACCACGAGAGGCGACAGGACGACTCCGATGGGCCGTTGGTCGTACTGAGCGCTTGTCAGACCGACCTGAGCGCGCGAGATCACGACGAGGCGCTGACTCTCACCACGGCGTTCCTCGCCGCGGGCGCACGGGACGTCGTGGGATCGCGCTGGCTGGCCCAGGACAGCGCGTCCGCGCTCCTGATGGCCGTTTTCCACCACCACCTGGCCGTTGACGGGCTCAGCCCCGTCGACGCTTTGAGAGCGGCCCAGTTGTGGATGCTCGACCCCCGCCGCGAGAATCCGGGATCCCTCCGGGGCGATCTGCTCCGGGAGATGGAACAGCCGGGACTGGAGCGGACCGCGCTCTGGGCCACCTTCATCCATCAGGGGCATCCAGGCCCGGACACGGCGAACAGAGGAGAGGGAACCGTATGAACGAGGACGGCCGCGGGCCATCCGCGGAACCGCTGCTCGCCCTGATCGGCGATCACCGGGAGTCCATCCGCGAGGCGCTCGACGACACCCAGTACGCCCTGTTGCTCGCCCGCCTCGGCGAGCTCGCCGAGGCACCACCGGAAGAGACCATGGCGGTCCGCAGAGGGATCCGCGGCGTCGAACTGGCTCTGCGTCCACTGCCGTTCACGCACCCGTTGCGCGCCGCACTGGACAGGGTGCGGCTGGTCGCCGCGCCTCCCGGGCCGGAGACCGTGTCGAAGGCGCTGCGGCTGGTCAACCTGCTCGCGAACCCGGAGCCCGACCCGGACCCGGCACCAGCGCCAGCACCCGGTCCGCTACCGCGTCCGGCACCCGGCTCAGCACCCGGCTCGGCCTTCGCCGAGGATCACGCACCCGATCCACTGCTCGGGGAACCGGCCCTCTCGCCGGCCGAGGCGAGGGCCCGTTGCGGCGGTACGCCGCCACCCGAACTGATCAGACTACTGGACCCGCCGAATGGCGACTGCTACCCGGAGTTCCAGTTCCCCCGGGGCTGCGGCACCCCCCACGATGTCGTACTCAGGGTCAACCGGCTGCTTCTGGCCGACATCGATCCCCGCGGCGCCGCGTCGTGGTGGCTGGGCAGTAACACGTGGCTCGGCGGATCGCCCGCATCTCTGCTGGGACGGCTGCCCGACCAAGAGCTCGTGAGTGCGGCCGTCGCCCTCGTGGAGGGAGAGTGACGATGGCCTCTTCCGCGCCCCTGATCAGGTTCTTCCCCATGACCGAGGAGGAACTGCACCCCAACTTCAAGGTGATCCCGGCAGGCACGGAGCTGTGGCGGGTGCACAAGTCCAAGTACGGCGCCGGTCAGTTCAACCCGACTCTTGCGGACCTGCACTTCGGGGGAGGCCGCTTCGAAGGCACCCTGCTGGACCCGTACCACAGCCTGTACGTGGCCGACAACGCCCTGACGGCGCTCGCGGAGAGCGTGCTGCGCTCCGTCCCCTGGACCGGGGAGAGGCGGCTGATCCCCTACGTCACCGTTCACGGCAGGTCGCTGAGCGTGCTGCGCACCACGTGCGAGCTGCGAGTGGTCTCGCTGGTCAAGGAGGTGGACCTGGCCGCCGTTCACCGGACCGCCGACCTCCTGGACGACGAGAGGAGTTACGCGAAGGCGAGGCGCTGGTCGAGCGAGATCCGCGCTCAGGCGCCCGACGCCATGGGGCTGGTGTGGCAATCCCGGCGCAACCGGCCCGAGGACGCCATCGTGCTCTTCCACGACCGCTTCGACGACTGCCACTGCAAGGCCCTGGAGGGGCTGGAGGGACAGGGCATCGCGGACCTCGGCTCCCCGGCAGGCCTCAAGGAGGTGAACCGGATCCTCGACCCGTTGTGGGCGGAAGTGTCGCAGCCCGAGGGTTGGTGAGGCGTGGCCGGACATCGGACCGGGCGCCCGGCCACGGCTTGTCAGCCCGGGAAGGTGGTGCCAACGTGAGCGCATGGCATCACCTCTTCCCGATTACGCCACGCTCCTCGCCGAGTTGAAGGATGTCAGGCTCGCGGGTCTGACCCGGCTGAGAGGGCGCGCGTTGCCTGTGCTCGACGCGGCTGCGGAGGCGGTCTCCTCCGACGCCGCGCGGGCGACGAGCGCACCCATGGAGGTGCTGCTGCGGAGCGCGGTGGCCCGCCTGGACGCGGGGACACTGCGCACTGCGGCCGAGTACACCCTGGGTCTGGCCCAGGGCACCCGGGACTGGCCGGCCTCCTCCCGCCGGGCCAGGGCGGCCTCGGTCTACGGATTGAGCGTCGAACGGTTCCGCAAGGATCAGGAGGTGATGGTTCTCGGCCAGGTCGCCGAGCACATCCTGCTGTTGGTAGCCGACCGGGCGGGAGCCGAGTCCTCCGTCACCGCGGGGGACTCAGGCGCCGCGGGCACCCATCGGTCCGTGGAGGTCCGGACGGGCGGTCGACGGATCGTTCTCACGGTGCACGTCCATCCCGTGGACCTGCTGCGTGACGTGGACGTGGTCGTCTCCCCGTCCAACGTCTACTTGGCGCTGCCCGAGGAGTACAAGTCGTCCGTCGCCGCGTCACTGCGCAGGGCGGCCGCCCAGCACGGAGTGACGGGGGAGATCCTGGCCGACCCACTGCCGACGGAGCTGCGCACGTGGGCGCAGCAGCACGGCACTTCGGGACGTGCTGTGCGGCCGGGCACCGTGGTGGCCACCGGGGCGGGGGCGTTGGCCGAGCAGGGAGTGCGGCGCATCTACCACGCGGCGATCGCCGTGCCCCGGGCCGGTACCAACGACTACGACGTGCTGGCGGCCGACGTCACCCGGGCCGTGTCCCGGGCCATGCGGATGCTCGACGACGAACACCGGAGCCATACGCCGCCGTTGCGGTCGGTGTGTTTCCCGCTGCTCGGCTCGGGCCGCGGCGGACTGTCGTACGAGGGCAGTCTGGGAGCCATCTGGGCCGCGGTGGAGGCGGAGTTGGCGCGCGGGGCGGACTGGGACGTGCACTTCGTGGTGCGCACGCCCGAAGCGGCGGCTCTGGTCGAGGGCATCCCCGCCGGAATCCGCCCGGTGTACGACCGAAGACCGACCGGTTGACCCGGTGCAATGGAAGTACGCCGGTGCCCGACGGGCACGGGCGATGCTCAGGGAGTACGGGGAGATCTTGATGGGGGTAATCCCAGCCGAAGCGGTTGCGGTTGCGGTTGCGGTTGCGGTTGCGGTTGCGGTTGCGGTTGCGGTTGCGGTTGCGGTTGCGGCGAGAGTGCGTGAAGGGCGTCGCGACGGGGCAAACCTCGGCTGTCGCGGCACCGGTGTGGGCGCATGAGCCGCGGAATGGAGAAGTGGGGCCACGGGGCCGCTGGCCGGGTCGTCACCTGGCCGGCACCCGACGCGTACGTCTTGGTCGAAGGGGTGCTGCTGCGGATGTCGATGGACGCACCGGGGATGGTGCCGGGCACGGAGGTCGTCGTGCGCCACGACGCCGCGCGGAACCAGCTCCTCGCCCACGCGTCGGAGGCGGCCCGCCTGGACCGGGGCGGGGCGTGCGGCGATGAGTGAGCCCGGCTTCGGACTGGCGGAGGGCTACGACGAGCGGCAGCCCGTGGTCCTGCTCCTCGATACCTCGGCCTCCATGGGAAGCCCGGCCGACAACCCCCGGATACGCGAGCTCAGCGAGGCACTGGCCGGCTGGTTCGAAGGAGTACGGACGGAGCCGAGGCTGAGAGCGCGGGTGGAAGTGTGCCTGATCACCTTCGACTCACGGGTGCGGGTCTACGACCCGGACCGGAAGCGACTGGTCCCGGTCGGCGAAGCCCCGCCGGACCGGCTGTTCGTGCCGGTGGACGAGGTGCGCCCACCCCGGCTGGAGGCGTTCGGGCTCACCCGGATGACGGAGGCCGTCGAGACCGGGCTCGACCTGGCCCAGGAGCGCTACAGGACGCTCCAGGCACGGCACGTCCAGGTGCGCAGGCCGTTCCTGTGGGTACTGACGGACGGGGCGCCGAGCGACGGCGCCGGGGAGCCGATGGCGCCGGCCGCCCTGGCCGGTACGGCGGAGAGGGTGCGCCGGGGCGGGGAGCGGGGCGAGTGCGTGCTCCAGGCGATCGGGGTACACGGTGCTGATCTGGAGCTGCTGGAGGTCCTGGCCCCCAGGGGGACGTACATGCTCGAGGACATGAGTTTCGAGCAGATCCTCGACATACTCTTCAGGAGCTCCGACGTGTCCGGCCCGCTCCAGGCCGTCGACGAGATCCAGAGCCAGACGGACCAGCTCGTGCAGTGGCAACGACGCCTGCGGCAGCTTGAGGACAGGCACCGGTGATCGTGGCCGGGGCCGTCGTCCAGGGGACCGCGCACCTGGCCCGCGGCCAGGGCTGCCAGGACGCCTTCAGGGCGGTCGACCTGGGCACGTCGGCGGTGCTGGCGGTCGCGGACGGCGCCGGCGGCCAGAAGCGCAGCGCGCTCGGCGCGCACATCGCCGTGGACGCGGCCTGCCGCGCCCTGGCAGAGGACATACCGGACGCGGGGGACGGTCCGGAGGCCTGGATGGAGTGGACGGCCCAGGCCGGCGCAAGGGTGGTGAGGGACTACCAGCGAGCCGTTGAAGGCATGTTGTCGACGGACGAACCATGCGTGCCGGAGGAGGCCCGCGCCCTCGCCGCCACGCTGGCCGCGGCGGTCGTACGGCCACCCTGGGTGGCCTTCCTTGCGGTGGGCGACTGCTTCGGGACGTTACTGACCCACGAGCCCGTCGGCTCCGCTCCGGCTCGCGAGGCACGTGAACGGTGCCACCTGGTCCTGCCTCCGCCCCCTCCCGGCGCGGCGGAGACGGTCTTCCTCTCTTCGCCCGGGGCTGCTCTACGGATCCGGTCGTTCGTGGTCTGGGAACCGCAGCTGAGCGGTGTCGTGCTCGCCACCGACGGCTGCGCCCCCCTGACCCTCGACCATCCCTCCGTACGCCAACTCCCGTCCGAGGCAGGGCCCTTGCCCTCCGAACGGTTCTTCTGCGGGCTGGCGGCGACGCTGCGCGCCAACGGCGGTGACGCCGCACCCCTGCACGCCCTGCTATCCAGGCCGGAGGCGGCACGGTCCGGCGACGACCTGACCGTGCTGTGCGCCCTGACGGACGGCGGGTGACGGTGGCCCTCACGGCGGTTTCCGACAGCGGACGCACATGGCACCTCACACAGCAGGTCGGCAGCGGCTCGGAGGGGGTCGTCTACCTGGTGGACGACGCCCGGCCGCTGGTGGTCAAGCTCGCCCTCGACCCGCCCGACCCCGCCGCCTACCGGCGCCGCGTCGTCCGGCTGGTGCGCCGCCGCCGCCTACCGCGCGCCGTCCGGGTCCTTTCCGCGACACCCACCCGGGTCGCCTGGCCGATGGCCCCAGTCCGGGCCGGCGGCCCTGGCCGCGACGGAATGGACGGCTATTTGATGACCGACATGCGCCACACCCACCAGCCGTTCACACGTCTGCTGACCCCGCAGGCCCGCCGCACCTTCTTCCCGGGATCGACGTGGGCCACCGCGCTCGCGGCCTCCCTTTCGCTCGCACGTCTCCTCGCGGATCTGCACGCCGAGGGCTACGTGGTGGGTGACCTGAAACCGGACAATCTCTGGGTCGACGCGCGCGGCAGGGTGGGCATCGCCGACGTGGACTCTTGGCAGTTCACCGACGGGGGCGAGCTCTTCCCCGGACGGATGAGCAGCCCGGGCCACACGGCACCGGAGCGGATCGAGGCCCCCGCCGGCACCGCGCCCGACCGGGCGTCCGACGACTTCGTCCTCGCGGTCCTGGTCCACCAGTTGCTGATGTGCGGGCTCCACCCGTTCGCCGGGCACCCCGGGACGGGCGGCGACTACCTCTCGTACGACGACAACGTCCTGCACAGCAGGTGCCGCCTGCTCGACCGCACCTCGGTGGTCCTGCCTCGTTCCGCGCCACCCGTCGACTTGCTCCCGAGGCGCCTCACCGCCCTCTTCCGGGCCGCGTTCGGCGGGGTCCGGCCCGCCGCGTCGGTCTGGGCCGAGGCACTGGCCACGGAGTCGGACCCGGCCCGGCTGCGGACCTGCCGAAAGGACGTCTTACACGTACATACGGCGGAGCGCCCCTGGTGCCCCTGGTGCGACCTCGCCGAGCGCGGGGCGGACAACTGTACGCCGCTCGCCGCTCCGGACCCGCCGCGGCGTACCGACGGCGCGACGCCGAACCTCACGGACGCGAGCGACGGGAAGGACACGGAGGACGACACCGCATGACGGAGATGAGACGGCTCTCGCTGGCGCGGACGCTCGACCGCTGCACCGTCCTGGGGCCGGGGGTCAGAGCCGTGATCTGGGTGCAGGGCTGCCCGCTGCGCTGCCGGGGCTGCGTGGCGGCGGAGACACTGCCCTTCGAAGGGGGCAACGAACACACCGTGGAACAACTCGCAGACTGGCTCTGTGGGTTGACCGACGTCAAGGGAGTGACCCTCTCCGGCGGCGAGCCCTTCGCCCAGGCGGGGCCACTGGCCTCGCTGATCGACGCCGTCCGGGAACGGCGTCCGGATTTCAGCGCGATGGCATACTCCGGATTCCGGTACGAGGCCCTGCTGCGTGGCGACCCGGACCGACGCGCGCTACTGCGCCGCCTCGACCTGCTCGTCGACGGTCCGTACGTGGCGTCCGCGCGGCACGGACTACGCTGGCGCGGCTCGTCCAACCAGCGCGTCATCGCGCTCACCGGACGCCACGACCACCTGGATACCGTGCCGGACACCAGCGCGGGCGTCGAACTGTCCGTGGCGGCTGACGGATCACTGTCCTGGGCGGGGGTGCCGCCGACCCCCGGCTTCCGGGAGGCATTCGAGGAACGACTGGCGGCACGGGGCTTCGTCCTGCGCGCCGAGGTACGGAGGAAAGCATGAGCGGATCACCGAAGTACAGCGCTGTCACCGTCGCCCCGGCCTACGCGCGGATCGAAGCGGAGCGGCGCCGAGCCCGCGAGGCGGCGCGTCGGCGGCGGGAGGCGGAGCGCGCCGAGGAACGGGCCCGGCGAGCTGCCGAGCAGGCCCGGGAAGTGGCAGCGCGCCGGGAGCTGGCCAGGGCGGGCGCCGAGCGCAGGAGAGCGCGGCTGGACCATCAGCGGGAGGAGCAACAGCGTTCCCACGCTGCCAAGTTGCGTCAGGATCAGGCCGACGCCGACGTGCGTGGGTTGACCGGGGTACGCGAACTGCTCGACCGGGTCCGCGCGGAGGACTCCGAGGTCCGGGAACTGCGGCATCGGCTGGACCTTCTGCTGAGCCGCGCCGGCATGACCGAGGATCTCGGCGGGGCGATCGAGGAGCTGCGCGGCCGGGTGGTCCTGCTCGGCCATGAGTGGGACTCCACCGTCCGCAGCGCCGGCCACGGAGCGGTTCTGGCCGGCCTGGAGGAACGGCTTGCCCGGCTCGGACAGGAAGCCGGGGAACAGGATCCGCAGGGGCACCGGCGCTGCCGCGACCTCCTCGACGAGCTGCGTGCCTCGGCCGGACCGGGTGCGGAGACCAGGTTCCAGGCGCTGCTCGGAACCGCGGAGCACGCACTCGTACGGTTCGCCGCGACCGCCGAGGACCGGGCCGCCGAGAGGCGGCGCGAGGCGGAGCGGGTACGGGAGGTCCGGCGGCTGGAGGAGGAACGCGCCGCGGAGCAGGAGGCTGCGCGACAGGCGGCACTGGAAGTCGGACAGGAGCTCCTGGCCGCAGAGCTCACCGAGGCGAGGGACCGGCTCGGCGTGGTGGCGGGAGCGGTGAGGGAAGCAGCGGCCGAGGCGAGAGCGCTCGACGGCCCCGAACTCGCCGAGCGGATGGAGGCAGCGCTCAGCGCCGTCACCACCCCGCTCGCGGCGGGGGCGGCGGCAGAGGCGCTGACGGCGGTCGCGGCGCTGGAGGACCTGCTCGCCGGCACCGAAGTGCTGCTGGACGAGATGCATGTGGCGGACAAGCGCCGCATGGACCTGGCGCAGGCCCTGCAGGACGCCATGATCGGCGAGGGCTTCGCCTTCACAGGCGGAGAGCAGCGGGCCGGAGATCTGCTGCTCAGCTTCGAGCGTCCGAGCGGATCGACCTACCGGACCACGATCACCACGGAGGACGGGGGCGCCCCCGTCCTCGTCTACCAGATCGACGGCGAACCCGATATCACCTTCCGGCCGGATCCCGAGGGCGCTCGGTGCGACCGCACGGAGGACCTCTTGGAGCGGGTGCACGAGGCGATCGTCGAAGGGCACGGGTTCGTACCCGGACAGATCACCTGGCAGGGCAAGCCGCGTCGGCCGGACGGACGGCCCCAGGCCGCTCAGGACTGGAGGTGGACCCGGTGACCACGATGGACTGGGCGAAGCGGGAGAACGGCGGCGCCGGACCGGGCCGCCCCCCGTACCGGGACCGCGGAGGCGCACCCGACGGCGGCGGGAGTCCGGCCACCGCGGACGCCATGATGCCGCTGTGGGCGGTGTCCCTCGGCTGGGAGCTCGGACGGGGTCGCCAGGTGATCCTGAACGGGCAGATCAGGGACCGGTGGTGGCTGGCCGACCGGCCCGCCACCTTCCGCGAGGTGATCGCCGGACTGCTGCGGATGCGCGGAGCGGAGGTCGTCGGCTGGTGGGACCCGGTGGGCGGGCTCACCTTTCCGCTGCCGGGTGACGGACGGCGCTTCGAAGAGCTGCGCGAGGCGCGCCCGTCCGGGCCGGCCGGAACGTCCGCGGCAGCCGGTACCGAGACGGACGGTGCGGGGCCGCACGCGCCGCAGGACGACGGGCGCTTACCAGCGCAGCCCGACGGTTCGCCGGACGTGGACGCCGGCACGGCACGCGGCGGTGGGCGGGAAAGGATCCGGGAGCAGGAGAGGAGCCGGGAGCGCCTGCTGGCGCCGAGGCGGGCGGGCACACCCCGCGCCTTCGAGGACGTCGTCGCCACCGTGCACCGCCTGGTGTCCTCGCCCGACGCGGCCACCGCCTTCGTCTTCGAGGACGTCGACCACCACCTGCCGCCGGGACAGCCCGAATCGCATCTGGGCTATCTGAGGCTACGCGCCGCGATGACGGACGCCGTGACCCCGAGGAGCGCCGTCGGCCCGGCCCCACATGCGCGCAACGCGGTGCTGTGCGCGGTGGGTGACGTCGGACGGCTGCCCAGTTGGTTCCACCTGGAGGACCCGAGGATCGCCGCACTGCACATCAGCCCGCCCGACCCCAACGAGCGGCGTCTCTGGCTCACTTGGCTGCTGCGACACTTCAGGGGGGCGCAGGACGCCACACACGCCGATCTGGAGGCGCTCGTGGGATCCACCGACGGCATGGCGGCCTGGGACATCGAGGCCTTGGCCCGGACCTCCTGGCTGCGCGACGCTCCCCTGCAGAAACCGGAAAAGCTGATGGAAGTCCACCGGCTCAACGTGAGCGTCGACCCGTGGACCCAGCTCGACCGGGCCACCGTCGCGGGTGCCGCCAGGGCTCTCGGCGCCCGGGTGGTCGGCCAGTCCACGGCGGTAAACGCCGTCGCCTCGGCGCTCCAGTCCGCCTTCGTGGGCGTCGACTTCGGCAGTTCGGGTACCGCCCGACCGCGCGGCGCCTTCTTCTTCGTCGGACCCACCGGCGTAGGAAAGACCGAACTCGCTAAGGCAGTGGCCGAGTTGATGTTCGGAGACCAGAGCGCCTACGCCCGCTTCGACATGAGCGAGTACCAGCAGGAGCACGCCGCCGAGCGCTTGGCCGGCGCGCCACCGGGCTTCATCGGCCACGAGCAGGGCGGCGAACTGACGCGCCGGGTCCAGGAACGGCCGTTCAGCGTGCTGCTCTTCGACGAGATCGAGAAGGCCCACCCCAAGGTGCTGGACAAGTTCCTGCAGATCCTGGAGGACGGCCGCCTCACCGATGGGCGCGGCCAGACGGCCTACTTCTCCCAGTGCTTGATCATTTTCACCTCCAACACGGGCGCGGAGCAGGTCCAGAACCTTCTGGAGGAGAGCGACGAAGAACTTTTGTATCCCCGGCTGGAGACGCATTTCACGCGGGCGGTGGAGGAGAAGTTCCGCGAGATCGGCAGACCGGAGATCTACGGCCGACTCAAGCCCGGAGTAGTGGTCTTCGACATGCTGCGCGACGAGCACGTCGTCAGGATCGCCGAGCGGCTGCTGCGGCAGTTGGCGGAGTCCGTCCACGAACGCCACCGCGTGGAGTTGGTGCCCGACACAGACACCCTGCACCCGTGGATCACGAAGCGGATGTCGGACCCCGAGCACCAGGCATACGGCGGGCGGCAGATCCGCAATGAACTGGAACTGGTGCGATCGGCCGTCGTCGGTCATCTGCTAGCGCACCGCCCTGAGCCCGGCAGCCGGATCCGGGTCGGCGTCGGTGCCGACGGCGCCGCGTGGGTAACCGTCGACGGCTCGGCACCGTTCGAGGACGAAAGGAGAGCGGAGGCATGATCGCCATCGACCTGGGTCACCGTTTCGGGCGCATCGCGAGGGTCGGCCCCGACGGTGTGCAGGAGGTGACCACGACCGGGCTCGTCGGCGTGGACGGGGTGCTTGACCCAGGCCGGGCGCTGCCCCAGGTGATCGGGGCGGCGACGGACGCCCACGGGGTGGAGCCGGACGGCACGGCCTTCATCGGACTTCCGGCATCGGGTGGGCAGAAGGACGAGCTGAGGTACGCGGTGGAGCGCGCCGGCCTCAGGGTGGGGCGCGCGGTGCCCGACCCCGTGGCCGTGGCCCTGCACTACGGGGCCGTCGCGGAGGGGGTGGACCATACGGTCCTGGTCTGCGACCAGGGGGCGACGACGCTGGACCTGAGCGTTCTGTCCATCGCCCCCGACCTCACCGTGCGCATGGTCCGCGGACGCAGCCTTCCCATCGGCGGCAGTGACTGGGACGCTGCGGTCGCCGTCGGTCTCGCCGGACGCCTGCCGGACGGTGCGGACCCGCTCCGGGCGGCGGAGGGCCTCAGGCGGGCGTACGGCGACGGGGACAACGTGACTGAAGTCGTGGACACGTCGGGCGGCCGGCACTCTCTGACCCTCGACCGGTCCGGCTTCGAGCGGGCAGTCGCGCCGCTGCGGAAGCGCACGCTCGCCGCCGTCGCAGAGCAACTCGCCTCCGCACGACTGGCCGTGGACACCGTGCTGCTGGCGGGCGGCATGTGCGCCGTGCCCGGACTGCGGGGCGAGATCGAGGCCCTCCCGGCCGCGCGGGGCCTGACGGTGCGCCGCGACCGCCCCGAACTCGCTGTCGTGCTCGGTCTGCTGGCGCTGGACGACTTCGGTGTGCTGCGCGTGGTCTCTCAGCCCACCGCCGAGCCGGAGCGGGCGGAGGCATGGTACCCCGGCGCGGGCTCCGGGTACCCGCGCGCTCGGACCCCGCACCTCAGCACGCCGGCCCCGCGCCCCGTAGGCCCGGATGCCTTCGACGCCCGCCAGGACCCCGTGTCCGCCGACGCCGTGCAGGATCCGGAGCCCCGGGCCGGACGCCCCCTGCCGGAGGACCCCGTCCCGCGCTCGTGGCAACGCGGCGCGACGGCCGTCCCGGATGCGCCGGGAGCCGGGCGTGCCGGGCAACAGGAGGCCCATGAGCCGCCCCCCGAATCGGCAGGGCCGCCCGGGCCCGGATTCCCCCCGGAGCCCGATGCCCCTGCGGAGCCCGATTCCACCCAGCCCCCACCCACCGGACACGCTGACGCCACCGTCCCAGGACGCGCGCAGCCGCCGGAGACACCCCGGCCGAGCGCCGCCCGCACATGCTCCATGCCCTGCGCCGAGGACACGTTCACGCCGCGGGCCACTCCGGTCAGCTATCCGCACGACGCCGCAGGGGAGGCTCCGGCGGCGTCGTTCGTCGATCCGCGGCCCCGGTTCGCGGTTCCCGTGGACCAGCTCCAGGCCATCCGGCGCGGGAGTCACCTCCTCGTGCTGTGGGCGTGGCCCGACGGAGCCCTGAGCGCGCGGGTGCGCTGGTCCCGAGAGGGAAGCACCGACGCGACCGGTGACGGGGACGTGGTGTGCCGCCGCCGGGTGTACGAGCACGACGGAGGGTTCGAACTGGCCGTCGGCCCCGGGGCTGTCCTGCTCACTGTGGAGGCATTGGTCCCCGAGCTCGGCGAGTTCGCCGAGAACACGTCCCCGCTGCTCGTCCCGGCCGCCCCGATGGTCGTCGTGTACGAGCCGAGCGTGCGCCGCCGCCTCAAGGGCCGGGTGGCTTCGGTCACGTTCACCTCCGAGTCCGGCTGTCGGCTGCCCGGGCTCCGTATCGTCCACAGTCTCGGACGCTTCCGCCCCACCAGCACGGCCGAGGGCACCGTCCTGCACGAAGTGCCCGCGCAGCGGCTGTCCGCCGGCACCCCCGTGACCGTGGAGTTCCCTCTACCCGTCACCCGCGGTGCGTCCTGGCTGGTCTGCTTCCCAGCGGACGCGGACGCGGCCACCGACTCCGGCATCGAGATCCGCCCGTCGGCGCTGCACAGATTGCGAGTCACCTGATGGCCAAACAGCTCATCTGCCCCTACTGCTACGAGAGCTTCACCGCGAGAGAGATTCTCTTCCGCTGCAACGCCCGTCTCAGCAAAGCGGGCAAGCAGTGCCCGCGCAGCCGCGACCAGGTGCTCGACCAGCGGAAGGGACCGCGCCGCAGCCACGACCTCGGCCCGGTCTTCGCCGCAGACGGCCGGAAGTCCTCGGCGATCTGCGCGGACTGCGATGGGGGAACCAACTACCGGATCTGCCCGCTGTGCCACTCGGCGTTGCCCGTCCAGTTCGGCATGGTGGACAACCGCCTGATCGCCATGGTCGGGCCGAAGGCGTCCGGCAAGACCGTCTATATGACGGTGCTGCTCCACGAGGTCCGCCACCGGGTCGGTGAGGCGTTCGGGGCGTCCCTGATGGGCTCGGACGACGCGACGATGCAGCGCTTCAGTTCCGACTACGAGGAACGTCTCTACCAGGACAACCAGATGTTCCCGCCCACCTCGCCCGCCTCCACCACTCTCAACCGGGTGGACCCGCTGGTCTTCCGGTTCGGCATGCGTCGGCGCACCCTGCTCGGTGAACGCCCGCAGCACACCGTCCTGTCCTTCTTCGACACCGCCGGCGAGGACTTCAGCTCCCAGGAGAACATCGAGCTGAACACCCGCTACCTGGCCGGAGCCGACGGCATAGTGCTGCTGCTGGATCCCCTCCAGATGCCGGGCGCCCGCGGCAACGCCCTGCCCGGCACGCTGTTGCCGGGCTCGGAAGCACTGGACCCGCCCGGCAACGTCCTTTCCCGGGTGACCACGATGCTGCTGGCCGCCCGTGCCAGTCGGCCCGCGAGGCGGATCGACACCCCGATCGCCGTCGTCTTCTCGAAGATCGACGCCTTCTGGCACCATCTCGATCCCGGAAGTCCCCTGCGCGACCACGCGCCCCTGACGGGTCGCTTCGACGTGAACGACAGCCTCAGCGTCCACGAGGAGGTTCGCCGGCTCCTCAAGGACTGGGACGGCGTGCCGATCGACCAGCTCCTGGACATCCACTACACCCGCTACCGGTACTTCGGCGTGTCGGCCCTCGGCCGCAACCCCACGCCCGAAGCCAGGGTCGCCGCCACCGGTATCCAACCCTACCGGGTGGCCGACCCGTTGCTGTGGCTGCTGAGCGAATTCGGTTCGGTGCCCAAGGAGGGCCGCGGGTGACCGGCTTTCAGCAGCTCTACTACACCTCCTGCGAGCACGGGCTCAGTCGCTTCTCGGGGTTCCAGTTCAACGCCGTCAGTGCGGGCGTCACCGTCGAGACCCGACAGGCCGTCGAGGCCCTGGCCGGGTACGAGCCGCCGCGGTCCCTGATGGAGTCGGACACACCGGAGCTGCTGGAGCGGTGCCCGGTCAACCTCTGCTACCGGCCCTACGACCCGCAGGGGCGCAGCGCCACCGCACTGTGCGTACGGTACGTGGGCCGGGACTCGGCTCGTCGCTTCGGCAACTACTTCGCCCACGCACTGCACAGCGAGGACTTCCCCGCGGCCGGGGGCGGGATGCTCGGGATCGAACTATGGAACTCTCCGGTGTGGACCAGCACGGTGTCACCGAGCACGGACATCCTGGAGCTGACGGCGCCCGCGCCCGGCCCGCTCGACGCCCGCGCGGTGAGCGAGTTCCTGCGTGGCCACCCCCACGCGGCCCGGCTGCCGGACCTGCTGTCCGCAGTGTTCGCCGCGCTCGGCGAACACGGCTCGGTGGTGGTGATCGAGCGTACGACCGAGCGGATCGCGCACTGGTTCGCGGCGGTCTCGTACCTGCTGCCGCCCCCGCTCGCCCGTGGGCTCTCCTTCGCCACCTACGTGCTGCGCCCCGCCCGCAGCCGGTTGCACCTGATCGGCACCGTACCGGAGGCGCAACTCGCCTTCGGGCCGGATGACGAGGCGGCCTACACCGTCTTCGACTTCGCGCGCGGTGTCTTCCCCGAGGTGCCCGTCAGCGCCGCGGTCCATCTCCTCACCCGTATCGGCGCGGGTTCCATCCGCCCCGTCTGGTCCTGGACGGCGGACTACGCCCGGGGCGGGGAGAAGGCGCCGGAGGAGTGGCACGCGCCGGTCGCCGCGGCGGCCGCCTCGGGCGGCATGGCGCTCACAACGGCCGACGCCGATGCGGTGATCGACTGGCTGGCCGGGGCCGACCACCTGGGGGCACGCCGGGCAGCCGTGGCGGCGGACATCCACCGCGAGCATCGAGACCTGGACGACCGCCGGCTGATCGTGCTCAGCGCGGCCGCGAAGGCCGGCGGTGATGAGGCGGTCCACCAGGAGATCGAGGGGAAACTGCAGGGGTCGCGTATGCGGGCCTACATCGACGCCAACGCCGACGCCCTCGAACCCGAGCCGATCACCGACCCGCCGGCACGCGAGCGGGCCACCGTCCTGTGGGAACGGCTTCTGACGGAGGTACGGACCGCCCGCGAGCGGACACGTCTGCTGCTGTGGGCCCTCGGCGCCCGGCTCCCGGTGCCACCGGAGGTCATGGTGCGCGAGACACTCGTCCTGGCCCGCACGCTGCTCGGCTCCGCCGCGCCCGCCCCCGGGTTCCGGCACGAGGTGGCCGAACTCCTGCGCGAGCTGCCGCGTATGAGGGATTCCCTGGCCTCGGTGGTCGAGGAGGCACTCCGGGATCGCGTCGGCCAGGAACAACTGCTCTCGCAGTTCCCCGCCGACCTCCTGCGCGAAAGCGACCTGACGGGCCGCCCCCTGCTTCTGGAACACCATCTGCGGGCAAGGGCCGAGCGCGACCCTGCGAACACGGTGCCCATCATGATCAAGATCTTGAGGATCCGGCAGCGCGCGTCGCCGGACGAGGAACTGCTCCGCGGTCTGTGGCGACAGCCCTCACGGACCTGGACCCACCGGGAAGCGGCCTGGATCGCCCGTGAGCTGCGGGTCTCGACGCCGGTGGACGCGGCGGTGGGCGAGTGGTTCGACCGCGCGCTGAACCAGGAGGTCGAGGACGAGGAGGCGCTGGAGAACTGCCTCCACCTATGCGGGCTGCTCGCCGCCCCGGGCCGCTCCGGCTGGCTCTCCCCGAGCGCCCGGGACCGAGTACGGATCACGCTCGGCCTCCTGGACTCCCTCCGCGATGCCCGGGAGGCCGGCGATCTCGTCGACGCGTTCGCGATTCCGGAGGCCGGCACCTGGGCGGCACCGAGGGCGCTCAAGCGCCTCCGCATGGTCCCCGCCCTGCCGGGCCTGCCCGCCGACACCGGGCGACTGCGCGGACTGCTGGGGAAGCTGGGCCACCGCGACCTCAGCCTGTACCTCGCGGACGTGGACCGCAGGGTGGGGAGCGGCGAGCGGATCGACGACGTTCTGCTCGGGCATGTCGCCGCCGTCGCCACTCTGCACGGCGGAGTCCCGGTCTCCCAGGCCCAGGAGGAGATGGTGATCACGATCCGCTCCCACCCGTACCGGCACTGGAGCGCGGCCGATTTGAGCAGGCTGGAGGAGGCAGTGCGTCCCCACTGCGCCGACCTCGCCGACCGATACGCCGAGAGGGCCGGGGTCCGGCGGCAGCGCGCGGCGCGTGACGCGCCGCGCAGGTTTCCGCTCTTCGGCCGTCGGGCCGCAGCCGCAGCCGCAGCCGCAGCCGCAGCGGAGGATCTTCCCCGTCGGCAGAGACCCGAGACGCTGAAAACAGGCACGACCGCACCCGACAACTTCCCTAAGAAGAAGGACCGGTAATACGCCGTGACTGAGATCGTTGCCTTCGTTCTCGTCCCAGTGCTCTTCCTTTTCGGGATCGGGCTGTTTCTGCCCTTCGTTCCGTTCATCGCCGCTCTGCGGGGCCTCGCACTGATGATGCAGGTACTCTCCGGATACGGGCGCACACTGGTCGGCGTCGTGCACCGGCGCACCCCCGAGTTCCGGACCCTTCCGCCGTACCGGCCCCAGGACGAGGCGGTCAAGGCGTACCGCAACTACTTCTACGGTCCGGCCCTCCGCGACCTGCGCCAGCTCATCACCCTGGAGGGACGGTCGTACGCCAGAACGGTCGGGGACTCCTTCGGTGCCGTGACCTCGCGCCAGTTCGTCGCGCCGGCGCGGCACCGGGCCTTCACCGTGCCGTACGGTCTGACGTTGTACCTGGGACTCTGCGCGGGCCTGGTGGCGGCCCTTCCGCTGCTCGGCCTGGCGCTTGTGCTGCACGCCCTCCTCCTGGCTCTACTGACGGGCGGGACCCGGCTCCTCGCGGCCGCTCTGCGGGCCACCGACCGGGTGGCGTTGTGGACGAAGCGGCTCGGCTCGGGAATGATCTGCCCGCATTGTTTCGAACGCGTGCGGTACCCGGCGTACGACTGCCCGAGCCCCACCTGCCGTCGACGACACGCGGACATCCGCCCCGGGACGTACGGCCTCTTCCGGCGCCGCTGCGAGTGCGGCCGGCGCATGCCGACCCTGCTGATGCTGATGGACCGGAAAGCGCGGCTTCAGGGGTACTGCGGCCACCCGCACTGCGGGAAGCCGATGAACGTGGCCGGCGGCCACATGCCCGAGGTAGTGATACCGCTGATCGGCGGACAGGCGGCGGGCAAGACACGGCTGATGGCGGCCATGCTGCTGTCCCTGGAGCGCGCGGCGGCGAACGGCGGACCGGCGATCACCCTCGCGGACGACGAGTCGGACGCCAACTACGCGGTGCTGCGGGAAGTGTTGTGGATACGCGGACACACTCGCGCCACCCAGAAGACGCTGCCGAGGGCGCACTCGTTCGTCCTCGGCGGCGGCCGTTCCCAGCGGCTGGTCCACCTCTTCGACACGGCCGGCGAGCGGTTCGTCGACCGCGACGAAACCGACGCGCTGCGCTACGCGCAGGCCGCGCGCACCTTTGTCTTCGTCCTCGACCCGATGGCGGTCAAGTCGTTCTGGACCCGGCTGGACCCTTCGCCCGGCCCCCTTCTGGACCGCACCCTGGGCTCCACGGTCGATCCCGAGGAGGTCTTCGCCCGGTCGGTCCAGGCCGTGGCCGCGATGGGCGCCCCACTGCGGCGCTCCCGACTGGCGGTGTCCATCAGCAAGATGGACCTACTCGCCGAGCACGGCCTGGTACCGGCCGGGCCCGACAGCGACGACGCCCGGACGTGGCTGGTCGAAGGGCTCGGCCTGCACAGCCTCGTGCGGGCCATGGAACTGAACTTCCGTGAAGTCCGCTTCTTCCGCACAGCCGCCGTGACAGACGAGAACGCACATGTGGACGGCAGCGTCGCGCGGTTGTCCGACTGGTGCCTGCGAGGGGCTGGCGGCAGGTCACGCGCTGTACGGCAACGGTGAGGGGGCGCAAGCCGCAGACCGGCCGGGCTCCGCGGCGTCCGCACCGCCGGGCAAAACCGCTGGTGGCGGCAGACGAATCGGGCTGTACGCCGGGGACGGCTGTCGCCCTGCTGGCACAAATGCACCAGTCGCACTCGGCCACTCAAATCGTGCGATCCACCGCCTGAGCTTCCAGCCATACCTCCACCTCCGGCCAGCGGTAGCGCAAATAGCGGCCGACCTTGTGGGCTCGCGGACCGTGGTGTCGGTGATTCCATATGTAGACCGTGTTCACCGGTACGCCCAGGAAGTCGGCCAGTTCCTCAGCACTCATCAACGGACGACGGCCCCCGCGCCACTGGCGGCTTCTGCAGCATGGGCAGTGGTTCGACGCATGGGTACTCCGGAACGGCTCGGAACAGGCAGGAAGAACCACGTGAGCGGCAGTCTGCTGCGGCGGTGCCTGCGCGAGCACATGCAGAAGTACCCGCCGGTCGAGGTGACCCGACCATGGGGCAGCAAAGGCGGCGACCCGGTCACGGTGCGGCTGATCTTCTACACCCGGGAGAAGACCGCCATTCAGTCGAACTGGTTCAACTCCTATCGCTGGAAACCTACTCTGGCAGCGGCCGGCCTCATCAAGCCCTTGAGCCCGATGCGAAGGGGCGACGCTGGGAGAAGTCCCGCGACGTGATGATGCACGCGCTCCGACACCTGTACGCGCCGATGATGATCAACGGCGGGGTAGACGTGTACACGCTCGCGGACCGCCTCGGACACGCCGATCCCGCGTTCACCCTGCGTAAATACGTGCACCGGGTCGTGGGAGCCGGTTCCAAGGTCCGCATCGCGGTCCGGAGCGCCTACACCAGGGCCGCGTGACTCCTGCACTGTTCGGCTTGTGCAACGACCGTGCAAGATGATCTTTCGGGGGTTCGTTTGCGCAGGTCAGAGACGCCGTAGAGGAGTTCCGGGACATTTGATATACGGATGCCGCTGCACCCCGTCTGACCTGCCATTTATCGGGTCAGGGTGGGGTGCGGCGGCATCTCTGGGACTCCTCTGGGACTTTGGGCCCGCACTGGGCTACGAACCGCGCTCCACAGGCTCTGCCGACCGGCCGCGGCTACGCGAAGATCTCTATCTGCTTCCGAGCGCACCCGGTAGGCGGAGACCTCCGCACGAGCAGTGAATCCAAAGAGGTCCGCTGGGTGGACCCGGCGGACCTCGCTGAACTCATCATCCACCCATCCGTGCGCCTGCGGATCCAGCACGCCCTGGACGAGTCACGCAATGAGCCCTACATCGGCTGAGTGCCGGCCGAGACAAGGGCCATTCGGCCTTTTACTCTCTCCGTGGCGGCGTAGATCTCCGGTGCCGCTCGCTGGATGAAGCGACCAACGATCGTGTCTGGCCCGTACCGTTGCACGATCTCTTCCAGTCGGGCCGCCGGCGTCGTGTGCCCGCCGTCCGGGGTGGTGGTCCTCTCCGACACGATGAGTGCATCGACCAGCTCAGGCCGTTCCCACTCAAACTCGGTCTCCAGCTCCTGCCGCAGTCCCCGCTCCTCAGCCTCCAGGAGTGAACAGGAGTGATGCGCCGACGAGCCGGACGACCCGCTCGTCGGCGCCCTCCTGGTCGCGGAGGAACCGGGCCCCGTCGAGCGGGTGAAGCCGGTGGCGGCGACAGACGGGGAGTAGCCGACGTCGTGCAGAACGGCGGCAGCTTCCAGCAACTCGGCGTCACGACCGAGGATCGGGCTGAAGGAACGTGCCCGCTTGACGACCCCGTACTTCAGCGGGGCGTGCGGGGCCCGGCAGGGAGCGCGGCCCGCCCGCCAGCGCCGGGCGGGCGCCGTCACTCTCCCCAGCCGCGCCCGGGACCGGAGCGCCGTACGACCGAGCCGGGACGGGTTGGGGACTGGCGCGGTCGCCTGCGAAGGCCCCTTTCCCAGCCCCCGGCCCTGTCTACCCCAGCACCCGCCCGAGGAAGCCGCGAAGGTAGCCCGCGACCACGTTCAGGTGGCTCTCCAGCAGGAAGTGGCCGCCGTTGATCAGGTGCACCTCCGCGTCCGTCGCGTCACGGGCGAAGGCACGTGCGCCCGCCGGGCCGAAGATCTCGTCATTGCGGCCCCAGACGGCGAGCACAGGGACCTCGCTGGTACGCAGGTATTCGTGCAGCAGCGGGTAGAGCGGGCGGTTGTTCTGGTAGTCCCGGAACAGTGCCAGCTGGACCTCGTCGTTACCCTCGCGGGAGACGAGCGCGACGTCGTGCTCCCAGGTGTCCGGACTGACCACGCCCGGATCGGGCACGCCGTGCACGTACTGCCAGCGGATGGCCTCGAGACTCAGCGCGGCGCGGACGGCGGGTTCGGTGTCCGGGCCGGGATTCGCCCCGTAGGCCCAGACGTCGGCCCAGAACGACTCGACGAAACCGTCCTCGTATCCGTTGCCGTTCTGGGTGACGAGGGCGGAGATCCGCTCGGGGTCCTTCAGCGCGAGGCGCCATCCGATGGGGGCGCCGTAGTCCTGGACGTAGAGGGCGTAGCGGTCCAGGCCCAGCTGGTCGAGCAACCCGGAGGCGAGTTCGGCGAGGGCGTCGAAGGAGTAGTCGAACTCCGTTGTGGGCGGGGCGTCGGAGTGGCCGAAGCCGAGGTGGTCCGGCGCGATGACGTGGTAGTCGTCGGCCAGCAGCGGGATGAGTTCCCGGAACATGAACGAACTGGTCGGGTAGCCGTGCAGCAGCACGATCGCGGGGGCATCGGCGGGGCCGGCCTCGCGGTAGTAGATCTCATGACCGTCGACGGTGGCGGTCCGGTGGCGCACCGAGCTCACATCTAACCCCTTTGCACATTCGATCTGGTTAGCTGTTCGCTACGCAAGCACGGGATGGACTAACCTGTCAAACGATTCGATCCGGTTAGAAAGACGGTGATCCCCCGATGGACGCGCTACTGGACCTGCTCAACAGCAGGCCGCTGATCAACGGCGAGGAGCAGGACGCGCTCGGTGACCCGGCCGCAGGCAGGCGCTGGGCACGGGAACACGGCGGCGACGGCAGCCTCGCGGAACTGACGCTGCTGCGCGAGGCACGGGACGTCCTGCAGGATGTGGTGCGCGGAAACTGTTCGCCCGCCGCGTTGGGCCCGCTACTGGAAGGGGTCCACCGGATCCCGGAGGTTACTTCGGACGGCCTCCAGTGGGCGGTCAGGTTTCCCCCGCACGCCCGGCTCGCCGTCGAGGCGGTCCTCGCCTGGGCCGGCGCGGAGGAACGGATGCCCGGCCGGCTGCGCCCCTGCGCCAATACCGAGTGCCGGTTGTTCCTGCTCGACCGCAGCCGCGCCAACCGCGCCCGCTGGTGCTCGATGGCCGTCTGCGGCAACCGCGAGAAAGTGCGTCGCCACTACGAACGCACCCGGTGAATCCGCACCCGAGGGGCCCGGCGGGAGCCTGACGGGAACCCGCCGAGCAGCAGGGCGGGTGGCGAGGAGCGATGTCCTTCTCGGCGGGCGGCCCCGGTAGCGGCCGGAGCCCGGCAGCTGAAGGCGACACCAGGCCGGCTTGTGGGGTCGCGCGAGGCCCCTGGCGGCGCGGCGGCGGGTTACACGGAGTCGAGTTGGGGTCCAGGGCCGTAGCGGGCGAGCATCGTCGTGACCGCCTCGTCGACGGCGTGGCCGACGTCGGCAGGTGCGGGACTCCAGTCGGCGAGCAGCATCCGCGGCCACAGGACGTAGTTGGCGATCATCCCGAGGAACTGGTTGGTGGCGCTCTCCGCGTCCGGTACCACCGCAGTGCCCGCGGCGTGCTGGGCCTCCAGGTAGTCCTGGACGGAGATGAAGTAGGGCAGCTTGCCCAGCTCGAACTGGGCCCGTCCCAGTTCCGGGAAGCGCGGCAGTTCGGCGATGACGATGCGGAAGAGGGCCGCCATCGCGGGCCGGCCGATCAGGTCGGCGTACTGGCGGCCGATCGCGCTCAGGCCGACGCGCAGGTCACCGGGCTGCGTCGCGGGCGCCGCCGGGTCCGGCCCGTCCTTCCAGTACTCGGTGACGATGGCCTCGAAGAGCGCCGCCTTGGTGGGGAACTGCTTGAACAGCGTGGACTTCGAGACGACCGCTTCCTGCGCGATCTTCGCCAGCGAGGTCCCGTCATAGCCCCGCTCCAGGAACAGCTTCGTGGCCGCGGCGGTGATCGCCTCGCGCTTGCGCCGAGCGAGTCGTTGATGGTGCGCGGAGAGTCCTGCGGTCATGTGGCCAGTATGCCTCATCACGAGGCGAGTCACTTGACTCGCCACCGTGCGGATGGTTACGTGCCCAGGGAGGCGAGTCGCACGACTCGCATTCGGCCGGCGGGAGCACTCCCCCGTCGGCGTCGTTCCGTTCCCGCAGGGAGAAGCACTCATGGAATCAGGCAAGATCGCATTGGTGACCGGCGGCAATCGCGGGCTGGGCCGGGCCACGGCCCAGGCGCTGGCCCGGCACGGGCTGCGCGTCATGGTCACCTACCGCGGCGACGCACAGGAGGCCGAGGAGACGGTCAGGAACATCCAGGAAACCGGCGCCGTGGCTGCCGCGCTGCGGCTGGACATCAGCGATGTGGCCTCCCTTCCTGTTTTCGTCTCCCACCTGGCTACGCAACTGGAGCGCTGGGACGCGACCCGGCTGGATGTCCTGGTCAACAATGCCGGGATCGGGCTGTTCGGACCGTTGGAAGCGGTCACGGTCGACGACTTCGACGCGGTGATGGACACCAACGTGCGCGGCACGTTCTTCCTCACCCAGGCGCTTGCGCCCGTGCTGGCCGACGGGGGGCGGATCATCAACGTCTCCTCCTCCCTCAGCCGCCACACCAGTGCCGGCACCTCGGTCTACTCGGCCTCCAAGGCTGCGGTCGAGGTCCTCAGCCGAACCTTGGCCGTGGAGCTGGGGGCGCGCAAGATCCGCGTCAACGCCATCGCGCCGGGGCCGACAGCCACCGACTTCAACGGCGGCGCCATGCGGGACGACGCGCAGATGCGAGAGGGCCTGGGCGCGCAGACCGCGCTCGGCCGCGTCGGCGAACCGCAGGAGATCGGCGACGCCATTGCCGCGCTCGCCTCCGATGACCTGCGCTGGGTCACCGCCCAGCGACTCGAGGTGTCCGGCGGCGCCCTGTTGTAGGGCCCCCGCCCACGCGTGTGCCCCGTCCCTTACCTGGCGGAACCGGGAGATGTATCAGACGTGGTCCGCCCCGCGGGCCCGGCGGGCGGCATAGCGGGCTTCGTCGTCGCCGCTCTCGCCATCCAGTACGCGGTGGTCTGTTCGCAGAGGCCGAGCAGACCACTGAAAACGAGCGCGGGAAGCTCGGCGGCCAGATCTATGAGCGAGGCGTTCCTGGTGGGCCGGGGTCGGATCCCCGCCCGGCCGGTTCCCTCCGGGCGACCACACACGGTGACGTTCGTCCCGCCTCGTCGAGGAATACACGACACTTCAACATGCGGGCTTACCAGGCCCGGGGCCGGACTCGGCCGTGAACCGAACCAACCACTCCTCTGCACCGGCTCCCCCGATGAGTGGGGGTACGAGAGCAGAGTGGGGTATGCCCTTGTGCGGATCGGACCGGACCGATGAGTGTCGACAGCCGCCGAGCCCTCGACGACGCAATGACCAGCGCGGCTATCAGCACGACGAGGACCTCGGCGATGAATGCTGGGCTGGCGGACCATGAAGTTCCTGCCGACCGGGGGCGAAGACCACTACTTCCGCCGTACCGGTTCGTGCGGCTGACCGTCGATCCGGGGGTGGGCTCCAGCGGGCGTCGTGTTCCCTTCAGGTACCCGCAGCCACCGGTCTTCCTCTGAACCTCGGTGGTCTCCGCACATCGCCAAGAGGGTGCGGACAGCACCCTCGTACGCTCTGAGCTGCCCCAGCCTGCCGTTGCGTCATGGTTTTCAACGGGGCTCGCGACGTGACCGCGTCGAAGCACCGGACGGTGGGGGAGATTTCGATCATGGCGTGGAGCACTCGGGAGATGGCGGAGCTGGCCGGCGTCAGCCTCAGGGCCGTACGGCATTACCACCACATCGGCCTGATCGAGGAGCCGGAGCGTCGCTCCAACGGCTACAAGCAGTACGGCGTCAGTCATCTTGTCCGGCTCCTCCGGATCAAGCGCCTCACCGCTCTGGGCTTCTCCCTGCCCCAGATCGCGGGCATGGACGACGATCCGGATTCGGGTCCCGATCCGCGTGATCTGCGGGCTCTCGACACGGAGCTGGCCGCCACCATCGAACGCCTGCAACACGCCCGCGCGGAGGTGGGCGCCCTCCTGCGCGGACGAGCCGCGAGCGATCTGCCCCTCCGCTTCGTCTCCGTGGACAAGACCGCCGAGCTTCCTGCCCCGGACCGCTCTTTCGTCACCGTCCTCGGTACGGTCCTCGGGCCCAGTGGGATGGACGCCTATGCCGACTTGCTCCAGCAGGAGCCGCAGCCGGTGGCACTGGAACTCAACGAGCTTCCGGCCGATGCCGACGAGGTGACCCGCCAGAATCTCGCCGAGCGTCTCGTGCCATACGTTCGAGGCCTCCGGGTCCGCCATCCCGGGCTCAGCGATCTCGCTTCAGACGCCCCGCGCGGCCGACAGCACACCGCCCGCACCATCGGCAAAGCCATCAGCGATCTCTACAACCCAGCCCAGGTGGACGTCATGAAGCGGCTCGACGGGCTCCTGTCCGGGGTGGATGCCCACGGTGACCGCTCTCAAAGCGCCGCTTCGTGACTCGGTGAGTGCGGCCCAGTGCGCGCCTGATGGTGTGACGAGTGAACGGGAGAGTCGTCGTCACTGCCACTACCCCCTGGACATCAGCGAACCGTAGTCGGTGTGGTCCACTGCCGCACGCGCCTCGACGCTGCGCGGACGGGACAGATGCGGTGTGCGCTTGCCTGGCGCTGCCCTCACTGCTGGGCGTCGTCGCTCTCGCTCCCCGCGGTGTCGTTCTCGACAAGGATGCTGTGGACGCGTCGCAGCACGTCGAGGTGGGCGCGGTTGTAGAACTCGACCAGTGCGTGCACGGCGACCGAGTCCGCAACGGCCCTTTCTCGGTGCGAGGCCAGCCCGAGGTCGGCCAGAGCAGGGTGGGCCCGGTGCTGCCGACGGACTTCGGGTGCCATTCGCTCGGCCAGCCGCTGCCGTGTGTCGTCGGGAGCGTCCTCGTCGAGCGCCGCGAACTCCGCTTCGAGGTCGCCGCGAGGTCCCGAAAGCTGTTCTTGGAGGGCGGCCATCGCTTCGGGTGTGAGGATGCTGGAGTAGGCCACCAGCAGGGACCGCTGGGTTTCGGGCAGGTCGTCGGCGAGCGTCTTGAAGTCCGGGGGCATGTCGAGCGCGGCCCGGTTGTCCATGATGGCAGCCAGTTCTCGCCGCATCCGCTGCCGGCGTTCGATGTCCGCCGCGAGTTCGGCGTCCAGGTCCCGGAGGATCTGCCGTGCCCTCTCATCACCGCTCTCGACCGAGGGGACATCTGCGAGGGCCACGCCGAGGTCGGTCAGTCTACGGATACGCAGCAGGCGCACCAGATGGCCGACGCCATAGCGCTTGTAGCCGTTGGACGCCCGTTCCGGCTCGTCCAGCAGGCCGATCTCGTGGTAGTGCCGGACGGCCTTGGCCGTCGTCCCCGCGAGTTCCGCCAGCCGACGGGTACTCCACGCCACCAGGAGCCCCCTCTCCAGCATCGTGCCCGGCGGCCATTGAAAACCCTGCCCCTGGGGCACGGTCAACTCCGGTCGGTTCCGGCCCGTCATCAGTTGACCGTGCCCCAGGGGCAGGGAGTGGGATGGCCGCGACCACGCCCCACGCACCGATATGCGGAGACTGGACATGAAACGACAAAGCAGCGTCGGCCGAAACCTGGCCCTCCTGGCGGTCATCGGCCTCGGCGCGTCACTGATCACTGCGCCCGCCATTGCCGAGGAGACGAAAACGCCTCAGATGAAGTGGGGCCAGTGCCCCGACGACGTCGGGGCGGAAGCCGCTCCGACCGTACTGCAGTGCGCCACCGTGCCCGTACCGCTGGACTACGCCCACCCGGACGGCGAGCAGATCGACCTCACCGTCTCCCGGCTGGCCGCCACCGACCCGGACAAGCGGCGCGGCATTCTCATGCTCAACCCGGGCGGCCCCGGCGGATCCGGGCTCGCGCTGTCCGCGCTGCTGGTGGCCCAGGGCCTGCCCAGCAGCGTCACCGACCGCTACGACCTGATCGGCATGGACACCCGCGGGATCGGTCATTCCACACCGGTCAGCTGCGGCTTCACCACAGACAGCCCCTACTACTCCAACATCCCGCCCTACGCGGTCAACGACGCCGCGGTCACCGCACAGGCCAAGGTCGCCGAGAAGGCAGCCGAGCAGTGCGCGGACAACGACGACGACGGCCTACTGCGTCACCTCACCACCGCGAACACCGCCCGCGACCTGGACCGGACCCGGGCCGCGCTCGGCGAGGAGAAAACCAGCTACCTGGGCTACTCCTACGGCACGGCCCTCGGCGCCGCCTACGCGTCGATGTTCCCCGAGCGTTCCGACCGCATCGTGCTCGACAGCAACATCGGAGACACCCACCTCGACCGCGACGGCATGCGCCGCTACGCGCTCGGCATGGAGCAGACCCTGCCGGGCTTCGCGAAGTGGGCCGCCAGCCGCCACGACAGCTACGGCCTGGGCCGCACACCCAGCCAGGTCCGGGCGTCCTACCTCACCATCGCCGGCAGACTCGACAAGGCCCCCGTCGCGGGGATCGACGGCAGCCTCTTCCGGCTCCTGACATTCGGCCACCTGTTCAAGCAGACGCAGTACCCCAAGCTGGCGCAGACCTGGCAGATGCTGCGGGAAGGCGACGAGGCCGCGGCCCGCGGTCTGACGGCCGCCACCGAGGAAACGGCGGACGGCTCGCTGTCGCCGACCGACAACGCCCTCACCGTGTTCCTCGCCGTCACCTGTAACGACGCCGAGTGGCCCGAGGACGTCAACACCTACCGGCAAGGCGTCGCCGAGGACCGCGAACGCTACCCGCTGTACGGCGCCGCCACCGCCAACATCACCCCCTGCGCCTTCTGGCCGTACGCCCCCGCAGAACCGCCCGTGGAGATCGACACCGAAGGCCCGCGCAACCTGCTGCTCCTGCAAAACCGCAGGGACGCCTCGACCCCGCACCTGGGCGGGAAGATGCTGCGCGAGAAGTTCGGCGACCGCGCCCGGCTGGTCAGCGTCGACGACAGCGGGCACGGCGTCTACGTACTGGGTAAGAACTCCTGCGCGCTGAACACCACCACCCGCTACCTCGTCGAGGGCAAGATGCCCACGAAGGACACGTCCTGCCCCGCGGATTGACAACCTGACCCGCGCCGCCCGCCCCCGTCCGCCGCGGGTCTATCAGGAATCAGGTGTGGTTCGTCTGTTTGGCCTACAGGTTTTTCGGTGGGCTGGTCGGCCTACACTCGTCCGGCGGTAAGGCGGCCGT